>DATLSR010000032.1:0-27294 GCA_035533995.1 Acidimicrobiales bacterium | reverse complement strand
TGGACGCCGCTCGGTTGCGCTCGACGTGGTTGGTCGCGTGCATGAGCGCTCCGGTGCCGCTTGGGGCTTTGTTACGTGCGTCGGGGTTGCGCTCCGCTCGGTCTCTGGTCGACTTGGTCGGGTACTGCCCCGAGCCCGACGAGGCGCAGGTCGTTGCGGTGCTCCGTACCATTGGTACTCAAGATCTTGGTGGTCGGTCGTGATCCGCCGCTGCGAAGTCGAACTGGTCTTGAACGCCATCCGCCGCAGCGGAGTTGGTCAGGACGTCGAGAGCCTGCTGGTTCCCAACGGCACCGGCCGCCCGCGCGAACTGAAGGCGGAGGTGTTCTTCACTGGCGCGGTGCTCGTCGCCTTCAAGGGGCTCACTCTCACGCTCACGAACGTGCACCGGGCACTTACCGAATGGATACCGATTTCGGTGCAGAACGCGCTCGGAACGCGCATCAAGACCGCGCCTGGCGTGCAGAGTGAGTCAATCACGGTGCGCGAGGTGCGCTACCTCTTCAGCGCGATTGAAGACCGCCTCGAGTACACGGTTGCCTCGGCTCCCGAAATTAGCGACACCGAGCGCGAAATCCGCAGCGAAGCGTTCCAGTCGGTCATCGACAAGTTGCTCCGGGCTTCGCTCCTTCAGTCGATGCCTACGCAGCTGAGCCTGGCCTGGGACAGCTCGGGTGTCGAATCGTGGGGAAAGCCCAAGTGGCGAGCTACCTCCACGAGCGACGAGGTTGACCTCGACGTCGACGACCCCGGCAACCCCGACGCGCTCGCGATTGTTCGAAACAGTGAACAAGAGGCCACTTCGAAGCTCAAGAGGAAGAAGAAGGACAAGCGCGACGTGTACTCGTTCGATCCCGACGCTCACTTGGGCTATCGAACCAAGACCTACGACAACCGGTCGTCCAAGCTCTTCGGCTACGACCTCTACGCGGGCGTCGCGGTGTTGCCCGTGGGGGCGATGGCCGACCTCCTGCCCAAGCTGGTGCTCAGCCTCACCCTGCGACCCGCTGCGGGCAGCGTGACCGAGCCGACGCTCCTCATGCTCGACCGACTGATCAAGGAGGGACACGTGATCGAAGAACTCCTCGTGGATCGCGGCTTCTCCTACAAGATCCCCGAGGACTGGGCGAACGAGTTGCGCAAGCGCGATATCCGCCAGATTCAGGACATCCACCCCAACGACCACGGCGTGCGCGACTTCGAGGGCATCAAGATCATCGACGGCGTTCCGCACTGCGACCGAATACCCGAGCGCCTCATCGACATCGCGCGCCCGGCCCGGTTCAAGGTCGGGCCACTCAAGAACAAGGCGACCAAGGAGGACCGCGAGAACCGCGAGCGGAACCTGAAGGAGCTCGCGGAGTTCGCCGCAGATAATGAGGAGCGCGAGCAGTACGCGTTCGTGTTCCACGAGAACAACCCCACCGTCCAGGACCCGGGCAACACCCGTTGGATGTGCCCGGGTAAGGCGGGCAAGATCAAGTGCGCGCACTGCCCGCTCTCCGAGTTCTACTCCGACGATGTGCCCGTGGTCGAGAACCCGCCAGTTCTCGTTACGGCGCCCAAGGGTTGCCGTCAGCAGACGGTGAGCATCCCCGGCCCCGCCCTCGCCAAGCTCCGCCAGCAGGAATACTGGGGATCGCCCGCCTGGATCGCCTCCTACTCGCGGCGCAGCCACATCGAGGGCGTCTTCGGTAACCTGCGCAATCCCAGCACTCAGAACATCAAGCGCGGGTTCTGTCGCGTGGTCGGTCTCGTGAAGACGAGCCTGATGTTGACCTTCCAGGCAATGGCAGCCAACATCCGCCTTATCCGTCAGTGGTCGCGGCGTACGGGTGACGCCACCGATCCGCTCAGTGAACTCATGCCCGAGAACTTCGGCTTCGAGGAACTCGACGAGCACGGCCAGATTGCGCTCGCTGAGCCGTTCGACTTCGACGATCCACCTGACGAACTCGCCGCGTAGGCGAGCGAACAAAACCTAGGAGAAGCCCGCGGGACGAGTCACGTCCCGTGGGCGTTCTTTTTGCTCCCCGGGGTGCGCTCGACGTACCGACACCGTGACTTTTCACTGACCCAGGCCACTGCCAACCCGCTTTTACGCGTCAGCGCCCTATTTCGGCTGCGGCTGGCGACTTTCGTAACCAGATGGGGTGCACTTTCGTAAACACCCCGCGGCGGAGGAGGTGGGATTTGAACCCACGGAAGGTTTCCCTTCACACGATTTCCAATCGTGCCGATTCGGCCGCTCTCGCACTCCTCCATATATAGATACTCACTACGAGAAATGAATACCGGCTCGCAAGGTTACCCGAGGAGTTCGTGTCGTTCTCCGGTAGCCTTTAATCGCCGAGGTTCAAAGCGGTGGTCGGGTCCCGTGCGACGACCTTTCGTGAACCGAGTCAGGGGTGGAAGCCAGCAGCTCTCAGCGAACTGTGTCGGGTGCCACGGATCGCCTGGCCATCGCTTTGGACTTCGGCACCTCACATCACGTCGTTAACATCGGTGCATGGCAGATGCAAAAGCGACCCCCACGTCACTCGACGGAGTGACCTCTCTCTATCGTCGCTTTCGACCTGGCCGATTCGCCGAACTGAGAGGTCAAGATTACGTCGTTCGCGCCCTCCAAGGTGCGGTCAAGAACGATCGAATCTCGCACGCCTACCTCTTCTCGGGACCTCGCGGCACGGGAAAAACAACGACCGCTCGAATTCTCGCCAAAGCACTGAACTGTGAGAATCCCCAAGACGGCGACGCCTGTGCGGTGTGCGCGAGTTGTCTCGCGATCGCCAAGGGCTCGTCCCTTGACGTCATCGAGCTCGACGCGGCGTCCAATAACGGCGTTGACGACATTCGCGACATCATTGCCGGTGCCTGGCACGGCACGCCCGGGACGTGGAAGGTCTACATCTTTGACGAAGTCCACCAACTCTCCAAGGCGGCCTCCGCGGCACTGTTAAAGACGCTCGAGGAACCTCCCTCGCACGTGGTCTTCGTGCTCGCGACGACTGATCCGCACAAGGTGTTGCCGACGATTCGATCCCGCACCCAGCACCTGGAGTTTCGCCTCATTGGTGCGGACACGCTCGCGACGCTGTTGCACGACGTGGAGGGCGCGGCCGGGCTCAACGCCGACGACGCGACGATTGAAGCGGCGGTACGACTCGGACGTGGATCGGCCCGTGACGCACTGAGTGCCCTCGATCAGTTGATCGCGACCGGCTCCATCACCGAAGCCCAGCCCGAGTTTGACGGGCTCTTTCGCGCCCTCGTGAACAACGACGCCGTCGGAGCCATTCGCTCACTCGCGATCTTGGCGAGAGAGGGATGGGACCCCGAGCAACTCGCGGAGAACTTTGCCGGTGAAGTGCGCCAAGTCTTCTTGCTGCAGGTGGCACCCGAGGTCGCTGACGCCGTTGACGGCGATCGGGACCGACTCGTTTCGTGGGGAGAACAGTTGGGACTGGCGAGAAGTGTGCGCGTGCTCGAGACCGTTGGGCGAGCGATCCGTGAGATGAAGAGTGCGCCAGAAAAAATTGTCATGTTAGAAGTCGCCATGGTCCGTCTCACCAAGCCGGAACTCGATAGTTCCTACGAGTCGCTCGACGAGCGTCTCACGAAGATCGAACGAGGGGCTAGTCGCGTCGCTGCTCCCGCACCGTCAGCACCGGAACTTCGACCTATTGGATCGACGAGTACGCGTGGTCCCGCACCCGCTCCCGTCGCTGAAGCGAGCGCCAAGCCCGTGGCGGAACCACCTGAGCCGGAATCGGCGAAGGAGACCGAGGCCCCAGAGAAGGCGAGTGGCGAGACGTTGTTACTCAACGACGTACGTGAACGATTCATCGAGCGCGTCATACCTAGGACCTCTCGGGCGGCGCAGCTGTTGCTGCGCTCGGCCCAGATCGAGTCGTTGGAGGGTCTCTTGATAACGATCGCGGTGCCCAGTGAAGAGATGCGTCAGAACACCGAACTGATTTCCCAGGGTTTAAAGGGTGCGCTCGAGCATGAGTTCAAGTCACCGCTGACCATCTACTGGACCGTTGACGCGTCCCTCGCCGCCGCGCCGAGGCCAGCGCCCGCACCACGTAGCGCGCCACTCACGAGTGTTGCGCTCGAGGACGAACCCTACGGCGCCGACGAGTCGGTGATCGTGGTCGACTCGGTGGCCGACCACCTCATTACTGAGATGTTCCCTGGGGCCGAGGAGATTTCGTGACGTACCCTCCCGCGCTGCAGACCGTGGTCGATGAACTCGGACGTTTTCCGGGTGTTGGTCCTAAGTCGGCGCAGCGCATTGCGTTCTGGCTCATGCGCCAACCCAGTGAAGACGTCGATCGACTGGCCGCGTCGCTCGAACAAATGAAGACCAGGCTGTCGTTCTGCGAACGTTGTTGCAACATCGCTGAATCTGGTGGACTGTGTCCGATCTGTGCCGACACGCGTCGCGACCAGACAATTATCTGTGTCGTCGAAAGTCCCCCGGACGTTGTCGCGGTGGAACGATCGGGAGCGTTTGACGGCACGTATCACGTGCTACACGGCGTTCTCAACCCCTTGGAGGGCGTGACACCTGACCGCCTGAAGATTCAAGAGCTCATTCAACGCTTACACGGACCAGTTAAAGAGGTCATTCTCTGCTTCAATTCGAACGTCGAGGGCGATCACACCGCGATGTACCTCTCTCGACTGCTCCAAGTACCCGGTCTCGTCGTCTCACAGCCCGCGAGTGGCCTGCCCGTGGGTGGTGACTTGGAGTTCGCCGACGATCTCACCTTGGGTCGTGCGCTCGATGGCCGTCGCGTGTTGAGCGACTAAGCGAAACGAATCGCGGCGAATGCCCTTGGGAAGTCGTTCACGTGCTCGTCAGTGAGAATGTGTCGTCGGTATTTGATTACGAAGTGGCGCAGTAAGGGAGTCGGCCCAACGAGTTCGGCGAGTTTCTCTACGGGCAACCTCTGACCGAGCGGGCGTTACACCCCTTTCGTAGGTTGAGCCCGTGAGTACCCGCCAGCGTCTCTGACCGTCCCCCGATGACGCAAGAAAATTGGCGGGCCACTGTCGCGACGCCCGCTACGTCTAACGAGGGCGGCTGGACGCAGCGTCAAGTTCTGGGACAGAATGCTCACGTGCGCTACCTCACCGTCGTTCGCCACGCCAAAGCCGAGAAGGCCGCGCCGGGTCAGAGTGACTTTGAGCGAACGTTGAGTGATCGTGGGCGACGTCAGTGTGAACAACTGAAGAAGTGGGCGAGTGACACCGGCGAACTTGGACTCTACGGGCCCGCGATCGCGCTCGTCAGTTCCTCGGTTCGAACGAGGGAGACGTTCGAACTGGCCCTCGCGGGCACGCCCCTCGTTTCGGACGTCGTCTTTAGTGAACTGATCTATAACGGACGACGCGACGTCTCGGGTGAGGATCTGCTAGTCGACATCGCGGCCATCGATCCCGTGACTACCTCGTTGCTCGTCGTGGGTCACAATCCCACGGTGCTCGAGTTGGTGTGGGCGCTCGTGAAAAAACTGCCCGTGTCGCTACGCGATGGTTTTCCCACCGCGGGGGCGTTCGTGTTGTCAATTCCTGACGATCAACAAATTGGTCTCTCGCACTACGACTTCGTTAGCGCCTACGTGCCTAATTAGAGAGAACGGAGAATGGCGGCGTCGCCTTGTCCGCCCCCGCCACACAGGGCCACCGCCGCCACGCCACCCCCGCGGCGACGAAGTTCCATCAGCGCCGTAAGAGCCAAACGAGTGCCCGACATCCCCACTGGGTGGCCGAGCGCGATGGCGCCACCGTTGACGTTGATCTTGTTTTCGCTGACGCCGAGATCGTCCGCCGAGTGCAGGCCCACCGCGGCGAAGGCCTCGTTGATCTCGAAGAGATCCAAGCCCGACACGTCGAGGTTGGCCTTCTTCGCCGCGAGCAAGATGGCGTTCGAAGGTTGGCTGAGGAGCGAGGTGTCTGGACCGGCGACTTGGCCGTAACTCACGAGTTCACCGAGTGGCGTGAGACCGAGTTGTTGGGCGCGCTCTTCGCTCATGACGAGCACCGCCGCCCCACCGTCGGAGATCTGTGACGCGTTGCCGGCGGTGATGGTGCCGTCCTTTTCGAAGGCGGCACGAAGTTGGCCGAGCGACTCAGCCGTGGTGTCGCCACGAACGCCCTCGTCGACGCTGATCATGAGGGGATCGCCCTTTCGCTGCGCCACGGCGACGGCCACGATCTCTTCGGCGAACTTGCCCGAGGTAATGGCGGAGGCGGCGAGTTGGTGGCTCCGGGCCGAGAACTCGTCTTGGCGAGCGCGACTGATGGCGCCGTGGTTGTAGCGCTCGGTGGCCAGTCCCATCGCGCACTGATCGAAGGCGCAGGTGAGACCGTCGTACATCATCGAGTCCACGACCTTCTGGTCGCCGATGCGGTAACCGGCGCGAGCCCCGGGAAGCAGGTAGGGCGCGTTGGTCATCGACTCCATGCCGCCAGCGATGATGACGTCCGCCTCACCAGAGCGAATCATGAGATCGGCGAGGTAGATGGTCTGGAGGCCCGAAAGACAGACCTTATTAATGGTGGTGGCGTTCACGGTCATGGGGATGCCGGCGTTGACGGCCGCTTGGCGAGCGGTGATCTGACCCTGACCGGCCTGAATGACTTGGCCCATGAGGACCAGGTCGACGCTGGCGGGGTCGAGGCCGGTCTTTTCGAGAACTCCCTTGATGGCGGCGCCCCCAAGTTCTTGGGCACTGAGCGTCGCGAAAACGCCCGAAAGCTTACCAATGGCGGTTCGACTACCGGCGACGATGACACTGCGCGACATAAGGACTCCTTCGATCGTTCCCAACGGGAACCACTTAAAACGATAGACGCTTCGCGGACGTGGTCGGCCGGGGGTGACGTACCAGCCGTCTCGTGAGAGCGCGCACGTCGCAGCCAAGTAGTCTCGCGCAGATGAGTGAGATTCTTGACGCCGCGTTGGCGGGAGCTTCGAGTGAGACGTTGAGCGCTACACCGATGCCCGCGACCACGCGGGCGGTGTTCGTTCGACGAGACGAAGTCGACATGTTCGCTGGTTTCGCGAGCAAGGACAAAGATCCCCGTCGCAGCCTGCACGTCGACGAAGTGGCCGTCCCCGAACTCGCGCCCGACGAGGTCTACGTCGCGGTCATGGCGTCGTCGATCAACTTCAACACGGTCTGGACGAGCATCTTTGAGCCGCTGCCGACGTTCGGTTTCCTCGACCGTTTGGCCAAGGAGTCGATCTGGGGACAGCGCCACGCGCTCGACTACCACGTGATTGGATCGGACGCGGCGGGCGTCGTACTTCGCACGGGTTCCTTGGTACGAAACTGGAAGGTGGGCGACGAAGTCACCGTGCACTGCAATCACGTGGACGACCAAGACCCGAGCAGTCACGACGACTCAATGCTCGCGAGCAATCAACGCATCTGGGGATTTGAAACGAACTTCGGCGGACTCGCGGACATTGCGGTCGTCAAAGCCAATCAGCTGATGCCCAAGCCCACGCACCTGACGTGGGAAGAGGCGGCCGTCAACGCGTTATGTAACTCAACGGCGTATCGCATGTTGGTCTCGCGCAACGGTGCTCCGGTCACCCAAGGCGACAGAGTGTTGGTCTGGGGCGCGTCGGGGGGACTGGGATCGTTCGCCGTGCAGCACGTGTTGAACTCCGGTGGCGTGCCGGTAGGTGTGGTCTCTTCTGAGTCCAAGGCCGCGATGCTGCGCGAACTGGGGTGTGAACACGTAATCAATCGTCAAGAGAAGAACTACCAGTTTTGGAAAGACGAGCACACCCAGGACGAAAGTGAGTGGCGCCGTCTGGGTAAGGACATTCGCGCACTCGTCGGCGACGATCCCGACATTGTCTTCGAGCACCCGGGTCGCTCCACGATGGGCGCGAGCGTCTTTGTGACCAAACGCGCGGGCACGATTGTGACCTGCGCCGCGACGAGCGGGTACATGATCGAGTACGACAATCGCCATCTTTGGATGAAGCTCAAGACCATCAAGGGCTCGCACTTCTCGAACTACCGTGAAGCGTGGGACGCCAACCAGGCAATCATCGACGGCAAGGTCGTGCCGCCGCTTTCGGCCGTCTTCACTCTCGAAGAGACCGGCGAAGCGGCCTATGAAGTACAGCAGAATCGTCACGAGGGAAAAATTGGTGTCCTTTGCGTCGCGCCGAGTGAAGGGCTGGGTGTAACGAACCCAGAGCTTCGCGCCCGCGTCGGTGAAGAGCGCCTCAGCATCTTTCGTCGTCACTAGGGGATACTCATGGACTCACTGCTCAGCGAGATTGACCACGTCGCCATTGCGGTACGAGACCTCGAGGCCGCGATCGCGTGGTACGCGGACGTTTTTGGCGCGACCGTCGAGCACCGTGAGATCGTTGAGTCCGACGGGGTTGAAGAAGCGCTCGTGCGCGTGGCCGACTCGTACGTTCAACTCCTTACCCCAACGCGCGACGACTCACCGATCGCGAAGTTCTTGGAGAAGAAGGGTGAAGGCCTTCATCACGTGGCCTATCGTGTCGTGAACTGCGCCGACGCACTCGAGAAAGTAAAGGCCTCGGGCGCTCAGGTCATCGATCAACAACCACGACCGGGCTCTCGCAACACGACGGTGGCGTTCGTTCACCCCAAGTCCTCCTTCGGCACGTTGATCGAACTCGTAGAAGAGAACAGTTAAGGCGTCGCTCTCTCGCGAGTTACTCGAGATTTGGAGAATTTTTACTAACGAGTAACTCGAAATTCCTACTTCGCGGTAACTCAAGACGCGAACTACGTTTCGCGATTCTTAACTTTCTTAGGGATGCGTCTCAGTGAAGACCTGTCGCGTCCTGGCTAGCCTGGCTGGTTATGGAGCATTCGATGGCTGATCGTCTTAAGGAATTAGAAGCTTTTAAGGCCGAAGCTCGCGTCGCGGGTGGAGAACGAGCGATTGAGCGTCATCACGCGAAGGGTCGTATGACGGCCCGTGAACGTCTTGAGTATCTCCTCGACGAGGATTCGTTCCAAGAACTCGATATGTTGAATCGTCACGTCGCCTCGGGCATGGGCCTCGAAGACTCACGACCCTATTCCGATGGCGTCCTCACCGGCTACGGCAAGATTGACGGCCGCAAGGTCTGCGTCTACTCACAAGACTTCACGGTCTTTGGCGGCGCACTGGGCGAGACCCACGGCGAGAAGATTCAAAAGATCATGGACTTGGCGACGACGATGGGCCTACCCATCATTGGTCTCAACGACGGCGCGGGCGCGCGAATTCAAGAAGGCGTCGCGGGTCTGAACGCCTACGGCGGGATCTTTCGACGTAACGCCCGCGCCTCGGGTGTCGTACCCCAGATTTCGGTCATCTTGGGGCCGTGCGCCGGCGGAGCCGTCTACTCGCCAGCCTTGACTGACTTTATTTTCATGGTCAAGGACTCGAGTCACATGTTCATTACCGGACCTGACGTCGTGAAATCAGTCACTGGCGAAGACGTGACGCTCGAAGAGCTCGGGGGGGCCCAGACCCACGCGACGAAGTCGGGCGTAGCGAGTTTTGTCATGCCCGACGAGAAGAGCGTCCTGGACGAAGTTCGCTACCTCTTGTCGTTCCTGCCTTCGAACAACATGGAAGAGCCGCCGCGCATCATGACCGGCGACGACCCGGACCGATTCTGTGAAGACCTGCGCGACATCCTCCCGGACTCGCCGAACCAGCCCTACGACATGAAAAAGGTTATTCAGTCGGTGGTGGACGGCGGCGACTACATGGAGGTTCACGCCACCTACGCCCAACAGGTCACCTGTGGCTTCGCTCGTCTCGACGGCCACGCGATCGGCTTGATCTCCAATCAGCCCCAGATTCTCGCCGGCGTACTCGACATCGAGTCGAGTGAGAAGGCGGCACGCTTCGTGCGCACCTGCGACGCCTTTAACGTGCCGATCGTGACGTTCGTCGACGTGCCGGGCTTCATGCCCGGCGTCGCCCAAGAGTACGGCGGCATTATTCGCCACGGTGCCAAACTGCTCTACGCCTTCTGTGAGGCTACGGTGCCGCGTATCTCAGTTATCACCCGCAAGGCCTACGGCGGCGCGTACGTGGTGATGAACTCCAAGTCGATCGGCGCGGACCTCGCGTTCGCGTGGCCCACGGCCGAACTCGCGGTGATGGGTGCCTCGGGCGCGGTGGGCATCGTGTATCGACGCGACCTGGCCGAGTCCGATGACCCCGAGAAACTCCGCGCGCAACTCATCGACGACTACGAAGAGCGCTACGCCAATCCCTACATCGCCGCCGAGCGCGGATTCATCGACGACGTGATCGATCCGGCCGAAACCCGTCGGGTGCTCGCTCGTTCGCTCGATCTCTTGCGAGGTAAGCGCGAAGAGTTGCCCAAGCGCAAGCACGGGAACGTGCCACTGTGAACTACGGGCTCGCTCCGCGGCCGTCGCTACCGCCCGAGGAGATGGCCGTCCTCATCGCCGTCGCGGAAGAGTTACTGAAGGAAGAGCGTCGCAGCGTCAAGGACAAGCCGCCAGCGTGGCGTTTTTCTGGTCGCTGGTTTAACTCCGGGCCCTACGCGCTGCGTCGCCCGCATCACCTCAACTAGTTGATTCGATCAAGGCGAGCAGGTCGTCCATAATGGCGGCCATCGAATAGTCCTTGGGCGTGTACACGGCCACCACGCCGAGACCTCGAAGGACGGTCGCGTCGTCGTCGGGCACGATGCCACCAACGATGACCTTGGCGTCAACGCCAGCTTTGCGCAGTCCTTCAATGACGCGGGGCACTAAGGCGAGGTGTGACCCCGAGAGGATCGAAAGACCCACCACGTCCACGTCCTCGTCACGCGCCGCCGCGACGATCTCTTCGGGCGAGAGTCGAATGCCTTGGTAGATGACCTCAAAGCCGGCGTCGCGAGCGGCAACGGCGATCTGTTCGGCGCCGTTGGAGTGACCGTCGAGACCCGGCTTGGCGACGAGCAGCTTGGGCGGCGCCCCCCGTTTTACCGTCAGCGCCTTAGAGCGAGCAACGAGCTCGCCAAAGTGCTCACCGCGACTGTTGACGCCGCCGCGCACGCCCGTGGGCGCTCGATACTCGCCAAAGACCTCGCGTAGCGCGCCGGCCCACTCGCCGGTCGTGCCGCCGGCTTTGGCCAGCGCGATGGTGGGGACCATGACGTTGTCCGAGGGATCACTACTGGCGACCACTCGTCGCAGTTCAACGAGCGCGGCCTCGACGGCTGGGTTGTCACGAAGTGCGCGCCACGCGACGACGTCGTCAATGAGCTCCTTCTCGACCCCCGGGTCCACGGTCATGACCGCGTCGAAGGAGTCGTTGGTCGTGAGTGGTGAGGGAGCCGTCTCTTGGAAGCGGTTGACGCCCACCACGATCTGTTCACCGGACTCGATGCGCTCCACCCGCGCCGACTGGCTCGCGACGAGGCGGCTCTTGAGTTCGTCAATGGCGTTGAACGCACCGCCTAAAGCGAGGACTTCGTCGAGTTCACTCTGCGCGGCAACGGTGAGTTCGTGGACCTTCGCCTCCATGACCTGGGAGCCCGCGAAGATGTCGGGGTACTCGAGTAGATCGCTCTCGTAGGCGAGGACCTGTTGAACGCGCAGGCTCCACTGCTGATCCCAGGGACGTGGAAGTCCGAGCGCCTCGTTCCACGTGGGAAGTTGAATGGCGCGCGCCCGCGCGTCGGCGGACAACGTGACGCCGAGCATCTCGAGGACGATGCGCTGAACGTTATTTTCGGGCTGTTGCTCGGTGAGACCCAGTGAGTTCACTTGAACGCCGTAGCGAAAGCGTCGCAGCGAGGGATCGTCGACGCCGTAGCGCGTGCGACAGATCTCGTCCCACATGGCGGTAAAGGTGCGCATCTTGGCGACCTCTTCGATGAAGCGGACCCCGGCGTTGACGAAGAAGGAGATTCGTCCAACGACCTCGGGCATGAGTTTGGCTTCGACTTTGCCCGAGTCCCGGACGGCGTCGAGGACGTCGATGGCGGTGGCGAGCGCGTAGGCGATCTCTTGGGCGGGCGTGGCACCGGCTTCTTGGAGGTGGTAACTGCACACGTTGATGGGGTTCCACTTCTCGACGTGGTGAATCCCGTAGGCGATCATGTCCGAGATGAGTCGTTTGGAAGGTGCGGGCGCGAAGATGTACGTCCCGCGACTCAAGTACTCCTTGACGATGTCGTTCTGGGTGGTGCCCTGAAGAGAGGAGAAGTCGACGCCTACTTCTTCGGCCAGGGCGAGGTAGAGGCCCCAGAGCCACGCGGCCGTGGCGTTGATGGTCATCGACGTGTTCATCTCGTCGAGGGGAATGCCCGCGAAGAGTTGGCGCATGTGTCCAAGATGGGTCACGGGTACGCCGACCTTGCCGACCTCGCCCGCGGCCGAGGGATCGTCGGGGTCGTACCCGGTCTGGGTGGGCAGGTCGAAGGCAATGGAGAGACCGGTCTGGCCCTTGGCGAGATTAGTGCGGTAGAGCTCGTTAGATTTCACGGCACTCGAGTGACCCGAGTACGTGCGCATTACCCAAGCTTTGGAACGACTGTTCATGGTTCCTCCGGCCAAAGGTTACTTGTACTTATAGAAGCCCTCGCCGGACTTGCGACCGAGCTGACCCGCGCTCACCATACGTCGTAGCAGCGGCACGGGAGCGAAGTTGGGTTCGGCGTACTCGGCGTAGAGAGCTTCGAGGATGGAAAGTGACGTGTCGAGACCGACGAGGTCGAGCAGCGCGAAGGGCCCCATCGGAAAGCCACAGCCGCCCTTCATTGCGGCGTCGATTCCCTCCTTCGTGGCGACGCCTTGCTCAAAGAGACGCACGGCGTTGTTGAGATACGGGAATAACAGCGCGTTCACTATGAAGCCCGCTTGATCCTTGACCTCGACAGGTTCCTTGTTGCACGCGAGTACGAACTGCGTCACCGCGGCGATTGTTTCATCACTCGCGTTCAAGGGTCTAACGACTTCGACGAGCGACATCGCGTGGACTGGATTGAAGAAGTGCACGCCACAGAATCGCTCGGGGTGAGAGACCTGCATCGCGAGATCAATTACGGGCAAAGTTGAAGTGCACGTGGCGATGATGGTCGTTGGCCACACCACGTCGTCGAGCATCCGAAAGAGCTCCTTCTTCACCTCGAGGTCCTCGACGACCGTCTCGATGACGAAGTCGCAGTCGGCGAGGTCCTTCAGTTCGGTGGTGACGCCGACGCGCTGGCGAAGGGCGGCGGCGTCCTCGAGGCTCCGCGTACCCTTTTCGACCTGGCGGGTGAGTGAGGCGTCGAGCGAGGCTAAAAGTTCGTCGCCGCTCGATGCCGAGCGAGCCCGCACGAGGACTTCGGCGCCCGTCGCCGCCGCTATGGCGGCGACGCCAAAACCCATGATGCCCGAACCCATGACGCCGATTTTCTGAAAGCTCATGTGCGAACACTACCGTTACCGGCCGGTAGGTCCGAGTGAGATACTGAAGCGATGTCCGAGACAACGATCGTGGTGGGTTCGCTCGTGGCGCTGCGCGACGTGCTCGAAACGGGTGAGCTCGTGGCGCTGGGGAGTGGCGCCGACGTAGTCATCGTGCCGACCGCCGCGGCCTTTACGGGCATCGCCGAGGCGGCGATCGAGCTCTCGTCGCTCTTCGACGACCTCGACGTCCAGGTCGAAGCGCTCATGATCGCGGATCGTGCGTCGTGCGCTGAGCCGTATTTCGCTCGGCGGCTGAGCGAGGCGGACCTGGTGGTGCTCTCTGACGGTTCGGCCCTGCACGCGAAGAGTGTGTGGCGAGGTACGCCCGTGGGTGAGGCGATCCGCGACGCGCGACGCCTCGTCGCGGTGGGATCGTGCGCGTCGGTGCTCGGCGACGTGATGATTGATCCGCGCGGTGGCGCGCCGACGACGGGACTTGGTTACCGCGTCGGTCTCGCTACGGGCGTGCTGGCGAGTGAGGAGCAGCTGGCGCGAACGCGCGCCCTCTTAGGCGATGACGTCGCGTTGGCCGTACTCGGCCCGCGCGGCGCCGTGCACTTTGACGGGACGGCGTGGCGTTCATCGAGTGACGACGTCGTCGTTACCCGCGGCGAAACAGTCGTTGCGCTTTAACTCTCGGTGATGGTGACCGACTCGATGGTGACGGTCTCTTTGGGCTTGCCCGAGGACGATCCGAGTTCGTTGATCGTCGACACGACGTCCAGACCCTTGACGACTTTGCCAAAGTGCGAATAGAGCGGGGGTAGACGCACGCCGTCGGGACCCGAGATTACAAAGAACTGCGATCCGTTCGTGTTCGGGCCCGAGTTGGCCATGGCGAGTGAACCGAGTTCGTAGCGACCGGGCTTAGGTAGTTCGTCAGCGAACTTGTAGCCCGGTCCACCCGTGCCCGTGCCGGTGGGGTCACCGCCTTGTAACACGAAGCCGGGAATGACCCGGTGAAAGATCACACCGTCGTAGTAGTGCCAACGCGCTAAGTGGACGAAGTTGTTCACCGTGATCGGAGCGCCGTGGTGATCGAGAAGAATCTCGAGCGTTCCCTTGGAGGTGACCATCGTTGCGTTGTAGGTCTTTTCGAGGTCGAGAATCATTTCGGGCGCGGCGTCGAACTTCTGACGCTTGGGGCTCGAACCGTCGGGGTTGGCAATTGCGTCGCTCATTATCTAGTTCTCCGTGATCGTGACACTCAACATGCGATTGGTTACTGCGGGGGGAATTCCGGCGGCGCTTCCTTCGTTTTGGATGGTCTTGACGACATTGAAGCCGCTGATGACCTGTCCGAACAGCGAGTACGTATTGCCGAGTGTCTCGCCCGAGGCGCCCGTCACGATGAAGAACTGACTGCCACCAGTGTGGGGCGCCGTCTCGTTGGCCATGGCGATCGAGTACAGCGGATAGGTCGGGTTGCCCACCTTGGGGTACTCATCGGGGATCGTGTAGCCCGGCCCACCGCTGCCGGTGCCCGTGGGGTCACCACCTTGAATCATGAAGCCCGGAATGACGCGATGGAAAATAACGCAGTTGTAGAACTTGTGCTCGGCCAAGAAGACAAAGTTGTTCACCGTGATGGGGGCGGTCGTGGGGTCAAGTTTGACGACGAAATTTCCTGCCGTTGTCGTGAAGTTGGCGTCGTACGTCTTGGCCTTGTTGATGGTCATCGGCGGAGCCGTTTTAAAGGTCATGGTGTTGACGCGCGTGCTCGTTGACGCCGGGCACCCCGCGGCGACCGCCTTCGCGTTGGCGGCAGTCTGCAGAGCACTCAGGTGGGCGACGGCCGTCGTCGTCGTTGTCGGCGCAGCGGTCGTGGTCGTAGTGGGGGGCTTGGACTTACCCGAGAAGAGCAGTGCACCCGAGCCGAAGATGACGATAGCGATAACGGCGACAATGACACCGCGGCGGATGTTCTTGCGGCGCTTGTCGTAGCGCTGCCTTTGTTCGAGTTTCTCGCGACGAGCCGCTTTTTGTCGTTCACGTTTGGAAGTAGCCATGGATGCGACTTTAGTAGGCGCCCGAAAGGGCTTTGAATCGCTCAACTATCCTTGGTGCGCATGGCGCTCATCGTGCAAAAGTTTGGTGGAACGTCGGTGAGCGACGCCGAACGCATACGTGCCGTGGCTGACCACGTGGCGCGTACCCGCGCCGCCGGAAATGAAGTCGTCGTCGTCGTTTCGGCCATGGGAAAATTCACTGACGAGCTCTACGTCTTGGCCGACGGCGTCTCCCCGAATCGTCCCGCGCGCGAGATGGACATGCTGCTCACGGCCGGCGAGCGAATCTCTATGGCGCTCGTGAGTATGGCGCTCGGCGCCGTGGGCGTGGAGGCCGCGTCCTTCACGGGAAGTCAAGCGGGGATCATTACCGACACGAGTCACACCCGGGCCAAGATTTTGGAGATGCGACCCGACCGCATTCGCGAAGCACTCGACGATGGTTTGGTGCCGGTCGTCGCCGGTTTTCAGGGCGTCTCCACCGATCGTGACATCACCACGCTCGGTCGTGGAGGTTCTGACGTCACCGCCGTCGCGCTCGCCGCCGCGTTAAAGGCCGACGTGTGTGAGATCTACACCGACGTCGCGGGCGTCTTCAGCGCCGACCCTCGGGTTGTCGCGAAGGCCCGTCAACTCGACAAGGTATCTTTCGATGAGATGTTAGAAATTGCCGCGACCGGGGGGCGCGTGTTGATGCTCCGTTCCGTAGAGTTCGCGCGCCGACACCACGTGCCCATGCACGTTCGTTCAAGTTTTACTTGGGAGACAGGTACCTGGATCGTGGAGGAGGACCCCACAATGGAAGAAGCCATCGTTTCGGCAATCACGGACGACACCTCGGAGGCGAAGATCACCGTCGGGGGCGTGCCCGACCGACCGGGCATCGCGGCAAAGCTCTTCCGTGAACTCGCCAACGGTGGGATCAACGTGGACATGATCGTGCAGAACACCAGTGCCCACGCCGTCACCGACATCTCCTTCACGGTCGCTAAGACCGAACTCGAAGCCGCGATGAAGGCCTGCCAAAAAGTGCAGAAGGAGATTGACGCGGCTACGGTCACGAGTGACGACAACATTGGACGCGTGACGATTGTCGGGGCCGGGATGAAGTCGAGTCCCGGCGTGACCGCCCTGATGTTCGAGACACTCTTCAATAACGGCATCAATATTGAAATGATCTCGACGAGTTCGATTCGCATTTCGTGCGTGCTGCGAGCGGACAAGGTCAACGAAGCCGTTCGTCATTTGCACAGCGCGTTCGGCCTCGACGCCGACTGACGTAAACTTTCGCCATGCGCGTCGCCATCGTTGGAGCTACTGGCCAGGTCGGTACGGTCATGCGCGCCATCTTGGTCGAGCGCAACTTTCCCGTAGAGGAGATGCGCTTCTTCGCCTCTGCTCGTTCGGCCGGATCGACCATCGAGTGGAACGGTCAAGCCATCGTGGTCGAAGACGCCGCCACGGCCGACTTTTCGGGCATCGATATCGCGCTCGCGTCCTCGGGCGCGACGTCGTCAATGATTCTTTCGCCCTTGTTGGCCGCCGCGGGGGCGATCGTCATCGACAACTCGTCCGCCTGGCGCATGGACCCTGACGTCCCTCTCGTTGTTCCCGAAGTCAACGCGCACGCGCTTCAACGTATTCCTAGGGGCATCGTGGCCAATCCCAACTGCACGACCATGGCGGCCATGCCCGTCTTGAAACCTCTGCACCTGGCGGCTGGTCTCACCTCGATGATCGTCTCGACGTACCAAGCGGTCAGTGGGGCTGGTCGTGAGGGGGTCGAAGAACTCGCGGTCGAGCTCGAAAAGACGGGCAACGACGACGTGCGCGTGCTGGCCTTTGACGGCGCGGCCTTTCCTCTCGACGAAGGCGTGAAGTTTCCCGGCACCATCGCGCACAACGTGTTGCCACTCGCCGGTTCGATTCTTGATGATGGATCTCTCGAAACGGGTGAGGAGCAGAAGTTGCGAGACGAGAGTCGTAAAATTCTCGAGATCGCGGATCTGGCGGTGAGCGCTACGTGCGTGCGCGTGCCCGTCTTCACGGGTCACTCGCTGTCAATGACGTTGAGCTTCGATCGTCCGCTCTCGCCCGAGGAGGCCACCAAGATTCTCTCCAACGCGCCGGGTGTTTTGTTGCACGACCTTCCGACGCCGCGACTCGCCACCGGTACCGACGTGAGTTACGTGGGGCGTATACGAAGAGCGGAGACGTTCACCAACGGTCTGTCGCTTTTTCTTAGTGGCGACAACCTTCGAAAGGGCGCGGCCCTCAACGCCGTGCAGATCGCCGAGGCGATACTCGCGCTGCGTTAATCGGCGCCGTCGCGTCCCACTTGGCGACGAGCCAAGTTGACGCAGTGATCACCGAAGCGTTCGTAGAAGCGTGCCATCAACGCGACCTCAACGGCCACGGGCACGCTCATCGACCCTGAGGTCAACTCCGCCGTCAGTGACACGTGCAAGTCGTCAAGCTCGTCGTCGATGTCCTCGATCACACCCACCGCTTCGTTTTTCCCGTCGATGATGACGTCGGTAGCTTCGCGCCAGATCGTCGACGCGACCTCGCCCATGCGTTCGACGAGTCCGCGGGCCCGGGGCGACATCTCACTACCGAGTCCGCGAGCGGCTCTTCGCGCGACGTGCTCGGCGAGATCGCCGTTGCGTTCAACTTCGGGCAGTATGCGAAGCAAGATCAGCAGTTCTCGCCGGCCGTCGACGTCGAGGTTCTCATTTTCGAGCAGTCGGGCTTCTGCGGTGTCGACCAGTTCATTGACGAGGTCGTCGATGATGACGTCTTGTTCGACGACCCGCTTGGCTAGTTCGCGGTCGTTCGCCAAGAGCGCGTGGGTGGCCGTGGCGATTGCCTCGCCGACCAGCGCAAATATACGCACAGTCTGGGGACGCAGGTCCTCGGTCCCGAGCGCGACGGGCTCGGTGTCCTCTGGATTAGTAGTCATCGAACGAAAGAGGCGATGCACGCCTAAAAGTTTAGTGGCCTGTGACAGCGCTTCTCTAGGGTGGGGAGGGACGAGCGAAGGGGATTAGATGATCGCGGTGCTTGCTGGTGTCATTGGGCTCATCGTGGGAGGCGTCGTAGCGTGGTCACTCGCGATTCGTCGCTCGCAGTCTCAACGCGACGCTCTCGCGCAGGCCAAATCTGACCTCGCCGTGAGTGCCTCGGAACTCGCGGCCGCCAAGTCCAACCTTGAGCGCACGCGCGAGGAACACGAAAGCGCGCTGGCGAACATGGAGGGCGTCTTTGAGAACCTCTCCAACCGAGTTCTCCAACAGACCGTTCATCAGTTCAACGCCTCACAAGAACAGGTCATGAAGGAACGTGAGACCACCCTCGATCGGACCCTGAAGCCGCTCGCTGATCTGCTCGATGAGTACAAGCGAAACTTGGCGGACTTTGATAAGCAACACGTAGGCGTGTTGGGCGAAGTCAAGAGTCGCGCCGATGAACTACTGAGCGAACAGCGTCGCAGCCAAGTAGAGACGCGACGGCTCAACCAGTTGCTTGGACGCAGTGACCGTCGTGGGCGCTGGGGCGAGATTCAGCTCGCGAACGTGCTGGAGGCTTCGGGACTGCACGAAAACATCGACTACGACTTACAAGTTTCGTCGACGACCGACTCGGGTAAGTCCCAGCGTCCCGACTGTGTGGTGAACATGCCCAACGGTTCGCGCGTCGCGATCGACGCCAAGTTCCCCTTCGACGCCTTTGAGCAGTCGCTCGATGCCGATGACGCCGAGGAACGTAAGGCGTTCGAAGCCAAGCACGCGAAGGACCTGCGCGCGCACGTGAAGACCCTACGAGAGAAGGCCTACTGGGAGTCGATCACGCCCTCGCCGGAGTTCGTGGCCTGCTTCGTACCAAGTGACGTCGCGGTCAGTGTGGCCTTTGACGCCGATCCCGATCTGTTGACCTACGCGGCGAAAGAGCGCGTCCTCATTGTTGGGCCGACGAATCTTCTCTCCCTGTTGTGGTCGGTCGTGATGGTTGTCCGCCAACAGAAGCTGGCGATGAACGCCGAGGAGATCTACAAAATGGCCGAGACGATCTTTGACCGCATTCGCTTGGTCGCCGAGCCCGTCGCTCGCATGGGCAAAGCGCTCGATACCCAAGTGAAGGAGTACAACAGCATGATTACCTCCTTCGAGACGCGCCTCATCGTCAGCGCGAAGAGCCTGCAGAACTTGGGTGGCGCGGCGCGCGCGAAAGAGTTGCCCGAGTTGGGTCAAGTGGAGCGACTCGCTGCTCGACTCGACGAGATGAAGTGGGGCGTGGACGACGCTCTTCCTCTCGAAAGCCCGAGTGAGATCCTCGACCTCGAAGGGTTTGAAGAAGAGCGCGGAAACGTGGAGGACTAAGTTCTTCCAGCGTGGCCCGTACTCGCGCGCAACGTCGTCGACAATCGTTGCTCATCACGCTCGCTCTGGTAGTGACGCTCGGGTTCTTGGTCTTTGGCCGCGACGTCTCGCGCTCCGCCCACGGCGCCCCGGGACCGCGCAAAAGTGAGGATAAGAGCTTCGGTGCTCTGGCCAACACCCTTATTACGAGCGAGAACCGCTTCGACGGACGACTCCATCGCCTGCTCTCTCAGGGTGGGACCCTTCGTCGCTACGTGTTCGCGGCGCGTCTCGCCCAACTCGACCAACAACTTGGGGACTGGTCAGTCGCGGCGAATCAACTTGGCCGCCCCGCGCTCGCCCACGACGTCAACCAGACGCTGAACGACGTCACCCAAGCGCGCGTCGCCGACTACCAGGCGTTGCTCGCGGACGTGGCTCACTCGCTGCGTCTGCCCTGGAGCACCACGGGACCGCCGGTTGTAGGGAATCCAGCGACTGCGCTGGAGGCGACGAGTAAACAGTGGAATCACGCGCGATTCGCGCTCGTAAAGGAGCCCGGTCTCGTCCACTTGGACAAGATGAGTTCGATGAGCGCTCACTACTTCGTCGCGAACGGCGAGACGGCGCTGGTGAACTCGACGACGTTGGCGCTGAGTCGGGCGATTGGCATCGCTGCGGTGCGCGTGTCGCCCGCGCCACTTCCCGCAAATCCGGGAATCCTGCTCTTGCCGCCCGTGACCCTGGTGCAACTTGGCGTGTCCGTAGTCAATGAGAGCTATGACACCCAGCCCGTGAAGTTGACGATTCGCGTGACGCCGGCCAATAAGTTGCGCACCCCGTTCGTCCAAACGATGGCCGCGACGATTGGCCCACTACAGGCCTTCGCCTTCGTTCCAAAATCCTTCGGGACCGCGCCCAGTGAGCGGGCTCAGGTTGTCCTCGTCCTCAGTGGCGCGCCGGCGGCGCCGGGCATGGTGAACCATGAGACCTATCAGTTAGAGATGTCACCCTCTGGAAACACTGCGAGTGGTTGAGTTACTGGGCAGTTAGCGTACGATAGACACGGCCCTAAATTTGAATCGAGGAACAGTGACGCAGTCCATTACCGTCACCGACAACCGCACAGGTGAAACGCGAGAGATTCCCATCGAAAATGGCGGCGTGGCCGCCAGTGAGTTTTCGAAGCTCCTGCCCGGAATCTGGTTCTACGACCCCGGCTTTATGACGACCGCTATGGCGGAGTCCGCGATCACCTACATCGACGGTGACGCCGGTATTCTGCGCTACCGCGGTTACCCCATTGAGCAACTAGCGGAGAAGTCGACCTACGTTGAAGTTGCGTACCTGTTGCTGCACGGTGAACTGCCCAACGTTCAACAGGCGGCCGACTGGGAAAAAGAGATCACGTACCACACGTACATTCACGAAAACGTGCGCAAGCGCTTCTTGGAGGGCTTTAACTACGACGCCCATCCCATGGGCATGTTGGTCTCGGCCCTCGCGGCCCTCTCGACGTACTACAAAGACGCCAAAGACCTTGAGGACACCGAGATCTTGCACAAGCAGATCGTTCGCCTGATCGCGAAGATGCCGACGTTGGCCGCGGCGGCGCACCGCTTCTCGGTGGGCATGCCCTTCGTCTACCCCGACAACACGATGAGCTACGCGCAGAACTTTCTCTCCATGATGTGGAAGGTCGCCGAACCTCGTTACGAACCCGATCCCGTCTTGGCGCACGCGCTCGACGTGCTCTTCATCCTGCACGCCGATCACGAACAGAACTGTGGCACGACCGCCATGCGCGTCGTGGGCTCGTCGCACGCCGATCCCTACTCGGCGACCGCCGCCGCGACGGCCGCACTCTACGGGCCGCGTCACGGTGGCGCCAACGAAGCCGTCGTCAAGATGCTCAACAAGATTGGCAGCATCGAGAACGTGCCGGCCTTTGTGGAGACGGTCAAAGCGGGTAAGACCATGCTCGAGGGGTTTGGACACCGTGTCTATAAGAACTTTGATCCCCGAGCGACGATCGTGAAGAAGATCGCCTACGAGGTCTTCGAGGTCACCGGCAAGAACCCGCTGTTGGACATTGCGCTCAAACTCGAAGAAGTCGCGCTCGCTGACGACTACTTCATTTCGCGCAAGCTCTACCCCAACGTGGACTTCTACTCCGGTCTCATCTATCAGGCCATGGGTTTTCCGATGGAGATGTTCACCGTGCTGTTCGCAATCCCCCGTACGTCGGGTTGGCTGGCGCACTACCAAGAGTTGCTCTCCCAAGACACCAAGATCGCTCGTCCCCGTCAGCTCTACATCGGCAGCGAAGTGCGCGACTTCGTGCCCATGAAGCACCGCAAGTAACTACTTCGTCGCCCCCGCGAGTTTGTTGATTCTCGTGAGTCCTTCTTGGACCATCGAGACTTTCAGCTGACCGTCTCTAGAGAACAAGAAGCCGCGCGCTAATCCCCGTCCGCCAAAGGCGATGGGGGACTCGGTGTCGTAGAGCAGCCACTCGTCGGCGCGAAGTTCGTGGTGAAACCACATGCAGTGATCGAGACTCGCGCCCATAAAGGTGCCGTCATCCCAGCTGATGCGGTGGGGCTTTAGAATCGCGTCAAAGAGACTCATGTCGCTCGCGTAAGTCACCACGCACGCGTGCAGTAACGGGTCGTCGGGCAACGTGCCGTCGGCGCGAATCCAAATTTTTTGCTCGGGCTCTTTGGAACGGTTGGGGCTCCAGGGCAGTTCACCGAGGAAGCGCTGGTCGATGGGGTGTTGGCGCGTGAACCAGTCGTCGACGGAGCCGAACTCGTCCTTCACTCGCTCAATGATCGGCTTGATGGTCTCGGGACCCGGGACCTCGGGCATCGCGACTTGGTGTTCGATGCTCACTTCGTCAGAGTGAAAACTGGCCTGCATGTTGTAGATGGCGCGTCCGTGCTGAACGGCCACGACGCGGCGCGTGGCGAAACTCTTGCCGTCTCTGATGCGGTCGACTTCGTAGAGGATGGGCGTCGTGGGGTCGCCCGGGCGGAGAAAGTACGAGTGCAACGAATGCACGCGGCCAACCTCGACGGTGCGCCCGGCCGCCATGAGGGCCTGCGCGGCGACTTGGCCACCGAAGGTGCGCTGGCGCTCTTCTTTGGGATTGATGCCGCGGTAGACGTTGACTTCGATTGTTTCGAGATCGAGAAGGAGGAGGAGGAAGTCGAGGGCTTCGGACATGGAACCATTGTTGCACCTGATCCAGGGGGCCCCGTCGAGGGTACGAAGTAGGCTCGACTCGATGATTGAACGCATTAACACTCTGGTTGCGTGGTCGCACACGCACCAGGGAAAAAAAATGGTCCGCTACATTTTGGGTTCGGTCATCACGACGGCGGTCTCGTTCACGTCAATCGCGATCCTCTACGGCTTTCGGATTATTCCTGGCGTGCAGTGGGCGACGTTGGCCGGCAACCTCATCGCGACGGTGCCGGGCTATCACCTCAACCGCACCTGGACCTGGGGTAAGCGTGGCCGCAGCCACATTCGCCGCGAGATCATCCCCTTTTGGACCATGTCGTTCCTCGGTATTTCCTTCTCCCAACTCGGGGCCTACTGGGCTAAACACGAAGTGCACACGCATCATTGGAGTCACCTCGCGAACACCGGACTCGTCGTGAGCGCCAATCTCGTCAGTTTTATTATCTTCTGGTTCCTGAAGTTGGCCGTCTTCAACAAGATCTTCCGCGTCAGCAAGATTGAAATGATCGACGAGCACCTGAGCATGGAAGAACAGGCCACGAGCTAGCGAATGAAGCAGCGCGTTCGAACCTTCATGGCGTGGTCCTCAACGCATCAGGGCAAGAAGTTGATCCGTTTTACTTTGGTGTCGGGGATAACCACGGCGATTTCACTAAGTTCGGTCGCCGTCCTCTACGGCTTTCGCATCATCCCCGGCGTGCAGTGGGCGACGTTGGCGGGCAATCTCATCGGCACGCTGCCGGCCTACCATCTCAATCGCCGTTGGACCTGGGGTAAGCGCGGTCGTAGTCGCGTGCGTAGCGAGATCGTGCCGTTCTGGTCACTCTCGTTCCTCGGTATTGCCTTTTCACAACTCGGTGCGGTCTGGGTGAAACACGAAGTGAACGCGCATCACTGGAGTCACTTGGTCAACACCGCGCTCGTGGTCGGGACGAATCTCTTCGCGTTCGCAATCTTTTGGATCCTCAAGCTCATGGTCTTCAACAAAATCTTTCACACCGATCCGCTCGGTGACATTGATGAGAAGTTGACGCTGGAAGAAGAGGGCGTGAACTAGTCGCGAAAGTTGGTGAACTGGAGCGGGACGTCGAGGTCGGCCTCTTTAAAGACCGCAATGGCCTGTTGGAGATCGTCGCGCTGCTTGCCCGTGACGCGCACGTGGTCGCCTTGAATGGATGAACTGAGATTCTTCGCGCCCATGTCCTTGACAATCTTGTTGATCTTCTTGCCGACCTCTTGGGAGATGCCGGCCTTCAAGAGGACTTTTTGGCGAGCGCTGTTGTGGCTGGCCACTTCGATCTTCTGCGCGTCGAGCGTCTTTAGAGAGACCGAGCGCTTGATCATCTTCTCTTCGAGTACTTGATAGAGCGCGCGAAGTCGGTCCTCGGTGGTGGCCTTTAAGGTGAGTTCTTTTTCTGTGAACTCCACTTCGGCCTCGGTCCCCTTGAAGTCAAAGCGCGTCGTGGCCTCGCGGTTCGTTTGGTCGACCGCGTTACGAACCTCTTGGAGGTCGACTTCGGAGACAACGTCAAAACTAGGCATGGACAGATCGTAGAGCGTCGGGCGCGATTGAGCGGAGGGTCTCGGGGCAGTAGAATTCTCGACGGGTCAGTGCCCGAGTGGCCAATGGGATCTGGCTGTAAACCAGACGGCTTAGCCTACGGGGGTTCAAATCCCTCCTGGCCCACCACGGTCAATCCTGCGTAAGTGGGGTTGACCACGTACGACGGCGAGTCGGCGACGAGCGCAGTACGGTGTCATTTGTTGTGGCGGAAGGAGTGGCGTGAGTCGAGTGAACTCGTGGGCGAGGGCCGTTCGTCGCACCTACGAACGCGTCGCCACGTTCTTCGAGTCGGGTGTGCAACTGCTCGAGCACCGCTACACCCCGCTCGGTCGTTTTACGCCAGGACCCTTCGAGGGCTGGGGGTTTCTCTGGCAGCCGGCCGTCTTGGGCTTCGTCGCGCTCACCGCGATCCTCGCCGGTTCGTCCTTTACCAACTCACCGTTCAAGTTCAACTTCCCGAACACCTGGTTCTTTGGCGAGCCGATCGCCGGCGCCGCGGGGACGCCCAGCGTGACCAAGTACATCGTTTCGGTCGTGTTGATGTACGGCGGGTTGCTGCTCTTGATGCGCGTGTGGCTCCGTTTGGCCGAAGTGTTGAAACACCACGTTGGGGTACCGCTCAAGAAGCTGTGGTGGATGTTCGCTCTGTGGTCGGTGCCCATGATCGTCGCGCCGCCGTTGTTCTCGCGCGACGTCTTTAGTTACGCCGCCCAGGGTGAGATGACGGCCCACGGTATCAGCCCCTATCTCTACGGGCCCTACACCCTCGGCAACGCGAGTAACGGCTACACCTTTCCCGTCGACCCACTCTGGAGCAACTCGCCCGCGCCCTACGGCCCGGGATTTCTCTCCATTGACGGCATGATCGACCGGGTCACGTTTCATCACGCGCTCTGGACCGTGGTCGGACTTCGCCTGCTCGAAGTTATTGCCGTCGTGATGATCGGCTTTGGCGTCACCATGCTGGCTAAGGGTCTGCGCCGTGACCCGGGTGAGGCCTTCGTTCTCAGCGCGATGAATCCACTCGTACTCTTGACGTTGATCGGTGGCGCGCACAACGACGCGATCATGGCGGGGTTCCTCGTCATCGGCCTCGCCCTCGCCGTCCAGCGTCGTCCCGTCTGGGCACTGTTCTTCGTCGCTCTCGCTACGGCAATGAAAGCGCCGGCCGCCATGGGGTTGGCCTTCGTTGCCTGGAACTGGCCGGGCGTGTCGACGCTGAAACAGAAGATCAAACCGTTCGTGGTCGGGGGCGTCGTGGCGGGCGCGGTGCTCGGCGTGACGACGTTGATAGCGGGTTTTGGCTTCGGCTGGGTGAATAATCTCCTGAGCAACGGGACCGTGCGTTCGTGGGCCGCGCCGGCGACGGCCGTGGGGATGGCTCTGGGCAACATCTTTCACGCTGTTGGCTGGCATTCCGTAACCATTGGCTCGGTGCTCTCGGTGACGAGGTTCATCGGACTCGTCGCGGCGGGGGCCTTCGCGATCTGGTTGTTGTGGCACTCGAGCGAGCGTGGTTGGGTCAGGTCGCTCGGACTCTCCCTCATTCTCTTCGTCGAACTCGGACCCGTCGTCCAACCCTGGTACTTGGCCTGGGGTCTCGTCGTGCTCGCCGCCAGCTACCAAGGACGCGAGCACTTCTGGCTCTTGCTGCTCTCGATCACTGGACCGTTCATTGGTCTACCCGGTGGGCGCCAGTTGCTGTCGGGACTCGTGCACTCCAATCCTTTGTTGATCGCGGTGGCGGTGGCGATACTCGGCGGCGTCCTACTGCTCCCGATGGGGCGTTGGACGCAGTGGTCGTGGCCCGAAAAGGAACTCGAAGCGAGCGAACTCTCGTCCTAACTCTCGTGTTCGGGCAAGACGCACTGGTACTCAACCACGTCGAGCCAACGACCGTGCTTGCGCCCGACTTCGAGTTCCGTTCCCACGAGGGAAAACCCGCACTTTTCGTGGAGACGAATCGAACCGGCGTTTTCACCCACAATCCGGGCGATGACGGAGTGAAAGCCGGACTCTTTCGCGGTCGAGAGCAGTTCGTGGAGGAGTAACTCTCCCACCCCCCGGCCCCTGGCGCCGCGGTGGACGTAAACGGAGTTCTCGACGGTCGTGGAGTAGGCCGGACGCGAGCGAAAGGCCGAAATCGAGGCGAATCCGAGGACGCGCTCGCCTCGGGCCCCGAGTTCTCCGAGGTCGTCGTCGTCGTTGAGGGCCACCAGGCAGGCGTGGGTCCCTTGGTGGGCGAGGATCCACGCACGTTGCTCTTCCAGGGATTTTGGTACGAGATCAAAGGAGACCATCATCTCGATGACCTCGGGATTGAAGATGTTCATGAGTGCCGGGGCGTCGTCGAGTTCGACCAGGCGCGTTCTCATTGTGTTCAAGGGTACCGCGAGAGAGGTTGGAACGAAAGGGGATTGAGGGAGTAGAATTTTTGCTCGCGACTTTATGTGTCGCGGTTGCCCTCTTAGCTCAGTGGTAGAGCACTTCCATGGTAAGGAAGGGGTCGTCGGTTCAATCCCGACAGAGGGCTCGCCAGGCGGCGTAGCTCAGGTGGTCAGAGCACACGGCTCATAATCGTGTTGTCGCGGGTTCGAGTCCCGCCGCCGCTACCAGGCACAACG
>DATLSR010000031.1:0-7515 GCA_035533995.1 Acidimicrobiales bacterium | reverse complement strand
CACCCCGGCGTCCACGGCCTCAATGGCCGAGAGCAGATTGCCCGCGTACACGTCCTGGGGGCGGAAATTGCGCCCGTGCTCGAGGTAGTACCAAACGAAATACTGCGAGAGCGTCCAGTCCGCGCCGTAGGCGCGCATCGCGGTTTGCCACATGTGGCGGTGCGTGTCAATCATGCCCGGCATGATGATGCCCCCGCGGGCGTCAATCTCCAACGCGTCGTCGGGTGCTTTGATTCCAGGGCCGATTTCTTTGATCACGCCGCCCACCACGAGAACGTCGCAGTCCTTGATGAGGCGCCGAGCGTCGTCCATGGTCAGGACTATTCCGTGACGAAAGACGATTGAACGACCGTGTTCCAGAGACTGGCCGGACGTGCTTATGGGTTTATTCATTTCCCCCCCTAGCGAAATGGTTCAAATCGCCAGGGAGTGTAGCACGGTGTTCAGTATTGTCAACAGTTGCTTCACACTCTCCAATCCTCGCGCTACCAGGTGCGCGATCACTTCTTATCTCGCGTTATCCCACGCTGGGCCAAAGATTGCTGCAATAGAAAGAGATTTCGACGAGAACCCACGGTTCGCGAGTGAACCTCCGGGCGGACGCCGCGTGGGAGCCAACCAGAAAACGGACTTTCGCTTGAGTAAGAACTTCGGATATGTTTATTGCCACTGGACAACGAGGGGGAACGATGTCAACAAAGTCACCATCAAGTGCGGCCCGCACCGCGGTCGTGCTGGGCGGCACCTCAGGCATTGGCAAAGAGATCGTGAAGACGCTCGCGGCGAAGGGCTCTACGGTCTATCTCTCAGGACGAACGATGCAGTCCGCGCAGAAAGCGGCCTCGGAGATTGGCCTGGGCACGATCGGCATTGCCGTCGACCTTTCGATGCCCGACACCATTGCCGAAGCGCTGGCCAGTATTGAGTCGGTCACCGACCTGGTGATTCCCGCCATCGAGCGTGACTCCAACACGATTGCCGACTACAACTTGGAGCGAGCTATCCGCCTCGTCACCCTCAAACTGGTCGGCTACGCCGAGGCCATCCACGTTTTGCGCGAACGATTCACGCCTGATGCTTCGATCGTTCTCTTCGGCGGCCTCGCGATGCAACGTCCGTATCCAGGTTCGACCACGGTGTCGACCGTCAACGGTGGCGTCGTTGGCATGGTCAACAGTCTCTCCACGGAACTCGCGCCGGTTCGTATCAACGCCATCCACCCCGGAATCATCGGTGACAGCCCCTTCTGGGAGAATAAGGACAACAGCCACATCATCGCTCGAACGCCGCTCGGACGACTCGTCACCATGCAAGAGATCGTCCACAGTGTTGAGTTCCTTTTAGAGAACTCGGGCGTGAACGGCGTGAACCTAGCGGTGGACGGTGGCTGGCTCCTCAAGTAGCCAGTGAACTGCGAGCTAGAGGAGCCCACCGTGCACCAAATCACCGAAATCAATGACGTCCTTGCCCTGACCCCAGCGAACTACGAGGACCACAGCACGGGCTTTCGCCAGCAAATCCTGATCTCGCGCGAACTGGGCTCACCGCACATGACGCTCTCCGTGGGTCACCTCGACACCGGCGGCCACGTCGAAACCCAGCTGCACTCTTTCGAAGTCAGCTTGTACGTCTTTTCGGGGAAATTAGCGGTCACCACACTCGGCAAAACCACGCTTCTCGAATCGGATCACTGCATGTGCCTGCCGCTCGCCACGAGCTATTCGCTGCGTGCGCTCGACGGACCCGTCAAGTGGCTGCAGATGGCTTCGCCCGCCGAACTCAACGACGGACGACGCCAAGACACCTTCTTTACGGGTGAGGTGCTGGTCGAGACGGCGCCCGAACTACCCGACATGCGAGACCCTCAAAACCGTAACGCCGTACGCTTCGACTCCGATTCGATGGACCTCAAGCGCTTGGCCGGCGGAGCCGACGTCAACGCGCCGACGGTCTCGCCGAGCATGGCCACGGCGCTGCTCGCCTATAGCGGCATTGGCGTCAAAATGCTGATCGACCAACAAGTCGGTGCCCAATTACACACGATGTTCATCGTCGACTACCAACCAACGGCCATTGCCCACCCTCACGACCACCCCTTTGAAGAGGCGTACGTCTTCGTCGAAGGCGAGGTACACGCTTTGGTGGACGGCGAACTCATGGTCTTTCACCCCGGCGACGTCCTGTGGGCGGGCGTCGGGGCCGACCACGGATTCGAGAACCGCAGTTCGGGTCTCGTGCGTTGGATCGAGGTCCAAGCGCCACAGCCTCCCTCACGCCACTCGTATCGCTTCAGTCGCGAGTGGGAGCACTTGGCCGCGAAACTTCAAGGCCCTCAGTAGTACCGGCTCTTTGAGTGGGTAATATCCACTCAATCGATATCGCGTGACATAAGTGCGAACAGGCAGCAAGTAGATCCGAGGAAAGGGGATAAGCGGCGATGACAACCTCTGATAGCGCCACCCCCAAACAAAGATCATCAGTGGCGAGTACTGAAAAGAGGGCGCGCAGCGCAGCCCCCATCACCGCGCTCAGTCAACACCTCGCCAGCAACGAGCGCGTAGCCCCCGCCCTTGTGGGGGCACGAATCCGTACACGCCGACTCCAACGAGGTATTTCGCTGCGCCAGTTTGCGCGAGATCTAGAAGTGTCGGCGTCTTTTATCTCCCAACTCGAAACGGGGAAAGCTTCGCCTTCGGTAGCGACGTTGTTCGCCATTTGTGCGGCACTGGATCTCTCTACCGACGAGCTCTTCGACAATGACGCCACCGTCAACGAACTCGGAGCGAACGGCACCGAGGGCGCGACGGACGCCTCCAACAATCCCTGGCGCTCCTCGTCGAGTTTTGGCACCCTCGCTAAAGAATTGCCGGCTCACTCGGAAAGGCCCGCCGCCAACGGCTCACCTCTCGTGCATCCCCACGAACGTCGCGTACTCGTTCTCGACTCGGGCGTCACGTGGGAGTCGCTGACGGCAACCCGAAGTGAAAAGACTGACTTCATGTTCGTTCGCTACGACGTCGGCGGCAGTTCGACCATGGAGGGTCGGCTCATACGACACGTTGGCACCGAATACGGCTTCATCTTGAGCGGCACGTTGGAGGTCACCGTGGGTTTCGACACGTACCGCCTCGTGTCGGGTGACTCCATCTCATTTGATTCAAGTCGCCCGCACCGTCTCGCGAACGTCGGCGACGTCCCGGTCGAAGCGCTCTGGTTCAACCTCGAATTCAGCGATCACGCCTAGTCGCGGCCGCCGCGACTTTTTCAACGTCAGGCACGTCGCACCACACGAGATAGTCGCGCCGTAGGCGAGAACGTCGATTCACCCCAAATTCGGCTTCCGGCATCATATGGTCAGGAAATTAGCGATGAGCGTGATTTTGATCGTCACCACTAAATCGAAGGATGAGTAGCCCCAGCAACAGGGCGACGACCACCCCCACGCCCGTAGCGAGGGAGATCAACGTGTCATGAAAATCTCTTGGACTGATGTTGCTGCTCAACGTGAGGTGTGCCGAAGCGCTCAAGATGTCTCGGATGCCCGCCAAGATGCCGATAACGAGAAACGGCTGCACGGGAATGACGGACGTTTCGAGATAGCCGTACACCGTGTGGGCGATGTCAAGCAAAATCACGACGACCAAGATGCCATCGATCGCCGGCACTACTGAATTCGGGAACGAATGCCAGCGGCTCAAGAACTCGATAATGCTGCGCGCGAGGACGACGCCTGCGACGAGCAGAAGGCTCGCCACGATGGCGTACTCGATGACGAGAATGGCCCATCGTACGGCGCGGTCAGCACTCTGGCGCTCGGGCCGATCAACTCTCACGTCTTTTTCCATCTAGATGAAGGTTACCGAGGACGCGACATCAACGCACTCCCCCTGATTCGACGTACGCCAAATTCACTGTTTCGTAAGAGGTTTCTGGAAATCACGTAGAAACATTCACTGTCTAGGGTGAGGAGATGGTGGAGGCCGCGTCGTCGCTCTCTTCGCAGGCGTGGAACGAGAAGTTCCTTGAGCCGAGCGTGCCCAGGGATTTTTGCGTTCCTCTTTTTCGCTGACTCGCCGCTCTCCAGCCCAGTGAACTGCGCCGCCGTGCCGACTAGTTGTCGAGGACTTTTCGTGACCGCGGCGTGACGTTCGCGCACGCGGGCGAAGAGCGTCCGTTTCCACTTGATCTCATTGCTCGTCTCATCGCGGTGCAAGAGTGGGACCTTCTCCAGCGCGGCATCGCCCAGCGCGTCAACGCTCTCGCACACTTCCTCGATGACGTCTACGAGGGACGACGATCCTCCAGGCTAGGCGTCGTCCTCAAGATGGTGGCCCACAGCGTAGAGGACGAGCGCGTTCGACCGCTGTTACTGAGCGGGCCGCGGGTCGTTCAATATCTGCGTCAAGGAACGAGCCACCCAGGGCGTAATGAGTCGTTGAGAGCGAAGAACGTAGAGCGTTTCGGTCCAGTCGGGCTCGAGTTTCGACCGGAACTGGTTGATACCGCCAAAACGGAACTGGCGGTCAAAGATCTTCATGATCCGATTGCCCAAGGGGCCAAGCTGGTGCGCGTTACTCCAGTGTTCGTGGGGACGCCAAAACGGCAAGGGGCCGTTGGACACGAGCGCGTATCCGTCATCACGAAGCGTGTCGAGCGCGTACGCCATCGCCCCCTCGAGCGCGCCGCGTGGGGCGCTGGGAACTCGAACGATGTCTTGCAGGTACCAGCCCTTCACGTTGATGGGCGTGCAGGTCACCGAAGCGATCGCCTCTGCGTTGATTTCAGCAACGAAGTAGCGACGCCACTCGGCAACCTCGAGGTACGACGTGCGCAAGAAGGAGTCGGTGCGACGCTCCTCACGCTCGTACTTCCAAAGTTCTTCGACTCGCGCCAGCGCCAAGCGATCCTCCTCGCACGTGGTGGGCCTGGCTTCGCGCCAACTCACGCCCAGACGCTGTGCGTGGTTGAGCGCCCAACGAATCTTTTGTCGCCGCCCTCCCGAAGTAGACCACTGCGAAAGATCGATGAAGCTCTCAGCCCCCGTCCAAAGGGGCGTCATCGCCAAGTCCGCGCCAGCGGCCCGCGTCGCTTCGTCGACCTCGATGAGGAATAGTGCCTTCTTTAGTTGCGTCGCGTGCTCTACGAGGAGCCGCACCAACTCCGGGACTTCGCTCAGAGGCGCCACCGGTGAGCGCCACGACACCAGTGCGCGGCGACCCTCGAGGAAGTTGACGAATCCCTCGCCCGATGAACTGAAGAGGACCTGCCAAGGATCGGGTCCGAGGACGCTGAACTGGCCCGCTTCGCCGCCCTGTACGCCGAGGACCTCGAGCAGCAACTCACGGTGATCGATGGCGCGCCGCGAGGACGAGCGAAGCGCGGGGTCTCGACGCAAACTCACTTCTTTCTGGCTAGCACACCACTTGGCCGCGACACGTGTGGCCGCTTACCGATATACTTGCTTTCAGTCAAGCAATGACCCGAGTGACGAGGTATTATGGTCTCTACCTTAAGCGTACATCCCGACCGCTACAAATGGATCGCGCTCACGAACACGACCCTTGGGGTCTTCATGGCGACCATCAACTCGTCAATCATTTTGATCTCGTTACCCGCCATCTTCAATGGCATCGGCATCAATCCCCTTTCGCCGGGCAACATTGGCTACCTCTTGTGGCTGCTGCAGGGCTATCTCTTGGTCACGGCGGTGCTGGTCATCTCACTGGGTCGACTCGGCGACATCTTTGGGCGCGTTCGCATCTTCAACATCGGATTCACAGTTTTCTCAACGGCCTCAGTGCTGCTCGCTCTCGACCCGTATCACAACAGTGCGGGTGCCCTGTGGCTGGTCCTCTGGCGACTGGTCCAGGGCGTGGGCGGAGCGATGCTCTTCGCGAACTCCAGCGCGATTCTCGTTGACGCCTTTCCGAGCAATCAACGCGGCCTGGCGATGGGCATCAATCAAGTGGCCGCCATCGGCGGGTCCTTCGTCGGCCTGATTCTCGGAGGACTTCTTTCGATCGTCGACTGGCGCCTCGTCTTTTGGGTGTCGGTCCCCTTTGGCGTCATTGGCACCGTCTGGAGTTATCGCAGTTTGCGCGACAACGGAGTTCGCTCGCCTTCTCGCATCGACTGGTGGGGCAACCTGACCTTCGCGATTGGGCTGACCTCGGTGCTGGTCGCCATTGTCTACGGCATCCAGCCCTACCAGCATCACTCCATGGGCTGGACCGCACCAAAAGTCGTCGCGACTTTTGTCATTGGCGCGATTTTTCTCATCGCGTTCATAATCATCGAGACCCGCGTCGAATCACCGATGTTCAATATCCGACTCTTCAAAGTGCGCGCCTTTTTCGCGGGTTCGAGTGCCGGGTTACTCGCGGCGATCGCGCGAGGGGGTCTGCAGTTCATGTTGATCATCTGGCTTCAGGGAATCTGGCTGCCGCTGCACGGCTATCAGTACGTCGAGACGCCCTTATGGGCGGGGATTTACCTCTTGCCCCTCACCGTCGGCTTCTTGATCGCCGGTCCAGTCTCGGGGTACCTTTCTGACCGCCACGGCGCGCGACTGCTTTCGACGAGCGGTCTCGTGCTCTTCGCGCTGAGCTTCGTGGGTCTGCTCTACGTGCCGACCAATTTCCACTACGGAATCTTCGCGCTCTTGATTTCCTTGAACGGCGTCGGCGGGGGCATGTTCTCCGCACCGAACTCCACGGCAATCATGAACTCGGTGCCGGCCGACCAGCGCGGCAGCGCCGCCGGGATCCAGGCGGCCTTCCTCAACGCCGGCATGGTCCTCTCGATTGGCATCTTCTTTTCCCTGATGATCGTGGGTCTCACCAACACCCTGCCGCACTCTTTGTATCGCGGTCTGTCGGCCAACGGCGTCTCGGCCGCCCAGGCGCACGGCATCGCGAACCTCCCGGCCGTCGGCAGCCTCTTCTCCTCATTCCTCGGATTCAATCCGGTGAAGAGTCTGCTCGGTTCCCAAGTAACGGCCCACGTCGGCCACTCTCAGTGGCTCACCCTTACCGGCAAACACTTCTTCCCGAGCTTGCTTGAGTCGCCCTTCCACCATGGACTTATCATCGTCTTTACGACCGCGATCGTCATGTCGCTCATTGGCTCGCTTTTTTCGGCACTGCGCGGTAAGCGCTTCGTGCACAGTGAGCACTCTCTGGTGGATTACGCGAGCGACGCCGCCTCGACCTCATCGGCCGTACCCGGTGAGCCCGCCGTCGAGTCGGGGGTGGTGCGATGAACCGCGAACTTCACCAAGACACCATGGCCGCCGTGCGCCTGCGCCTGGCCCTGGTACGCCTTTCGCGAGCGCTTCGCCAAGGTAACACCGCCGGGCTTTCAGCGTCGCAACTCTCGGCGCTAGCCACGATTGACGAGTACGGGCCCCTTCGCCTCAGTGCCCTGGCTGAGCGTGAGTCAATCGGGGCACCCGTTGCCACACGGGTGGTGGCGAGTCTCGAGGAGTTGGGACTGGTCACACGAAGCGACGACCCC
>DATLSR010000030.1:0-4076 GCA_035533995.1 Acidimicrobiales bacterium | reverse complement strand
ACACCCATCGCGCAGGCCACGCCAATGGCGCTTCGCAGATTCCTGGTTAGTCGTAGCGACGTCGCCGCGGGACCGATGAGCAGCGCAGTGGAAAGAACTGACCCGATGGCAATCGCCGAGACGCCAACGGCAGTGGCGAGAGCGAGCATGAACAGTAACCCCACCCGACGAAGCCCAATTCCGCGCGCTGAGGCGAGCTCGCTACTCAGGGAACTGAGTAAGAGGGGTCGATAGATAAAGCCGAGAACCAACAAGGTCAGAACGCTCAAAGCGAGAACGTAGGGAACGATGAATGGATTGACGGTGAAGATCGATCCAAAGAGAATCTGTTGTGTCGCCCCGGTGGTCGCGTTCATCGTCGTGTCAAGGAAGAGAAAGAGGGCGGCGAAGCCGGTCGCCACGCTGAGGACGACGCCGGTGGCGACGTCTCGACTGCGCAACCGCTCGACCCCGATGAGATCCATGGCCCCGGCGCCGAGTACTCCCCCGCCCACGAATCCCACCACTGGGCTGATACCGGTGAAGAAAGCCCCGGAACCCCCCGCGGTAGCGACGTCGGTGAGCGCGTGGCCGGCGAACGATTGACCGCGTACCACGGTAAAAACGCCCACCACGGCGGAGATCACCGCGGCGAGCGCGCCGACTATCACCGCGGTGCGCACCGGTGCGCTAGCGAAAAAGCCGGGTTCGAATAGGAATCGCACGTTCGCTCAACTCACCGTCAGATTCGGGTGATCCGGGATGTCGTCGTTGTCCCGCCCGGGTTCGGCGACGACGAAGACGCGGCCGTGAATCTTGAGCACGTCGACGTGATGACCGTAAAGTTTGCTGAGCACCTCAGGACGTATGACTTCCTCCGTCGTGCCACTGGCGGCGCGACCGGCGGTGAGGTACACGATGCGGTCCATCACGGGCAACAGGGCGTTCATTTCGTGCGCCGAGAGTAAAACGGCCACTTGGAACTCATGCGCGACACGGTGGAGCAGCGCGACGATCTCCTGCACGCTCGCGGGATCAAGGTTGGCCAACGGCTCATCGAGTAACAAAAGTTCTGGCCGACTGATTAGCGCGTGCGCGATGAGCACCCGCTGCTGCTCTCCCCCCGACAGCGTGCCGACTCGCCGATCGGCGAACCCAAGGGCGTCCACGTTGATCAGCATCTGCTCAACGAGTCCCCGCTGTTCTTTCGTCCTTCGCGCGAAGCCATAACGATCGGCGTCGAGACCGAGTGCTACAAAGTCGCGAGCTCGCATCGGTACGTCGGGGTCAAGGTTGACCCTTTGTGGCACGTAACCCAACGATCGACCTCGCCGACCGAGAGGCGCGCCCGTCACTCGAATCTCTCCGGCGTCCACGCGTTGAAGCCCCAAGATGGCTCGGAGCAACGTCGTCTTGCCGACCCCGTTCGAGCCGATGAGCCCGGTGAACTCCCCTTTTCGAATGACGAATGAAACGTCATCGAGGATTCTTCGTCCAGAGATGGAGACCCTAACCTTGTCGACCTCTAAAACCGGCGCATCGCTCATAAGTGCTCCGTCGACTGGTCACGGGTAACGGCCGCTTGGATCGCCGCCACCTCAGCCATCATCCACGTCTGATAGTCGTAACCAGGGGTGGGCATGGTCTCGTAGACGCCCACGACGGGCACGCCAGCGGACTGGGCCGTCGCTCTTATCGACGACGTGAGCGAATCGACGACCTGCTCGTTATAACAGAACACCTTCGCCTCGTGGCTGGTGAGGAATCCGTTCTCGAGAGTGATGTCTTCGGGCGCGGGATCAACGCCGTTCATGACGTCGGCCTGGAAGATAAAGGGCGTCAGGATCTTGACGCCCATCGCCTGAAGGAGCCCGTCCGCGACGGGCTCGGTCACGGCAACGGGGGTTCCTGCGTACTTCGACCTAAAAGCGGCGATGGCGTTGAACCAGGGCTGCAACGAAGTGTCGAAGGTCTTGAGCCTCGCGTTGAAGTAGGTCCGGTGGCTCGGCGCGAGCGCGGCCAAATCCCTGGCTAAGACTTTGGCGACGGCAGGCATCGTCTTGGGTTCGTACCAAAGATGCGGGTTAGCAGTGTCATTCGAGAGACCGAGGACGTCCTGGACGACGATGACGCGGCGCTTGGGATTTGGCGACGCGGACTCGATGCTGTTCATGAATCCGTCGTAGCCAACGCCATTTTGGATGATCAACCCCGCCCTTCCCACTGCCTCGGCGACGCTGGGGCTCGCTTCATAGGTGTGGGGATCAGTATTGGGATTGTCGAGCACCGAAGAGACCGAAACGTACTTGCCGCCAATCTGACTGATCACGTTCGCGTATTCGTTTTCCGCGCCCACCGCCTCGATCACCCCGGGCTTTGAGCCAGCCAAGCCAGGTGACGACGAACAGCTGGCCAAGCTGAAGGCGCCCATCGTCACAGCACCGACGGTCAACGCAACCCTCCAATATCGTGAACGAAGGAAAACATTCGATTGGGCAACTGAGGACAGCACGAAAACAGATTAAACTGAGAATGAGTCTCATTACAACTGAGATTGAATGTCCGATTCCCCTTCGGACATAGATGGTTCACGCACACCGATGAGACCTATTCGAAAGTAGCCACGATGTCTTCTACCAAGTCAATTGATACGCTCCACGAGCTCGTTGAGGTCCATCTCCGTCGCGTCGACCAGCGCTACACGTCGGGCCGACGAGCAATCGTCGAACTGCTGGCGTTCGGCCAGCCCATGAGCATTTCAGACATCTCGCTCGCGGATCCCGAGGTCCCACGAAGCTCTGCCTATCGTCATCTCTCGGACCTAGAACACGCGGGCGTCGTTCGACGCCTTTCTGCCGGCGACGAGTTCACCCGTTTTGAATTGACGGAGGACTTAACTCATCATCATCACCATCTTCTCTGCACGTCGTGTGGTCGGGTCATTGACGTCACGCCCAGTCACGCCTTCGAGCGAACCGTCGCCGCGATGGTAACCGAACTCACCGCCCAACAAGGCTTTCGAGCGATCTCACATGCCTTGGACGTCACTGGACACTGCCAAGACTGTCAGCGCTGACCTCATTCCTTCGCGGGGCTCAATCCTTTGGTAGTTCGTCATCGAGTCGTGACCTAGTTTAATGGAACCGGCTCACACATTCGTCACCAACGGAGGGCGAATGATCGGCGTAATGTCCTCACGAGCCAGAGCCGAAGTGACGTGTTCAGAGTTATCGAAGAACTCCTCAACTTCTGACAGGGCAACGGGCTCCGAGAAGAGGTAGCCCTGTCCGTACTTTACGTCCATGGCTTGAAGCGCCGCTCGGACTTCCTACCGTTACGGACTATTGAAACCCTCAAGATCATCGATACTGTGACGATTCTTTTCTGACCAGTATTCGCGTATTCCACCAACGCCTTTACGCTTCGCCCACTGATCCATCGTCGGCCGATGATCGTCAAAGTTCATGAACGGCACGCCGTACCCGCACGAATCGGCGATCCGCCTCACGGTGACAAGAATTATTGCGCGCACGCCCACACCTGACGCGTCGGGAAAGTGACCCGCGAGTGACTCGAACTCCGTCGAATCCTTCAATACCGCCCGCCCCTCACCATGAAGCCGAACGATCCGCGGCGGTCCGCTAAAGGCGCAGAACATCACCACGATTCGTCCATTTTCACGTAGATGTGCAATGGTCTCGACTCCGCTGCCGGTCTGGTCAACGTAGGCAACGGTGTGAGGACCTAGAACGGCGAACTCTTGGCGATTACCTTTCGGCGAACAGTTGAGCAAGCCCGCCGCGCCGAGCGGGGCGGTCGCAACGAAGAATATCGGTTGAGCGGCCAGCCATTCGGCGAGGCCATTATCGATCTGCTCGAAGGTCTTCCCCACGCCTCCATTATTGCGCGCGGACGCCAAGGCTACTTACGTAGTACTGGAAATTCGGACGAACGGTTCTGGAGGCGGCGTCCGGATTCGAACCGGAGTACGGGGCTTTGCAGGCCCCTGCCTAACCGCTCGGCCACGCCGCCAGAACTGTCCATCCTAGTGGTCACCGCCAGATGAACTAATGCTTCTTGAAGTAGTGGTACACCCC
>DATLSR010000029.1:0-40227 GCA_035533995.1 Acidimicrobiales bacterium | reverse complement strand
GGTTGGCGGGAGCACTGGACTTGTGAAGAATGCTCTTCTTCACACCAGCGCGACGACAACGCAGCAATTAATCTCGCCCGTTGGGCGGGCCTGGGTTCAGTTGGAGCCCCGGTGAAGCGTGGAGCCGAGCATCAGACTGAGTCTCACTCAGCGGCTGGCGATGACACGCGGAAGGGAAGTCCGGCACCTGTCGGGCGGAACAACTCCGTGAGGAGTGCAGCATGAGTGGACTCGGTAAAGATCACTCAGTTGCAACGGTTACCTCAATTGGCGGAGGGAGTGGGATTTGAACCCACGGTGGGCAAGCCCACGCCGGTTTTCAAGACCGGTACATTCGTCCGCTCTGTCATCCCTCCGGGGACAACTCTAGTTGAACGAGTTACGAACTCTTTTTGTGAAGGCGGTGTCGTTGGGCGACGTCGAGGACGACCTTGCGCAGTCGCACTGACTTCGGCGTGACTTCAACGGCTTCGTCGTCGGCGATGAATTCGAGAGCCTGTTCGAGCGAGAAGATCGTCGGCGGCGCGATGCGTTCGGTGTTGTCACTTCCCGACGCGCGCATGTTGGTGAGTTTCTTTTCCTTGGTGGGATTGACGTTCATCTCATCAGAGCGCGCGTTTTCTCCCACGATCATGCCTTCGTAGACCTCCACGCCGGGACCAACGAAGAGTACGCCGCGCTGTTCTAGGTCGAGCAGCGCGTTCGCGGTCGTGTCGCCACGACGGTCCGAGACGAGAGTGCCCTTTTGGCGAAGTCGAATGTCACCCATCCACGGCGCGTAGCCGTCAAAGGTGGTGTGCATTATGCCCGAGCCACGGGTTTCGGTCATGAACTCGGTTCGAATACCGACGAGTCCTCGAGCGGGAATGCGCCACTCCATGCGCACCCAGCCAGTGCCGTGGTTCACGAGGTCGACCATGGTGCCCTTGCGCGTGGCGAGCAATGTATTGATGGGACCAACGAAGTCATCGGGTGAGTCGATCGTGACGTGCTCCATGGGCTCGTTCAACTTGCCGTCAATCATGCGCGTGACGACTTGCGGTTTGCCAACCGTCAGCTCGAAGCCTTCACGACGCATGGTCTCGATGAGAATCGCGAGCTGAAGTTCACCGCGGCCCTGTACTTCCCAGGCGTCGGGGCGATCGGTCGTGAGCACGCGCAGCGCCACGTTACCGACTAACTCCTTGTCGAGGCGGTCCTTCACCATGCGAGCGGTCAGTAACTTGCCTTCGGTGCCGGCGAGCGGTGAGGTATTGATGCCAATAGTCATGGAGAGACTCGGCTCGTCAACGTGCAGTGGCTCGAGGGGTTCGGGATTGTCGGCGTCGGCCAACGTCTCGCCGATGAAGATGTCCTCAAAGCCCGCCACCGCGACGATGTCGCCGGGGCCGGCACTTTGGGCCGGGATGCGCTCCAGGGCTTCGGTGATGAACATCTCGGTGACCTTGGCGTGTTCGATGGTGCCGTCGATGCGACACCAGGCGACGCGCTGGCCGCGCTCAAGGGTACCGTTGATCACGCGACAGAGCGCGAGGCGACCGAGGTAGGGCGAGGCGTCGAGGTTGCACACGAGAGCCTGGAGGCCGTGACCCTCTTCGTACTCGGGCGCCGGAACGAAGTCGGCAATGGTTTGAAAGAGCGGCGTGAGGTCGCCCCCGGTGTCGTTCGGATCGAGCGAGGCCCAGCCCTGGCGCGCGCTCGCGTAGAGAATTGGAAAGGAGATCTGATGTTCGTCGGCGTCGAGGTCGAGGAAGAGATTCTCCACTTCGCCGACCACTTCTTCGGTTCTGGCGTCGGGACGGTCGACCTTGTTAATGACCAAGACCACCGGCAGGCGCTTCTCGAGGGTCTTGCGCAGGACGAAGCGGGTCTGGGGCAGGGGGCCCTCGGCCGCGTCGACGAGGAGAATTACGGCGTCGACCATGGCGAGACCCCGCTCGACCTCGCCACCAAAGTCGGCGTGGCCCGGGGTGTCGATGATGTTGATCGTCAGCCCGTTCCACTTAACGGCGGTGTTCTTCGCGAGGATGGTAATGCCCTTTTCACGCTCTAAGTCGCCCGAGTCCATGACCCGGTCGGTCATCTCCTCGTGGGCCGTAAAAGAGCCCGTTTGGCGGAGCATTTTGTCTACCAGCGTCGTCTTTCCGTGGTCGACGTGGGCGATGATGGCAATATTTCTAAGGGAGGAACGTAGCGACATGACTGAACCACGTTAGTAGCCGGGGCTCTCCGCTAAATCCTAGGCCGCGTTTCGCAGTCGATGACGTTGCCAGGCAACGGCTGTGCGCACGAGGTCACGAGCGCCCGAGCGTAGATCATCCATCGTGGCGTCCACGCTCAAGACAACGCCGGCTTCGGGCCAGAGACCGAGGACGCGAGAGGCGGCCAGTCCACTGGGCTCGGCCAGAGCGTCAATCGTGAGGTCGGCGCGCAGTCCCGGTCCGGCACTCTTGCCCGGTGCGCCAGCGCGAACGCGTAGCACCACACGTGAAAGTCCGTTGGCGACGACGAGGTCACGACGGCCCCGAAGGGTGGTGCGAGCTCGCGCGACGTCGTAGTACGCGTCACTGGAGGCGACCGACCACGGAAGAAAAATTCCTTCGGCCGCTTCGGCGAGCTGCGTCGTCCAGTTCGCGGCTTCGGCGCTCACCAACGCGACGACCGAGGGCGTCGACGACGCGAGCCACTGGCTGAGTGACCCGCCTCGCGCGTAGCCCGCGGCCGCGCGCAGTAGCTGATCAGTAACTTCAATGTCCACCGCGGCGAACTCGGTGAGGGTGGGATCGTCCACCATTCGACGAAGTGCCGCGTTGCCGATCGAGCGTCGAGCCGTCACGGGCGACCAACGAAAGGCGTCGTAGGGCTGACCCGCTCGTTCGACCATCCACGCGTCGAGTCGACGATGATCGCTGCTCGCGACCGCGCGAAAGCGTGCGCTCAGCGATCGACGGTGATCGTCGGTCAGCGACACTGGCTCGGTGGGCGCCTCGTCAATCAGTCGATTGAGGACGTGTCGTGAGAGTCGTCGATGCGTCAGCGTGGTCACGTCGCCCCTCCCAACTGCGCCACTACTTCGAGAACGTCGGTCACCGAGCGCTGCAGCAACTCTTGATCGACGTCGAGGCTCCAGAGTTCGCCCGTGGCGGTGGAGAACATGGACGTGCGCAGGGGAACCGTCGAGGTGCGAAGTGTTTGCACCAGTGCGTGGTAGCGCATTATTCTTTCGCTTCCCTCAGAGAGCGGCGAGGTCGTCACGTCGAGGAGAGCCACGGACGCGTCGCTACTCGTGGTCGTACCGACCATGAGATCGATGACGTCACGGAGCACGACGTTGCCACCAGCGAGGCGTTGATAGGCACGCAGTGACGTGCGCGGTAGCCACCGACTCGACAGTGCGCCCAGCGAACGCTTCAGCGTGAGACAGTGCGCCGTGACGTCGGTGATGAGTCGGGCCAGTTCGTCGCTCTCTAAACGCTCGACGTAGTTGGTCAGATCGTTCACGCCCGCGTCAGCGCGCCAGGCGGACAGCGCGTCGTAGAAGGCGTTGTCGATGTCGACGCCCACGCTCAGGAGTCGCAGTGCCTGGGTAATCAAGATCCCGCGCACCTGGGCGAGAGGTGAACTCGCGAGGTCGTAGGTGAGGACGCTAGGGCGAAGGGAAGCGGCGCGAATAGTCAGCGGTACGTCGAGCAGGTCGGGACCGACGAGCTCGAAGACGCCGTCTTCGAGCTGGGAGCGGAGTCCGGCGGCGGCCGTAACATTCGCGCTGGGTCTCGCCTCGCGCTCGCCTCGTAAAACGTCCATCACGGTGAGGGGAGCAGCGTCAAGCAGAGAAGTCATGAAAAGAGTTTGGCGTTACCCTGTGACACGACCTAGCCTCGTGGCGTGTTCGCCGCCGTCTTTACTATCTTCCTCGTGGCGGTCGTGGTGCTCTGTGTGTTGACGCTTCGCTGGGCCTTTCAACAGAACCGGCTGCGTCGCTCGAAAGAGACGACGAAGAAGTCTTAGCCTTTTAGACGGTCCTGCAGATCCTTGACCGCTCGGTCGAGGTCGCCAACGGCGCGCTCGATGACCAAGAGCCGGTCCTTGATGGTGTCGTCCACACGCTGATCGACGCGTTTGTCGACTTGGGCACTCAAACGTGAGTCCAGCGTGTCCACGAGTGGCTGGGTCATCTGTTTAAAGCGCGCCCTGAGGTCTTGCGACTTACTGGTGCTGGGGTCGGGGGTATCGCTCATGGGGCTAAGACTAATGGGGCGCCTAGGCCGACGGCGGCGCGCAGTACACCCCGGCGTTGAACTGCAACGTGTTGAACTGTCCGGCCCAGGGCGGATTCTCCAACGTGGTGGCTTCTCGCGCGAGCGTCGTCGCCGGTGCGCAGGTTGCGCCAAAGGAGATGAAGCCTCGTACGTTGCTGCCCGCGGCGCCGGCGACTGGAACGGGCCCGCCACCACTAAAGGCCAGTGCAACGAAGACGGGCATCGAGAGTGTCGAGAGGGAGTAGTTGCGATACTCCGACTGAGAGACGTAGACCCCGGCGTTCAGTTGCGGATCAACCGAGTTGATGCCGCTCTGCCAGCCCTTCAAGATTGAACTCCAGTAGGTGGCGTATTTCGCGAGTTTGCCCGCCGACGACCCTCCGGGCGCGTCAAGGTTGGAGTGGTTATCGGGGTAGCCCTCGGGATCGAAGATCACCCAGTCCGGTTTTAGTCCCACGCCGAGCCCGCGGTACGCGTCGATCTGGGTGGCCACCCACACACCGGCGGCGTACCCGTGGGCGTAGTAGTCGGTCGTCGTTTGAGCTTGATCGGCCAGCGGGCCAGAGACCGTCCAAAACGAGAGCCACGTGACGCGCTTGTGTGAGTTGTAGATCGATTGGCCCAAAAGAAAGTCGGGCGAGTTGGCCACGTTGGACGATCCCGTAAAGCCCACCCACGGTACGCTCTGGGTCCCGAGGCCGCCGGTCTCAGAGATGATGGGCCAACCGTCGTTGATCGCCTTGGACCACTTGGCGCTCGGTATGGCGTAGACGCCAACCCCCTCGGGAGGCGGCGAACTCACCCCCGCCGCGTAGAGTGTCAACTGCCCATTGAGTTGTAGGCCCGCGACGACGTCGCCCACGGTGCGCGCCGAAGTACCCGCGGTGACCGAGACGTCCGTGGCGCTCCACGTGAAAGACCCGGTCGGGTTCGTGAGGACGAAGAGGTCACCCCAGTTGGCCGCCTGCCCCGCGACGGCGACTTGGCTGAGCGTCACTTGTACTGATAAAGCACCGCTGAGCGGTGGCGCGCCCGTAGCGAGGGACGTGAGATCTTGCCCGTTCCAGACCTCTTGCTTGGAGGTGACGAGTTGACTAGTGAGATTCGATGACGCCGAGACGTACTGCGAGGTGTAGAGCTCGACGCTGCCAGAACTGGTGAGGGCCGCGAGGTCGATAGTGGAGGGGCTTATGCCGAGTGCGAGGGTGCCCGACACGGTGGGCGAATCGGTGAGCGACGTGAGATTCAGTGCAGTCCAGGTCTTGATGGTCGAGCCAGTGTTGGTGTAGACCGCGAGGTCGCCGTTATTGAGGATGGTGGCGAAAGAGGACGCGAGCCCCGGCAGTACGACGGGGTCACTGGCGAAGGCCGTTGCGTTGGTGGCGAGTGTCGTCGTCGTCGTCGTGGTTGCGTGTGTCGTTGTCGTGGTTGCGTGTGTCGTGGTCGTTGTTGGCCTGGTCGTCGTCGTGGTTGCGCGCGTCGTGGTCGTTGTTGGCCTGGTCGTCGTCGTTGTCGGCCTGGTCGTCGTCGTGGAAGTTGTCGAAGTAGTTGAAGTGTTCGCTTGGCTTATGTTGGAGACAGTGAAGGCGTTCTGGCTATAGATCGGTACGGGTTGACCTGGTGCCCAGCTGAGCGTGAGTACTTCTATGGTGTTCTTCGCGGTTCGATAGGCCACGGTGCCCGTTGAACCTGAGACTTGAATGCTCGGGAGTCCATTCGCGGCGACCACGCCCGTGAGGGCTGATAGATCTGTCGTGACGTAGGGGCGCCACGGCGCATCAAAGTTCAGATGATTCCAGAGAGCGGCGTCGGGATCGTTGGGACTCAACAAGATCACGTGGCCCTTCGAATCGACGTAAAGAAGTTCGACGTTGTTTGAGGGATCGAAGAAGGGGATCGGATCGGCGGCCGGTACGGGGACGTCGTTGTTCGGGGTGAAGTCCCTCCACTGCGTGGTCCCGCCAAGAGTTTGGGTGAAGAGTGCCAGGTGGCTTCTGTTGGTTCGATACGCCAGAACACCTTCGGTAGCGTTGGTGGCCCCGTGGGGGCCACCGAGCATGGTCGTGGCGTTCAACTCACCCTTGAGTGACTTGGCATTCCAGGGGAGTGGTTGCGCGCCCGTCTCGGCGAACTGATAGAGCGGCAACCCCGCGGGCGCCGTGGTAGTAGCCCCTCGCGAAGAGCTCTCCGCGACGTAGACGCTCGCTAACAACACGACGCCAATCAGCGCTATACGTTGAAACTTCAATCGCGTCCTTTGATGGGCGACGCGTCCACGACACGGACCCTCACCACAACAAAGTTTAGGGGCGGCCAAATGTGCGACTCAGGTCGGTGAACACGAGTGCAGTGAATTACTACGAACGTGTTACGACTTTTTTTGCGGCGGACGCGATAGAGGCTCCAATAGCGTTGATTGCTCGCGCGATCACCGTGTAGGACTTGTGCTTGGCCAACTTTGTGACGCTTGTCGCAAGCGCGCCCCTAGCGACGGTAATCCACGTTTTACCACGCGTGAGCGAATATTGGTAGTGAGAAATTTTATCGCCACCGGTATTTGTCGGTGCCTTCAGGGCGAGCGTGAAGCCACCCACTAGTGGCGTCAGCTTCGTAATCGTTGGTGGACCCGGCTTGGTCGCTGTTAGCGGCGCAGCTTTGAAACTCAACGTGGTCGTGTAAATCGATTGGCCCTCGTACGTGATGCTGACCTGGACGTCTTGGGCGACGGACGAGGAGACGTTGAAGGAAAGAGCACCGCTGGCGTCACTCGTGACGGGTAACGTCGCGTTGCCATCGCCGTTCTGGCTACTAACAACGCCATCGATACGTAGGAGACCGGACGACGCCGTCGCCGTTACGGCCACGACGGCGTTAGCGACGGGATTGCCATTCACGTCGCGCAGAACGGCACTGAGCGTCGGGCCGACCGTTGACGCTTGCGGAGAGTTACTTAACGACGCGAACGTGCTGTTGGCTGCGGAGAACTTAATTGGACAGAGACCCGCTAGAAACGCTGCACCGTTCGGGCTACCAAGTCCCGACGCCATGTCGTAGCCGGGTCCGGCGGAGTACTCGCCAAGGCCGTACAGGTCGTTGGTACCCGTCGTCACGTCGTTGAAGTCCGATGCGGGCATTGCGTACAGCGTTGGGTTTATGAAACCCAAGCGGCCGCCGGGGACATCGCACGCCTGGGCCGCGACGGCCACCAACGAGCTCACTAACGGAGCCCCGATGGACGTGCCCCCAATGTTGGACCAACCCTGAGAGCAGTTGCTTTGACACGTACCCGTCGAGCCGGTGAAGTACTGAATGAAGCCCGTACCGGGATCGCCCATCACCGTTAGATCGGGCACCATTCGCATGCCACCCGTCGCGGCAGTTGTCGTAATGCTCGGACTCTTCTGCCACGCTGGCTGGCTCCAGAGGCTTGACACGCCACCGCCGCTCGCACCACAACTACTCTGCGTGCAGTTTTCGTTCCAGACCGTTTCTACGAGTGGGTTGATGCTGGTGACAGTCAGGCCGCCGACGCCGGTCACGTAGGGCTGCGAGGCCGGATCGTCAACCGCCAACGCTGGTGCGCTAGTAGTTCCGCCGCCTTGGCAGTCGGCCGAACCGCTATCGCCGGCCGCCGAAAGTACGGTCTGGCCCTGCGTGGCCATCTCTTGAAAAATTACCTGTTCGGCCTGCGCCGAGCCACCGGAAGCCGCTTCGCAGTTTCCCCACGAGGTGGAGACAATGGAGGCCGTGTTGTCGCTGGCGATCCGTGAGTAGAGATCGGTTGGACCAGAACCAGAGTTTGTACCTTGGTACACCTCAAAGGTGGCGCCCGGCGCCAATGCGGCGACCTCTTCGAGGTCCAACGTGGCTTCGTCAGTGGGCGCAGAGCCGCCCGGAGGCGTGGCGTTGTCCGACGTTGTCGGCCCACCGTCAACGTTGATCGACGTGTAACTTGGCGCGAGTCCGTAGCAGCTAAAGAACGTGTTCACGTCGCTCGGGTCGTACGTGGCGAGTTCGTAGATCGCGACCGTCTGTCCCACGCCCGTGTCGCCAGCCGCCCACGGGGCCGTGAGACCGTAGAGAGTTGCCTGTTGTTGGACCGTGTAGCCACCGCCCGAGCCGCTCGCTGCGGCACACGACGTTGGCGTGGCGACGACGTTCGTGTGTTCGAGGTTCGTAGTCTCTGGCTGCACGGACGAGAGTCCCGCCACCGAGACCACGTCCTTCGCGAGCGACGACGGGAACGTGGCCGAGGACTTTAACCGTGCGACGAGTGCCCCGTCGCTCTGTCGCACCGTTTGAATCGGAGCGTCCATAGCGCGCGCGATCCGCGTCGTCGTGCCACTCACGTGCAAGATGTTGTGGCCCTTACTGAGCGCACCGACCTGGAGACCACTGCTCTGGAGGTAACTTCGCACGGCGTTCACTGATGACGCGGAGGCGCCGTAGCGACCGGCGTACTGCGCGGGCGTGAGGTAGTGGTGATAGTTCGGCGACGCCGTGTTGGAGAGACTCGCGATGTACGCGCTGAGCTTTGCCTGGTGCCTCACCGTGAGGGCCACGTCAAACGACGCGGTGATGACTTTGTTCACGACGACGTCCTTGTTGGGAATCGGCGTCACCCCGGCAACGACAACTCGAGGTTCGCTGGCGCTCGCGCTGAGGGTGGTGACGGGCAGGGCGAGCGAAAGCAACGCTGTGCTGAGTGCGATGAGGCCCCACCGAGAACGCGTCGTGCAGTCCCGCATACGCTCCAGCCTAGGAAAGGGGCCACGTCGCCACGCCGTCGGGTCCACCGTTTATAAGCGAATTCTTAACTGGGCGTGTGATCAGCCCGTTTGTAGCGCTCGGTGAGGTCGCCACACTCCGCGCAGACTGATTCGGGAATCACGCCTCGGCGAATTAGCCAGCCAAAGATGGTGCAGCCCAGGCAGTAGCCAACGAAACCCTCGAGTCCGGCCGCGACAATAAGTGGCCATAAGATCCACCGCGCGTCGAGCCAGCCGGCGCTGAGCCAAGTAATCAGCGCGGCGAGGCTCATCGAAAGTCCCATGGTCTGGGCGAAGCGTTTAGGTGGTCCCGGCACGAAGCCCCGCCACGCCTTGAGTCGTGGTGCGGCAACGCGAACGGCGAAGGTGCCGAGCGGGGAGATCTTGGGCCCGGCCGCGACGCGCGCGGCGAATCCGTAGGTGAGGGGAATGAGGAGCCACGCCCAACCAGTCGTGAAGGCGAGCACGGACATCACAAAGACGCCAACGCCCACGGTGCGCGCGGCCGCGTTGTCAACGGGGTTCGGGAAGGAGAAAAAAGAACTCACGGATAAATACTAGTGAGCTAGTAGAGAATTGGTTCAACTGATCGCGAGTTTGATGGTGGTGGCGGCGCCAATGATGATGACCAGTAGGCGCACCAAGGTCGGTGAGAGGCGCACAATTAACAGTGCGCCGAGCCAGCCGCCGATGAGCGTGCCGATGAGCAACATCACGACGGCCTGGACCGCTAAGTGTCCGTGCACGATGAAGATGATCGCGGCGCTGACGTTGATGACTATAGAAAGTGCGTTTCGAAGACCTTGGAGTTCGTAAATCTCTAGGGGTAGCGCGAGCGCCATGACCGCGAGGAGCAAGATGCCGAGCCCCGCGCCGAAGTACCCGCCGTAGACCGACACGAGAAAGATGCCGACGAAGAGTGCCCAGCGACGGGCCGGGTGATCGTGCTCGACGTGGGCGAGTCGTTTTGTGATGAGTGGTGACGTCGCGAACAACACCGTGCCCGCGCCGATGAGCCACGGCACGATCGAGCGAAACGTCGAGGCTGATCCATTGAGTAAGAGAGCACACCCCGTCGCCGCGCCGAGTACGCACGACGGCACTAACGAGAGAATGAGTTGCTTGTGCGGCGCTAGCTGACGACGAAACACGCGCAGTGATCCGAGATAACTCGGCACGACACCGACTGACGTCGAGAGGTTGGCCTGCAGTGCGGGGATGCCCAGACCTAACAAGGTGGGAAACGTGATGAACGTGCCGCCACCGGCGACCCCGTTGGCGATGCCCGCAGCCACGCCGGCCACCAGAAGGATGCTGAGTCGCCACAGTAGTGGGAGGGCGCCAACGAACATTGTTACTACTCTAGGTTCGGTGGGTTTTCTAACTTTGACGACGGGTCATCCGCGAAATTGCGCGCGTCATCCCCTACCGTTAGTCGCGTGTACCTCATGAGTGGCGAGCTCATCATCCCTAGTGACGCGCCCGATGACCTCATTCGGGCCGCGGGCGGCATCGTGACGAGAACGACGCTCGGTGGTCGCATTGAAGTCGCCTGCATCTACCGAGAGGCCCGCGGTGACTGGACGTTTCCCAAGGGCAAACTCGAGTACGGCGAAACCTTTGATGAGGGGGCGCTGCGCGAGGTCTTGGAAGAGACGGGGATGCACTGTCGCATCGAGCGATTCGTTGGAACAACGACGTACACGCACCGCAAAGGTAAGTCCAAGATCGTCGTCTATTACTTGATGAGCGCGGACGACGGTGAGTTCCAGCCCAACGACGAGGTCGACGAGATGAAGTGGCTCGCCCTCGAGGACGTCCGCGACCACCTGACCTGGGACCGCGACCAGGAACTCTTTGACATGGTGATGGAACTACCCGAACTGCGCGCCCAGGCCTCTTAGCGCACGCGTTCGAGAAAGCTCCGCGTCGAGGCGCGGGCGCTGTAATAGATCTGGTCGCTCATCTCCACCGGCGGGTGGCGTCGAGGTAGGCGACCTGGTGGGCGACGTCGCGCTAAGTCCATCTCGTCGGTCGCAAGCCGACTAGAGCGCGGTGACGAAGTAGTACTTTGCCCCGACATCGGGCACTGTCCTACATTGAAAGTGCGCTCGGCTCCGACAGCTAGTTGCACTTTTCAACAGTACGACTGGCGTGGGTCTTAAGGGACTTGCGCCAACTCCCGTTCGTGGCCACGCACTATGACATGCGGCATAGGGAAACGCTTTTAGCCGCGTTACGCGCAATGGTCATCGCGGAGAGTATTTAGTAGACTCTTCGCTTAGGGAGAGGTGGGTGAGTTCGGTTTAAACCACATTCCTGCTAAGAATGCGGCCTGCGAAAGTGGGCCCGAGGGTTCAAATCCCTCCCTCTCCGCCATTAACTACCGAGCGCGTCGCGCTCGGTAGCGCTACCTAGGAGGGCGTGATGCGGTACTGGATCGAAACGCTCGGGTGCCCCAAGAACCACGTGGACTCTGACAAATTGGCGGGGCTCTTGGAGTCCCAGGGTTACTTTGTCGCGACCACCCCCGAAGAGGCCGATCTGGTTGTGGCGAACACGTGCGCCTTCATTGAAGCGGCCCGTGAGGAGTCCATCGAAACGGTGCTCGATCTCGCCGATCGCAAGGCGAAGCGCGCGCGTCTCGTCGTGACGGGTTGCATGGCCGAGCGATACGGCGAAGAACTCGCGGCCGCGCTGCCCGAGGTCGACCTCGTCGCCGGCTTTGGCGAGAGCTTGACTGCCCTCGCTCCCTCAACGCCGGTGTCGTTGCGCACGCGTGCGACGTCGTCGTTTGATCTCTTGAACCTCCCTCGACCAAAAGCCAAAGCGCCGTGGGCCTATCTCAAGATTGCCGAAGGCTGCGATCGACGTTGTGGCTTCTGCGCCATCCCAACCTTTCGTGGCGACCAACGATCGCGTTCGAACGAGGAGATTCTCAGCGAAGCGCGAACGCTCGTCGAGGGCGGCGTGAGGGAGTTGATCTTGATCGCCCAAGACCTCGCGAGTTGGGGGCACGACCGTCGCCGCGCGGGACGAGGCGAGGCCGTCGAGGTACTGGACGAGGGCGGCACGCAACCGTTGATCGAACTCACGAAGGCCCTCAGCGCAGAAGTCGATCGTGTGCGTCTGCTGTATCTGTACCCGTCAGGATTGACCCAAGGTTTGATCGAAACGATTCTCGCGACGGGCGTGCCCTACTTCGATCTCTCCTTACAACACGCGTCACGACCACTCCTTCGCTCGATGCGTCGCTGGGGCGACGGCGATCGTTTCTTAGAGCGCATCGCCGCTATTCGCCGTGCGGAACCCGACGCGGCCTTTCGATCGTCCTTCATTCTGGGGTATCCCGGTGAGAGCGAAGACGACCAACGAAGGCTGCTCGACTTCGTCGAAGAAGCGCAGCTCGACTGGGCCGGTTTCTTCACGTTCTCCTCAGAGGTCGGTACCTACGCGAACGACCTGGACAGTCCCGTTCCTCACGAACTGGCCCTCGAGCGCCTGCGCGAAGTCTCCGAACTCCAAGACACCATCACTGCGAAGAAGCGAGACGAACTCGTTGGTTCGCGTCAGGTGCTCCTGATCGACGCGCCGGGGGTGGCGCGAAGCTTTCGTGAGTGTCCCGAGATCGACGGGATCGTGATGGTCGATCCAACACTTATCGTGGGATCGATGGTGAATTGTGAGATCGTGGCGAGCCACGGAACGGACCTAGAAGCAGACGCGCGATGAGCACTGAACGCACCTATGGACCAACCGCGCTGCTAACGCCCGCGAACATGATGACGGCCTTTCGTCTCGTCATCGCGCCGGTGTTCATTTACATGATCATCTTTGATCGCGTCTCATGGTGGACCACCATTGTCGGACTCACGGTTGGCGCGTCGGACTACTTTGACGGCATCGTCGCGCGGCGTCACGGTACCACGACCTCGGGCGCCTTTCTTGACCCGCTGGCGGACAAGGTGGTTCTCCTCGGCGCTCTGTACGCGGTCATTATCGCGCGCCCTCACGGGCTGACCTTCTTCGTGGTACCCGCGATCATCATCACGCTGCGCGAGGTACTGATGAGCGTCTATCGTTCTCGCGCAGCGAGGCGCGGTATCTCGATCCCCGCGAGTCGTCTCGCGAAGTGGAAGACCTTCACCCAGGACTGGGCCATTGGCTTTTGTGTGCTGCCCTTGACGGGACATCACCCGGCGTACGCGTTCGTGACTATCTGGCTGGCCGTGGCGATGACGCTCTATACGGGGTTGCAGTACTACACGGCGGGTAAGAAGGTCGTCGCGCGTGCGCGTTGAGATCGTTGCGGTTGGTTCAGAACTGCTGCTAGGACAGATTCCCGACACCAACTCGCAGTGGCTCGGAGAACGCTTGGCGGCGAACGGAATCTCGTCACACTTTCACCAGCACGTTGGTGACAATCACGATCGCATCGTCCTGGCTTTTCGCACCGCCCTCGCGCGCAGTGACGCGATGATTGTCTGTGGGGGACTTGGCCCAACCCAGGACGACATCACGCGCGCGGCACTCGCTGAAGTGATGAACGTGCCTCTCGAGCGTCACGACGATCTCGTTTCGGGTATTCGCAAAATGTTCGAATCGCGCGGTCGAACGATGCCCGATAACAACCTTCTCCAGGCCGACGTACCCAAGGGCGCGACGATCATCCCTCAGACGCGTGGCACGGCGCCGGGGCTGATCTGCGCCGTGGGGCTCAAGGTCGTCTACGCCGTGCCGGGCGTACCTTATGAGATGAGTGAGATGTTCGAGCGCGCGATTCTGCCCGATCTGCTCGAACGCCAGCGAAGTGCCGGCGAGACGGCGGTTATACGTAGTCGGGTGCTGCGTACGTGGGGCGCGAGTGAGTCCGCCCTGGCCGAAGCCGTGGGCGATCGCTTCGAGGCACTCGAAGCGGGCGGCCAGGTGACCATTGCCTTTCTCGCCTCGGGAATCGAGGGCATCAAGGTTCGCATTACTGCGCGGGGCGTCGACGACGAAAGCGCGTGGGCGCTCTTGGGCGAAGAAGAGAGGTCCCTGCGGGCGCTCATTCTCGACAAACTCGGTGACATCATCTTTGGCGTCGACGACGAAACGACGGAGGATGTCGTCGCACAGCGACTCAGCAGACGTGGCCTGACTCTGGCGGTCGCGGAGTCGTTGACGGGAGGACTCATCGCGAGTCGACTCGTGAACGTTGCGGGCGCTTCGGGCTGGTTTCGCGGCGGCGTCGTGAGTTACGCGAGCCAAGTGAAGTTCGATCTCCTGGGCGTTCCCGAGGGCCCAGTCGTGAGCGCGAGCGCCGCTGAGTTCATGGCCAGTGGCGTTCGAACCCTGCTCGGCGCCGACGTTGGACTCAGCGTCACCGGCGTCGCGGGACCAGAAGAGCAAGACGGCCAGGTAGCTGGCACGGTCTTTGTGGGACTCGCCATCGGCGAGAGTGTGGAGTCGGTGGCGTTGCGCTTACCCGGCGATCGCCCACGGGTTCGCGCGTACAGCGCAATTAGCGCTCTGGACGTGCTGCGTCGAGCACTCGATCGCTCCTGAGGGGCCACGTTCTCCTCTAGTCTCGCTTAAGAAAGTGAGGTGACCATGTCGTCACTCGACGTTGAAGTCGATCCCGTTTCGTTTGGATTTTCGCCCGATCGTCTCGCGCGCATCAAGCCCTTCTTCGATCGCTACGTCACCGATCGGCGCCTGGCAGGTTGGCTCGTGACAGTCTCTCGAGGGGGACAGCTCGTCTGGAGCGACAAGGGCGGTCACCGCGACCGCGAACGAGCGTTGGACGTCACCGACGACACAATTTGGCGCATCTACTCCATGACCAAGCCTCTTACGGCACTCGCGGTCATGATGCTCTACGAGGAGGGCCATTTCGATCTCAACGACGAGGTTGGTCAGTGGATCGACTCATTGAAAGAGCCGCGGGTGTGGGCCGGCGGTACGCCCACGAAACCCCTGACCGTGCCCGCGATGGAACCGGTGCGCGTGCATCACTTGCTGATGCACATGAGCGGACTGACGTACGGGTTTAACTACGGCCACCCCGTGGACGCGATCTATCGCGCCAAGGGCTACGACTTCGGTTACCCCAAAGGTGCCGACTTGGCCCAGGCGGTCGATGACTGGTGCACGAGCCCACTTCTCTTTCAGCCCGGGAGCAAGTGGAGCTACTCCGTCTCTTTTGACGTACTCGGTCGACTCATCGAGATCTGGAGTGGGCAGAAACTCGACGTTTTTATGAAGGAGAGGATCTTTGACCCCCTCGGCATGAACGACACCGAGTGGTGGTGTCCCGAGGAGAAGATCGACCGACTCGCCATGCTCTACGTCCCGATCAACGCTGAGTCCCATCCCCACGAGGAGTTGGCCAAAGCGACGAGTCATCCACCGAAGATCCTCGGCGGTGGTGCGGGACTGCTATCCACGGCCTACGACTACGGCCGGTTCATGACCTTGATGTTGCGCGGCGGCGAACTCGACGGCGTGCGACTGCTCTCGAGTCGCACCGTGGAGTTGATGACTGAGAATCACCTACCCGACGACACCGACTTAGAGACCCTCGCGATCGGCTCGTTCTCCGAGACGAGTTACGCCGGCGTTGGTTTCGGCCTCGGCATGTCGGTCGTGTCGGATCGACGCAAGAATAAGTCGCTCACATCCGAAGGCTCCTTCTCGTGGGGCGGCGCCGCCTCCACCTACTTTTGGGTCGATCCGCTCGAGGACCTCACCGTGGGCTTTTACACGCAGCTACTCCCGAGTTCGACGTACCCGCTTCGTCGTGAACTCCAGCGCTTGGTCTACCAAGCCTTGGTGGACTAATTACGGCCGTTTCAAACGAAGCGCCCCGGTACTATCGCTCCGAGGGCGCCCCGCGAGTCCCATGATGGGTGTCCCAGAGGAAATACCTATTACGAACACTTGTTCGTAGTATCTTGAAACCTAGGTGGAGGCCGACCGATGTCACAAGGGTTATCTAGTTTGCCCCGGTGACAAAAATCAAGGAGACAACAATGGCAACCGACGACCGCGCAAAGGCACTTGAGGCCGCGCTGGGCCAAATCGAAAAGCAGTTCGGCAAGGGCTCGATCATGCGCATGGGCGAGACCATGAACTTCAACATTGAGTCGATTCCTACCGGTGCCCTCGCGCTCGACATGGCGCTCGGCATTGGTGGCCTACCTCGAGGACGTATCGTCGAACTCTTTGGACCAGAGTCCTCTGGTAAGTCAACGCTCGCCATGCACGTCGTCGCCGAAGCGCAGCGTAACGGTGGCGTGTGCGCCTACATCGACGCCGAACACGCCATGGACCCGGTCTACGCACGCGCGATTGGTGTCAACGTGGACGACCTCTTGATCAGCCAGCCCGACACCGGTGAGCAGGCACTCGAGATCGTCGACATGCTGATCCGTTCGGGCGCCCTGGACGTGATCGTCATTGACTCGGTGGCGGCGTTGACGCCGCGCGCGGAGATTGAAGGCGACATGGGCGACAGTCACGTCGGTCTGCAAGCTCGACTCATGAGCCAAGCGATGCGCAAGTTGACCGGCGGACTTTCTAAGTCCAACACCGTGGCGATCTTCATCAATCAGTTACGCGAAAAAATCGGAATTTTATATGGATCACCTGAAGTGACCTCCGGCGGTCGTGCTCTGAAGTTCTACTCGTCGGTGCGACTCGACATTCGACGTATTGAGTCCATCAAGGATGGTACGGAAGTTGTCGGTAACCGCACGCGAGTGAAGGTCGTAAAAAACAAGTGCGCTGCACCCTTTCGCCAAGCCGAGTTCGACATCATGTACGGCCAAGGCATTAGCCGTGAGGGTTCGGTCCTCGACGTTGCCGTCGAGATGGGTTTCGTGAAGAAGGCCGGTGCTTGGTTTACCTACGAAGGTGAACAGATGGGTCAGGGACGCGAGAACGTGAAGACGTTCCTTCGCGAGAACCCTCAGACCATGGCCGAGATCGACGAGCGCGTGCGTGCGCATCTGGCGAACTCTCTGGTACCTGACGTCGTGGGTGGCCCTGAAGAGATCGACATCGACGCGCCAATCAGCCTGGACTAGTTACTTTTCTGGCGTCGTTGCAGATATCTTGTGATCTCGCAAAGCCTGAACCAATGACCGCGACCTCGAGAACCATGACCTGACGCTACACATTCTTCGAAGGAGTCGACGTTGCCGAGATAGCGTGACCGAGGTGAGCTATCGTCTGCGTTTTCGTCGCCTACTGGGATCGCGCGTTCGCGCGTTGCGGCGCTATCTCGATGAGGTGGCGATCGTGGGACCCGGGGATGACTACGCCAGGGCGTTCTTCTACTTCGGTCAACGCGCCGCGCTCATGGCACCCCACGGCGTCATCTACAACGAGCGCTACCTCTCGATTGGTGACGAGACACTCATCGGCCCCAACGTCTGTCTCGCTGCCGGGATTGACGGGGACCAGGAGATGCTCGCCGCGCCCACCGTGAGCATTGGACGACACTGCGTCATTGGCCGAGGTTCGCACATCATCGGCCACTGGTCGATCGAACTCGGTGACGACATTCAAACGGGCCCGTACGTCTACATCACCGACCAGAACCACTCCTACGAAGACGTCGACGAGCCGGTTGGCTGGCAGAGACCGAGCGAGGCGGCCGTGAAGATCGGCTCGGGTAGTTGGTTGGGCGCGAACGTGGTCATCCTTCCGGGCACGGAACTTGGTCGCAACACGGTCGTCGCCGCCGGCGCAGTCGTGCGCGGGACGTTCCCCGATCACGTTGTGCTGGGGGGTGTGCCGGCGAAAGTGCTTCGCCACTACAGCGCGAGTGAGGGCTGGCTAGCGGGACCCGCGTGAGCCAAGGATTCTTTGGCGTCGACCTCTCACCACTTCGTGCCTCGAAGCAGTTTCGTCGTCTCTACACGGCGGGTTTCGTCAGCATGCTGGGATCCCAAGCCACCTACGTCGCGATTCCCTATCAACTGAAGCAACTCACGCACTCCACGCTCGCCGTTGGTTCGATCGGTCTCGTAGAGCTAGCGCCGCTCGTGTTCTTCGGCCTCTATGGCGGTGTGCTCGCCGATCGTTTAAATCGTCGTCGACTCATCATCTCGATGGAGCAGGTCTTAATGCTCTCCACGGTGTTGCTCTTCGTGAACGCGCTGCTCGCGCATCCTCTTACCTGGATCCTCTACGCCGACGCGGCCGTCGCGGCCGCGGCGTCCAGCCTGCAAAACCCGAGCATCTCCGCCCTCAATCAGATGTTCGTAGCGCACGACCTCCAGCGCTCGGCGTCCACCCTCTCGAACGTCAGTGGCACTACCGCGTCCATCATCGGACCGGCGATCGGCGGGCTGATCGCCGTGGCCTTTGGGCCGAGTTCGGTCTACTTGATCAACATCGTGACCTTTACGTTTTCCTTGGCGCTGCTCTTCACGCTGCGGGCAACGCCACGACCACTCAACGCCGAAGCGAGTGACTTGGCGGCGCTGCGTGCTGGCGTCAACTACGCGAGGAGTCGGCCGGACATCATGGGTACGTACGCCATCGATCTCATCGCGATGATCCTGGCCTTTCCAGTGGTGATGTTGCCCTTCGTGGCGGCGCGTTTTCACGAGAGTTACGCACTCGCCATTCTCTACTGTGGTCTGCCGGCCGGCGCACTAATCGCGTCGTTGACCTCACGGTGGACGCGCAAAGTCCACCACTACGGGCGCGCCATTGTCTACGCGGCCGCTCTCTGGGGACTCGGCATCGCACTCTTTGGTTACTCGTCGTCGCTGTGGTTGGTGATGTTGGGACTAGCCATTGGTGGTGGCGCGGACTCGGTGAGTGGCATCTTTCGCAACACCATGTGGAACGAGTCGATCCCGCCCGACGTTCGTGGCCGCATGGCCGGTATCGAGATGATCTCTTTCTCCCTTGGTCCTACGGCCGGGCAGTTTCGCGCGGGCGTGATGGCGGCGTGGACGACGCTGCGCTTCTCATTGACCTTTGGTGGCCTCGCGTGTACGGGGTCGGTCGGCGTTGTTGCGGCGGCGCTGCCGTCGCTGTGGCGCTTTGACGCGAGGAGTGACGTGCACGTCGCCGAGGTTCGCGCGCTTCGTGAAGCCGAGGACGAGGAGCCCTAGAGATTCGCTACCAACCTCTACGCTTTAACCATGCCTCGGTCCACTTTTCTCGTCACCGTGAGTGGCCCGGACCGTATTGGCGTCGGAGCGGAACTGTTCAACGCGTTGCACGCTCTTGAGAGCGACGACGTCCATCTCATCGACGTGGCCCAGATAACCATTCGCGGCACGCTGGTGCTCTGCGCCGAAGTGACCAGCAATGGCGTACTTTCTGGCGATTCACTCGTCTCGGTGCTACACGAACGCGCTATTGAAGGAGACGGCATTTCGGTAACGGTCAGCGCGGTCGCGCCCGCCGTGGACTTTGAAGGTCGGCGCCTGCTCGTGACCCTGCTCGCGCCCTCGATCAGCGCCGGACAGCTCGAGGCCGTCTTTCACGCCATCGCGAAAAGTGGCGCGTCTTGTGAGCGCATCGTGCACTTAGCCAGCTACCCCGTGGACTGCTATGAGCTCATCGTCATTGGTCCCGACCACACCTTGTTGCGTGAGTCGCTCACGAGCGTCACCAAAGAGAGCGGCCTCGACCTCGCGGTCCAGCGCGCCGGACTACACCGACGCGCGAAGCATCTGGTCGTCATGGACGCCGACTCGACGCTGCTCCAAGATGAAGTCATTGATCTGCTCGGCGAGGCGTCGGGTCGAGCGCAGGAAGTCTCCGAGATCACAATGGCGGCCATGAATGGCGACATCGACTTTGGTGAAGCGCTGCGTCGACGGGTGGAACTGCTCGCCGGACTTCCCGAGAGCGTGCTGAACGACGTGCGGGCCAAACTTCGCCTCACGCCGGGGGCGAAGACGCTGCTGCGCACGCTGCGCCGTCTCGGCTACGTGCCCGCCGTCGTCTCGGGTGGCTTCGTCGAGGTGCTGGCGCCGTTGTTGGCCGAACTCGAGGTTGAGCACTTCGAGGCGAATCGGCTCGAGATCGTCGACGGCGTGCTGACCGGACGGGTGCTCGGTGCGATCGTGGACCGCGAAGGTAAGGCCCGAGCGCTGCGCCACTTCGCCGAAGAGGTCGGCGTGCCCCTAGAACAGACCGTCGCGGTGGGCGACGGTGCGAACGACATCGACATGTTGTCCGTCGCGGGACTCGGGATTGCCTTTAACGCTAAGGCCGTCGTCCAAGAGCACGCCGACGCCGCGCTCTCGGTGCCCTACCTCGACGCCGTGCTTTATTTTCTCGGCATCTCGCGCGAAGAGATCGAGGCCGAGTGACCTCGGTCAAACACCGACTCGGTAGGTATTACTAGGTAGTAAGGTCAGTGAAAACTACACGAAGGGGGAATCGTGAAAGTTGTCATTGACGCGGATCTCTGTCAGGGGCAGGGGCGATGTTTTTCCATTGCGCCGAACCTCTTCGATTTCGACGATCTGGGTAACGGTGTCGTTATTGGCGACGGCACGCTGACTCCCGAGACATTGGACGCGGCACGTTTAGCGCAAGCGAACTGTCCCGAGCACGCCATCTTCATCGAGGACTAGACGTGACGACCAAGCCTCCCGTCGAAGACTTCGCCACCGACTGGGATCACACCGACCCCGAGTGGGTGCACGATCCCTATCCCATCTGGGAAGACCTGCGCGAGCGCTGTCCCGTCGCCCACACCGAGCGCTACGGCGGCGCGTGGTTTCCCGCCACGCACGCCGGCGTGTCCGCCATCGCGAAGGACACTGAGAACTTCACGAGCCGGACAGTAATTATTGACGACGCGCGACCCACCGAGGAAGACCTGCCCGCGCCGATTGGACTCGCGCCACCGATTACCTCGGACCCACCCTTTCACCAGATCGCGCGCAAGTTGATCCTGCCGGCCTTCGCGCCCGGTCCCATCAACGCGCTCGAGCCACGTATTCGAGAACTCTGCAACAAGCTTCTCGACGGCGTCGACGGTCAAGAGATCGTCAATGGCTCGATGAACTACGCGCGATTTATCCCACCGTCGGTCATTCGTGAGATGTTGGGCTTTCCCGAAGAGGACACGGAGAAGTTCATCGAGATCGTCCACCTCATCACCGAAACGGTCGACGTCTCGGCCGAAGAGCGACTTGAGTTGACCGCGCCCTTAGAGGACTACTTCTCTCAACAGGTTGAAGACCACCTAGCGAATCCCCGCGACGACCTCACGACGTTTCTTTTGAACGCGGAGATTGGCGGCGAGAAGCTCTCCGTTGAGCACGTGATGGGCACGATGGTCTTGATTCTCGTGGCCGGTATCGACACGACGTGGGGCGCGATTGGCGCCTCACTTTGGCACTTGGCGAACAGTCCGAAGGACCTCGAGCGCCTCGTGAACGAACCTGATTTGATGCCTGTGGCGATCGAGGAGTTCCTGCGCTTTTACGCGCCGGTCACGATGGCCCGGCTCGTCAAGGCCGACATGGACTACCTGGGCTGTCCGATGAAGGAGAACGACTGGATTCTTTTGGGTTTTCCCGCCGCGAATCGTGACCCAGTGGTCTTTAAGGACGCGGACCAGTTCATCATCGACCGCGCGGAGAATCGTCACGTGGCCTTTGGTCTTGGTATACATCGCTGCATTGGATCGAACCTGGCGAGACTCGAAATGCGTGTAGCGATCGAGGAGTTCATCAAGCGCTACCCGAAGTTCGAACTAGAGAACCGGAACGACGTCACCTGGGCGCAGGGTCAGATCCGCGGGCCACGAAACCTACCTCTAAGGATCTTGAACTAAGTCATGTCGATTGACAATGAAATAAAGCCGCCCGTCACCGACTTCGCCGTCGACTGGGACCACACGGACCCCGAGTGGGTGCACGACCCCTATCCCATCTGGGAAGACCTGCGCGAGCGTTGTCCGGTCGCGCACACCGAGCGTTACGGCGGCGCGTGGTTTCCAGCGACGCACGCTGGCGTCTCAGCCATTGCCAAGGACACCGAAAACTTTACGAGTCGAGCGGTCGTTATCGGCAACGGACGTCCCGACGAGGACGCCCTGCCCGCGCCCATTGGCGTGGCGCCACCCATCACCTCGGATCCGCCCTTTCACCAGATCGCGCGCAAGTTGATCCTGCCCGCTTTCGCGCCCGGCCCCATCAACGCGCTCGAGCCCCAAATTCGAGCGTTGTGCAACTCGTTGCTCGACGACGTCGCGGGCGAAGAGTTCGTAAACGGTTCGTTGAACTACGCGCGCTTCATCCCGCCCTCGGTTATTCGCCAGATGTTGGGCTTTCCCGAAGCGGATACCGAGAAGTTCATTGAGATGGTGCACATCATCGTCGAGGCGGTCGATCGGCCGAGAGAAGAGCGTATCGAACAGTTCGTGCCGGTGGAGGAGTACTTCCGCGCGCAGATTGAAGACCACATAGAGAATCCCCGTGACGATCTCACGTCGTTTCTCTTGAATGCCGAGATCGATGGTCAGAAACTCGCCGTCGAGCACGTCTTTGGCACCATCGTCTTGATCTTGGTGGCGGGCATTGACACGACCTGGGGCGCCATCGGGGCGTCGCTGTGGCACCTGGCCCAGCACCCCGAGGACCTCGCGCGTTTGGTCGCCGAGCCCGATCTCATGCCAGTAGCGATCGAGGAGTTCCTGCGCTTCTACGCGCCGGTCACGATGGCCCGACTCGTCAAGGCCGACATGGACTACCTGGGCTGTCCGATGAAAGAGTACGACTGGATCCTGCTCGGCTTTCCGGCGGCGAATCGTGACCCGGTGGTCTTTAAGGACGCCGACCAGTTCATTATCGATCGCGCGGAGAATCGTCACGTGGCCTTTGGTCTTGGTATACATCGCTGCATTGGATCGAACTTGGCGCGCCTCGAGATGCGCGTGGCGATCGAGGAGTTCATCAAGCGCTACCCGAAGTTTGAACTAGCCAACGCCGGCGACGTCACCTGGGCGCAGGGGCAGATTCGCGGGCCACGAAACCTACCCCTAAGGATCTTGAACTAAGTCATGTCGATCGACAATGAAATAAAGCCGCCCGTCACCGACTTCGCCGTCGACTGGGACCACACCGATCCTCGCTGGGTGAACGACCCCTATCCCATCTGGGAAGAACTTCGTGCGACCTGTCCCATAGCCCACACGAATCGCTACGGCGGCGGCTGGTTTCCCACTACGCACGAGATGGTCTCCTCGATCGCGAACGACACCGATCACTTCACGAGTCATCAAGTGGTCATCGTCCACAACAAGAACCCCGAGTTCGCACCGCCCGCGCCCATCGGTGGCGCGCCGCCCATCTCCTCGGACCCGCCCTTTCACCAGTTCGCTCGACGTTTGATTTTGCCGGCCTTCGCGCCGGGGCCCGTGAACGCCATTGAACCCCAAGTACGCGCACTGTGCGCGAAGCACCTCGACGCGCTCGGCGACGCCCAGGAGTTTGACGTGGGGGCTGAGTACGCGCAGTACATTTCACCGGGCGTCATCGGCACGATGTTGGGCTTTCCCGAAAAGGACGAGGATCTCTTTCGTGAGTTCGTGCACCTGGTGCTCGACCTCGTGGACCTTCGGCCCGAAGAGCGCGCCCCGCTCTTTGGGCCAATGACCGACTACTTCAGTGCCCAGATCGAAGATCACGTCACCAACCCGCGCGACGACTTCACGAGCTACCTCTTGAACGTTGAGTTCAACGGCGAGAAACTCTCGCGCGAACACGTGCGCGGCACCATGGTCTTAACGCTGGTTGCGGGCATCGACACCACCTGGTCGGCCATCGGCGCCGCGATCTGGCACTTAGCGAAAAACCCTAGGGACCTGGCGCGCCTCGTCGGCGAACCCGAGCTCTTACCCGTCGCCGTCGAAGAGTTCCTTCGCTACTACGCACCCGTGACGATGGCGCGTCTCGTCAAAGAGGACGTGGACTTCTACGGCGTGGCGATGAAGAAGGACGACTGGGTGCTACTCGGTTTTCCGGCCGCGAACCGTGACCCCGAGGCGTTCGTCGACGCGGACAAGTTCATTATCGACCGTGCCCTTAACCGCCACGCGGCCTTCGGTCTCGGCATACATCGATGCGCTGGATCGAACTTGGCGCGCATGGAGCTACGCGTGGCGATTGAGGAGTTCATCGCGCGCTACCCCAAGTTCGAACTCGCCGATCCGAGCGCCGTCACCTGGGCGCCGGGTCAAGTACGCGGGCCGCGCAGCATTCCACTTCGTGTTCTGGCCTAGCGACTAGAGCCCGAGGTTCGGTGACTCGTTCTGCCAGAGCTTCGCCATCCACGCTTCGACCTCGCTGACTTCGCGGGGCAGTCCGGCGGAGAGGTTCCTTGAACCCGTCGCGGTAACCAGTACGTCGTCTTCGATGCGCACGCCAATACCTCGGTACTCCTCGGGCACCGTGAGGTCGTTCTCTTGAAAGTACAGACCGGGTTCGACCGTGAGCACGTAGCCCTCACGCAGTTCACCGCCGCGGTACGTCTCGGAGCGGGCGTTGGCGCAGTCGTGCACGTCCAGACCCAGCATGTGGCTGGTGCCGTGGAGGGTGTAGCGACGATGGAGCTGGCGATCCTTGCGTAGGGCCGTTGCGGGCTCTTCTTTCAAGATTCCGAGCTCGTAGAGTCCTTCGGCTAAAACCTTCATCGCGGCGTCGTGGGGCGCCTGGAAGGGTACGCCGGGCTTCACCGCGGCGATACCGGCCGACTGCGCGGCCAAGACGAGTTCGTAGACGCGACGTTGCGCGACAGAGAAGGTGCCATTGATCGGCATGGTGCGGGTGACGTCCGCGGTGTAGAGATTGTGACACTCGACGCCCGCGTCAAGGAGCAGGAGATCGCCACTTCGCACGACGCCGTTGTTGCGCATCCAATGCAAGATCGTCGCGTGTGCCCCACTCGCGGCGATGGTGCCGTAACCAACGTCGTTGCCCTCGACACGCGCGCGCAAGTTGAAGATGCCTTCGACGACCCGTTCGCCTCGACCCTCAGCCGCTGGCAGCGCTCGAACGACGTCCTCGAATCCCTTCACGGTGTAGTCAATGGCTAGTTGCAGTTGCGCGATCTCGAATTCGTCTTTCGTGAGTCGCAGTTCACTGAGCGTCGTGGCGAGTTCGGTGTCGCTCTCGTTGGCGTCGTTCAACCCGTCGACACTCGCGTCAACGCCGCGCAGGGTCACGACGTCAGTGGCGCCGAGCGAGGCGAGGTCCTTCTCGAGTCGTTCGAGCGGGGCGGCGTCAATGTCATAGAAGAGTGCCGACTCGTCTTCACCGCGCCGTGGTCCAACCCACAGCTCGCCGTACTTCGAGTCGGTGAAGAACTCGTGGGTGTGAAAGTCGCGACGGTGAGGGACGTAGAGGGTAGACGTCGAGCCGGTCGCGCTTGGAGCAATCACCAACACGGCGTCAGGTTCGTCACACCCCGTGAGGTAAAAGAAATCGGTCCCGGCGCGAAAGCGGTATTCGGTGTCGTTGGCGCGCGTCTTGTAGGTACCCGTTGGGACAATGATGGTCTTGGCGGGGAACCGCTCGGCGAGTTTCCGGCGACGTGTCTTGGCGTACGCCGCGCCGGGGTGGATCTCACTCGGAGTCTCTGACGTGGCCCAGTTCGAGGTCATGAGTTCGGAGAAGACGCGAGGACTTGGCGGGCGATGGGCCCCCGCCCACACCCAGTGTTCGGAGACCGGGTGCTCTTTGGAGACGTCGGGTTCTGGAGTATCGAATTCTTCGCTCACGCCGCTAGATTACTCCGGCTCTGCCTAGTATCGCCCTATGGATATCTCGCTTCGTCACGATGGTTCGGTCGCAATTCTCACGTGGAACGACGGCGAGAATCGCATCAACGCCGACTCACTGGAGCGCCTGAACGCACTGCTCGACGAACTAGAAGCCACCGAAGGGTCACTTTCGGTCGTTTTGACGGGGGTCGGCAAGTTCTTTTCGAACGGTCTCGACCTCGAGCGCTTTGGCGCGAATCCGGCGGAGTTCTCGGCCACCCTCGAAGAACTCGAACGCACGATTGGTCGCCTCTTACTCTTTCCGGCTTACACGGTCGCGGCGCTGAACGGACACGTGTTCGCGGGCGGCGCGTTGCTGTCGTGCTCGTTTGACTACCGCGTCATGCGTGAGGACCGCGGTTATTGGTGCATGAACGAAGCCGAGATCGGTCTCGCGCTCGACTACAAGCTGTGGTCCATCATCAATCACCGGTTGCCCAAGGCCACGGCCACTCTCGCCGCCACGACCGCGAAGAGATTCAACGGCCCTGACGCTCTCGGGGCGGGCATTGTCGAGGCGGTCGCGAGTGAAGAAGAGGTCCTCCGTCACGCAGTTGAGGTGGCGTCTCGCTACGCAACGCTCGACCGAGCGACACTGTTGAGGCACAAGTTCCTGGCTCACGGTGACGAAGCCACACTCTTGGGTTTCAAAAAGTAAGGGAGCCATGGCGAAACAAATGGACGCGACGTCACTCGATGGCCTTCGTCGTGACACCTTCGTCGCAAGCTCTAAGAAGTCCCACGACATCTATCGCGTGGGATCGGGACCGGCCGTCATCGTCATCCACGAGGTTCCGGGTTTGACGCCCTTAGTCGCGGCGTTTGGTCGAAAGGTCGCCGAGCGGGGTATGACGGCCGTGATGCCTGACCTCTTCGGCACGCCTGGACGAATCCCGAGTGGCGGCTATCTCGTGGAGTCTGTTCTAAAGGCGTGCGTGAGCCGCGAGTTCACCGTGCTCGCCACCAACAAGACGAGTCCCATCACGAAATTTCTTCGAGAACTCGCGACGCACGAGCACGAAAGTTGCGGTGGCCCGGGCGTGGGCGCCGTTGGTATGTGTTTGACCGGTGGTTTCGCTTTAGCGATGAGCGTGGACGAGACCGTTGTCGCCCCCGTTCTGAGCCAACCCGGCTTACCGATACCAATGGGTGCGAAGCGAAAGGCGGCACTCGGGATCTCCGACGACGATCTCGCGAAAGTAAAGCGCCGCAGTGACGCTGGACTTTGTGTGATGGGACTTCGTTTCAGTGGCGACCCCGGCTCGCCAGGCGAAAGGTTCGCGACGCTTCGCCGCGAACTCGGTTCCAACTTCATTGGTGTGGAGATTGATTCATCCAAGGACAATCCTTGGGGATACCGCAAAGGTGCCCACTCGGTACTGACCGAGGACTACTCCGACGCCGAGGGTTCGCCCACCCGCCAAGCCCTCGACGACGTCCTTTCGTTTTTGTCGACCCGCCTCGGTGTCGCTACCACTTCTTGAGGAACGCAATCGCGGAGCGACAAAATTACTCAAGGAGCGCGTGGCGTGTCCTAACCCGACCCAGAGGCTTCACTACCCGATACGGGCGTCTCGCCGGCCAGGTCTCTAGTGACCAATGTGCCATTTGGCGCAAGTTCCACATTTGTAGACGCTCATCTTTTCGCCACCGCGCTTGATCATTAAACGAGCGCCGGCTTCGGCTGCGTCGCGACTCTCGTAAGACTTTTTGGGCTGACCTCTCGCGGTCGTGTGCGCGTGGGGACCGCGGCGCAGTGAGGTTCCAGTCTTTCTGTTTCGGTCTCCGTAACGACCTGACCAGTAGAAGACAAGTAGTAGCAACGCCACGGCGGCGATTAACACTCCAACGGTGGTCATGGCGAGGCAGTCCTCGAGAGGGGACGCGTTAGCGGGTCACTCGTTCGACGAGACGGATCGATCACTGTGATCACCAACGAGTAACTAGATCCAGCCTTGATCGCGAGCAATCTGCTCGACGTCGCCGATGCGCATACCCGTTCGGTGTTGCAACGTACGAATAAGGCCGCCGGCTTCGTAAAGGGATTCGTGCGTTCCGGTGTCGAGCCAGGTCGTCGCGCGCGAGAGAATCTCCGCGCGAAGTTCACCGCGCTCGAGGTAGGCGTTGTTCAGTGCGGTGATCTCGAGTTCACCACGAGTACTGGGCTTCAATTGGCGAGCGAAGTTCGAGGCCCGCTCGTCGTAGAAGTAGATGCCCGGCACGGCGTAACTACTTTTTGGCGCCGTGGGTTTCTCTTCAACCGAGAGCACCTTGCCGGCGTCGTCGAACTCAACGACGCCGTACGCCGACGGGTCGCTGACTTGGTAAGCGAAGATGAGCGCTCCTTCGACTTTGGTGTTTTGTTGAAGGTGCGTGCCAAGTCCCGGGCCGTAGAAGAGATTGTCACCCAAGATGAGCGCGCACTTGTCACCGTCTAAGAACTCTTCGCCCAAAATCAGCGCTTCAGCGAGGCCGTTCGGCGCGTCTTGCACGACGTAGGAGATCTTCACGCCGAGTTGAGAGCCATTGCCGAGCAGACGAGTAAACGCGTCCTGGTCGTGCGGCGTCGTGATGAGAAGAATTTCACGAAGTCCACTTAGCATCAGTGTGCTCAATGGATAGAAGATCATTGGCTTGTCGTAAATTGGCAGTAACTGCTTAGAGACCGCGCGAGTGATGGGATGAAGGCGCGTGCCGGTACCGCCAGCCAAAATGATTCCCTTCACTCCATTAGTATAGAAGTCCGGTAAGCCCTTTCTAAAGGTCGAGGTTCTGTCATGCGCGTAGTAATTACAGGGGCCGCCGGGTTCATTGGCTCACGTTTAAGTGAGCTGGTCGTTGAGAACGCCGAGCGCCTCGGCTACAACGACGTTGTCTTACTTGACGCTCTTACGTACTCGGGTCGTCTCGAGAATCTTGACGAGGTTCGACAGGACTCGCGCGTGACCTTCGTCAAAGGAAACATCACCGATCCCTTGGTCACTGAAGAAGTACTTCGCGGTGCGAACGCCGTTTTGCACCTCGCCGCGGAAAGTCACGTCGACCGGTCCATCACTGGAGCACGTCTCTTCTTCGAAACGAACGTCATGGGGACCCAACAGCTCCTCGAGAGCGCGCGCGACGCGGGCGTCGAGCGCTTCGTGCACGTGTCGACCGATGAAGTCTATGGGTCAATTGACGACGGTACCTGGCGCGAAGACCACATCCTCGAGCCCAACTCGCCCTACTCGGCGAGCAAGGCTGGCTCGGACTTAGCGGCACTCGCGTACCACCGCACCTTCGGCATGAACGTCATGGTGACGCGCTGTTCGAATAATTACGGTCCTCGCCAGTTCCCCGAGAAGTTGATCCCACTCTTCGTGACGAATCTCTTTGATGGGATCAAGGTTCCGCTCTACGGCGATGGCGAGAACGTTCGCGACTGGCTCTTCGTCGACGACCACTGTCGGGGCGTCCTTCGCGTGCTGGCGGGTGGACGTGCGGGCGAGATCTACAACATCGGCGGTGGACGAGAACTCTCGAACATCGAAATCACTCGAATGCTGCTCGACCTGTGTGGCGCTGATGAGTCGATGATTGAACCCGTGGCCGATCGCCTCGGTCACGACCGTCGCTACAGCGTTGATTGGACCAAGCTCCACGACGAGCTTGGTTACCAACCAGAGACCTACTTCGAAGAGGGACTCGCGCGTACGGTGAAGTGGTACCGCGACAACGAGTCGTGGTGGCGTCCACTCAAGGGGCAGACGTCGTGAAGCTCACCGAACTTTCGATGCCCGGGCTCTTCTTGTTGGAGTCACCGGTGTGGAGCGACTCGCGGGGATTCTTTCGTGAGTGGTACAAGCGCGGCGATTTCGAAGAGAGCGGCGTGGTCTTTCCGATTCAACAGGGCAGTTTTTCGACGTCCAAGCGCGGCGTTATACGAGGCCTGCACTACTCGATGGCGCCCGAAGGGCAAGCCAAACTCGTTACCTGCGTGTTTGGTGAACTCGACGACGTGATTGTGGACATCCGCGTGGGCTCACCAACCTATGGACAGATCGAAGTAGTTCATCTCGCAGCTAACGAAGAGCGCTCGGTCTTGGTTCCAGTTGGTGTGGCGCACGGGATCTGTGTGACGAGTGAACTCGCGGTGCTGACGTATCTCTTGTCGTCACCTTTCAACGCGCCGATGGAACTGGAGATTGATCCCTTCGATCCCGCCATCAACGTGCCGTGGGCACTTTCGGGTGAGCCGCTCATCAGCGAGAAGGATGGCGCGGCGCCGACCCTCGAACAGCGCCGCCTGGCTAATGAACTGCCGATTTTCGTTGCGCCCTCTCATTAGGTGTCGTTGACCCTACGTTGCTAGCGTTAGACAGGTGAGTACCGCACCTCTACGCCTTGTAACAAACGACGAGAGGGGCGAGCAACTACTTGGCGACCCACGCCTTCGGGCCTTCGTCGAGACGTTCCCCGCGCGGTACGGAATCGGTCCGTAGTGGCGAACCCGTACGAACTAGCGACCGTCGCGGCGGCCGAACTGCGCGAGCAGAGTGGCGTGGACGCCTACGACGTCGCGGTAATCCTGGGATCGGGCTGGAAGGAGGGGGCCGCCGTCCTCGGTACACCTTCGAGTGAGGTACTCACCTCCACGCTGAGTGGCTTCGTCGTGCCGAGCGTCCCGGGTCACGACGGACAGATCTTCTCTCTAATGGTCGGTGAAGTGAACGTCGCGCTCGTCGCTGGCCGGGTCCACCTCTACGAGGGCAACGGAGCCGACCAAGTGGTGCATCCCGTGCGCACAGTGATTGCCGCGGGCGCTAAGAAAGTGGTCCTCACCAACGCCAGTGGCGGGCTCGACCCCGACATCGCGCCGGGAAACGTGGTGGTAATCCGCGATCACGTCAACTTGACGGCAACCTCACCCCTGGAGGGCGAAGCGCCGCCCGAGGGTTACGGCTCGCGCTTTGTCGACCTCACTGATCTCTATAGCGCACGTTTACGCGCCGCGGTGCACGCGGCCGTGCCCGGTCTCAACGAAGGTGTCTACGTTGGCCTTCGCGGTCCGCACTACGAAACACCGGCCGAGATCCACATGGTGCGCGCGATCGGTGGTTCGCTCGTTGGAATGTCGACGGTCTTAGAAGCAATCGCCGCGCGTCATCTCGACGCCGAGGTGCTCGGACTTTCCCTCGTGTCGAACTTCGCGGTGGGCGTAGCGAGCGGGACCTTGAAACACCTCGAGGTGCTCGAAACGGGCCAGACGGCCGCCTCGTCGTTGGGTGCGCTTTTGGCGCACGTCATTCCCGTCCTGTGAACTCCGAACTGCGTGACCACGTTCTCGCGTGGATTGCACTCGACCCTGACGACACCGACCAATCGACGTTGCGAGAACTCTTCGACGCGAATGACGTGACCGAACTTGAACGAAGATTTGCGACACCACTCACCTTTGGCACCGCCGGACTGCGCGGTCCCGAAATGGCCGGGCCGGCCGGTATGAATCGCGCAACCGTTCGACGCGCGACGCAGGGCGTACTCGCGTGGCTAGACGTTCTCGGAGTTGACCCTTCGACGGGCGTCGTCGTTGGACGAGACGCGCGTCACGGATCGGAGCGTTTTAACGACGAGGTGATCGGGGTTCTCCTCGGCGCTGGCGCGACGGTCTACGAGATGCCCGGCCCCTTACCCACGCCGTTTGTTCCCTACTGCGTGAAGTCACTGGGCGCCGCAGCGGGCATCATGATCACGGCGAGCCACAATCCTCCCGAGGACAATGGCTACAAACTGTACGCGCGTGACGGGTCGCAGGTCATTTCGCCCGACGACGAAACCGTCGAGCGGTTTATGCGTGAAGCCGGTGACGTCGTACTGGGTGAACGTTCGTCGCCCAAGCACTTTCTGATCGCCGATGAACTCCTCGGACAGTACCGTACGCACTTTCTGGAGCGTTTTCGCGTCGACGGGGGTAGTGATCTGCGAATCACCTACACTCCTCTGCACGGCGTCGGCGGAGCGCCAATGACCGCACTCTTGGCCGACGCGGGCTACGCGCACGTGACCAACGTGGCGAAGCAGTTCGATCCCAACGGCGACTTTCCGACGTTGCCCTTCCCCAATCCCGAAGAGCCCGGCGCGCTGGACCTCGCCATTACGACGGCCAACGAAGCGAACTCGACGTTGATCCTTGCTAACGACCCCGACGCCGATCGTTTGGGCGCGGCGGCCCGGCTCGGCAACGAGTGGCGAGTACTGCGCGGTGACGAGATTGGCTGGCTCTTGGCGTCTGCACTGCTCGAAGAGATTGGCCAGGCGAAACAGATGGTGGCCACGACCATTGTCTCTTCCACGATGCTCGAGAAGATGGCCGCCGCCGCCGGCGTCGGTTTCGCGACCACGCTCACGGGATTTAAGTGGCTCGCTCGAGCCGCCGGCGACGGTGTGCTCGGCTTTGGTTACGAAGAGGCGTTGGGTTACGCCGTTGACGCCCGGGTTGGCGATAAGGACGGTCTCTCGGCCGCGCTAGCGCTCGCACGTCTCGCTCACGACCTCGCCCGAGAGGGTCAGACGATCTTCGATCGACTCGATGAGCTCGAAGGTCGTTTTGGCGTCCACTGCACGTCGCAGCTGGCGCTGCGCTTCGAAGGTGTCGAAGCGCACGTGGCGATTCGCCGCGTCGTAGAACGGCTCAGAGACACGCCGCCTTCATCGCTAGGTTCGCTGTCCGTTACTGAGGTTATTGACCTCACTAAAGGTTGGCGGGGTCTCGGTCCTAGCGACGGGGTTGTCTTGATGCTCGGCGCGATGGGTCGCGTCGTAGTGCGTCCATCGGGCACCGAAGCCAAGGTCAAGGCCTACGTCGAAGTGACGCCGAGCAACGAGGGTTCGCTAGAGGCGCAGCGGGCGAGAGCTGCGCTAACCATTGACGGCGTGCGAGCGAACCTCGCGACGCTACTGCGCGCCTGAGGCACGCAGCGCGGCGTAACCAGGTTTGATGACCGTGTCGATCATCTTGAGGCGTTGACTGAACTCGAAGAAGGAACTCTTCGCAGCGTTGAGCGTCAACCACTCCATGTCCGCCAGGTCCCAGTCAAAGGCGTTGGCACAGGTCTCGAACTCGTCACTGAGTGAGATGCCACTCATCAACCGATTGTCGGTGTTGAGCGTGACTCGAAAGCGAAGTTGCTTCAGCAGGTCAATTGGATGCGTCGCGATGGACGCGGCCGCGCCGGTGTGCACGTTCGAGGTCGGACAGACCTCGAGAGGAATTCTGCGGTCGCGGACGTAGTTGGCTAGTCGGCCCAGCTCGTGCTTCCCGTTCACCACCGAGATGTCGTCAACAATGCGTACGCCGTGACCGAGTCGTTCGGCGTTGCAGAACTGGACCGCCTCCCAAACAGATGGCAGCCCGAACGCTTCACCCGCGTGAATTGTCAGGTGAAAATCCTCACGCTGAATGAGGTGAAAGGCTCGCAGATGCTTGGTGGGCGGGAATCCGTCCTCGGGACCGGCGATGTCAAAGCCACAGACCCCTTCGTCACGAAAGGACACCGCGAGTTGAGCGATCGTCTCGCTCAGACTCGCGTGGCGCATGGCCGAGAGGATTGCGCGCACGATGATGGCGTGGCCCTCGCTCGCGGCCTCCTTCATGCCTAGGGCGAAGCCGTCGAGGACCGCACGGACAACTTCTTGCAGGGTGAGGCCGCCCGTTAAGTGCAACTCCGGGGCGAAGCGCACCTCGGCGTAGACAATGCCGTCTCTGGCCAGATCCTGAGCGCTCTCGGCCGCGACCCGCTCGAGTTGGTCCTTCGTTTGCATGACCGCCGTCGTGTGGGCGAAGCCTTCGAGGTAACGGACGAGGTCACTGCCGGGCGCGTCGACGATGAACCACTTGGCGAGTTCTGTGGGATCGCTCGTCGGCAGCTCTCTGTAGTTGACGTCGCGAGCGAGCTCTAAGGCGGTCTCGGGGCGAAGTCCGCCGTCGAGGTGCTCGTGCAGGAGGACCTTGGGAGCACGCTTGATGATCTCGGGTGTTAAGGCGGTACTGGCCATGGGCCAAGGCTAGCCAGCGTCGAGGTTTTAGTTACTTACGAAATCGAGCAACAGCTTCGACGGTCGACGGGTGTCACTACCGAGTCGCAGGGCGCCCTTGATGGTGACGCGACCGCTCTCGAGATGGACATCATCATCCGCGTGTAGTTCAAAGAGGGGCTGGCCCTTGTCGACTTTGTCGCCCTCACGCACCAGACACACCACGCCGGCCGTTGCGCTGACTGGATCTTCTTGGCGGGCGCGGCCCGCGCCAAGGCGCCACGCCGCGATGCCCACGGCTAACGCGTCTACGGACTGCACGACGCCTCGCTCGGGCGCGACGACCACGTCGCGAAGTTTGGCGAGCGGCATGACGGCGTCGGCGTCGCCGCCTTGCGCGCGAATCATCTGGCGGTAGACCTCATAAGCCGAACCGTCGTCGAGTTTCTTGGCGGGATTCACGTCAATGCCGACGAGCTTGGTCATCAGACGCGCTAGGGCCAGCGTGAGCTCGCGCACGTCGCTAGGCCCACCACCACGTAGTACGTCAACCGACTCGGTCACTTCGAGGGCGTTGCCGACCGCTTGACCGAGGGGCGCGTTCATGTTCGTGAGCTGTGCCACGGTCTCGACGCCGTGGGTGTGGCCGAGAGCGACCATGGTGTGGGCGAGTTCGCGCGCGCGATCGATGTCCTTGATGAAGGCGCCGCGGCCGACCTTGACGTCCAGAACCAGGGCGCGGGTGCCTTCGGCGATCTTCTTCGACATGATCGACGACGAGATGAGAGGAATCGATTCGACCGTGCCAGTTACGTCGCGCAGCGCGTAGAGCTTTCGCTCGACTGGAGTGAGCCCCTCGCCAGCCGCGCAGACGACCGCACCGATTGATTCGAGCTGTTGACGGATCTCGTCGTTGGTGAGAAAGGGGCGCCAACCCGGGATCGATTCGAGTTTGTCGAGGGTGCCGCCGGTGTGACCGAGGCCCCGCCCGGCGAGTTGCGGCACGGCCGCGCCGCAGGCGGCGACGAGGGGAGCGAGAATTAAGGAAATCTTGTCGCCGACGCCGCCCGTGGAGTGCTTATCAACGGTGGGTCGCGAGAGTCCGCTGAGATCTAGACGTTCACCCGAGGCGATCACGCGGTCCGTCCAGGTGCCCAGTTCGCGAGAACTGAGTCCGTTAAAGAAGATGGCCATTAAGAGCGCGGACATCTGCTCTTCGGCGACGTCGCCGTCGTCGTAGGCGTTGATGAGCCACGAGATAACTTCATCGCTCAAAGCACCGCCGTTGCGTTTTTCGGTGATGACGTCCACCGCGGAGAACTTGCTCACCAATTGCGCCGAATTCCCAACTCTTCGGGACCGAAGGCGCCAGGAAGCAGGTCGCCCAGCGTGAGCGGCGGTAGTTCGTCGCCGATGTCGACCAACAAGTCGTTGCCTCCGTGCTCGAAGAGCAGCTGGCGACATCGCCCACACGGCGTCAAAGGCTCGCCGTCACCCGCGACCACGCACAGTGCAATGAGGCGACCGCCGCTTTGACGAATGAGGTCGCTCACGAGTGAACACTCGGCACAGAGGGTCAGACCGTAACTCGCGTTCTCCACGTTCGAGCCGACGGCGACGACGCCGTCACTACAGAGTGCGCTGGCCCCGACGGTCACATTTGAGTACGGGGCGTATGAATGACACGTGGCGTCGCGAGCGAGGGCGCGTAGTTTGTCCCATTCAATCGATGGGCCCCCATTCATGCCCTCACTGTACACTTTGCGCTGCGCGACGAACTTTCGATTCTCATCTGTCGTGGTCAGCGAGCAAGTCGCCGCCGCGCTCCACGAGGGTCGCGGTGTCGTGGCGATCGAGACTACCTTCGTGGCCCGAGGTCCCGCCACCCCTGAACGTCGCAGTTGCGAGCGAGTGCGAGTCCGCGGTACGAAAAGGCGTTTCGATTCTGGCGGATATCGGTGTTCTCGATGGTAACGACGTTGTTGGACTTGCCCCCGATGAACTCGAACGACACGCCCTTCGCGAACGACGCGCGGCCAAACCATCTTCGCGCGACGTTGGCGAAGCACTCAGGGTCGGCGCCAACGGCGCTACTAGCGTTGCCGTCCGGGGCGATTGGTGACGGCCCGAGTAAGTGACACGAGTCGCGGGTAATAGCCGACTTCTTTGGTTCACGGCACCGAGAAATGTCCACTACGCCGATATCGGCCACACTAGAAGGCATGGTGGCACAGTTCATATTCACGATGCGGGACCTTCGACGTTTTTACCCGCCGGACCGTGAGGTCCTCAAGGGCATCAATCTCTCGTTCTATCCCGGCGCGAAGATCGGCGTGATTGGCGCGAATGGCTCTGGAAAATCGTCGCTGCTTCGCATCATGGCCGGTCTCGATGACGGCTTTAGCGGCGAGGCCCGACTCACGCCGGGATTTAGCGTTGGCTACCTCTCCCAAGAGCCGCAACTTGATCCTACGAAGGACGTCGTGGGTAACGTTGCCGATGGCGTCGCGGAACAGCGCGACTTGCTCCTTCGCTTCAATGAGGTCTGCGCCGCAATGGCCGACCCCGAGGGGGACTTTGACGCGTTGCTCACCGAGCAGGCCGATCTTCAGACCAAGATTGATGCGGCGAACGCGTGGGACTTGGAACGGACGCTCGAAATCGCCATGGACGCGCTTCGACTTCCCGCCCCTGACGCCGACGTGTCGACGCTTTCGGGTGGCGAGCGACGTCGCGTCGCTCTCTGTCGACTCCTCCTGTCTCATCCGGACCTTCTGCTCCTCGATGAGCCCACGAACCACCTCGACGCCGAGTCGGTGGCGTGGTTAGAGCGCACCCTCCAGGACTACAGCGGCACCGTCGTGGCTATTACCCACGATCGTTACTTCCTCGACAACGCGGCGCACTGGATTCTCGAACTCGATCGTGGCCACGGTATTCCTTGGGAGGGCAACTACTCGTCCTGGCTCGAGCAAAAGCAGGCCCGACTCGCGGCCGAAGAGAAGGCCGACAAGGTTCGACAAGCTTCCCTCGAGCGAGAGTTGGAGTGGATCCGACTTTCGCCGCGCGCGCGTCAGAGTAAAGGCAAGGCGCGTCTCACCTCGTTCAACGAACTCGTCGCTGAATCCGAATCGGCCGATCGACGCGCCGATCGTCTCGAGATTGCGATTCCGCCCGGGCCCCGACTTGGTGACACGGTCGTCAACGCCACCGCCCTCACCAAAGGATTCGAAGAGCGCCTCTTGATTGAAGACCTGACGTTTCTCTTGCCTCCAGGCGGCATCGTTGGCGTCATTGGCCCCAATGGCGCCGGTAAGACGACGCTGTTTCGCATGATGGTCGGGCAAGAGAAGCCCGACAGTGGCGATATAGAAGTTGGCTCCACGGTGCAGTTCGCCTACGTCGATCAGTCGCGGGACACGCTCGAAGGCGAGAACACCGTCTTTGACGAGATCAGCGGGGGACAAGAACACATGGTCGTGGGGACTCGCGAGATTCACGCGCGCGCCTACGTCGCGAGTTTTGGCTTCAAGGGGAGCGACCAGCAGAAAAAGGTCGGCGAGATATCGGGCGGCGAGCGTAATCGGGTGCAACTCGCCAAGGTCTTGCGAAGTGCCGGCAACGTGCTCTTATTGGACGAACCGACGAATGACCTCGACGTGGACACGCTGCGCGCACTAGAGGACGGACTGCTGTCGTTCCCGGGATGCGTCGTCGTCATTAGCCACGATCGCTGGTTCTTAGACCGAATCTCGACTCACGTGCTGGCCTTTGAGGACGACGCGGTGGTGCGCTGGTTTGAGGGGAACTTCTCTGACTACGAGGCCGATCGTCATAAGCGTCTTGGCACTGACGCCGATCAGCCTCATCGTCTCCGCTACAAGCCCATCACCCGCTCCTAACTCTGGCGCGGAACTTCCGACCTAAGGTCTATCCGTGGCAAAAGGGACCGACTACTCAACGTACCTACGTATTAATGACCTCCTCAAACTGCAGATTCCCTTAACGGTCGACGCTCCGGACGAACTGCTCTTCATTGTGGTGCACCAGTCCTACGAACTCTGGTTCAAGGTCGTTGTCGATGAACTTCGTCGTGCGGCGGCGTTTCTTCACGACAACGAACCCTGGCGAGCGATAGCGCACCTGCAGCGAATGGTGGAGATCGAGGAACTACTGCTCAGTCACCTTCGTCTTCTCGACACGATGTCCCCAGAAGGCTTTCTCGAGTTTCGCGACCCCCTCGATCCCGCGTCGGGCTTTCAGTCGTTTCAGTTCAGGGCGATTGAGTTCCTTAGTGGCGCGGGGAAACTCGCCACACTCAGTTTCGACTTGTTCGACGACGAACAGCGCGCGTGGCTGCGTTCGATGAGTGAAGTGCCCAACGTGTGGTCGGGCTTTGAGCATTCGCTTCGCCTTACGACCCACGCGTCAGCGCGAGACGACCTCCTGGACATCCTGCGCGCGCTCTATCACTCACACGACGAGGTAAAACTGACGGCCCTGCACGCGGTGGCCGAACTCTTGATGGACCACGACGAGAGTCTCGCGGTCTGGCGTCACCAGCACGTGTTGATGGCGGGGCGCGAGATCGGTCGTCGTCCGGGCACCGGGGGTAGTGAAGGAATGGCCTACCTCGACACCACACTCGGTGAACGTCTGTACCCGGTTCTATGGGAAGTGAGGTCGGTACTGTGATAACGCGCGACGACTGTGTCGCCCTCGACCGCGCGGACGTGCTCGCGCCGCTGCGGGATGAATTTCTACTGAACGATGGCGAGATCTACCTCGACGGCAACTCCCTAGGGCCGGTCTCGCGCGCGGCCGTGAGGCGCGTCAACGAAGTGCTGAACGACGAGTGGGCCAAGGGCCTCGTGCGCAGTTGGAACGCGGCCGGGTGGATGGCGATGCCCACCCGGCTGGGCGATCGGATTGCGCCGCTCATTGGCGCTCAGTCCGGTGAGGTTCTGGTCGCGGACACGCTCACCTTCATGCTCGCGAAACTTATTGGTGGGGCGCTTGATCAACGCCGCGATCGTCACGTGGTCTTGACCGACGTCGCTAACTTTCACTCCGACCTCTATATCGTCGAGGCCATGGCGTCGCGCGCTGGACGCCCCATCACCGTAAAGGCAATTGATCGCAGCGTTCTAGAGAGTGAGCTGAACGACGAGGTGGCGCTCGTGATGTTGACCCAGGTCGACTTTCGAAGCGGCGAAGCACTCGATATGAAAGGCATCACCAAAAAGGTCCACGACGTCGGCGCGTTGATGCTCTGGGACTTCGCGCACTCGGCCGGTGCGGTGCCCTTGGACGTCACCGACGCCGAAGTGGACTTCGCGGCGGGTTGTGGTTACAAGTACTTAAACGCCGGGCCCGGTGCTCCGGCCTTTCTCTACGTGCGTTCCTCGTGGCAGGACGTGTTAGAGAATCCACTGCCGGGCTGGCTCGGTCACGCTCGACCCTTCGATTTCGAACTCGACTACGAACCGGCCAAGGGAATGCAGGCCTTCGTGACGTCGTCGCCCTCCATCGTGGCGCTCGCCGCCTTTGACGGTGCACTCGACGTGTGGGACCGCGCGACGATGGATCAGGTGCGCGCGAAAAGTCTCGCGATGACCGATCTCTTCATCGAACTAGTGGAGGCGCGTCTTCATGGCGTCTTTGACATCGCGACGCCGCGCGAACACGTCAAGCGCGGCAGCCAAGTGGCGCTACGCCACACCGAGGCGTACGGTATCGTCCAGGCTTTGATCGAACGAGGCGTCATTGGCGACTTCCGCGATCCCGACATCGCTCGCTTTGGTTTCACGCCTCTGTACCTGCGATTCGTTGACGTCTATGACGCAGTGGAGATAATTGTTGACGTCATGAGTACTGAGTCCTTTCGAAGTCCCAAGTTCGCGGTACGAAACGCCGTCACCTAAACGTCATCCGCCTGACGCTCATCGCGGCGTCATTTGGGGGTAGACGAGAAGTGCGGTAACGAACTGCCAGGGAAGGTTAGTGAAGGCTGTGAAAAAGCACGGACTGAATCTTCTTGTCGCCTCGGCGACGCTCGCTGGCTTGATGTTGGCGAGTTCCATGTCCGAAGTGGCCCTAGGGGCCTCGCCGAACGCGGCTGCTCCTGTCGTGACTACCGTTACAACTGAGTGATCTTTAGTGAGTCCACTCATGCTGCACTCCTCACGGAGTTGTTCCGCCCGACAGGTGCCGGACTTCCCTTCCGCGTGTCATCGCCAGCCGCTGAGCGATGCTCAGTCTGATGCTCGGCTCCACGCTTCACCGGGGCTCCAACTGAACCCAGGCCCGCCCAACGGGCGAGATTAATTGCTGCGTTGTCGTCGCGCTGGTGTGAAGAAGAGCATTCTTCACAAGTCCAGTGCTCCCGCCAACC
>DATLSR010000028.1:0-52489 GCA_035533995.1 Acidimicrobiales bacterium | reverse complement strand
TACCCCGGTAAGGTTATTCGCATGGATGACATCGACACCTTTGTCGAACAGGTCTGGCTGGCGGTCCCTGAACTGCGTCGGAATGAACTCGAAACCATTTATCAAGAAATCTGGGCGATGTTCCCTGAATCAAGCGGGATTGACACCGGCGCGGTGGTCCGCGAAATGCGTAACGAATACATCAGTCCTGTTGAAGCCAAATACGAGAGAATCCGTCACCAAAAGGTAGATCTTGAAGCACTCGATCAAGTCCTCGTAGAGCTCGGGCTTTCGTAGTCGAGAATTGAGAAGTACCTTTCGAGCGGAATGCTCAACTGAAAGTTCCTACCTCTTTTTTGGCGGGGACGAAGGCAAAAGATTGCCCATGACCACCGCCACCTGATCGGTCGCCGCAAAGAAATGTGCGTAGACCGAAAGAGTTGTCGCGGGGTTGGCATGCGCTAACCGCCCGGATATGGCGTAAACGGGAACACCCGCTTCGACAAGTCGAGTTGCGGCAGAGTGACGAAAATCGTGGAGACGGACGTTGTCGCAGCAATGCGAGCGAATGTTTTTCGGTGCCTCTTGGCTTCGCTGCTTAGTGTTCGGGGAAAGTGTCCATCCAAGTCATGGAATGAATTCAGAGCCAACGAAGTTCATCGTGGGACCAGGTGCCTTCTGTTTTCCCTAAAAGAAGTGGGTTCAGGAAAGAACCAACGAGAGACAGCGCAGTATCTAAATCATCAGCCAAAGAGAGAAGCGATTGTGCGCACTCTAATCGGTAGCCTCGCTCCCATGCTTGTCGATCTGGCACCGCGAAAGCGGTAGGAAACTCGAGTGAACGCCTCTTGAATTCTGACATGAGCGCGCGCGCTTGGTGTTCAGCTTTGATGGAAACTCCTGAGATGATTGCTACGAGATCGACGAGGTCGCGATACCGGGTCGAGACCTGTCCACTCGCTCCATAGACCTCGTAGGTCGCAGCCACTTTGTCAGCAACGTGATCAACAATTGGATAGACGCGATAACCGCGCTGAGCTATGTCAGGCATTATTCCTCGCGCCAAGGCCGGCACGTCATCTGGTGCACCCGTGATGTTCAACTCACCGCCAACAATATCGATCGGAAAGCCCACCCACCGAGTGGATCCAATGGACGCAGTGATGCTAAGTCGGATGCCAACCTTCATTGGTTTTGATAGTCCAACCTCGAATCGCATCCAGTCGATTGGTAATTGGGCTGCTCGTCTAACGATTGCCTCAGCAATTTCATGTGTCGCCGGCATGTAGAGGTCGAGATCAAGGCTCCCTCGTACGCCGATATTGCGTGCGAGCAACGCCGTGGCACCCTTGAGTATCCAACCGTCATCCTCAAAGTAAAGACGTTCCAGAAAGCGGTCGTAGGCGAACTGGCGTTGCAACTGGACCAGAGTCCACTTGCTTGCTTTCGACCGTTCTCGTAGTCGAGCGGTCAGTGCGGTGCGGAACGCCTCAGGGGAGCCGTACTGAGAGACGTTCACGTACGCTTCGCCATTGGCTCATCAAAGATCTCGAATTGAGAGATAAGTTCTTCGTCTCCCGCAACGTCCACGAGACGACGAAGTACTGCACGGCCGTTTCCCGCGTCCTCTCCCGCGCGGGTCGCAACTCGATTGAGCTCGACAACAAAGTTTGGAAGGTAATCCTTCACTTCCTTAATTGCCTCGACCGTAATCTGTGCCACCGCTTCGAAGTCTTCGTTCTCTCGAAGGAGATCTGCGACGATTCGAGATGGTCGAGTGACAAACATTCCGTGCAGCGTTATACATTCCGATTCCTCGAGTGGAAGTTTGTGCAGACGCACGTCGTCGAGTCGAGTTTGTCGACGCGTTTCAAACGTGAATTCATGAACGTCGGCTGTGAGGTGGCCAAGATCGTACAGCGAAGCGGCTGATCGATGAGACACAACCCCACTACTTGGAACTCGACGCCAAGCTGGCACGCCCGGTTCAAGTTGTAGGTAAGCAGCGCGAAGTTCGAGGTGATTAGGTCGAGGGCTTCCGGCAGCAAGGTATACGCCTTGAGTGACTCGTTCGAGGGTCCCTGAGGCAATCATTCGTGCCAGAGTGGCGGGTGGGATGCCTGCATGTCTCGCCTGTTGACGAGTGATTAGACCCCATTGGTCAACAGTGATTCGTGCGATCTTCATTGCTGTCGACTGCTTAGGCATACTTCGTAGTATATCATTAACGATTAACTTTGCAGTATCAATTAGAGGAACATAACTTCTTTGCATGACGACCGCTAAACCTTCGGCTTCGACTGAGGCAGAAGAAGGCCCATGACAGTCGCAGCTTCCTGGTCGCTTGCCTCAACCCAGTGGGCGTAGACCGAAAGCGTGGTCGCAGCATTGGCGTGCCCCAGGCGGCCGGAGACGGTCCGAACGGGTACGCCGGCCGCCATCAGTCGAGTGGCCGTGAAGTGACGAAAATCGTGGAGGCGGATCTTGTCGTAACCAAGAGAGTGTCTGATCACTTCGAACCGTCTGGTGACGGTGCCTGGGGTCCAGGGGATTGCGCCGTCAGGTTCGCGTGAAAAAATGTAGGAGTCGTCGGTTAACTTCAGGCTGGCGTCGTGGGCAAAATTGAGCATCTCGATTCGCTGCTCTTCGAACACGTCCAATGTTCCAGGGTCGAGGGCGATTCGGCGATTGGCGTGGGTCTTGGTATCTTTCTCGGCGAGTCCGCCGGGGACTTCGATGATCGAACGTTCGATGGTGAGCGTTTGAGATTCTGTGTTGAGATTTGACCAGCGAAGGGCACAAAGTTCTCCTCTACGCGCGCCGGTCGAAGCGGCGATGTGAAGAAAGCGCGCAAGTTGAGGATCGTCGGCGCGCGCCATTTCAAGAATCTTTCCGACTTGAGTGACGTCGGGAGGAGAGAGGTCAGCTTTCACGAGCCGAGGCGGGCTCGCGTTGATCGCGGGATTCGTAGAAACCCAACCCCAGCGGACCGCTTGGCGAAACGCGCGTCGGATTACGGAGTGGACTTGGCGGACGGTCGCCGGCGCCAATCCAACCTGCTTGGTCAATCCCAAGTAGAGCTGATCAAGATCCATTGTTCGAATGCTGTGGACCGGCCTCGGTCCCAGGGCTGGAAGAATCCGCTTTGAAAGTAGGTTCTTGTATCGACGAAGAGTCGTTGGACTGAGATCATTCCCCGATTGAGCTAACCACTGTGTGCAGAGTTGTTCGAACGTGGTTGAGGTTCCGAGATATGCCCCAGCGTCAGCTTCGACAACCAAGGCGTTGAGTATTTTCTGGGCTTCGCCCTTAGTGCCTCGGACACTCCGGCTCTTTTGGCGACGTCGACCCGTGACGGGGTCTCGCCCGGTCTCAAACCTGATCTCCCAAACGCCGTCAGACCTTTGTCGAAGACCTCCGCTCATAGTTGAGACCCTAATGTCCGGATGTGACGTGTGGGAAATCCGTGGGATTTTTTCAGTCTCGCGAATTCAGGACTCTCAAATCTCCTTTGTTTTACTGGTGGGCCGCCCGGGTCTCGATCCCGGCACCTTGGGATTAAAAGTCCCCTGCTCTTCCCGATGAGCTAGCGGCCCAGTGGATGGCTTGTTCCTTCTTGACTCGGATAGCCACCGAATCGCTACTTTACTTCACGGCGAACCACCTCATGGAGGCCTTAATCTGCACATTCGTTGGTGAGAATGTGATCACTGTGGAATAGATGGTAGGCCGAGAACATCGTCCGTGTACTTAGTCCATTGAGGTGGAGTCCCGAACTCTTGACCGACGAGATGAAGAAGTATGAACGCTGACGCGACAGCAGACATTCCACTATCGGTCTGAGCAGTAGCGGCTTCACGCAGTATGCACGTTGCTTGAATGACGCGCATGAGGCACGACAGTAAGCCTCGGAAGTTCGTGTCGGAACCGCTTGGATCCTTCAGGCTCTTGGCGAGTTCAGGCTGAAGCGCAGCCAACGCGTTAAGAACCTGAGCGGTCTCGACGTCAGACGATGCCGACGCGATCGAAAGTTCGTGCCTGATCCACTCAGTGACGTCGTCGAGGAGTCCAAGGCGAACACAGTCGCGATGGACCTGAGCACAGAGGACGTTGTGCGTTCCCTCCCAACTCTCAAAGACAATGGAGTCGCGATAGAGGCGCGGAAGCGGTGAGAAATCCTCGATAGTGCCGTTGCCACCGAGGACCTCGATTCCTTGGTGCACGACGTCCGTCGCGGTGATGGACGTGACGTACTTATTGGCGTTCACGAGAAATCGGTGGACTTTGACGTCGCTTTTTGTCGCCGTACCATCGTCGATTTTTCCGACGAGCTCGGTGAGAGCAAGGGTCGACGCGAGTGCCGCGGATGTCTCAATCTTCATTCGGGCCAATTGGTCTCTTACAGCCGGAAATTCAATGATCGGCACGCCGAACGCCCTGCGATGATGGGCGAACGTCGAAGCCTCTAAATACGCGCGACTCATGATCCCCGTGGAGCCAACGGCGTTCAACCATCGTGACGTATTGAGCAGCTCGTCCACCGCGATGTGAAAGCCTTCCTCCAACGCTCCGATGGGCCACGCCAGGGCGTTCTCGAAATCGATCTCGGCTGAGGCGAGGGCTCTCGTGCCGAGCTTGTCCTTCAACCGGCGCAGGCGAAAGCCGTTGGGCGTCGTGCCATCGAGACTGCGAGGAATCACGAAGCAGGCCAGACCTTTGGTTCCCGGCTCGCCTCCCTCGGGACGGGCCGTCACGGCAAAGAGGTCCGCGTCGGCGACCGAGCAGAACCACTTCTCGCCACTTATCCTCCAAGCGCCGGGAATTTCCGGGTCAGGTGTTGCTCGAGTGACGTTCGCGCCAACGTCTGAACCGCCTTGGACTTCAGTCAGGAACTGAGAACCTCGAAGCGCGCTCGCGGCGTCGGTGTCAGTGAGGCCCTCTAAGTAGCGCTCTTTGATGTCGGGGTTCGCTCGATGTTCGATAGCTCGTCTCAGTCCAATGGTGCAGACGATGGGACAGGCTTGGCCACCTTCGCCGACGTGCGAGAGCAAGAAGAACAACGCGGCGACTTCGAAAGCACCCTCAAAGTTGAGGGGCGTGGCGAGCATTCCCGATCCCCACGAAACACGAGAAGCCACTTGCTGGTCGGGGTGAAACTCGACGCGCTCGACGTGGCGTCCAACTTCGTCGAACGAATGAAGCTTTGGAAATTCGCGGTTTCGTTCTTGATTCACGACGGAGGGTTCGATGACGAGGGCGACGTCGCGACCAAAGGAGTCGAGACGTTCCTCAAGACGGGGTGACAGGGCAGCGCCCATGCGCAGTTCTAGGGACGACTTGAGTTGTGGAACCGCCCGGAAGAAATTGTCGGACTTGGACTCTTGCCAGCGAATCAGGTCGTCACGACCGGGCTGCTCCTTGTCCATACCCTCATCTTCGTCCCTTCGCTAGTTGAAAAACCAATCGGGACGGTTGTATGCCTCGACAGCCCACTCCGCGACGTCAAGTAGGTTGGTCGGCGTGCCAGAGTTCAGCAACGAAAGCGTCGCCGCTATCGAAGCCACCCTCAATGACGTCGATCGTTCGCTCGAACGCTTGCGCCTGGGAACCTATCGAACGTGTCAGGTCTGCGACACGCCAATAGACGAGGCGGATCTCGTGGCGAATCCACTGCTGGCGAACTGTCGAGCTCATCCGGAGCTTGCCTAACTACTCGTAAGAATGAGAAAACCCGGTGGCCAAGGCCACCGGGTTTCTTCCTCAAGAGGTCGTTACTTCTTGGTGGCCCAGAAGATCTCCGCGATGTCGTCGATTTCGGCCAAGAGACGATCGGCAATCGTGACGTCGTTGCTCTTCTTCGCGTCACCGGCGGTCTTGGTGGCCATCCAGAAGAGGTCGTGCAGGTTCGGGTACGTCTTTAGGTGCTCGACCTTGAAGTAGTCGGTCCAGAGAACCCAAAGATGGTGCTTGACGAGTTCACAGCGCTCTTCCTTTATAAACTCGGCGCGCACTTTGAAGTCGACGTCACTTGACGCGTTGAACTTCTCCATTATCCCTTTGACGGACTGGGCTTCGATGCGCGCTTGGGCCGGGTCGTAGACGCCACAGGGTAGGTCACAGTGAGCTGACGCGACCAGTGGCGCGGTCGTTGCGTCGAGCAGGGCATTGAGGCGGTTAAGCAGGGTCATATCGGTACCTTTCGATAGTCGCGCTCAGGTTCAATGACCGCGGTGTCAACCTACAAGTTAGTCACAGTGCTGGTATATCGTTTCGCCGTGACCCGGATCCTCGAGTTCTTCGTACGGCGCGTGACCGTTGAGGGCTCCTCCATGGCGCCCACGTATCTGCCCGGTGAACGCCTCACCGCTTTTCGACGGTGGCGTCGAGTGCGTCTCGGCGACGTCGTCGTGGTACGGGACCCGAGAAATCCCTCCCGATGGCTCTTAAAGCGTTGTGTCGAAAGGGTTGGATCGTTGCTGGATCTGCGCGGCGACAACGCCCAGGCTTCCACTGACTCGCGCGACTTCGGCCTGGTTCCTAGTCGTGACGCTATATATATCGTCGTCCCAACCGCTCGCTAACGGTTTCGTGCCCTATTGATAGGGCGCCACGCCAAGTACCCAAAAAAACGCTCGCCAGTAGAATTCGGCCATGGCCCGCCTCGCCGTTCTCTCGTACCACACCTCGCCCCTGGCCCAGCCCGGCACCGGTGACGGTGGAGGAATGAACGTCTACGTGCGCGAACTCTCGAGTGCCCTGGCGCGCCTCGGCCACGAGGTCGACGTTTACACCCGTCGCGATAACACCCAGGTACGCGATATGGAGTTCGTCGAGCCGGGATTTCGGGTCCACTACGTCACGGCGGGCCCGGCCACACCCTTGGACCGCGACGATCTGCCCGAGTACGTGGGTGAGTTCACCGACTCGGTGAAGGCGCTCTTTCGCTGTTCGGGTACGCCCGACGCGATCCACGCCAACTACTGGCTGAGTGGTCTGGCCGGCCACCGCCTAAAGCACGAGTTGAACATCCCGCTCATCATGACATTTCACACGCTGGAAAGAGTCAAGGCCGACACCTTTGAAGCCGAGTCGGACGATCGTGCCTTCCAAGAGGCCGCGATCGTCGCCTGCGCCGACGCCGTGCTCGCCAGTTGTGACGTGGAAGCCGCGCAGTTCGTCAGTCTCTACAACGCCGACCCCTCGCGGGTGCACGTCGTACCCCTGGGCGTGGAACACGCCTTCTTCTCCCCGGGCTATCGTCCCCAAGCTCGTCAAGCCCTCGGACTCGACAAGGACGCGACGATGTTGTTGTTCGTTGGACGACTGCAGGAACTGAAAGGTGCGGACTTGGCGCTCGAGACGTTGATCGAACTGCGCCGCCGTGGTCGACACGCGATGCTGGCCATTGTCGGTGGACCTTCGGGCCCAGAAGGAAAGGCGACACTGGAACAGCTACACCGACGCGTCGCCGAAGCCGGCGTCATCGACCAAGTGAGCTTTGTCGCCCCTCAGTCGCACCAGTTGTTGTCGTCGTGGATGCGCGCGGCGGACGTCACGTTGGTCCCTTCGAGGTCGGAGAGTTTCGGACTCGTCGCCCTCGAGTCGTCGGCCTGTGGCACGCCCGTAGTGGCGAGCGACGTAGGCGGACTGACGACGTTGATCGAGTCGGGCGTGACGGGGTTCTTAGTGAGTGAACGTGACGCGAAACATTGGGCGAACGTCGTCGAACGGGCCCTTGACGCCGACGGCGCGACGGCCATGTCGAACGCCGCGGTACTGCGCGCGCGCTGCTACACCTGGCGCCGGGCGGCGCAGTCGCTCGCGGCGTTGATCGATCAACTCGCGTCCGAGAGTCTCGTTCGCTGTTAGGTGACGAGAGCCCCTCTCGGCGACGCGGACGCCGCCACGACGCTGAACGAAACGCTGCTTCGCTGGGCCGCAAACTGGTACGAGAGCTCTTTCGTTGGCGCAATCGAACACCAGGAACTGCCCGACGATAAGGGCCATTTTCACTGGTTAGTTCGCTTGAAGGGCGAAGAGAAGGACGTCATCACGCTCTGGCTCTCGCTGCGCCAACGAACGGTGCACGTCGAAACCGAGCTCATGCCGGCGCCCGAAGAACAGCACGAAGCGCTCTATCGGTATTTATTGGTGAAGAACCACGAACTACGCGAACTCCACTTGGCTATTGGTCCAGAAGAAGGCATCTACCTCGTTGCCCAAGTGCCGATTCAAGAGTTGACGATTGAGCGCCTCGACGAGTTAGTTGGCGCGACTGTTACCTACGTCGACGAAATCTTTCCAACGGCGATGTCCCTGGGCTACGGCTCGGTCTATCGACGAAGGAAAGGCCGCTAAGACCGACCTTGTAGCGTTGGATCGTGGCGTTCAAGCTCATCATCATTGGCGGCGGACGTATGGGCTCAGCCCTCGCCGCGGGACTGCTCAGCGCTGAGTGGTGTCCGCCAAGTGAGCTCGCCATCGTGGAAAGCTCCCTCGAGGCGCGACAAGAAATAGAGCGGCGCTTTAATGGCGTTTCAGTTTTGGCTTCAACTGAACTCGCCGACGTCGACGGCACAACGGGCGTCGTGCTCTGCGTGAAGCCCGATCACGCCGAGAGCGCCGCGCGCGTTGCGGGCGCATCCGGAATCACCAGACTGCTGTCGGTGGTGGCTGGTCTTTCGACCGCTCGCCTCGAAGCCGTCTTTCCTGGTCCCGTGGCCGTTGTTCGCTCAATGCCCAACACCCCGGTACTCGTGCGAAAAGGGGTGAGCGCCATCGCGGGTGGATCGAACGTCACGGCCGCCGACCTCGACTGGGCGGAAGCAATTCTCGGCGCCGTCGGCACCGTCGTTCGCGTGACCGAACGCAACATCGACGCCGTGACGGGTCTCTCGGGTTCCATGCCGGCCTACCTCTATCTCGTCATCGAGTCATTGATCGAGGCGGGCGTGCACCAAGGACTGTCGCGCGATATTTCCCGTCAACTCGTCGTCGACACCTTCGAAGGCTCCGCCACCTTGTTGAAAGAAACGGGCGAGTCGCCCGAGGAGTTACGCGCACAGGTCACCTCCCCCGGGGGCACGACGGCCGCGGGGCTACGAGTGTTGGAAAACCGCGCCGTACGCGCGGCGTTTCTCGACGCGGTCGCCGCCGCGGCCGAACGCAGCCGTCAATTAGGCCGATAGACCAGGCCAGTAACATAGGGACATGGCGACGCCTCGGCTTCGATCGAAGAAGCTCTCTGAACCCACCATCGCGCGCCTGCCCGTCTACCAACGAATCGCCGAAGGCTGGTCCCAACGCGGTGAAACCAAGATCGACTCCCAACAGATTGGTGCGCTAGCGGGCGTTACCGCCACCACCGTTCGCCGCGACTTAGCCGGTCTGGGCTCCTTTGGTACCCGGGGTGCGGGCTACGACGTCAGTGTTCTTACCGAGCGCATCGCCGAAGCGCTCGGTCACGATCGCCACTACGACGTGGTGGTGGTGGGCATTGGCAACCTCGGTCACGCGCTCGTGAACTCGTCGAGCTTCTTGATTCGAGGAGCTCGCCTCGTCGCCCTCTACGACAACGATCCGACCTTGATCGGAAGGGAAGTGGCGGGCCACGTCGTTCAGGCGCTGAGCGACCCGATTCCTCCAGCCACCGTGGGCGTTATCTGCACGCCCGCGAGCGCGGCGCAAGAGGTGGCGGACCGCCTGGTGGAAGCGGACATTCACGCCATACTCAACTTTGCGCCACAAGTTGTCACGGTGCCGCTCGGTACCGCCGTCCACTACGTGGACTTCTCCATAGAACTCCAGATCTTGATGTACCACCTCAATAACGGCACCGGACCCCTTGGTGGGGGACTACTGCACTCCCTCGGCATCGCCAGCACGAACCCACTTCGTGGCTCGTAGGCTGGTACCGAGCCCGGAGGCGACGTGGCACTAATTTCTGTAGGGATTGATCACGAGCACGCCTCACTCGATCTCTTAGAGCGCGCCACGCTGCCCGAGCACGAGTGGGCGAAGATGCTCCGCACGCTCGTGAGCCACCGCAATATTCACGAAGCCGTCTTCGTCTCGACGTGCCTGCGCACTGAAGTCGTCGCGGTCATCGACCGCTTCCACGGCGCCATTGACGAGATCACTGAGACCTTGGCCGAGGCGACGGGCCTTAACGCCGCCGAGTTCGAAGATCGCTTGACGGTCAACTTTGAACACGACGTCGCGAGCCATCTCTTTAGCGTTGCGGCCGGCCTTAAATCGGTAGTGCCGGGTGAATTCGAGATACTCGGTCAACTGCGCCGCGCTCTCGAACTCGCGGTAGAAGAGCAGAGTGCCGGCGCCGAAGTCACCGACATCTTCCAGCGCGCCATCGCTTCGGGTCGTCGCGTACGCTCCGAGACCGCGATCGCGAGGGGCACGACGAGTTTCGCCCAGGCCGCCGCGTCGGCCGCGATCGACGAGCTCGGCGAGGAGTTAGTCGGCGCCCACGTGGTCGTTCTCGGGGCGGGCCAGATGGCCGGCGGTGTCGTACGAGGAATTCTCAGCGCGAACGCTTCTGTTGCTCAACTCACCATTCTCAATCGCACGCGCTCTCGCGCCGACGCGCTGCGCGACGACCTCAACGACGAGCGCGTGGTCGTCGACTCACTCGAAAGCGCCTCGACACACTTGGCGAATGCCCGTCTCGTGATCAGTGCCTTAGAGGTCTCGACCCCGGTGCTCTCTCGTGAGCACTTTGCACTCTGTGAGAATGACGTCTTCATTGTCGACCTGGGCGTGCCGCGCGCCGTGGCGAGCGACGTGGCCGAACTTTCGAACGTGCGCCGCATTGACATCAGTGATCTTCGCGAACGAGTCGAACGCGCGTTGGGCGATCGCCGAGAAGCCATTGACGCCGCTGAACGCATCGTCGCCGAGGACGTCGAGAAGTTCCTCACTGATCAGCGCGCCCGGGGTGCGGCGGCCATTGTTCGTGAACTGCGTGACCACTTCGACGAGCTCGTTACGACCGAACTCGCGCGCCGGGGCCACGACCTCGAAGGTTTGACGCCCGAACAGCGCGAGAGTGTTACCTCGTTGGTTCGCTCCGTCGTCGCCAAGATCGCGCACCGCCCGACGGTGGCTCTTAAAGAGGCCGCCGGCACCGATCAAGGGACTCGACTCAGCGAGGCGACGCGCAACCTCTTTGATCTATGACGCTGCGCTTGGCGACGCGGCGCTCGCCACTCGCTCTCGTCCAAGCGCGCTACGTCCAAGGTCGCCTGGAAGCTCTAGGTCTTCTCAGTGAGTTGGTCCTCCTCGACACCAAAGGCGACCGCGACGTCGCGGCGGACCTCTCGACCCTCGGGGGACAGGGCGTCTTCGCCGTCGAAATTCAACGGGCGCTCTTGAACGGCGACGCTGACGTCGCGGTTCACAGTGCGAAGGACTTACCGAGCGTGACGCCCGAGGGCCTGTCGCTCGTGAGCGTTCCTGAGCGTCGTGACCCCGCGGACGTGCTCGTTGGACGATCACTCGCGGGACTTGGCCCCGGTGCGACCGTCGCGACTGGCTCACCGCGTCGTCGAGCACTCTTGCTCGAGCGCCGGCCCGATCTACGAGTCGTGCCACTGCGCGGCAACATGGCCACACGACTTAGTGCGGCGGGCACGAACGGCGTCGACGCCGTCGTTGCGGCAATGGCGGCACTGGAACGTCTCGACGAGGGTGAACTCGCTAGCGAACGTCTCGATCCCTCGTGGTTCGTCCCTCAAGTGGGTCAGGGCGCCCTCGCCTTAGAAGCGCGTGATGACGATGAGCACACGCGTGACGCACTGCGCGCGATCAACGACGCGTCGGCCTTCCGTGCGGTTCTCTGCGAACGTGCGTTCTTGGGCGAACTTGGTGCGGGATGTTCCATCCCCGCGGGGGCGCACGCCGAGGTCGAAGGAACGACGTTGACGCTGCGCGGCGTGATGATCGCGCCCGACGGCACCAAGAGCGTGCGCACTGAACTGAGTGGCGACGATCCGTTGGCGCTCGGTACGCGACTCGCCCGGCATCTGCGCGACGACCTCGGTGGTGGCGCTTTGCTGGGTTGGGACTCGTAGTAGTGCGCGTCGTTCTCACGCGAGAGCAGGGACACAACGAAGATCAGAGAACGTGGTTGCCCGACGACACGCTCGTAACTGAAGTTCCTCTAACGACCACGCACTACTTCGACGTCAATCACGTTCGCCGAGAGCTTTTGAACACGAACCACGTCGGAGCGATCAAAGTACTGGTCGTCACCAGTGGACGCAGCGCGCGCTACGTCGCGGCGGCCAAGGAGGCGCTGAGTGAAGGAGCGCTGGTACTGAGCGTGGGAACGGCGACCACGCTCGCGCTCGGCGACGCGGTCTCGACCACTGACGCCGATGACGAGGGAGGAGCTCTCCGACTCGCAGCAGAGATTGTCGAAGGACCGGTGCTTTTGATCGGAGCGACCACGATGCGCAGTGAACTCCCTTCGGCGCTTCGCGCTCGAGGTATCGAGGTGACCAAGGTCGCTTGTTACGAGACGTTGCCCGCGGTGCTGAGTGTCGAGGATGAACGTCAACTTCGTGGCGCCGATGTTGTCTTCATTGGCGCGCCCTCGGCCTGGCAGGTCGCCGAGGGCCTCATCGAAGCGCGCGCGTGGGTGGTGGTTCCCGGAGCGACGACCGGCGCCGAAGTGCGACGATCGCACGAGCGCGTGATTGAAGGTTGGGGACCGGGCCTGAAAGAACATTTACGGACTCTTTAGCCGGGGTCTGAAAAGGTCTCACGACGACGGTCATAGGCTAGACACGTGTTTCCCGCCCAGCGCCCTCGGCGTCTTCGTCGCACGCCCGCTCTACGACGCCTCGTCGCGGAGACGACCTTGGCGCCGAGTGACTTCGTATCGCCCCTCTTCGTCGCCGAAGGTTTGACTGATCCAAAACCCATACTCTCGCTGCCGGGACACTTTCAACACTCGTTGGCCTCCCTGCACGACGAAGTTCGTGCGCTACACCGGGCGGGCGTTACTGGCGTCATCCTCTTTGGTGTACCGTCAACGAAGGACGAGGTCGGCAGTGGTGCCTGGGACCAGAAGGGCATTGCCCAAGTAGCGCTTCGCTCGCTGCGCGATGAGTTTGGTGACGACCTGGTCTTGATGGCCGACCTCTGTTTGGATGAGTACACCTCGCACGGCCACTGCGGGGTGTTGCGAAGTAACGGCACCGTCGACAACGACGCCACCATCGAGCTCTACGGCCAGGTGGCCGTCGCCCAGGCACAGGCCGGTGCGGCCGTGGTTGCCCCGAGCGGCATGATGGACGGTCAAGTCGGCGCCATTCGCGCCGCCCTCGACGGTGCTGGCTACGACGAGACCGTTATTCTCGCCTACGCCGTTAAGTACGCGAGCGGACTGTACGGTCCCTTTCGAGAAGCGGTCGGTGTGGAGATTGCCGGCGGCGGCGATCGAAAAAGCTACCAACAAGACGGTGGTAATCGTCGCGAAGCGCTGAAAGAAGCGCACGCGGACGTTGAACAAGGTGCCGACATCGTTATGGTAAAGCCCGCGATGACCAACTTGGACGTCGTTAGTGACCTACGCCGCGAACTCGACGTGCCACTCAGCGCCTATCACGTGAGTGGTGAGTACGCCATGGTGAAGGCCGCCGCGGCGAAGGGGTGGATCGACGGTACGGCCGTGGCGATAGAACAGTTGACCTCGATTCGTCGTGCGGGCGCCGACTTCGTGTTGACGTACTTCGCCCGTGAGATCGCCGAGGAGCTGGGTCGTTGACCTCTAATCAGGCGTGGTTTGACCGAGCCCAAGCAGTGATACCCGGTGGGGTTGACTCTCCGGTGCGGTCCTTTCGCTCGGTCGGCGGTACGCCCTATACGGTCGCGAGCGGCGACGGCGCCTTCGTCACTGACGTCGAAGGTAACCGCTACCTCGACTTCGTGCAGTCCTATGGCGCCTCCTTGCTCGGTCACGCGGACCCCGACGTCGTTAGCGTGCTGCAACATCAAGCGTCCAAGGGCACCACTTTTGGAGCGCCCACGCCCGGCGAGGTCCTGCTCGTCGAAGCGATGACGTCACGCGTTGCGGGACTCGAGCAGGTGCGACTCGTCTCTTCGGGCACCGAGGCGGTGATGAGCGCGGTGCGACTGGCTCGAGGCTTCACCGGTCGCGACAAGATCGTCAAGTTTGACGGTTGCTATCACGGGCACTCGGACGCTTTGCTGGTCGCTGGCGGTAGTGGCGTCGCGCAGATGGGTCTGCCGGGCTCGGCGGGAGTGACCGATGGCGCGGTCAAGGACACGATCGTCGCTCCCTATAACGAAGTGCCGACCCTTGACGACTCGGTCGCGGCCGTGCTCGTGGAACCAGTGGCGGCGAACATGAACCTCGTAGCGCCTCTACCGGGGTTTCTCGAGGGACTGCGCGCCGAGTGTGAGCGCGTGGGCGCGTTGTTGATCTTCGACGAAGTCATCACGGGTTTTCGCTTGGCCCCCGGTGGCGCCGGAGAGTACTTTCGAGTGACGCCGGATCTCTGGTGTTTTGGCAAAGTCATTGGCGGGGGACTACCCGTTGGGGCATTTGGTGGTTCGAAGAAGATCCTCGACTCGCTCGCGCCCCTCGGCCCGGTCTACCAAGCGGGCACTTTGTCGGGCAATCCCTTGGCGACGGCCGCAGGCGTTGCCGTCCTCAACAAAGTCGGACCCGGCGATCTGGCCTTGTTGGGCGAACGAGTGTCGAACTTCGCGAGCGAACTCCAGAGCGGCCTTCGTGACGCCGGTCTCTTCGCGATTGCCCCTACCGTTGGACCACTGATGGGTCTCTACCTCGCTCGTGACGTCGTCGCCGCGCCGACGAACTTCGCCCAAGCCAAGGCGCTCTGTGAGAACGGACTCTACGGTCCTTTCTTTCACGCGATGCTCGAGCGGGGCGTCGCGCTCGCGCCCGGCGCCTACGAGATTCTCTTCATCTCACTCGCGCACACCGACGCTGACCTAGAGCGAACGGTCTCGATTGCGGTAGACGCCGCTAAAGCGATGACGAAATGACGACGCTGCGCAGCGAGGACTGGTCGGTTCGCCCGAGTTTCGTACCCCACGGCCCGACGTCGCCGGTGACGTTGCTCGCCGACGAGTCCGGTCTCACCCAGCTCGCCGGTATTCCTCCCGTGGCCTGGCAGACACCGTGGAGCGAACTCAGCAACTTAGAACTCGTTCGGTTCTCTCATCAGATGGCGCTCTTTGGCACCGTCGGCGCAGTTCGCTACTGCTGGCGTCAACGATCTCTGCACGACTTCGAAGAGGTCCGTGTTCTGGTGCTCGAACACGGGGGCAGCGTGGTTCGTCGCCGTCGTCGCGCGGGCGTCGTCGTTGTTGTTGCGGTGGTCCTGTTGGCCTCGCTCGCGGGCGGCATCGCCGCGTGGGTGAGCCGCCCCAACCTCAATTCGCAGGAACTAACTGACGTGAAGGCCGTGAACCTCACGCTGAAGGACCTTCCCACCAGTTGGTACATGGCGAGCGGTTCGGTGTTGTCGTACCTTACGGGCACGAGCAACAAGGTCTACACGTCAACGACTATTGCCCAGACGCCGGCCAAGAACTCGCCCTTCGTTAAGGCCGCCGCCCTCTTTCAAAGTTGCCTCGGCGTCACCAATAAGAACGACCGCGTCTACGGTGCGGCAGGCCAAGAGGCCGACTATCAAGTCTCGTCACCGATCTTTGACACCAACGCGCTCGGGGGCATCGAACTCATCTCATCGACGCAGTACTACAAGACGACGGCGATGGTACGGCGCGACACCAAAGAGATGTCGATGAAGAACTTTGGATCCTGTTTCACGACGTCGAGTGCGAATCTGATCCTTTACGCGACGGGCGTCACTGCGTCGGACCACGCCACGTCCACGAACTGGCGTCCGACCACGTTCTTGAAGGGCTGGACTCGCGGGGGCGAAGTGCCCCTGGCCGTTGGGGGAATCACGGCCAAGTTAGACCTGGTAGAAGCAGTGATCACCCACGGACACTACGAAATCACCATGGACGCGCTCGTGGGATCGTTCTCCAAGGCCAAGAGTTTCCTCTCGGGCATCGTCAACACACTGCTCTCGCGCACGACGACCTCCACGTCGCAGGCCGCCTAACCTGCGTTACGCGTTGGACCTGTCCTTGAGCAACAGGTCGTACGCCTGTTCGGGGATGGCGTTGGCGAGTCTCGTCATCGCCCGGTAGCCCAGCTCGGCCGGACCCTTCGCGTCATTACTCATCAAGTTGGCCATAATCGCGAGGAGCTCTCGCATGACCGGCGCCACGCGAAGCCCCGTGCCCACGCAGGCCGAGAGGACGCGAGGCTCAGAGATCAGCCGGACGAAGGCGCGCGCCACCTTGAAGTAGTCGCCGTAGGCCTCATTCAGCCTCTCGTCGTAGAGCGAAAGGGCCGAGGCATCGTTCGTCAACAACGCTTCGCCGAGCACGCCGGCCGCCAAGCGCCCGGACTCATAACCGTAGGCAATGCCTTCACCGTTAAAGGGATTGACCATGCCGGTCGCGTCGCCAATGGTCATGGTGTTGGGTCCAACCCGTGGTCCGATCGAAAGTCCCATCGGCAGACGTCCGCCCGTCGGTGGGCCACAACACGTCTCGTCGTTAAGACCCCAGGCCTGCGCGGTCTGAGCGACGAAGTACTCCTGAAGTTTCGTCGTGTTCACGCCCTTCCAGGCGCCTCCGGTGGAGAGCAGTCCGACGCCAACGTTGACGCGACCGTCGCCTAAGGGGAAGATCCAGCCGTAGCCCGGCACGACCTCGCCGTTGGTGTCACGAATGTCGAGGTGTGAGTCGATCCAGGGTTCGTCGTGGCGATCGCTCGTGTAGTAGCCACGCAGCGCCATACCCATCGGCCAGTCGCGATTGCGCGTGACGCCGAGCTCGCGTCCGAGCCGCGAGTTCTGTCCGTCGCCGACGACGAGGTAGCGGCCGCGGATCTCTGCGGTCTTGTCGGTGTCCTTGACGAGTACGCCCGCGGCACCCTTGAGTTCATCCTCAGCGCCGAGCGTGGGCTCTAGTAGATCGAGCGCTTCGACACCGTTGAGGACCGTCGCGCCTAACTTCGCGGCGTTCTCCGCCACCAGACCGTCGAGATTGAAGCGCGTGATCGTGTAGCCGTAGTTGGGGAATATCGGGTGGTCGGGCCAGTTCATTTCGAGCGACGCGCCAAAGCCAAAGGCCCGGAGTCCGTTGTATTTGTGGCCGTTGGCGGCGACCACGTCCTCGAGACCCATCTGGGCGAGCTGGTGCACCGAGCGTGGGGTGAGCCCGTCGCCGCAGGTCTTCTCGCGAGGAAAGTGCTTCTTTTCGATCAAGCAGACGGACCAGCCCGCTTCCGCCAGCCAGTAGGCGCACGCCGAGCCACTGGGGCCGCCGCCGACGATGACGACGTCGTACACGGTCGATTTCTTCGTCGCTTCTTTGAGGCTTTTCACTCAACAAGCCTACGTCGTCCTACGAGCGCGTCATCCGTCGAGAGGGCCTGGCGAGGTCTGCTAAAAATGATGAACGTGGACCAGTACTTATCAATACTCGGGCTCCTCATTCTCGGAGTGCTCTTTGCGTCGGGTTCGTTTGTAGCCTCGGCGCTGTTGGCGCCGCACAAGCGACCGGCGGACGCGAAGTTGGCGCCTTATGAGTGTGGGATTGTCCCCGAAATCGAGCCTCCACAGCGCTTCCCGGTGCGCTTCTACCTCGTGGCGATGATTTTCGTCATCTTCGACATCGAAGTCGTCTTCATGTACCCCTTCGCCGTGGTTTTTCGCCAACTCGGTGTCTTCGGTCTCGTCGAAGTACTGGTCTTTTCGGCGACGGTCTTTGCCGCACTGCTCTTTTTGGTCGCCGAAGGCGCCCTGACGTGGGGACCGATCAAGCACCTCGTTCCCGGTACGCCCGCACGCACGAGTTCCTCAACGATTCTGCGCATTGGCGCCGACCCTGAAAAAGCGGCGTAGTGGCGCTCGAAGATCTTCAACACAACTTTCTTACCGGTCAGGTCGAGGACTTGGTTCGCTGGGCGCGACGCGCGTCGGTGTGGCCCGCGACCTTTGGACTGGCGTGTTGCGCGATTGAGATGATGGCGGCCGGCGCGGCCGACTACGACCTCGCTCGTTACGGCATGGAGGTCTTTCGAAACTCTCCGCGCCAGGCCGACCTCATGATCGTCGCGGGACGGGTCTCTCAGAAGATGGCGCCCGTTCTGCGCCAGGTCTACGACCAGATGATGGAGCCCAAGTGGGTCATCTCGATGGGCGTGTGCGCGTCGACGGGTGGACTCTTTAACAACTACGCCATCGTCCAAGGTGTCGACCAGATCGTTCCCGTGGACGTCTACGCACCGGGTTGTCCACCGAGCCCCGAAACACTCATGCACGCGATTCTTACCCTGCACGAGCAGATTCGCACCGGTGAGATCTTGCAGCGCCGCAGCGAGGGTCGCCCCACGCACGTCGAGGCGCAGTCCAACGTCTGGACGCCCGACGTGCCCGTCACCGTAAGGGTGGGAACGCCGAAGTGATCCCCCTGTCTCCTGCGGCCCCCCCAGGCGTCGTGACTGCCGACGTGATGGCGAGCGACCTCGGTTGTTTTCCAACGACTGAGCAGTACTTCGATCTCGTGCGCTCTTTTAAGGACGACCACTTCGAGATGTGCGTCGATCTCTGCGCCGTGGACTACCTCGAACACTTAGAGCGACCACTGCCCGAAGGCGTCAAGGGAACTCGTTTTGAGATCGTCGTAAATCTGCTCAGTCTCTCCAAGAAACAACGCGTGCGTCTTCGCGTGCAGGCCGGTAACGACGAGCCCGTCGTCGACTCGTTGTTCTCCTTGTACCCGGGTACTGAAGCCATGGAGCGTGAGGCCTTCGACCTCTTCGGCGTGCTCTTCGTCAACCACCCCGACATGACGCGCATCTTGATGCCCGAGGACTGGGAAGGCCACCCTCTTCGCAAGGACTACGCCGTTGGAAAAGTGCCCGTGCAGTTCAAAGAGTCGCCGGGTCCACGGTGAGCGACCCCACCGTACGCGTCGCCGAACGACTGGACATCCTCAGCGCGGAGACCTCCGAGGGCGCGCAGGGACTGCAGGCGCGCTCGAAGACCGACAAGGACGAACTCGGTCGCGAAGTCGGTGCCGTGCTTCGCCTCAGCGGCCTGACCCTTGATCCCAACGACGTCGACTACGAACGACGCGACGACGAGACGATGATCATCAACATGGGACCGGCGCACCCCTCCACCCACGGCGTGCTGCGACTCATGCTGGAACTCGACGGCGAGTTCGTCCTACGTACGAAGCCCGTCATTGGTTACCTGCACACGGGTATGGAAAAGACCGGCGAAGTGCTGACCTACGTCCAGGGCGGCACGAACGTGACGCGCATGGACTACCTAAGTCCGATCGCGAATGAACTCGGTTACTGCATGGCCGTGGAGAAACTCCTCGCCATCGAAGTACCCGAGCGCGCCATCTGGATTCGCATGTTGATGGCGGAGCTCAATCGCGTCGCGTCACACCTCGTGTGGTTGGCCACCAACGGCATGGACCTCGGCGCGACGTCGATGATGATCTACGGCTTTCGCGAGCGTGAACTCATCCTCGCCTTCTTCGAAAAGACGGCCGGACTTCGTCTCAATCTCAACTACGTGCGTCCCGGTGGGGTGGCGGCCGATCTGCCCGACGGCTGGCAGGACGACGTGTTGGTGATCTGCGACACGATTGAAGAACGCACCTACGAGTACGACGAACTCTTGACGGGCCAACCGATCTTTCGCAACCGCATGATCGGCGTCGCGCCCTTGTTGGCCGAAGAGGCGCTCGCCCTGGGACTGACGGGACCGCTCCTGCGCTCGACGGGCGTCGCGTGGGACCTTCGTCGCACGATGCCGTACTTGGCCTACGACCAGGTGGACTTTGACGTCATTGTCGGTACCTACGGCGACAACTTCGATCGTTACGCCATTCGCCTCAACGAGATTCGCGAGTCGGTGCGCATCGTGCGCCAGTGTCTCGAAAAGATGCCGAGTGGTGACTACCGCAGCCAAGATCCCAAGGTCACCCCACCGCCGCGCGCGCGTATCGACGAGTCGATGGAAGCGTTGATTCACCACTTCAAGCTTTTCACGGAAGGTTTTCACGTGCCCGTCGGCGAGGTCTACAGCGCCATTGAGTCACCGCGCGGCGAACTTGGTTGCTACTTGGTCTCTGACGGTGGCGCCAAGCCGTACCGCATCCACGTGCGGGCGCCGAGCTTCGTGAATCTCCAGGCGGTGCCCCTCCTCATGCGCGGGGGCTCGGTCTCTGACGCCATTACAGTCATTTCGACGGTCGACCCCATCATGGGTGAGGTGGACCGATGAGTCACCTACGCGTTGAACTACGCCAACGCGCCGAGGAGTTGATCGCGCTGTACCCGCGTGCGCGCTCGGCGATGCTGCCCCTGTTGCACCTCGCACAGGAACAAGACGGGTACTTGAGTGATGAGGGCATCGCCGAAGTCGCGGAGTTAACCGGCACGACGCCGGCCGACGTGCGCGGGACCGCTTCGTTCTACGACATGTTCCACCTGGAGCCGGTCGGAAAGTACGTCGTCGGGGTCTGTACGAACATCGCCTGTCTCTTGGCCGGTGGCCAAGAACTCCTAGAGCACGCCGCCGCGACGCTCGGCTGTGCCGTGGGGGCGACCTCGGACGACGGGCTCTTCACTTTAGAAGAGACCGAGTGTCTCGCCGACTGCAATATCGCACCCTGCGTGCAAGTGAACCACCGCTACGTTCGTACTACCACGCCGGCGACCTTTGACGCGTTGGTGGGAGAACTTCGTGACGGTCGAAGAGACCACGACATCCCGACCCACGGCACGTTGGTCCGTGTTCGTCGCAGTGGCGGACTGAGAACGACCAAGAGTGGGATCAGCGCGCAGCGCGCCGCCGCCCAGGCCCTGCGCGACGAGCGAGCGACGCGGGAGAAGGCCTAGTGGCAGTGCTCGACTCGCCAAAGATCGTTACCGCCCGCGCCGAGTTCGACGACTCCTACACCTTGGCGCGCTACGTAGCGACCGGCGGCTACGACGGACTTCGCAAGGCCTTGACGATGTTTCCTGAGGACGTGGCGAAAGAAGTCGACGACGCGTCGCTCCTTGGACGTGGCGGCGCTGGTTTCCCGGCTGGGCGTAAGTGGTCGATGTTGCGTAAGTCGCCCATCTCGTACCTGGTGGTGAATGGTGACGAGTCCGAGCCCGCGACGTTCAAAGACCACTTCCTCGTCGAGCGCGACCCCCATCAGCTGCTCGAGGGCGTCATCATCGCGGCCTACGCGTTACAGGTCAGCCAAGCGTTCATCTTTCTTCGCGGTGAGTTCGCGCTCGGTCTCGAGCGCGTGCAACAGGCGCTCAATGACGCCTACGACCACGGCGCTTTGGGGTCAAAGATCTTCGGCTCGGACTTCTCGCTCGACATCGTGCTCCACCCCGGCGCGGGCGCGTACATCTGTGGCGAAGAGACGGCGCTGATCGAAGCGCTCGAAGGTAAACGCGGTTTTCCGCGCATCAAGCCGCCCTTCTTCCCGGCCGTGACTGGCCTGTACGGCGAGCCAACGGTGGTGAACAACGTCGAAACCATGGCGAATCTTCCCTGGATTGTGCTGCACGGTGGCGCGGCCTTTTCGGCGTTGGGGTCTGGTCGCTCGACGGGGACGCGACTCTTCGCGTTGGCGGGACGAGTGAAGAATCCCGGGATCTACGAGATCGAGATGGTGAAGAACACGTTCCGCGATCTGATCTACGACCCCGCGCTCGGCGGCGGCATCATTGGCGACAAGAAGATCAAGGCCTTTATTCCCGGCGGTGTTTCGGCGCCGTGGTTCGGCCCCGAACTGTTGGACCTGCCGATGGGCCAAGACGAAGTCGCCGAAAAGGGCTCGATGCTCGGATCGGGTTCGGTCGTTGTCATGGACGAGACGAGTTGCGTGGTTCGAGCCACGTGGCGCATTACGAGATTCTTTTCCAAGGAGTCGTGTGGCCAGTGCACGCCCTGTCGTGAAGGTTCGGGATGGATTGAGCGCGCGATGTACCGACTCGAACACGGCGGCGGTCGTATGGAAGACCTGGAGTTACTGCTCGATCTCTGTGACAACATCGCGCCGGGTCTCACCTGGCCGCCGCAACAGACGACCATCTGCGTGCTCGGATCGTCCATTCCCTCCTCGGTGCACTCGGCCATTTCGATGTTCCGCGACGAGTTCGCCGCCCACGTGACTCATGGAGGATGTCCCTTTGACTGACGTGAAGACGACCGTGACGATATCGGTGAATGGACGAAGTGTCGAAGCCGCGCCGGGCGAGCTGCTCATTGAAGTGGCCGAGCGCGCGGGCACCTACGTACCCCGGTTCTGTTACCACCCCCGTATGGAGCCCGTTGGCTACTGTCGCATGTGCTTAGTCGAGGTCGACGGTCCCCGCGGCGCCACCCTGCAACCCGCGTGCTACATCAAGGTGAACGACGGGATGAGCGTCGTCACTGACTCTGAAAAAGTGAAGAAGGCCCAAGACGGTGTCTTGGAGTTCTTGCTCGCGAACCACCCACTCGACTGTCCAGTCTGTGACAAGGGTGGCGAATGCCCGCTCCAAGACCAGACCCTCGCGCACGGTTCGGGCGAGACACGTTTTATTGAGGAGAAGCGCCACTTCGTCAAGCCCATTGAGATTGGCGAGTTGGTCCTGCTCGACCGCGAGCGCTGCATCCAGTGCGCCCGGTGCACCCGCTTTAGCGCCGAAGTCTCCGGCGACACCGAGATCGCCTTTAGCGGTCGCGGCGACCTCATTGAAGTCGCGCCGTCACCGACCGTGCCCTTTGATTCGACTTTTTCGGGCAACACCGTGCAGATCTGTCCGGTGGGGGCCCTCACCGCTAAGCCCTACCGCTTCAGCGCTCGTCCCTGGGACTTAGAACAGGTCGAGAGCACGTGCACGACGTGTTCTCTTGGGTGCCGCGTCGCCGTGCAGTCCTCGGGCAACCGACTGACCCGGGTGCTCGGCGTCGACTCCGAGCCCGTCAATCACGGTTGGCTCTGTGACAAGGGTCGCTTCACCCTCGATTCCATTGACGGCAACGAAGAGTCAACGGATCCACTCAGTGCCCTGACGCGCATCCGCGAGCCACTCATTCGCGTCGACGGTGCCTTGACGCCCACTACCTGGGGCGAGGCGCTCGAGCGCGCCGCCACACTGTTGCAAGACGCGGCGAAGAGTCCCGGGGGCGTGGGCGCCATTGGTGGCGCCGCGCTGACCAACGAGGGCGCCTTCGCGTGGGAGCGTTTCGTTCGTGGCGTGCTCGGTAGTGACAATCTCGACGCGCAGTACGGTGACGGTCTCGACGGCGCGCTACTGCAGTCTCTGCCGAGGGCCACCATCGACGAAGCGGCGCACGCGCGCGTCGTAGTGACCCTGACGGGCGACCTTCGTGAAGAGTTGCCCGTGCTGTTCTTGCGTCTACGCGAGAACTTCATCAAGCGTTCGAACGCACTCGTGGAGTTCGCCTTTGGAAAGAGCGCGCTGCACGCCCAGGCCAACGTCTCGATGCCCGTTCGACCCGGCGAGGTCCACCTCGTGGCTCAGGCGCTTTCAAATAAGGATGGGATGTTGGCGAAGGGCTCGAGCGTCAGCGACGACGATCTCATTGAAGCGCGGCGTCTGCTCGGCGAGACGGGCGAAGGCGTCGTCTTCGTCGTTGGTCGAGCGAACGTCGCCGAAGAAGCTTCCGTGATGGAGCGCGCGATTCGGGTGCTGGCGGAAAAGTTCAGCGCCGCCACGTTCTTGCCCGCACTGCGCCGTGCGAACGTGATGGGCGCACTGGACATGGGTCTCGCGCCCACGCTTCGTCCCGGTCGCGGCTACGCCGTCAGTGACGCGGGTCGCGACACGCTCGCTCAACTCGAGGCACTGCGCTCGGGCGAGCAGAAGGCCGTGTTGCTGCTTGGTGGATGCCTTCTCGGCAACGTGCTCGACGTGGAGGGCGCCACGGTGGCCCTTAGCGCGGCGCAGGTCGTGGTCGTTACCGGTCACGGTGGCCAGACGCTGGCCTTCGCCGACGTTGTCTTACCCGCGGCCGTGCAACACGAGCGCCTCGGTACCGTTACTAACATCGAGGGCCGGGTGACGGCCGTAACCGCCAAGATCGTTGCACCGCATTCGGCGTGGCCCGACGTGGCGATAGCGGCTGAACTGGCCGAGCAGTGTGGCCAGAGCATCGGCCTTACGTCGGTCGAGCAGACGGCGCGCGTGATCGAAGAGACGACGGGTTACCCCGCGCTGAGCATCTTGAACGACGTCTCTGATGAGGGCGCCGTCGTGGGCCGGGCCAAAGAGCGCGTCGAGCGTCGACCCCTTGACCCGATGGCCTTCCCGGGTATTCGCTCGACCAACACCGTGGGACTGGCGGAGATCTCTGGCGCCATGGTCGGCTCATCCGTGACCCCGGGGCCCTCTCGCGCCACCGCTGCGCTCAGCGAGGTGGGCGCTGGTAGAGGAGTAGAGGTCGCGCACTACGACGCCTACGCACTCGCGCTCAACGTCTCGCGACGTCTCTACGACCACGGCATCGCGGTCCAGGGTTCGCCAGCTCTCAAGAACCTCGTCGCGCGCACGACCGCGTACCTGAATCACTTCGATCTCGACCGATTGGGACTCACGACGGGCGACGTCGTGAGCGTGAACGGCCCGAAGGGCCCCATCAGTCTGCCCGTCACGCTCAGTGATCAAACGCCCCGCGGCACACTCGAAGTCGTCTTCGGCTCACTCGATGGCGACGACAGTGACCTAGCGGCCCGTTCTCTCTTTGACCCCGCGAGTGCGATCACGCAAGTGAAGCTAGAGACCAAATGAACTGGTTAGCCAGCGTCGACCCGCTCTTCGTCCACGGCACGACCGGCGTCGTGATTTTCATCGTGTTGATCAAGGTCGTCGTGGGTTTTGCGGCCTTGATGGGCGCCGTGACGTTGATGATCTGGTTCGAGCGCAAGGCTATTTCGGATATGCAGAGTCGCATCGGACCCCAGCGCTGGGGTCCTTTTGGCATCCTGCAGACGTTGGCCGACGGCATCAAGTTGTTCTTCAAAGAAGACTTGATTCCCGCCGAGGCCGACCGCTTCGTCTTTAAGTTGGCGCCCTATCTCGTCTTAGTGCCCGCGCTCATCACCTTCGCGATCGTGCCGATCGGCGGGACGCTCGACATTGCCGGCCACCACGTCATGCTCCAGATCGCCAACCCGCCCATGGGCATCTTGGTGATGCTCGCCATGTCGGGCATCTCGGTCTACGGCGTGATGCTCGCCGGGTGGGCCTCGGGCTCTAAGTACCCGCTGCTCTCTTCGGTACGGGCAAGCGCGCAGATGATCAGTTACGAAGCGGCTCTGGGCATCACGATCGTGACCGTCATCTTGGTAACGGGATCGCTCTCCACCCACGACATCGTCACGAGCCAGTCGGGCGGCGTCTGGCACTGGAACGTGATCCGACTCGGCGTCGTCCCCTTCGTCATTTTCTGGATGGCCATTACGGCCGAACTCAATCGTCCGCCCTTTGACGTGGTGGAATCGGACAGCGAACTCGTGGGTGGTTTTAACACCGAGTACTCGGCGCTTCGCTTCGCACTGTTCTACTTGGCCGAGTTCATGAACACGATCACGATGTCGGCGATCATCGTCACGCTCTTCTTCGGTGGACCCGCGGGATGGATTCCGCCGGTCCCGCACCTCAAGTGGATCTTCCCGATCATCTGGTTCGTGTTGAAGACGACGTTCTTCTGCTTCTGTTACATCTGGTTTCGCGCGGCCCTGCCACGTTTTCGCTACGACCAGGTCATGGACCTCGGTTGGAAGAAGCTCATTCCCCTAAGCCTCGGTTGGATGCTCGTCGTGGCGGGATTCATCATCGCGCCCGCCTGGGGTCTCGTGCTCGCGGCGGCCGTGTTGATGGCGTCGCTCGTGCTCGCTCGGGCCTTTCAGTTGGGCTCGACGCGCGAGAGCGGCGTGAACTCTATTCTTCCCACCATTGGCCAGCGTCCCCTGCCCGGTCAGGTCCTGCGCTCGAGTGAACATGAGGAGGAACGTGAGTAAGCCCGTGAACTTCTTTGGTGGCTTCAAGCTCACCTTCCAGCACCTCACGCGCCCGCGCGTCACGATCAGCTACCCCGAGGAGAAGCGCCCGAAGCAACCTCGTCAGCACGGTCGCCACGTGCTGAACCGTTACGAGGACGGCATGGAGAAGTGCATTGGTTGTGAACTCTGCGCCGGCGCCTGTCCGGTGAACTGCATCTACGTGCGCGGCCTCGACAACCCGCCCGATCACCCGGTAAGTCCCGGTGAGCGCTACGGCTACGTCTACGAGATCAACTACTTACGCTGTATTCACTGCGACCTCTGCGTCGAAGCCTGTCCCACCCAAGCGATCACCGAGTCCAAGATGTTCGAATTCTCCTTTACCAATCGCGCGGACGCGATCTACACCAAGGCCGAACTCGTGGTGGACGATCAAGGATTTCCTAAGCACCTGCCCTGGGAAGACTGGCGCGACGGCGAAGCCGAGATGACCGGTGGATGGATGCGCGCCACGTCACCTTCGGGTGACGCCGACTACGAGGGCGTCGTGCAGTGGACGGGCGACCTCGGCGCTGGCGTGCGAGCGCCCGAAGCGGGCCAGAGCGACAACCGCGACGACGTGGCGACCGGCTCGAAGCAGCTTCGCCGCGCCTTTTTCAAGCACCTCCAGCCCGAGGACGTCGAAGCCGATCAGGCCGGCCTCCAGGGCAAGCTCAACGAGGCTCGCGCGAAGATGCCCAAGCGCTTTCGAAAGCACGACCAGTGATAGCGGCCACCTACGGTTTCGCGAGCGTGTTGGTCTTCGTGACCTCGGCGTTGCTCATTCTCGTGGGCGCGTTCGGCGTCATCTCGATGAAGAACCCAGTCCACGCCGCGCTCAGCTTGATCATGACGCTGTTCGGCGTCGCGGTGGCCTTCGTGGCCCAGTCGGCCGACTTCTTAGCCGCCGTGCAGATCATCGTGTACGCCGGCGCCATCGTCGTGCTCTTCCTCTTCGTGATCATGTTCCTCGGCGTGGACCGCAACATGAACGTCAGCGCGGAGCCACTCATGGGTCAACGCGGCTTCGCCGCGGTCGGGGTCACCATCACGATCGGCGGCATTATCGTCCTGATGGCCTCGTCGCACTGGGTGAGCGGGGCCACGTCGGTAACGGGGAAACTGAAGGGCGGCCAAGCCAACGTCAAACAGCTCGGCACGGCCGTCTTTACGACCTACCTCTTCGCTTTCGAAGCCACGGCGGCCCTGTTGATCATCGCGGTCGTCGGCGCGGTACTACTCGCGCGCCGTGAGCGCGCCACCACCAAAGAGGAGGTGACGACGTGAACGTTCCCGCCGCCTGGTATTTGATCCTCGCTGCCGTGCTCTTCGGCGTCGGAGCCTTCGGACTGCTGACTCGACGCAGTGCGCTGATCATGTTCATGTGCGTGGAGTTGATGTTGAACGCGGTGAACCTGACCTTTGTGACTTTTTCACGCACGCTCGGCGACATCGCCGGCCAAGCGTCGGTCTTCTTCGTCATGGTGGTCGCCGCGGCCGAAGTGACCGTCGGACTCGGCATCGTCGTGGCGGTCTTTCGCCGACGCGCCTCGACCTCCGTCGATGAACTTTCTGAGCTGAAGGGCTGACGTGGCACACGTCGCCACGCTCATCGTCCTCCTGCCCCTCTTGGGCTTTCTCTTTATTTTGGTGAACGGCGCCAATCTGAAAGAGCGTGGCGTGGGCATCGTCGCGACGGGCGTCGTGGCAGCGAGCTTCGTCTTGAGCGTCGTCGCCTTCGCCTTGATGTTGCACCAGTCCCAGCGTGAGAACACCGTCCATCTCTTTAATTGGATTGAAGTCGGCACGTTGCACGTGCCAGCAGCGCTACTCGTCGACCCGCTCTCGATCACGATGTGTCTCTTCGTCACGGGCATCTCGGCGTTGATTCATCTCTACTCCATTGGCTACATGCACGCGGAGAAGGACTATCGCAAATTCTTCTTGTACATGAACCTCTTCGTTTTTTCGATGCTGGTCTTGGTTCTCGCCAACAACCTGGTACTCACCTTCGTGGGCTGGGAGGGCGTCGGCGTCTGCTCTTACTGGCTCGTGAGCTACTACTTCGACAGGGACTCTGCCGCCTCGGCCGGCAAGAAGGCCTTCCTCTACAACCGCATCGGCGACATTGGTCTCCTCATAGCGATGTTCCTAATTTTCAGCCACGCGCACACGCTGACTTACCTCGCCGTCTTTAACGTCGCGGGTACGTTCTCGCCCACCGTGGCCACGCTGACGGTCTTGGCGTTACTCCTCGCCGCCACCGGTAAGAGCGCGCAGATTCCACTCTTTAACTGGCTGCCCGACGCGATGGAGGGCCCGACGCCCGTGTCGGCGTTGATACACGCCGCCACCATGGTCACGGCCGGTGTCTACCTGCTCGTTCGAATGTCGCCAGTTCTCGCGATGTCGCCCGACGGGCGAGCGACGATTGCGGTCATTGGCGGGGCAACGGCCTTTGTCGCGGCGACCATCGCCACGTCACAGAAAGACATCAAGAAGGTCTTGGCCTTTTCGACGGTCTCTCAAATTGGTTACATGGTCATGGCTGTCGGCGTTGGCGCCTACGTGGCCGCTATCTTCTTGATGGTCGCGCACGCCTTCTTCAAGGCCCTGTTGTTCCTCGGCTCGGGTTCGGTCATTCACTCGCTCAACGGTGAACAAGACCTTCGAAAGATGGGCGGCTTGGCGAAGTACCTGCCGCTCACCTTCCCGACGTTCCTCATTGGCTGGCTCGCCATCTCGGGCATCCCGCCCTTCGCGGGCTTCTTCGCCAAAGGTGACGTCCTAACGAAAGTCTTTGAGCACAATAAGCCCCTCTGGGTGTTGGGTGTCCTCACCGCGATTCTCACCGCGTACTACATGAGTCGACTCTTCGTCCTGACGTTCCTCGGCAACGAGCGATTCCGCGAAGCGACCGACGGTCACGATCCGCACGAGTCGCCGTGGGTCATGACGCTGCCCCTCGTCGTCCTCGCCGTGCTCTCCTTGCTCGGCGGTCTGCTCAACCTTCCCTGGGCCCACTCGAGTTCACTCGAGGGCTTCTTGTCGCCGACCTTTGGCTTCGTGCCCGTCGTGGCGACTTCGTCCACATTCGCCCAGTGGGGCCTCGCGCTCGTTGACGTCGCGGCGGCCATCATCGGTCTCGTCGCGGCCTTTACGATCTGGCGTGGCGTCTCGGAGAGTCCGAAGTTCACGCCGTCATTCTTCGAACACGTGTGGCACTGGGACGACGCTTACGACGCCACCATTGGCCGTCCTTTGACGAACGCGGCGCAGTTCAGTGACGACGTCATCGAGCCCGACGTCATCGACGGCGCGGTGACCGGCGTCGCGGTAGGTATTCGTCGAAGCGCCGAAGGACTGCGCAAAGTCCAATCGGGCTTCGTGCGCCAGTACGCGCTCGCGATGGTGCTCGGCATGGCCGTCGTGATTGTCTATCTCCTCTCGAGGGTCCACTAGATGCACTCGTCGCTCTATCTACTCCTGCTCATCGTCGTGCCCCTCGCCGGGGCGCTCGCGTGCGCCCTTCTTCGAAAGATCGAAGGCTGGTCCTACGTAGCGGGCCTCGTGACGGCCGTTATCGAGACGGTGCTCGCCGTCCTCGTCGCCGTCCTCTACAACGACCACGTGAAGAATGCTGGCACCTGGGACTTCATGACGCGCCACGTCCTCTCGGCGCCGCTCGGACTGGCTTATGACGTCGCGCTCGACGGTATCTCGATGTTGATGGTCGTCTTGACGGCCCTGGTGCTCTTACTGGCGCTCTGGGGCGCGCGCGACAAGCGCCGCGAGCCGGCCTTCGTGGGCTGGATGTTGGCCCTGACCTCCTTCACGATGGCGAGTTTTCTCTCGCACGACGTGCTCGAGTTCTTCATCTTCTTTGAACTCACCCTGGTACCGAGTTACTTCATCATCGCGGGTTGGGGCGGGGCGCAGCGCGCCAAAGCCGCGCTCAAGTTCTTCATCTACACCTTCGCCGGTTCGGCCTTCTTGTTCATTGGCATCTTGTACCTGGGCTTCTTGCACCAACACGACACCCAAGGCGTGTTGACCTTCTCCTACAGTGCGCTTAGTTCAACGGTCATGAGCCACGGAACGGCCGTGTGGTTGTTCTTGGCCTTCGCGGTCGCCTTCGCCGTCAAGTCGCCGATCTGGCCCTTTCACACGTGGTCACCGATCGCCTACGCCGAGGCGCCCACCGGAGGATCAATCGAACTTTCTGCGGTGCTCGCCAAGCTCGGGTCGTACGGACTGCTGCGCTTTGGCGTCGGGCTCTTTCCCTTGGCACTAGCGACGATGCGCCCGATTGTCTTGACCCTGGCGGTCATTGGCATTCTCTACGGCTCGCTCGTCGCCTGCGCGACGCCGGACATGAAGCGACTCGTCGCGTACTCCTCGCTCGCCCAGATGGGCTTCATCACGCTGGGTATCATGGCCGGATCGAAGATCGCCATGGTGGGCGCGGTGCTCTTGATGTTCAACCACGGCATCATCACCGTGGGCTTCTTCCTCATCATTGGATTCTTGGAACAGCGACGAGGTTCGATCCAGATCAAGGACATGAAGGGACTCCAGGGTCCGGCCCCGATCATGGCGGCCCTGTTCACGATCGTGATGTTGGCCTCCATTGGTCTACCGGGACTCTCGGGCTTCGTGAGTGAGTACTTGATTCTCATTGGCACCTTTGGCACGCACGCTTGGTGGGGTGCGGCCGCGACGTTGGGCGTGGTGGCGGCCGCGGCGTACCTGCTTTGGCTCTACCAGCGGGTCTTCCAGGGCAAGGCGAGCGGCGCGAACGCCGAGATAAAGGACGCCACCACCAAGGAGCGTTGGGTCTTGGTGCCCGTCGTGGCCCTCATCATCGTGCTCGGGGTCTTCCCCAAACCCGTACTTGATCGCATTACGCCCTCGGTCCAGCAACTAATTCACCACGTCGCGCCCCAGGGAGTGAACAAGTGACCGCGACGATAACTGTCCCGTCGATTCACTACCTGGCGATTCTGCCGGTGCTGATCTTTTTTGGCGCGTCGCTCGCGCTGTTGCTGCTGAGTGCTCTCGTGAAGGACAAGGTCACCGTCAACTGGGCGACAGCCATTACGGTGGTCGCGTCCCTCGCCACGCTCGTCGTGGCGTACTTTCAGTGGCGCTGCGTCGCGAACGCTGGACCCTCGACCACGGTGGCGCACGCGGTGGTACTGGACGGCTTTGCGGTCGTTGGAACGGTGGTCATCGCGGCCTCGGTGCTGCTCTCGGCGCTCGTCGGTCACGACTGGGCCAAGCGGGAACGAATAGGGGGCGCGGATTTTCACATTCTGGCCCTCGCCTCGAGCGCCGGCGCGTTACTGATGGTCCAGGCCAATGACTTGATCGTCATCTTCCTCGGACTCGAGATCCTCTCGATCGGCCTCTACGTGCTCGTGGGCTTTGATCGTCACCGCGACACGTCGGCCGAGGCGTCCCTGAAGTACTTCCTGCTCGGCGGCTTCGCGTCGGCGATCTTCATCTACGGCGTGGCGTTGGTCTACGGCGCGACGGGTTCGACGAACCTCTCGTCCATCTCGTACTTCTTGGCCTCAAATGAAGTGCTGCGACCAGGGCTGCTCTACGCCGGTGGCGCACTGCTGCTCATTGGCTTCGCCTTCAAGGTTGCCGCCGTGCCGTTCCACCTGTGGTCGCCCGACGTCTACGAAGGCGCGCCCACGCCGGTAACGGGCGTCATGGCCTCGATCGTCAAGGTGGGTGCGTTCGCGGCGCTCTTGCGCGTACTGATCTCGGCGCTCGGCACCCAGCTCGACACCTGGCGGCCGATCCTCTTCGTGTTGGTCGCTCTTACCTGCGTCGTGGGGGCTAGCGTCGCGCTTCTCCAGCGCAACGTGAAACGCCTGCTCGCGTACTCCTCGATCAACCAGGCCGGGTTCATGTTGCTCGGCGTGTGGTCGGGGAGTGCGCGCGGCGTTTCTTCGACGCTCTTCTACTTGATGACCTACGCGCCCGTCGTGATCGCGACCTTCGCGGTCGTGACGCTGGTGGGTGGTAGCGGTGATGAACTGCACTCGATCGATCACTACAAGGGACTCGCTCGCCGCCAGCCCTGGCTCGGTGGCGCGCTGGCGCTCTTGCTGCTCAGTCAACTGGGCGCGCCCTTAACGGTGGGCTTCTACGCGAAGTACACCGTCTTGGCCGCGACCATCGACTCGGGTGGTGGCGCGTTGGCGCTGATCGCCATCCTGTCGGCGGCTATTGCGGCCGTCTTCTACTTGCGCTGGATTCTCACCCTCTACGACGATGACGACACGCAGAGCACGCGCGTGCGCGTGCCGCTCTTCACCGGCAAGGTCATCGCCGTCGGGGTCATTGTCGCGGTCCTCTTTGGCCTGTGGCCCGGTCCACTCGTGACCTGGACCCAGCACGCCACACTCCTCTTCCTGCCGTGAGCCGCGTCGCCGTCGCCACGTGTCGGGGTAACGACCTCGACCCGGACGGCCCCGTCTTGATGGCCGCGCTCGAAGCCGGTGGCGTTGACGCGGCCCTCGCTATCTGGGACGATCCGTCGGTCACCTGGGACGATTACGAGCTCGTCGTTATTCGCTCGACGTGGGACTACGTCGAGCGCCGTGATGAGTTTTTACGCTGGGCGCGTTCGATTACCCACCTCCTCAATCCCTACGGCGTGATCGAGTACTCAACGGACAAGCACTACCTTCGTGACCTCGAGGCGCACGGGCTGCGCATCGTGCCCTCGAGGTTCTGTGACGTGGGAGAAGAACCCGCGTTCTTCGACTCCGATTTCGTCGTGAAGCCCTGCGTCGGGGCGGGTTCCATGGACGCCAGTCGCTACACCAAGGACGACGTTAAGAGCGCGCGTACGCACGTGGCGGCGCTGCACGCCAAGGGCCGTGACGTCGTCATTCAGCCCTACGTCGACTCCGTGGACTCTGAGGGCGAGCGCGCGCTGGTCTTCATTGACGGCGCGTTCTCTCACGCCATGACCAAGGCAGCGATGCTCAACGTCAGCGAACTCGATCGCCACGGGCTGTTTCGTCTTGACCAGATGGCCCTCGGCCCAGCCGAGCCCGACGCCGTGGCCTACGCAGAAAAGGTCCTCGCAGCCAAGGGCTTCTCGCACTTGCTCTACGCGAGAGTCGACCTCGTGCGAACGAACGAGGGCTGGGCGATCATGGAACTCGAACTCGTCGAGCCCTCGCTCTTTCTCACCTACGACGATCAGGCAGCGACCAAGCTCACGAGCGCGATTCTGAAACGCCTCGACTAACTGACCTTCGCCTCGTCGACTACACGCGCGGCCGCGAGCACTTCTTCGGGTACGACGGTCCCCGGGCGATTCGAGGGGTCGTTGGTGAGGAAGCGTCCGAGCACTGGTATCTCGGTCAGACTTTCGGCGCGTAACGTCGCCGCGACGACTGGTACGAAGCTCTCCGCGGCCGGGTAGACGAGGTGGCGTGGCATCCACGCGGGGTGGTACTTCGCGTTAAAGGTCCAGAGCGACTCCAGGGGCAAGATGCCCGAAAGACGCTTGATGGCCCAGCGCTCGACTCTGGTGAACGTGCCGTCGCCGCGTTCACCGTCGAGCACTGAGCGAAAGGCCGCAAAGTTAAGACTGAGACCGTTCGAGCCCTGTTGGCGTAGGTACTCAATCGTCGAGCAGAGCGCGAAGTCGATCAGACCGTTCGGGTGTTCCCCGGGGTCACGTCGCATGAGGTCGAGTGAGTAGCCGTGAATCGCCGGCGAAGGAACGAACTGGCAGACCGCGGCCGGCTTGAGGTCGGGACCGTACACCACGGTGAGGAGGAGCCCTTTGTCCTTGGGGTCAAAGAGTCGTCCGAGCATCATCGAGAAACCGCGCTCGCCCCCGCCGCGACGCAGCAGCGAGATCAGGTCCACAATCTCACTGACCCGTGACGGATCGATCTTGGAAGGGTCCAGGAACTCGACGGTGTAGCCGTGGCGCGCGAGTCGCGTACACGCTTGGCGCAGTCCCTTCATCTTTTGACCCTCGAGCGAGAATTTTTGGCAGTCCACGATCGCTTCGTCGCCCAAGTAGAGATAGTGCAGTCCGGCCGCGTGATAGATCGCGAGCCACTCGGCGCTGGCGCCCATGACGCCAATCGTCCACCCGCGCGACTCCGCGAAGTCGCGAAAGGCGCCGAAGACTTCGGTGCGTTCGGCCTCGGGTCCAATGGGATCGGGGGAGATTAGCGCCACGCCGCCGTAGACGGCGTAGGCGACCAGTGAGTCGCGAAAGAAGTAGAACTGCTTGTCGTCTCGCAGCGCGAAGTAGTCGAGCGTGCCTCGTCCGTGTCGTCGCACGATGTCTCGTGCGCGCAACTCCGCGAGACGTCGCTCAGTATTGCTGGCGGCCGTGGAGAGCCGTCGGTCCACGACGGGTCGAGTGAGGAGATAGAGCGCGGAGATAATGAGCGAGACGCCAATAGCTAAGAGCGTGGGATTACAGAAGTCCGACACGCCATCGGGCAGCACGATGTCGCGTTGCCCGACGAGTCGCTCGACGCAGGCGGCAATCACGACGCCGAGACTGGGCAGATGGCTGTGGCGCGACGCGGCTTCTATGCCGAGCGTCGTGGTCATGATCGAGACGAGTGCGATGAGGCCCAGCCGCGGCAACGCGTCGGACACACTCACGCGGTCGGTGGTGGCTTGGAAATATCGGCGCTGTCCTACGAGTAGCACCACGAGTCCCGCCGCGATCAAGGAGGACACGATGGTGCCACCGCGCAGGGCGTGCGCGACAATGGTGATGGACAACAACGACACGGCGAGGAACCACGTCCGTCGCTGGCCCCGGCGAAGTCCCCGCGCGAGCATGATCATGGCGATGCCGGCCACGGCCGTCAACGCGGCGGCCGATTGGGCGACGCCGAGGGGCAGTATCGAGAGCACCAGGTGCAGGTGACTGCGTAGTGGTCGCACCGTCGTCACGGCAATGTTGACGAGACCGTCGAGGAGGACGAGTCCGGCGACGTAGCGCCGCACGAGTCGCTGGCGGTGCTGATCGAGGAGGCGTTCAATGTTGAGCGGGAACGGACTGCCGCTCGGCCACGAGCTGAGCGTCGTCGTTTCGCTCGTTGGCGCGGGTTGGTTGCTCGCGCCAGCGAGGAGTCGTTCGAGAACCGTGCCGCGGTGGCGAGAAGACTCGCCGGCGTTGAGACGGACCTGGACCGTGCTGGCGGCCTCTATCTCTACGACGCCCAGACGGTCGTACGATTTAAAGACCGGTGGGAGGCCGAAACGGCCCTGCCGCTCGACTTGGACAACTCGCGAGGGACCGGGCGAGGCGCTGACGCCATCGTCGAGAAAGGCCAAGGCGGGCCTGGGCGCACCGCCGATGACGGCACCCACGCCACCGCGCTCGACGATCCGTCGGGCGAGTTCGAGAGCGTCCACGTCGTCCACCTTGGTGAGCGCTAAGGGCTCGCTGAGTTCATTACGACGTGAACTTTGCGCGTGGCGAAAGAAACGTTGGCGCACGATAAGTCCGGCCATACCCGCGATAACGGTCTCGACGACGGCCACGATGACGAGGTCGATGAAGAGATTGACCCAAAAGCCCCGAGACTGCAGTAGGTGGACCCCAAAGTGGTGGTGGGTGAGGTGACCAACGATCGCGATGACGGGACTCCAGAGGTCGACGAGGGCGACCGCGAGCAGCGGCAGCCACATCCACGCGGCGAGGCGTCGGTAGAGGACGCGTGAGGCGACGAATCGCTCCAGCGCCTGGGGGTCTTCGAGTTGGTGCGCGTCCGCGCGGTCCCTTTCGTTAACGGGCGTGACGTCGAGTTCGTAGCGACCAGCCGCGACCGCTAAGTCGCGTACGCCATTGAGGGTGGCGATTTGCAGGACGAGGTCACTGGCGAGCGAGACGCCGAGTTCTTCTAAGTGCGACTGGGCGAAGGCATTGCAACGAAGTTCCTCGTCGTCGCTGCCCGGTAGGACGATGAGTCGGTGACCCTCTTTGGCGCAGAAGCTCGCGATGTCGTCGCGCACTGTGGGCAGGGCTTGGAACGTCGCTTCGATGAATTTGGCCAAGTCGGACGTGGCCTCGGGATGGAAAAGATTGCCCGCCACGACCACGAGGGCGGCGTCGTCGATATCGCCGAGAAGGTCCAAGAACTCCTTGATGGAGCGACTCGTGACGTCGGAACTGGGCGAGAGCGAGAGGTCGCTGACCACGTAGACGAGATGACCGTAGGGGACCGGAATTGTACGTCTCTCAGTCTTCGCCACGTAGTCCAGTCTCGCAGACGGAGTCACTCGGCCCGACGTGGGAGCATAAGTACTGATGACGAGAGAAAACCCCCACGAGAACTGGCATTGGCGCGATAAACCTTTTGTGCCGGGGTCGGCGGTGATCTTTGACATCGACGGCGTACTGGCCGACGCCGCGGGGCGACAGCACTACTTGGACTGGGGTGACTGGAAGAGCTTCTTCGAGGCCTGTGGCGACGACCCCATTATCGAAGAGATCGAACGACTGCTCGAGCTTCTCGACCAGTCGTTGTCGGTGATCTTGGTGACGGGGCGCCCCCGGCGAGTCTTGCCCCACACGGTGGCGTGGCTGGAGCGTTACGAACTGCGCTGGGATCTACTCATCATGCGCGAGTACGGCGACTACTCCGGCGTTGACCGATTCAAGCGTGAGACGCTGCGAGAACTGGTGGCTGACGGCTTTGACGTTCGACTCGCCCTGGATGACGATCCGAAGAATCACGCGATGTACGTCAGTGAGGGCGTTCCTTGTATCTACATTCATTCGGGTTACTACCTGTAAGTATCGGTTAGTACGCCATGACGTGTTGCGACGTTGACACTAAGCACCAGCGATAGTCCGCAAAACTTCCGCCTTCTAACAAAGTTACGAAAGTTCGGGGGCCAACGACGCGAGGGCTGGCACCGTCCCAACCTTCAAAATCTTTGTCGCCAGTGATCACGAAATTGGCGTCTTGTTCTTGAGCGAAGTGAATGATGAAGTCGTCGTTCAAGTCGCGCAGAAGTTGAGCAACTTCACTTGGGTCCGGGAGTGTAGTTGCGAGTTCTTGAACTTGGTGAATGAACAAGTGGGCGTCTGCCAGTGATATCCACCGTCGAAGCGCCGGCCTCTCCAGCAGCACTTCAGTGATCTCACCCATCAACCTTGGACAGATCAGAACTTCGAAATCGCTTCCGTTTATCCAGTGCTGGAAGAGTTCGCGAGGTGCGCCTGAGGATATTGCGGCTGAGACGTAGACGTTGGTGTCCAGTACCACCTTCACCAGGCGCCGTTCTACTTAGTCTGGCGGCGTCGGCGAACAGCTCGCGTTTCCACAACGGCGAGACGCATCGCCGCCTCTTCTGAGAGGTCCTCATTCCGGTCAACCCATTGCTTCCACTGCTTGGCGAAACGACTGTTGTAGTACTGCCACGCTGACTGTCGAGAGATGCCCAGCACGCTGGCTATTTCTTCCCATGTAGAACCCTGGGCACGACACTTTTCAACGAGTTCGCTTCGCGCGACGCCGAGTTGGGCCTCGCTCTGGACTACTTGGCGGAGCGCGTCCAATGGGTTCGGCGGCAATTTTTCCATGGAGACGATGGGCATTCTGTCAGTATATCCTGACAGAATTGGTCAGCAAGCGCATCGCCATACCGGAACAGCCTCGAGCAACAAATGTCGGCGAGTGCGCCTTCAGTGAAAGGAAAATAGACGGTGGTATGGCCTTATTTTCATTGGTGATGCCGAGTAAATGAGGAACTTTCGCGCCACGGGTGTAACTCTTGATTTGATTTAAATCAATCGGCATTCGGTAATGGCATCGAGAGGTTCACGCGACTATCGGGCTGGTCTCGGCCTTTGTCCGCTCACACTCCGACGAGGTTGAGAACCGCAGCGCGGATTTGAAGCGCGATCTGTCGTCTCATCTCATCAGGATTACGCGAGTTCACCGGCGAGCTATGGCTGCCCCAGCCACCGGACCTCTCCGACCGCGCAGTGATCATTCCCCGTCCTCGCCAACGAGCCGGCTGCCACTCAATCGTGACCGTGCCAGCCGCGAGGGTCAGACGTGCTGAGCCACTCGAAAGCACTTCGTCGACAGCGTGCTCGATGACAACGGATAGCCAACCGTCGACGTCAATCCAGAGTGGATCATCGGGCGACGCTGAAACTGTCTCGAGTCGGCCGTCGGCAAGCAGGTGATCGATGAGTTCCGACGAACCGCCGACGTAGGTCCAGGGAAGGTCGATCTCGCTGGCGACGCACCATGAATGGTCCTCTGGCCACCACAGGTTCGGCGTCTGCTGACTATGACCGCCCGCCAACTTCAATGAGGTGGCATCCGCGAGGGGGCCCTCGAAAAGTCCGTACTCGCGCTCAGGAAGTTCAACGAGACGCCGGGGCTGGGGCGGTGCGGGAATCTGTATTGGGGGAGAACCGAGAGGGACAAAGGCTGCCGCGCCGCCCATGTATCCGATCCACAGGCAGAAGTAACACCCTTGCGGCGTTGACGTGAAAGGAGTCAGGTCCTCGATAAGCACGTCAGCGTCAAGAAAAAAAAGTGTGCCTTGGCTGGGGCCTTGACTTCTCCACGGGGACTCGGTGGCTGGAATCGTCTCGGGCAGCGCGACCTCGTGCCACTGAACCCGAGGGTGCAGTGGGACCCCACTCCACCGCGACACGTCCGCCCACCGGACGATCGGGACTCCTTCTCGAGGTAGTTGCACCGGGTGAAGTATTCGAATGTACGACTCGAAGCCGCTCGGGACGACCGACGTTACAGTGCGCGAATCCCAAGGACTCAGTCGTTCGCGAATCCAATCCGCCGCTGATACGTCGTCACTCAATGTAGGTGCTTCGGGGCTGGCCATCGTTCAATGGTCCCATAGAGTCAGTGCCACGTGAATCCTGACGGGATTCAATCTATCCGTGGCGGATAGTCCTTTGCATCGTGCCAGCAGCAATGACTGACGTCTTAGATCTGCTTGACCGGTCTCAATGATTGTCGAATAGTGGGTCAATCTCTTTTCGACCCAACAACCAGTAGGCGAGCGAACCGGTCAAATTAGCACTGGCAATCCACCACAGCCATTTGGGTCCACGGACTCGATCCTTGGACCGTTGGCGAAGGTCTCGCCACATGAAGGGCGTAACCACTGCCCATACGATAAGTGCGACCGCAACGATCGCCATCACGGAACCTTTCTTCACGACTTAACTATGACATGCAAAAGACGAAGAGTCACGAGAAATCGGTATCCCGGCAAGCTGCCCAGGTTCAAGATCCATGCTCTGACAACTCGGCAACGCGCCGACGCGGGTGCACGCTCACTGAAGTTCTGTGAAAGAACGATAGACATTTGTCTACAGACTTTTGATATACGCCACAGCTCGCTCTAGACCTATCAAGGCAGATCCGAAAAAGCTCATTGGATTTCGAGTGGTGACGTCGATGTGCCCACATTCTCCACTTCATTGACGCGCCGCGACGGCCGCCGCCAAGTCGTTTGTAGACACCTGGTCGGCGTTCTGGAGCGCAGCGAGAAGCTCGGCTTCGGACTCGACATTTCCACAATGGATGAGGAGTCCCACGCTCCGGAACTTTTCAGGGTCAATGATCTGAAAAAGCGATGCTGGAATGTGCACCACTTCGAAACCGCCGGTTTGAGCCGACTCGCACACTATGTCTTCGTATAGCGGGACAGTCATCCAGGTCTCAAACTTGGGTGCAAAGAGTCCGAATCGCGCTCGGGGAAGCTCCGCACGAAGGTAAGGGACCGCAACTACGTGGAAGCCCGTGATCTCGAGATGGGATTCCACATCTGCGCGACGTACCGCGGCAGTGACGCCATCCAATAGTCCCCGAGTTGGTAGACCCTTCACTTCGAGTTCGAAGCTAATGCCCTCTATCGTCAAGACTTCATCGAGTGTCGGCACTTGTTCATGCCGGTAATCCGCGTCGAACCACGCGCCTGCGCTTAACCCGCGCACGTATTCAAATGTGCTCTCGTGAACGTAGCCGGTTCCATTGGTGGTTTGACCAAGGTTGTAGTCATGGTGGACGACCAGATGGCCATCAAGCGTTGAGTGAACATCGAACTCGATGGCGTCTGCACCGAGTCGTCGGGCTTCATTGAATGCGGCCAGCGTATTCTCGGGACGGGTCACGGACGCACCCCGGTGCGCATGGATACGCGCCCTGGGAAAATGTGACTGCATCTGGTTACCTAAGCGACCTGAATGACTGTCACCTGTGCGGAGGGTTTTGGAATGACTTCACCGTGTTCGCGCATCAGTTCAAGGTGCATCGTGATTGCCTCCGCGATGTTCAACTTGACCTCTTCCAAAGTCTTGCCTGTGGAAACGCAGCCATCAAGGTCAGGCACCCACGCCCCGTAGTTATTGGGCGAACGTTCGATAACAACGGCGTACTCAGTCATCGCCCTCTCCGTTCCAACTTGGCTTGTCTTAAGATGCTACTGAGGAGTTCCCGGTGCAGGTCGTCGCCGAGAGCGCCCGGCACCGTGACGGTTCCCGACTTCGTCGGACGATGGAACTGTCGATGGCTTCCGCGAAAGCGGACTTGGTACCATCCATCTGCTTCGATTATTTTAATAATGTCACGCACCTTCACCACCCACAACGGTTGCAACAGCCTCGCATGTGGTGACGCGAGTCCACCGTTCGTAGCCGTCAATGACTTTCTATGAAAAAAGTGTAGACATTCGTCTACTGCGGCTTAGCGAGAAAACTTTTCGAAAACCATGAAGTGATCTGGTCGCCAGGCATCTAGGCCGAGGTCGATTTCAAAGTATCACCGGTGGTGCGTGACACTAGCTCGGTAGAATGGAATCGTGAAAGTGACCGTGCGCCCCAATGGATTAATGGCCCTGACGGTGGAGAAATGCGCCCTGGGGAATCAAACTAGCGAGGTTGCTTACTGGAAAACCGTATCTGCCGTAGAGCGCGTTGCTGCCGTTGAGATTCTCCGCCAACGAATGATTGGAGGAGGTAGTGCAACTCGATCCGGACTTCAAAGATTTTGTAGAACTCTTCGTCGCTAACGATGTTCGTTTTCTCATCGTTGGCGGCTACGCCGTTGCAGCGCACGGCCTTCCTCGTTACACCGGGGACCTCGATGCGTGGGTATGGGTGAGTTCTGAAAACGCATCGCGAATTATCCGTTCGCTTGAAGCGTTCGGGTTTGCTGGTCTTGGTCTCACTGAAGATGATTTCAGCCAGCCGGACCGAGTCGTCCAGCTTGGCTATCCTCCGTATCGAATCGACATTCTTACTTCAATTGAAGGCGTCGAATTCGATGAGGCGTGGTCGCGCCGAGTGGTACTTGATCTTGATGGCGTCCTCGTTCCCTTCATTGGCCGCGATGACCTACTCACCAACAAGCGCGTCGCGGGTCGACCACAAGACGTTGCCGACGTGGAACGGCTCACCAATCAAGAGTTCGATTGAATTGCAAAATGTCGTGGCCAGTCGGCGCTGAGGCGTCGGTCTACTGATTGATAGGTGGAAGCTCCATGCAGCAGAGGTTCACCATCGCGAGCGGCGTCTCGCGGGCCATCAAGCGGCCCAGGAGGGCGACTTTGCGTCGCTCTTGGAGAGCGATACCGGTAGTTGGTGGGCCTTCGTAAGAGAACGGCTCGCCTTCGGAGCGGATGAGCTAATGATCCGCATTGACCTTGAAGATGACTCTTTCGGTCCGTGGTACGTATGGCTCTTGTTCAACGTCCAGGAACACGGCAGCGCTCTGTCACTCGAGAGTGTCCTTATCCCCGACTACGAAATGGAGCCTGATACAGCGCTCGCAACTCCCCAAGGTCGAGAACAGGTGCCTATTTCATTCTCTCGTGAACTTCGGTTGTCGCATGTAGGTAGACGATGATCTACTTCACAAACTTAGAAATGAAGCACTTCGAATTTGTTTCGAGGAGCATCAACTCCGAAGCGACTCAAGGAACTCCAGCGCGTAAGCGTCGCCTACCGAAAAGTTACGAACCGCAAAATAGCAAGCCCATCCAAGGGCCCGAGTAAGTGTTGCTTCAGAAACCGAACCATACGCAGTGAGAAATTCACGATGAGCCCCGTAGCCCACAGTGAAGATCCCTCCACCAAGGTCACCGGCGCTGTCACCATAACCAAGATCACCAAAGTCAATCAAGGCAGTTGGGCGGCCGTCGTGAACAATGAGGTTGCTGCGGTGCACGTCACCGTGAAGAAAGACCTTGGCACTCTCCAATTCAGCAAGAGTTGCCTGATCGAAATAGTCTTGGGAAATCTTTGCCGCCCAATTGGGTAAATGGTCAAGCTCCTTCTCGAAGAAAGATCGGCGTGTTTCGATTGCCACGCCCCGAGCAGAGACGTTGTCCACGTTTTCCGTTGAGAGTGCGTGGATGGATGCGAGAGTAACGCCGAGGTCAAGCGCACCTCGAACGCACTCCGCCAGAGGAGCCACGTTCCCGCTAATACCTGGTAGATACTGCGTGACGAACCATGGACCTGGCAGCAAGACGCTGGCAACCCCAACAGCCTCGATACAAGGAATCGCGAGTGGAAGATCCTGAGGAATTGACGGAAGATGTTTGATTTCGCGTTCCACAAATGTGAACGCCGAAGTACGACGAGGAAGACGGACGACGAGGTCATCACTAATTCGCCAAACTTCAACGTCGTAACCGGCGCCAACGTGTTCCGGGTCGCGCTCGCGCAAAATCGGATATTGATCGTCGATGAGTCTGGACACCAGATTGGAATTAAATCGAAAATCAGGTTCGGGGATATTTCTCATCAATGGTAACCACGTCCACGAAAACTGGCGACTCTCAAAACGCGACGCGTCGGGTGGCTTCGCTCGGTTCGCACTCCCTCAGGCTAGTAAGACCCTTGGCGCGTATCTCCGTACGGCGCGAGATGGGAACAGGCTTCGAGCGAAAATCGGTAAACATTCACCTGTCGTTTTCCGGTAGCGCAACGCGGTCAACGCGTTAACACGGCCAGCGATTGCGACGGAGACGACCAGGCACTCGTGAGGGCCACGGACACCGGATGTATGTTCACATCGTGACTATCGGTTGGCTTACTGTCTTCTTCGACTTTCCAGAAGCGACGTTCACGACCGGGACCTCGTTCTGGCAGGCGATTACCCAGACCACGCTGTCACCGCTTCGGGGCGTCTCGAGCGAATTCTCCACACTCAATCCCGATCGAGGCGACGCGTATCTTCGCGTGCAACGAATTGACCAGGGAGTGGCCGGCATCCACCTCGACCTGCACTCCGACAACGTGGACGCAACGGCGAGCGAGGCTCAATCTCTCGGCGCCACATTGCGCTCTCAGCGTCCAGGGCTCGTCATCTTGAACTCACCCGGTGGGCTCACCTTCTGCGTCGTGGAACATCGCGAAGAACGACACCGGCCGGCCCCTTCGCGTTGGCCAGCCGGTTACCGCAGCCTCGTCGACCAGATGTGCATCGATGTACCACCGAACGCCTTTGCTGAGGAATGTATGTTTTGGTCCAGAGTGACGACGTGGGAGCGTCACGTAGGTTCCAGGCCTGAATTCGAGTACCTCACTCGACCAGCGACGATTCCGTTACGCCTTTTATTGCAGCGACTTGATGACGAGTCGGCCGAAGACTGCCGGGCGCATTTGGATCTCGCCTGTGATGACGTGGCGAGCGAGCAGCGACGACACGAGGAACTTGGGGCGGTCATTGAGCGAGTAACCACGAATTGGACGACCCTTAGGGATCCGGCCGGACTCTCCTACTGCATCACGCGACGAAGTCCCGATACTGGAACTCTTCAACCTTGAGCATTCTTGGACTTCGATGAGTTACTCAACGAGGCGGCAAAGTCAGCTGACGGGGAGTGCCTTCCTCGCGGCAACTGCAAGGTAGAGGGGATCGTTCGTCCGCTCCCACGATCGTTGCGCGGTGTACACAAGTTTTGAGACGTGCTCGTCGTCACTGAGCGCCGCTGTCGATCGCACTTCGCTGGGATCACTCTTGTTGGAACCCACGAATTCATCGAGTCGTCCTTTCGACCACAGAGGCGGGGCACCAATAGAGAGGTACGCGGCGGTGAGTGCTTGAAAGGTAAAGCGGCTCACTTGGTGGCCGTCGTCTATCCAGGGACGAATCGAGGAGATCGCCGCCAGACCGGTCACCCCGTGCAGCGCCGTGAAGTCATTGCTCGAAGCAAAGACGTGCAGGGCCGCTTCGGTCAATTTGTCCTCTGTGTCATCAGTGATCTCGAGCGATGAAACCACCGCATCGAAGAGATCGTTCGCGGCAACGATGTGCATCTCTTCGTCGATTGTTTTCTGTGGCGCAGGTGCGGACCAATCGGGGGACTTGGACAGTTCGGCGAATACTTTCGCCGGGTCTTGGGTCGTGATTTCCCCGCGCACTAGCGGACTCAGTGGACGTCCGACTTCGGCGAGGTAGGCCAAGCCAGCCGCAATTCGTGATGGCGACGAAACCTCAATGGCGTAGGCGAGGCGGATAACGCCGTGGAACCCAGCACCCCCTACGCCGGGAAGCAGTGCCGGCAGATGCGTTCGCAACGCTTCATCTTGACCAACCTCACGAATCAATCGAACGAAGTAACTTCTGAGATCGGCCGCGGCGGCGCTCTGGCCGATCGCCGACTGCCACGTCTTTTCATTCAGTCGGTTCTCAGGTTCATGGAGGGGAGCGATGCGTTTTGAGTACGCCGCCGCAAAGCGAATGAGTTCATCGGCGTCGGCGCCGAGTCGTTCCTTCGCCACCAACGCCATTGGCAGGTGATTCGTCAGTCCTCGTATCGTTGTTGGATCGGATCCGAGCTCTTCGTCGAGCAACTCTTGCAAAGTTGAGATTGAACTTTGACTCACTCTGCTGACCCTAACGCCAGGAACCGTCGACACGACCATTTTCAGGCGTCACTGCGACAGTCGGTTCTACGTGGGAGGCAACCGGACCTCAGGTCGTCATTATTCGGGAATCTGCGTGGTCAAGCAAAACGGGTGACCCACGGGATCGAGCATCACGCGCCAGCGCTCGGGCTGTGGTTGGAGTTCCGTTTTGACGGCGCCAAGTTGAATGGCGAAAAGCTCCGAAGAGTCCAGGTCGTCGACGGCAAGATCGAGGTGCATCTGTTTAGGAGGATTCTCACTCGGCCACTGCGGTGGCACGTAGTTCGCCACTCGTAGAGTCGATATCCACGCTCCGCCTACATTGACCGCAACAAAATCGTCGCTCGTGTAAACGATGTCACCGCCGAGGAGATTTGCCCAGAACGACGCGAGAGTGAATGGATCCGCGCAATCGAGTGACACCGAGCCGAGTCGAACAGTTGTCATGGCTGCGAAATTAGTCCAGCTGGCCGGTACGCGACCGCGACAAACGACGAGTATTGGACGTGATCCATTTCTGGACTGAGTCCAGAATCTGCTACTCTCGATCCTCATGACCATCAGCGCAGTTGACCTTCTTCGTCAACACGGCATCCAGGCCACGGCCCAACGACTGGCGGTTCTACGGGCGGTGTCGAGTCGCCCCCACCTCTCGGCCAACGACGTGGCGGAAATCGCTGGGCTCGACATAGGCGCCATCTCGCGCCAGGCGGTGTACGACACCCTCAGCGTTCTCGTTGAGAAGGGCCTTATTCGACGAATTCAGCCCGTGGGATCAGTGGCACGCTACGAAGATCGAGTCGATGATAACCACCATCACCTGATATGTCGCGTCTGCGCCAGTGTGGTCGACGTCGACTGCGCGCTCGGCGCTGCACCCTGTCTCACGGCGGCCGATGATTTTGGCTACGAGATTGACGAGGCTGAGGTCGCCTACTGGGGCCTTTGTCCTGAGTGTCAAGCCGAGGGCCAAACGCCGACTCTTCTCGATCCATCGACCGCCGCCAAAAGCAGCGCAAAGTTGTAACGAAAAAGCCGTAACCAATCCAACAGCCCACCACGAGAAAAATCCTCGTGTCTCTACATATGATGCAAACAAAGGAGATCACATGACGAACGAAAACAAATGCCCGGTATCGGGTGGTGCGAACACGCGCTTGGCCGATAGCCAGCCGAACGAGAAGTGGTGGCCGAATCAGTTGAACGTAAAGATTCTCAACCAGAACGCACCCTCCGCCAACCCCATGGACGAGGACTTTAGCTACGCCCAAGAGTTCTTGACGCTCGACCTCAATGATCTGAAAAAGGACATCGAGGCGTTGATGACCACGTCACAAGATTGGTGGCCAGCCGACTTTGGTCACTACGGACCGTTCTTCATTCGCATGGCGTGGCACAGCGCTGGCACGTACCGCATCGGTGACGGCCGCGGCGGTGCGGCTTCGGGTGCCCAACGCTTCGCGCCCCTCAACAGCTGGCCCGACAACGTTAACCTCGACAGAGCACGTCGACTGCTCTGGCCGATCAAGCAGAAGTACGGCGACAAGATCTCGTGGGCCGACCTCATAATCTTCACTGGCAACTGTGCTCTTGAATCGATGGGTTTCAAGACCTTTGGTTTCGCCGGTGGACGCGTGGACATCTGGGAGCCCGAACTCGACGTCTCCTGGGGGCCTGAAGCCATGTGGCTCGGCGATGAGCGCTACAGCGGCGACCGCGAACTCGACAATCCTCTCGCCGCCGTGCAGATGGGCCTCATCTACGTCAATCCCGAAGGGCCCAACGGCAATCCAGATCCGCTCTTGGCCGCGAAAGATATTCGAGAGACCTTCAAGCGCATGGCCATGAATGACGAAGAGACCGTGGCCCTTATTGCCGGTGGTCACGAGTTCGGTAAGACCCACGGGGCAGCCGATCCGAACCAGTACGGCGGGCGCGAACCCGAGGCGGCCCCCATCGAGGAACAGGGTCTTGGTTGGAGCAACAGCTTTGGAACCGGTGTAGGTGGCGACGCGATTGGCAGTGGGCTCGAAGGAATTTGGACCAAAACACCGGTGCAGTGGTCGTACGACTTCTTTGAGAACCTGTTCGAATTCGAGTGGGTGCAGTCGAAGAGTCCGGCCGGTGCGTCGCAGTGGATTCCCAAGGACGGTGCCGGAGCCGACACGGTGCCCGACGCCCACGACGCGTCGAAGAAGCACGCCCCCACGATGCTCACGACGGACCTCGCCCTCCGGTTCGATCCGATCTATGGGCCAATATCGAGACACTTCTATGAGAACCCCGACGAGTTCGCCGACGCGTTCGCCAGAGCGTGGTACAAACTGACGCACCGCGACATGGGCCCCTACGTGCGAGGTCTGGGCGCGTTGGTCCCGGCGGAGCCCCAGTTGTTCCAAGACCCCGTGCCGGCGCCCCCGAAGGATCTGATTGGGACCAAAAAGATCGCCGAACTCAAGAGCAAGATTCTCAGCTCAGGCTTGACTATTTCTCAGTTGGTCTCGACCGCGTGGGCTTCGGCGTCGACGTTTCGTGGTACCGATAAGCGAGGTGGCGCGAACGGCGCGCGGATTCGTCTGCTGCCTCAGAAGGACTGGGACGCCAATAGTCCGGCCGAACTCGCCAAGGTACTAGCGACCCTGGAGAAAATTCAAAAGGACTTCAACGACTCGCAGAAGAAGGGGAAGGCGGTCTCGCTGGCCGACCTCATCGTGCTGGGCGGATGCGCGGCGGTCGAAGAGGCCGCGAAGAACGCGGGGATCGAGATCGAGGTTCCCTTCGAGCCGGGGCGCACGGACGCGTTACAAGAACAGACCGACATCGAATCGTTCGAAGTTCTTGAGCCGAGCGCCGACGGGTTCCGTAATTACGTCGGTGACGGACAGCGCCGTAATGCGGAGGAACTCCTGCTCGATCGGGCGCACCTCTTGACGCTGAGCGCTCCTGAGATGACGGTTCTACTGGGTGGCATGCGCGTCTTGAACGCCAACTTTCAACAGTTCCAAATGGGCGTCTTCACCCATCGCTCCGAGGCGTTGACCAACGACTTCTTCGTGAACCTGCTCGACATGAGTACAACGTGGAAGGCGACGTCCGCGTCCGAAGAGATCTTCGAGGGGCGCGATCGCGCGTCGGGCTCACTCAAGTGGACGGCCAGTCGGGCGGACCTCGTCTTTGGCTCGAACTCTCAGTTACGAGCGATCGCCGAGGTCTACGCGTGCGACGGCGCGCAAGAGAAGTTCGTGCGCGACTTCGTGGCCGCGTGGGACAAGGTGATGAGCCTCGACCGTTTCGACCTCGTCTGACTCTGAGTGAAGGGTTTCGGGTAGTCGCTGTCGTTACGGCGAAGTAGTGATTATCGCGAGCACTTCGCGCGCGGCGCGCCGTCCCGAACCAATGCTGGCCGGGATGCCCACGCCGTCGTAGGCGTTGCCGGCTAACGCAATGGAGATCCGCGCGCTCGCGACACGCGCGCGTTGAACGCGTGCTTGGTGCCCGACGCGGTACTGCGGGAGCCCGTTGGGCCAACGTCGCACGAGTGATTCACTAGGCGCGCCGAAGCGTGGCAGCACTTCGTTCAGTTCTTGACTGACGCGGTGCATCAATTCTGCGTCCGTCAACTCTGTCCATCGACGGTCGTCACTTCGCCCGACGTGCGCTCGCAGTATGACGTCGATGTCGCGCGCAAGGTGGGGCCACTTGCGATCCAACAAGGTGACTGCCGTCACCATCATCGAGCCTTCGCCTTTCCACGCGCTACGAAGCGGTACGAGAACTCCGGTCCCGGTTGCGGGCAACGTGACCTCGCTCTTGGCGAGAGCGAACGTGACCATCGCGGCGTCGGCACTCTCGATCTGGCGGAGTTCTTCCAACGAAGGATCGTGTGAACCAAGGAGTGCACCAACGACGGGCGCGGGGGTCGCGAGAACGATGGCGTTAGCCGGCGTCGTGGTGTTGAGCGTGTCTACTTCCCAGGGGTAGTTACCGGCCGGCGTTCGACGAAGTGCCGTCACGCTCACGCCGTGACGAAGGACGACACCGCGCTCGGCTAACTGACGAGCAAGTTCGATGGGGAGCGAGCCAACGCCCTCGACGAGCGTGAAAAAGGTTGGACCACCCGACGTTATTTCACTGCTGGGACCAGGGATGACGGGCGTGGGCGAGCGCAGGGCTTTGGCAAGTGATCCGCCCTTGCGCGCGGCGTCCAACAGAGCGGGAAAGACCGACTTAGCGGAGAGCTCGTCGATTCGCCCGGCCTGAATTCCACCGATCATCGGTTCGATGAGCTGATAGGTCAGTTCACGGCCTAGCTTCCTACGCACAATCTCGCCAATCGTTGCGTCGTCGCTCAACTGGAGCCGCGCTGGAAGTACCACGTCACGTCGAGCCGCGAGTCGTCCTCGCCAACTAATGCCTTTGAATCGTGACAGCGCCTTTAGATCAGTCGGTACGCCAAGGACGAGACCCGCGGGTAGTTCGTGCAAGCCACCTCGTGACCACAGCCACGCTCCGCTCGCGTTGATGGCTTCGAGTTGGTCACGTAGAGCGAGTTCGTCGACGAGCGTCACCGCTTCGGGGCGACGCGCAAGAAAACCATCGGCGCCGAGATCGATCGTGCGACCAGCGAACTGCGTTGTCTGGAGTGAGCCTCCGAAAGTATCGCTGGCTTCGACGACTTCTATGCGCGGCGTTCTCTCATCGGGACCTTTCGCACCGCCGCTGAGTTCCCACGCGGCGGCCAGTCCACTTACGCCGCCGCCCACCACGACCACCGAGGCACGACTCACCTACGAAGCCGCGCTTCGTACGGCGTGGGCGAGTAGCGACGTAAAGGCCGGATCGTCGTTCAGTGAAGCGGTGCGGACCAAATTGAGACCAATTTCGCGTGCCACACTCTGCGCTTCGATGTCGATGTCAAAGAGGACTTCGAGGTGATCCGAGACGAAGCCAACGGGACACGACACCACGTCAGTAAGTCCCTTCTCGCGCTTCTCTCGAAGCGCCACCAAGACGTCGGGACCGAGCCACGGGTCGGCGGTGCGCCCCGCGGACTGCCAGACCACGTCGAAGTGCGCGGCGCCCGCGAGAGGGGCGGCGATCTCGGCACTCTCTCTTAATTGATCGACGTAGGTGTCGCCGTTCTTGAGCACCTTCAAGGGCAAGGAGTGCGCGCTAAAGAGGACTTCGGTGGTGTCGTATCTCGATGGGGGAATAGTCGCCAGAGCGTCCTTGACGCGTTGGGCGATGAGCTCGAGAAAACCTGGTGTTTTGTACCAGGCGTCGATCGCCACGAACTCAATGTGCTCACCAAGTGCTGTTTTAGCTCGACTCATGTACTGTCCGGTTGAGAGCGTCGAGGAGTGCGGAGCGAGCACGAGTCCGACTACTTTCTTGAAGCCATCACGCACAAAGGACTCGGCGGCCTCTTCGAGGAGGGGCGGTTCAAACTTCGAGCCAGAGCGAACGTCGAACTGACCCGGCGCCTCGCGCTCGAGTGCGTTGGCGATCCCAGTGACCTGCGCCGCGGTGCGCTCGGTGAGTGGTGAGGTGCCGCCGATGGCTAGGTATCGGCGCGTGAGGTCGGCCAAGAGTTCAGGCGTGGGCGGAGATCCTCGACGAATCCTCGTATAGAACGGTTCGATGCCCTCTGGCGAGGACGGCGTGCCGTGCGCCATGACGAGCACGCCGATATTCATTGCACGCCCGCCCTTCCTTCGTCGTGCACCACGCGAACGACGGCTTGGAGAACCTCGGGTTCCGTTGAGGGCAGCACACCGTGTCCCAGATTGAAGATGTGGCCAGCCCCGCTGCCGGCTTTGGCGAGCACCTCTCGCGTGGCTTCGATCGCGAGTTCTTCACCGCCCAGGCAGCGCGCCGGATCGAGGTTGCCCTGGACGGGTTTGTCGCCGACGCGTCGGCGACCTTCATCGAGATCGACGTGCCAGTCAATGCCCATCACGGTGCTGTTCGCACTACTCATGAGACCAAGAAGTTCACCCGTGCCCACGCCAAAGAGAATCGTCGGCACGCCTAAATCGGCGATCCCCTCGAGGACCCGCTTGGTCGCTGGAAGTGCGAAGCGTTCGTACTCACTTCGCGTAAGTGATCCAGCCCACGAGTCAAAGAGTTGAACAGCGCGCGCGCCGTGCGTTATCTGGGCGCGCAGAAAACTCACCGTGATGTCGATGAGTCGATCGAGAAGTGCATCAAAGAGCGAGGGATCTTCGTGCATCAACGTCTTGATGACGGCGAATTCGCGCGTGGGGGCACCTTCGACGAGGTAACTCGCCACCGTGAAGGGTGCGCCCGCAAAACCAATAAGTGGCGTGTTGGTCTCGCTGAGTTCTTCGATGACGAGATCGACGGTTTTGGTGACGTGGGTGACGTCGCTCTCGCTCAGATCACGAAGTCGATCAAGATCAGCCGCGCTGGTGAAGGGCTTCGCAATAACTGGACCTCGACCAGGTACGACGTCGACGCCAAAGCCAATGGCGTGATAGGGCACCACGATGTCGGAAAAGAGAATCGCCGCGTCCACGCCGTAGCGGCGTACTGGCTGCATGGTCACTTCGGCGGCCAACGCGGGGTCGGCGAAGGCTTCGAGAATTGAGCCGGTTGCGCGCAGGGCGCGGTACTCGGGCAACGAGCGGCCGGCCTGGCGCATGAACCACACCGGTACGTGTTCTACGGTTTCACCACGACAGGCCCGTAGGAAAACTGGCTCTTTCACGACACTCCTTTTTGCTGTATCCAATCTACGCCAGCACCTCAGATTGAGGATTCCCTGTTGCCTCATGTCAAATCCTCCGCGAAGCTTGATTCGTTGCCTCATATAAAACCTCCGGATGGAGGGGGCGGTTGAAGGACTTGTTGACGCGCCGCGTGGGCGCGAGGGACTTCGTGAGCGCCAGGTTTTCGAGGCGCGTGGTGAGAGTCTCGATTTGGTCGGAGAGGGCGCAGAGGTGGATGGTGGCGAAGGTCGCCGTCATCGAGGCTCTCGAGATCTCCGAGACCCCGTCGTGGGCGTTCGCTCGGGCGTAGGGGGTCTCGGCGCGGTCGTGACGCTTGGTGACCTTCGCCCCGTGACGGTGCTTCTCGATCAACTTCTGTTGAGCGAGGAGATAGTTCGTGAAGAGTCCATCCAGCGCCCAGAGCTCGTTGAGCACGGACAACTCCTCTTCGGTGTCAAAGCGCAGGTAGCCCACGAGTTGACGGACGTGCGTCCAGTTCTTCTGTTCGACGTGGGCACCGTCGTTCTTGTTGCCCGCGCGCGAACGCGTGAACGTGATCTTTCGCTCTTTGCAGTAGTCGAAGAGGTGCGCGTTGATGAATTCTGCTCCATTGTCGGAATCGATCCCGAGGATGGGAAAGGGGAAGCGAGCGGCCGCCTCGTCGATGGCCTCGACGACCCAT
>DATLSR010000027.1:0-75019 GCA_035533995.1 Acidimicrobiales bacterium | reverse complement strand
CGATGCGCCATCGTTCGCGACCTCGCGAACTTCTCGAGTGCGGATCGCTCGTCGTCGGTCAGGGGCAGAGGTGGCGCGGCCAGGGAGTGGGTCATGAACCCACTTTAGTCCCCTTAGTTATTTAATTAACGGACCACTAGGGAAGAAATCGTCCTCGTTTCCCCCGCACTCTCTTTTAGTTTCGGGCATACTGGGCGCGTACGATTAGCACCTTTGGGTTGTGCAGGGGACATATCTATCAGGGAGGACCACAAACGTGGCATCAACTATCGATTCGCATGACGGATCTCCGGGCGACCCGGCGTTCCACATCGAACAACGCGGCATCGACTTCGTTCCAGAGACGGAACGTTGGGCGACGTCAAAAAACATAGGGGCACTGTGGGCCGGTTCGGCCATCAACGTGGAGTACTTCATCTACGGCGCCCTCTTAATGGGCTTCGGTTTCAGCTTCTGGACCGCCGTGAGCATCATCGTTCTCGGCAATCTCACCTTCTTCTTATTGGGTCTCGCGTCGTTGCAAGGTCCCGAGACGGGAACGACGGCTTTTACGATCTCGCGAGCACCCTTTGGCACCAATGGTTCACGTCTAGTCAGTTTCTTTAACTGGGTAACGCAGCTGGGATTTGAGACCGAAGGTCTGATCCTCATCGTTGGCGCGGCCATTGTGCTCTTTCAGATGGCGGGAGTAAGTGTCGGAACGCCCATGAAGGTGATCTTCATCATCATCGCGGCTTCGATTCAAGCGGTCATGCCCTACTTTGGCCACGCGACCATGGTGAAGGTACTGCGCGCCTTGATTATTCCCTTCGGCGCCATCTTCGTCCTGCTCGCTATTTACGACCTCAAACACGGATCGTCGAGCTTCAAGGGCTTTGGCGGCGGTTGGCAGCTCTACACCGCGGGCCTCGCCTTCACGATCGCGCTCTCGGGTCTCGGTTGGACCGAGTGTGGTAACGACTACACCCGCTACTTGCCCCGAAACGCCTCGAAGGGTTCCATCGTGGGTTGGATATTTGTCAGCACCGCGATCCCCGAGATCATCATGATGATCCTTGGCGCGGCGACCTTTACGTTCCTCTCCACGAACGCTCAAGTGGCGGCGTGGAACGGGGCGAATCCTTTTGAGGCGCTGCACGGGCAGCACTACATACCGAGCTTCGTGATCGTGTTGTTCTTGTTGTTCGCCATTGTCCAACTCTTTGGCATTAACTCCCTCGACCTTTACTCCTCGGGCGTGTCACTCCAAGCCATGGGACTTCGCCTCAAGCGCTATCAGGCCGTCGTGTTGGACTCGATCCTCGCCTGTGGGCTCACGATCTGGGCCGAGTTTCAGTCCACGTTCTCTCTCTACATGAAGGAGTTCGTGGGTGTCATCATTGTGTGGATCGCTCCGTGGTTCGCCATCATGATGGTCGACTGGCTGATGCGGCGTTACCGCTACAGCGCCGCAGAACTCCAACGCCGAGACAGCGGGGGTCTCTACTACGTTGGCACCAGCGGCATCAACTGGAACGCCATCGTGGCCTTCTTCGCGGGCCTGGTCACGGCGACGCTCTGTTACTCGAAAGCTCCGCCACCGATCAACTTCCCCTTCCACTGGATGACGCCGGTATCCAATCACTACGGTGGGGCGTGCGCGGGCAGTTTGGTGCACGGCGCGTGCACGGCCGGCTGGTACGGCGGCGCCGACTTCTCGGTACCAGTGGGCATCATCGTTGGAGGACTTCTCTACTACATTCTCGAGAAGTTAACGGGCAACGTTGCGCGTCAGGTGAAGCGTCAAAATGAACTGGAGCCGAGTAACTAGTTTTCGGTGACGAAATAGCGAAGACCCCCGGTATTTGATGCCGGGGGTCTTCGCTATTTCTGGAGATGGATCTCTCCAACAACTGACGTTCTACAGTGCGGACACCAATATCGCGATACTCGCGGCCGTCGTTGTACTAGCTGAAGTGGGTACGACGCGAACCAGTTCACCAACGGTCACGGCGGCCGAGGTCACGGCCTTGTGATCACTGGTGAACGTCGTGGTTGACGAAACGACGTACGTGGTCGAGACACCCGCGGCGCTCGTAATGGTCAGCGACGTCGCTGTCACAGCGGTCACCACGCCGTTGACTCCGTGTCCTTGGTTCACTGGCTTCGGACCGACAACGGTGATGTTCGACGCAGTGGCGACACTCGCTGAGGTGGGCTCAACGCGAACCAATTCACCAACGGTCACGGCGGCTGAGGTCACGGCCCTGTGATCACTGGTGAACCTCGTGGTTGACGATACGACGTAGGTTGTCGAGAAACCCCTTGCGTTCGTTACGGTCAGCGACGTTGTCGACGTGGCCGTCACGACTCCATCTCGGACCTTCTTGGCACGAGACGCACCGTTGGCGAGTATCGAAATGCTCGATGCCGTCGTTGTGCTTGCCGAAGTGGGTACGACGCGAACCAATTCGCCAACGGTCACGGCGGCCGAGGTCACGGCCTTGTGATCACTGGTGAACGTCGTGGTTGACGTCACGACGTAGGTTGTCGAGACACCCGCGGCCCTCGTAATGGTCAGCGACGTCGGTGACACAGCGGTCACTACCCCGTTGACTCCGTGTCCTTCATTGTTTCGCGGCGGAGCGATGACGCTAATGCTGGCGGCAGTTGTCGCACTTGCCGAAGTGGGGACGACGCGAACCAATTCGCCAACGGTCACGGCGGCCGAGGTCACGGCCTTGTGATCACTGGTGAACGTCGTGGTTGGCGTTATGGCGTACGTGCTTGACGCGCCCTTCGAATTGGTAATCGTCACCGACGTGGATGAAGAGGCGGTGACGATGCCATTGACGCCTTTTCCTTGATTTGCCTTGACTTTTAGGGCCGAGGAAATCTGTACGGATGCCTTGGTGTTTACCTGCGAGGACAGATTCGCGGCGCCGGCGGCACCAACACTCGCGAGAATTGTCCCAACTGCGATGAGTCCAGTTACTCCAACTCGCCTCGCTGACTTGCTATTGAATAAGCGCTGCATCATAAATCCCTCTCTCTCGCTCGAGCTATCCCGAGACCACTCCATGATGCCGAGGAATCATTAGATCTTCCCCTGAAGAGACTTAGGCCAATCTGTGAATCGGTAAACACCGAGAAATCACAAGAATCCAAATGGCGACTCTTAGTTGAAGATGAGAAGCCCCATTATTTTCTGTAGTTCGAACGTAGTGTTCTGACGTGGCCAGGTGTTACTGAAGGAACTGCCTAACTCGAAGAGATCGGTATTCACCATTGACGACGCAGAAAATTGCGTCACCCCACCCAATCTTCGACCAAGCCACCTGAGCCGTCTGGACGAAACACCGGCAACGACCCAAGGGCTCGCACCATGGTGGCGTCCACGCCCAGCGAATTACGCCAGAGCGATGCTTCAGTGACGAGCGTTCCGATGGCAACGATGTTCGCACCGACGCCGCGCAGAAGTCGGAGCGACGCGCCGGTAGAGGCACCCGTAGAAATCACGTCATCGACGATCGCCACGCGTTTACCCTCAACGTCACCAAGACGCGCCCGATCAAAGAGCAGACGCTGATCGGCGTCAGTCGTAATCGAACGCACTGGTTCACTGAACGCGTCGGCCAAGTGAATCTTGGGTGTCTTGTGCAGTGTGACGTACTGATCAAGACCCAGGTGACGCGTCACTTCCACGGCGAGCGGTATGCCCATCGTCGCCACGGTCGCCACGATGTCCACGTCGTAGGGGGCGAGCACGTCGGCCAACTCTTCACCGGCTTTGGCCATAAAGGCAATGCCCATGTCAACGGTAATGAGGAGCGCCAACGCCAGATTGTCGTTCAGGGACACGACGGGCAAGTCGACGTGCTGCGATCCGATCTCAACGGAATACGTTCCTCTAGTCACGAGGCGGAGCATACTTAGTCAATGACGAAGCCCAGCGCACCACTCAAGAAATCATTGGCGACGACGATGCTCGCTGCCGCCTACGACGAGGCCGTACTCGGCTTCAAAGAGGGGGGCATTCCTATCGGCGCGGCGCTTTTCCTGCGAGACGGCACGCTGCTCGGCTCTGGCCACAATCGACGAGTCCAGGAGGAGGACGCATCCGTGCACGCCGAAACCGACGCTTTTCGAAAAGCGGGGCGAAGGCGGGATTACCCCGAGTGCGTGATGGTCACAACCCTTTCGCCTTGTTGGTACTGCTCGGGTCTCGTGCGCCAGTTCAACATCGGCGCCGTCGTGATTGGTGAAACTACGAACTTCTACGGGGGCCACGATTGGCTCGAGGAACTGGGCGTCGAAATCGTCTTGTTGGACGATCCGGCCTGTACCTCGCTGCTCGGTTCGTTCATCGGCGAGCACCCCGAGCTCTGGCACGAGGACATTGGGCTCTAGGCGTTAGCGAGCAGGTGGACCAAAGAGACGGTCGCCCGCGTCGCCGAGGCCGGGCGTGATGTAACCCACGTCGTTCAACTCCGCGTCGAGGGCGGCAGCGACGATCGAGACGTCGGGGTGGCGAGAGAGGACAAAATCAACGCCGGGTCGAGCCGCAATAAGGCAGAGCACCGTAATCTGGCCGGCTCCCCTCTCGCGCAGCATCGCAATAACGCAGTCGAGCGAACCACCCGTTGCCAGCATGGGGTCACAGAGCACGACGTGCACCCCTTCCAATGTCTCGGGCAGTCCATCGAGGTAGACATCAGGCTTGAGAGTCACTTCGTTACGGCGCAGTCCCACGAGACAGACGCGGTGGTGCGGCAGCACTTCTTGCACGGCCGGGCTCATACCAAGACCGGCTCTGAGAATCGGGACGATCAGGTACTCCGTGTCGATGCGCAGTGCGGGCGCGCCCTTCACGACAGGCGTATCGACGGTGGTCGTGGTGGCGGGCGCGTCTCGAAAGGCTTCGTAGGTCACGAACCGCGAGATCTCCCCCGCCAAGCGTAAGAAATCTGCGTTCGAGGTGTGCGTATCTCGAAGTTGGCGGACCTTATCGGCCACGACCGGATGTTGAACAACCAGCAGCGATTCCACGTGGTCACACTACGTCGTTACTTCCCGCAACGTCGGATGAAGAGTTCGTCGTTTGTGACCGAGCGTCACAAGCCGGTCAGTAGAATCGAATGGTGTCTTCTTCTCTTTCTGAGCGCGTTCAAAAGGCTCGGGAGGGGGATTCCAATCCACTAGGGGGCGTCACCTCGCCGTACCCAGGTCCTCGCGCCCAGATTTCCCGGGATCGGAATCTTCCCTGGTGGCGACGAATTCTGCCGGTCATCAAGTCCCATCGCGTCACCTTTATCGTCGCCATTGGCCTCTCGTTCGTCAGCCTCATCTTTCAAGTCCTCGTTCCCAACATGTTGAGCGGTGACATTGACTTCACGTTGATTAAACATCAACATTCACTTCACGGCGACGTCATAGCGATCGTGATCGTCGGACTACTGGCGGGCGTGACGGGCATCATCTCGCGACGTTACGTGTACGACACCGCCTACAACGTCGAAGCCGACCTGCGATCGCTCATCTACGAACACATGACGTGGCTATCCTTCAGCTTCTACGACCGCGTGCAGTCGGGCCAGCTCATCAGTCGAGCGAATAGCGACATTCGTAGCGTGCAGATGTACTCCACCTTCGCGCCTCTCATCATCGTGCAGTGCTTCATTGGCGTCATCGCCTTCGGCTTTATGCTCCACATCAGTTGGGTTCTCGCGCTTATCGCCATGATCGTCATGCCGATCCTGTACTTCGTTGGAATCAGGATGCGACGCGTCATGTTCCCGATCTCGTGGATCACGCAGGCCCGCCTCGCCGACGTCGCCATGATCGTTGATGAAAATGTCAACGGCGTTCGCGTCGTGAAGTCCTTCGCCCAAGAAGAAGCCGAGATCGATCGCCTCGCCGACGCCGCCGAACGGGTTGCCTGGGCCTACATCAAGGACGCCAACATTCGCGCCGTATGGTCGCCGTGGGTTCAGAACCTTCCCCAACTCGGTCTCGCGCTGGTGCTGCTCTTCGGCGGCTACATGGTGCTCCACGGTGAACTGGCGATTGGCAATATCCTCGCCTTCAACGCTTACCTCTTAATGCTCCAAGCGCCCTTCATGATGCTCGGACAGTTAGTAATGATGGGCCAACGAGCCAAAGCCAGCGCCGAGCGAATCTTCGAAATTCTTGATGAGAATCCCGACATCGTCGATCGTCCCGGCGCCTTCGACCTCGACCAGGTCGCCGGGACGATTGACTTCAATCACGTCACGTTCACCTACGCCAACGGCGCGGAGATTCTCAACGACTTCGACGCCCACATCGCCCCTGGTGAGACCGTCGCGATTGTGGGACGAACTGGTTCAGGAAAGTCCACCGTGGCTCGCTTGATGACGCGCTTTTACGACGTCACTGATGGCAACATCGCCATCGATGGCCACGATATTCGCGACGTAACCCTGTACTCATTGAGAGAAAAGGTTGGCGTCGTGCTCGACGAGCCGTTCCTCTTTTCAGTCTCAATTCGCGAAAATATCGCCTACGGTCGGCCCGACGCGACGCTTGAGGAAGTTCAAGCGGCTGCACTGGCGGCGAATGCCGACGAGTTTATTGTGCGCCTGCCCGAGGGCTACGACACGATCGTTGGCGAACGTGGCTACACGCTGTCCGGCGGTCAGCGCCAGCGCATCGCCATCGCGCGTACGTTACTTCTCAACCCACCGATTCTCATTCTCGACGACGCCACGAGCGCCATTGACGTGCACGTCGAGTCGGGAATCTACGAGGCGCTACGAGGGCTTCTCTCTCAGCGCACCACCATCGTCATCGCACACCGAATCTCAACAATCGCCCTCGCCAGCCGCGTCCTGCTCCTTGACGAGGGTCGCGTCGTCGCCAGTGGCACCCACGAAGAACTGCTCGCTGACGTTCCCCTGTACTCACAGGTCCTCGCGCAAGCCACCACTACGGGCGAGGTCGACTGATGGGTTGGGGCGGCGGTTGGGGCGGCGGCGGCGGAAGTGGTCAAGCCTTCGCTAGCAGTGGCAACACTGGTCTACCTTTTGGCGGTATTCCGAGTGAGTTGATGGACGAAGCCACCAAGTTGCTCGCCACCGAACCAGAACACGCTCCTTCGCACCTCCGCTTCACGCAGCGCCCCAGCGCCAAAGAGCGCCAGCGACTCACCTTGCCGAAACTCATCGCCGTGTATCCAAAATGGGTCATCAGTGGTTCACTCCTCGTCATCATTATTAGCCTCACCCTTCAAGCGGGACCATTACTTACCGAGTTGGCCATTCGTTACGGGATGGAGCGTGGTCACCATTCGCTCAAGGTCATTGGCGTCTGTGCGATCTTGTACCTCGTGCTCGGACTCGTGAGCGTCTACTTTCAACGTAAGCAAGTCGAGGTAACCGGCAAGCTCTCGTCACGGGTGATGCACGACCTTCGTATCCGCGTTTTCACCCACTTTCAACGACTGAGTCTCGACTTCTTCACGGACGAAAAAGCCGGAGTCCTCATGAGCCGTATGACGAGCGACGTTGAGAATCTCCAACAACTCCTCCAAGACGGCATCAGTCAGTTCGCTTTGCAGGGCCTCACCATGATCGTCATCACCGTCGTGCTCTTCGTCTTCAGCCCGGTCCTCGCGGCGTGGACGGTGCTGCTCATAGTGCCGCTGCTCTTCGTCTTTTCGATATGGTTCCACCACGCCTCTGAAAAGGGCTACCTCCTCAGTCGTGACCGCATCGCCCTCGTGTTGGCCGATCTCTCGGAGTCGCTCTACGGCATTCGCGTCGTCACCGCCAATAATCGCCAGAAGCGCAACATCCGTAACCACCGCCACGTCGTGGGTGCCTACCGCGACGCCAACCTCTACACCGGTCGAGTGAACGCAATCTATGGACCTTCGACGCTCATGATCGGCATTTTGGGACAGGGCCTGCTGCTCGGCATTGGCGGACGGATGGTGCTCCTACACCAACTCAACCCCGCGATCCTCATCGCTTTCTTCTTGTACCTCAACCGCTTCTTTGCTCCAATTCAACTCTTGGTCCAGCAGTACAACAGTCTTCAACAAGGCCGCTCGTCGATTATCCGTCTACGTGAACTCCTGCAGATTCCACCTTCCGTTGACGAAGTTGAAAACGCCGTCGATCTACCCACGATTGAAGGTCGCATCACCTTCGAGAACGTGAGCTTTGGCTACAACCCCGACACCCTCGTCTTGCACGACGTGAACTTAGAGATCGCGCCCGGTGAGTCGGTCGCGTTCGTTGGACCGACCGGGGCTGGTAAGTCCACCATGGCCAAACTCGCCAACCGGTTCTACGACCCGACGTCCGGTCGAGTACTGCTTGACGGGATCGACATTCGCACCGTGACGCTCCACTCGCTGCGCTCGCAACTCGGCGTGGTGCCCCAAGAAGCCTTTCTCTTTGCCGGATCCATTCGCACGAACTTGAGCTTTGGCCGCAGCGACGTGAGCAACGACGACATCGAGACGGCAGTCGACGTGGTGGGGCTACGTGAACTGGTCGACCGCCTGCCCGATGGTCTCGATACACCCGTACACGAACGAGGCCAAACGCTCAGCGCCGGTGAACGTCAACAGCTGGCCCTTGCGCGCGCCTTTTTGGCGCGACCGCGCGTACTGATTCTCGACGAAGCAACCTCGTCGCTCGACCTACGAAGCGAAACGGTTATTGAGCACGCGCTCGACACACTCCTCGAGGGACGATCGGCGATCCTCATCGCGCACCGTCTCACGACGGCGCAACGTGCGAACCGTATCGTCGTCATCGACGACGGCGGCATCGTCGAGATGGGCACGCCCCAAGAACTCCTCGCTCTGGGTGGTGCGTACGCCGTCATGTACGACGCGTGGCTCGCTTCGGGTGGTCGCGACGCCACGCGCGCGGAGTCTTAGTTCATCGCCTTAACGGCCTCAATCAGCGAGGCCGCACTCTGGCCCGCTTGAGGAATCGGGTGAACCTGTAGATGCGTCACGCCGGCCGCCCGAAAGGCCGCAACGCGCTCTTTGACGTAGCCCGCTGGACCACAGAGGGTCGTGAGTTCTAAGAACTCGTCGGGTACCGCGGCCTCCGCCTCCTTCTTCTTTCCCGAGAGGTACAAGTCTTGAATGATCTCGGCTTCTTTTTCGAAGCCGTAGCGAACGGCCAACTCGTTGTAAAAGTTCTTGCCCTTGGCGCCCATACCACCGACGTACAGCGCGACCATCGGACGTTGCAGTTCACGCAGCGCGACGATGTCGGCACCCTCACCAATGGCGAGTAGTCCCCCGGCGCTAATCATCAACTGGCCGAGATTGGCGTTGCGCTTCGCGTTGCCGGCCGCGATGGCCTTTCCCCAGACATCGTTCGCACGCTCGGGAATGAAGAGAATCGGCAACCAGCCGTTAGCGATCTCCGCGGTCAGCTCGACGTTCTTTTCCCCGAGCGAAGCAATCCAGATCGGAATCTCACTGCGGACGGGGTGGGCAATGATCTTGAGCGGCTTGCCGAGTCCCGTGCCCTGCTCCGCGGGCAGTGGCAGCGTGAAGTTCTTACCCTGGTGGACGAGTGGCGTTTCGCGCTTCCACACGTCTCGACAGATCTCGACGATCTCGCGGGTTCGACCCAAAGGATTGGTGTAGGGCACCCCGTGAAAACCCTCGATGACCTGGGGACCCGAGGCGCCGAGGCCCAAGTGAAACCGACCGTCCGAGAGTGCGTCGATTCCGGCCGAGGTCATCGCGATCAAGGTCGGCGTGCGAGTGTAGATCGGCAGGATTGCCGCGCCGATCTCCACGCGTTCGGTTAAGGCGGCGAGATACCCCATGAGTGAAGGACTGTCGAAGCCGTACGCTTCGGCGACCCATACGAGGTCGAGCCCGGCCTTTTCCATATCGACGACCTCGCGCGCCGCCTTCTTAAAGCCCCCCGAGTAGCCCATCATCGTCGTAATCTTCATCGCTGACCTTTCATGCGTTCAGAGTCTCAGAATATCTGACGGCGCAGGACGAGAAAGTCAGTTCACCCGGTCCCACGCGCACGTGCTTCTCACCTAACGTGGTGATGAAAGCAACGGCGCTTTCATCGATGACAAAGGCTGGTGACCGTGGTCACGCGTCCTCACGAAGTACACCCCGATGAGTTCAATCCCTGGCTCCACGTCGTCTCCTTGATCGAACAGGCCGGCCATCTCCTAGGACTCAACGAAGGAATGATTCGCCGGATCGTGACCCCAGAGCGGATTCTCGAAGTCGCGGTGCCGGTTCGTCGAGACTCCGGCGACATCGACATGTACACCGGATGGCGTATTCAGCACAACACCTCGCGGGGTCCGGGCAAGGGGGGCATTCGCTTTCACCAAAGCGTGAACGTTGACGAGATCGCCGCACTCAGTGCCGACATGTCGATTAAGTGCGCGGTGGTGAATATTCCCTACGGTGGCGCAAAGGGTGGCGTCAAGGTCGATCCAACCTTATTGTCGCGCAGCGAACTCGAACGACTCACCCGCCGTTACGCCTTTTCCATCGCGCCGATGATTGGACCCGACCGCGACATTCCCGCTCCCGACATCAACACTGATCCCCAAGTCATGAGTTGGATTATGGACACCGTGTCGATGCTGAGCGGCCACAACGTGCCCGGCGTCGTAACCGGCAAGCCCTTAGCCATCGGCGGTTCACTCGGCCACGCGGGCGCGACGTCCTTTGGCGTGACGATCTGTACGATCGCGTTATTGAAACAGTTGAATCGCAGCCCCGAAGGCGAGCGCGTCGTCATCCAGGGTTACGGCAAAGTCGGCGCGCCCCTCATCAAATTACTGAGTCAACGCGGCATGAAGGTCGTCGGTCTCGCCGACATTCACGGCGCCATCCACGTGCCCGAAGGCATTGATCATCTGAAGATGGCCGCGCATTTCGATGAAGCGAAAACCATCATGGGCTACCCCGGCGCCGACGAGGTTCACGCCGAAGAACTCTTTTCGATTCCGAGCGACATCGCCATCCCCGCCGCTCTCGGTGGGGCCATTGATCAGCGAGTCGCCGAGACCATGGCGGCGTCGATCATGGTCGAAGCCGCCAACGGGCCAACGACGGGCGAGGCGGCCGCGGTGCTGACCAGTCGCAATATCCCCGTCGTGCCCGACGTGCTCGCGAACGCGGGCGGAGTTGTGGCGTCGTACTTCGAGTGGGCCCAAGACCTTCAAGGCTTCATGTGGGAACTCGAACTCTTCCAACAACGTCTTGAAAAGACTATGCACGAAGCCTTCGACTCGATATGGGTACGTCACGAACAACTCAACGTTCCACTTCGAGACACCGCCCTCGTCGTCGGAGTTGAGCGAATCGCTGAAGCGACCGAACTAAGGGGACTTTTCCCGTAAAGTACCAACGATCTTGGCGACTCGTTCGACGACCAAACTCTATGGGCATCGCTCGACGTGAGAGGTCTAGGTAAGGACCTTGGGCTCTCGGACCACGATGGTCTCGGCGAACTTATCGTGCAGCGATTGATTCTTCTTGTCCCACGCCACCCAGAGCAGATCCAAGTAATGAGGAACGGCGAGAGCGAAGAAGATCAAACTTTGCCTGCCATTTTCAAGTGACTGCTGACTAGTTGGGTTTTGAAATATGTGAAAGTGATACACGCTGCCAATGAGGAGCAACGTGCAGTAGCCGAGTGCTCGACGAAAGGCTCTTTTGGGCTCGACCCTTCCCCGATCGTCTGCTCGAACACAGCGAAGTCGTACGACGCGCATACCCGGGGTTTGGCCGTTGCCGTAACCAATAAAGAGTGCGCCGTAGAAGAACGCGGCCACGATTTGAACGAACGCCGAGAAGTAAAAAGTCTGATGCGAAAGGCGCAACGGACCCGCTACGAAGATTTCGAGCAAGAGCGAATCCATCGTGTAGCTCAATACGCGCCACCAGAAGTGCGCGAGAACTGCGGGTCTCGGTACATCGGCGCCGTCCATTGGAAAGTACGGGAGCTGAGTGGCGGGGTCTGTCGCGCTCATCGAGCGAGTGCCACAGATTATGCAGAACTTCCGGTCGCCCAGCTCTGGAGTTCCACAGTTGGCGCAGTACGGCACGGTTAGCCTCTCGAACATTCTCTTTTTTGTGTCACTCAACACTACAAAGGGTCGAGAGCAGCCTCGTTTGGGTGTTTCGACCATTACCACAACGAAGTACGCCGAGCCGCTGCAGCGTGGTGGCCACAGCGACTCGACGAACCAGTTTAACTACTGAGATTTTCTTGTTTCGGCTTCTTGTCTGGGCGGGCGAATCCCTCGTACAGGCCGCCAACGACCACGATGATGGCCATAACGAGGAGGGTAATCCAGCCGTAGTTAAAGAGATAGCCCCGTCCACTCGCGAGTGAACTCGGCCAGACAATGTCGAGCAACATCACTGCTAAGTAAATTCCCCCGGCCAGCGTCACCGGCGTGCTCCACTTACCGAGCGTGAAGGCACCACTGGGCTTCCAACCTTTTCGCTTCGCGTAAAACGAACCAGCCACGGTCAAAAGGAACGACAAGTAGATGCCCGACGTAGCGAAGGAAATCAACGCAAAGAGCGCGTTTACTTGCGCTGGGTAGTAGAACCACAGGATGTGTACTGGCTTCGATGGATTGATGAGCACCAGGAGCAAGAACGCGAACGGGATAATCGTGGCCACCAGAATCGCGTTGCGCGGAGTCTTATGAGTTGGCGTGACCTTCTTCAAGGTGGGACTCGCGGGTAACGCGTTATCTCTCGCGAGCGCAAAGACCACTCGTGATCCCGCGCCCATGACCGCCGTACCACAACTGAAGAACGCGATGATCACCATTACGAGGAAGAAATCTTGGAGCCAGCTCGGCAGCGACGCAAGAATTATCGGGATTCCCCCGAGAACAACCTTCGCGAAGCCGGTCTTTGGGATCGCGAGTAAGAGGCCGAGCACGAGCACGAAGGACGCGACGCCACCGTAGAGAATGGCGTTGCGCATCGCTTTGGGAACCTGGCGTCCGGCGTCAACGGTCTCTTCGGCAATGTCACCGGCCGATTCGAATCCGTAGAAGATGTAGACGTTGGCGAGAATTGCGACGAGCGCCGCTCCGGTCAGCCAGTGCCCACCAAAGTTCACGCCGTAGGCGTTGGTCTTGGCGAACTGTGCTCCCTGGGTCGTAAAGACGTAGCCCAAGTTGTGGTGAAAACCCTTGATAGCGAGAGCGATGAAGACACCGAAGGTGCCAATGGTCTCGACGTAAACACCGAATCGTGCCACGCGGCCAAGAATCTTCGCACCCACCGAGTTGAGAATCGCCGAGATGACAATCACGACACCCACGACGCAAAATATCGTCACGTGATTGGCGGGATTGAGGGAAGTCTTGAACCAGATATTTGATAGGTCCGTGATGTAGGAAACGATTCCCGAGTCCACTGAGGCCACGGTGGCCAACAATGCGAAACCGTAGATCCAACCAACGAACCATCCGAAACGCGGACCGACGTTGTACTTGCCGTACTGGTAGAGCGCGCCCGAGAGTGGATACTCGCTCGCCAGTTCGCCAAAGACCAGCGCCACCAACGTCATGAAGGCAACGACGATCGGAATCGTCCAGATGTAGCGCGGCCCACCAGCTCCAATGCCGATGACGAAGATGGAGTAGATGCCCACCATTGGACTCAGGTAACTAAAGGCCACTGAGAAGTTGTCAAAGAGTGACAGCACTCTCGACAGTTCTTGTTTATAGCCGAGAGCGTGTAATCGCTCGTGGTCCAACGTGCCTCTATCGTCTATCGACATTTCATCCCCCTTGAGACCGCCCGAGATCGAGCCTTCAGCCACTTACGATAACGAACGCGCGGGGTCTGTGCTGGCATTGTCGCCAAGCACGACAGTGTCAAACGCCGGGTGTGCAAGTCTTAGAAGATGGCTAGTGAGGACTCACCCAACGGCGATCTTGAGGCCACGATTCGCGCCCTTCGCGACGAGATTAATCGCCTAAAGGACGAAATAGCCCGATTGCGCGGCGACCGCGACGAACGGCCGCCGCACTACCTATAGATCAGGTCGACCCAACGCCTGAACAAACCAGCGAAGGATTTTCACTGGCGAGCACCTGCGCCGCTGCCGAAAGTAAAGTTGCCTGGGGAAGCGCTCCAGAAGTAACCGCTCGTTGAATCGCGTTCGAGGTCAACAGCGCGAGATGCAGCGACGCGGCGGGCGTAGTCGCCGATCCCGCGAGGATGAGGTCCGCGCCCGCTTCAAGGGCCTTCACCGACGCCGCGGGTACGCCGAGATGGATAAGACTCAGCGCGCCGGCTGAAAGTGAGTCAGTAACGATGAGTCCCTTGAAGCCCATCTTGTTGCGTAGATACTGAATGACGGCCGGCGAGATACTCGCCGGCAGTGACGAAAAACCCGGGATGGTGGCATTCGAAATCATGACGGCAGTGACGCCAGCATTGATGGCGGCCTGGAAGGGGACAAGTCCCTTCGTTTTCAGCGTCGCCCACGGCAACGTCGCGGCCGGACCGTAGTCGGTGTTGCCCGTCGCGTGGCCGAGTCCTGGGAAGTGCTTGACGACGGCGGTCACGCCCGCTTCACGAAGGCCGCTGAGAAAAGCGACGCCGTCAGTCGCCACTTTTGACGGCACCCCACCAAAGGATCGGTACCCGTCGGGGTTCGCGGCACCGGGCTCGACGGCGCGACCGTCAACGTCAAGCACGGGCGCTAAGTCAGTGTTCACGCCCGCGGCTTTCATGGAGATTCCGACCCGCTTGCCTTCAGCAGTGATTTGACTGGCGCTTAAGTTTTTTCCCATCGTCTGAGCCCACGGCAAGGTAGCAACGAGGTTCGTAAGTCGCTCTACTCCCCCACCTTCTTCGTCGGTCATGACGAGCATCGAGTACTTGCTCGGTGTTTCTCGTTGCAACGTGGCCACGATCGCCGAGAACTTCGCCGGAGCAGTCGTGCCAAATAAGAGAATGCCCCCGTAGCCCGCCTTGGCGGCTGGACCCATGCCCCCGATGTCGAGCGCTTTCACCGAGATCGAGATGGTTTCGTTGGCTTGGCGAAAAGTCGACCAGGTGCCAACAATCCTCGTCGCGCACGCGAGGTTCGACACTGCGGCCGTCGTCGTCGTGGACGGCACGGTCGTGGTCGTCGCCGAGGTGGCCGTGGCGCACGCGCTCATCACGAGTGACGCCAGCACCAAGACCCCACTCATCAATCGCCACGTTCTCATACGACCAGGCTACGACGGTGCTCAATGATATTTGCACCGCTACGCTGAAGTGCCGAAGCGAGGTCACCATGTCAGATTTAATGCCCGCCGCGTTTATCGGACACGGCAGTCCCATGAACGCCCTCGACCACAACCGTTACACCGAGTCCTGGACCGCGTTTGGCGCCACCTTCGAGAAGCCCAAAGCCGTGCTCGTTATCTCCGCGCACTGGTACGTCAACATCACGGCGGTGACGGCCATGAAGATGCCCCGGACGATTCACGACTTCTACGGATTTCCACAGCCACTCTTTGACGTGGAGTACCCCGCGCCCGGTGATCCCGAACTCGCCCAGCGCGTCATCGACGTCGTTGAGCCCGCCTACGTGGGACTTGACGCCGATAGCTGGGGCATCGATCACGGTACGTGGTCGGTACTCGTGCACATGTTCCCCAAGGCCGACGTTCCGGTGTTGCAACTCTCCATCAACGCCGAGCTGCCCTTTGACTATCACTTCGACCTTGGTACCAAGCTTCACGAACTGCGCAGCGAAGGCGTGCTCATCCTGGGCAGTGGCAACGTAGTGCACAATCTGCGACTCATCGATTGGAACTCACCCGGCGAAGGAAACGACTGGGCGCACCGCTTCGACGATTCAATGCGCGACATTATGACGAGTGACCCCACCAACCTCGGCACCGCGACATCGCACCCCGACTACCGACTCGCGGTGCCAACGCCCGACCACTTTCTTCCCCTGGCCTACGTTGCGGGACTGTCCGCGGCGGCCAAGACGCCGACGACGACACTTATCGACGGCTACGAGATGGGTTCGCTCTCAATGACCGCGTACGAGTTAGCGGGAACGAAGTCTTAACCGCGCTTCGAGTCGCGAACCCCTCTGAGGACTGAGAGTCCTAGGGCCACGATGACGAGAACCGGCAAGAGCACCACCGCGAACGCGTTCTCGTGCGCCGATACGCTCACGAGTGCCACCACACCCACAATGAATAGGGCGGCCACAAAGAGTTCCGGGGTATCTCCAACGAGAAAGTCCCACCAAAACATGGCGAATCCCCTCGCCATCCGAAGAGGCCACGACGCACAATCTTTCATGCGGCGCTCACTGGCTCGGGGGTGACAGCGGCACGAAGCAGGACGTGGGCGACCCACGCGATCACGGCGTAGAGGGCGACCAACAACAAGAGGCTCGTGTCACCTCCGGGCCAGCGAATCTTGAGCCCCTCGCCGGTGAAGAAGGTGCCGTAACTAACGAGCAGTATCCCAACGGTCATCTTCAGTGCGTTCTCGGGGACCTTTGAGAGTTGTCGAGCCACGATCACCCCAACGACGGCGACGACCACCAAGGCCGCCAACGCCGCTAGTACGGCGTCCCCGAGCCGGTGGGCCGAGGCCCCGAGCGTAATGACAATGATCACGACTTCCATGCCTTCTAAGAAGACACCCTTAAAGGCCATGACGAAAGCCACGCGATCTCTCGTGAGGCTTTCGGTGTCGTTCTTTAGTTGATTGACGGTCTTTTGGTAGATGGCGTCCTCGTCGTGTTTGGCCTTCAGGCCGCCCGATCGAAGTAGGGCCTTTCGCAACCACTGCAGACCAAAGACGAGCAGCACGCCACCAACGATGAGACGAAGGGTGGTGATGGGAAAGGAGTCGAGCGCCGGACCAATGGCCGCGACGAGAACACCTAGCGCGACGAGAGCCGCGCCCACGCCCTCAAGTGCCGAGCGCCAACTTTGGGTGTAGCCAACCGCGACCACGATGGTGAGTGCCTCCACCATCTCCACGGCGCTGGCGAGAAACACGGCCGCCACCAACACGAAAAGCCCAGAAGATCCGGTGACCCCTAACACAATGCTTACGCCTCTCTCGATGGATCCATCACAAAACACGACGAACTGTCAAAACAGACCTTAACGTTTTGGGCCCGATCAAATCTGGAAGCGCCGTAAATCAAGGTGAGCGAAAGCCCTTCACCAACGGCGGCCACGTGATCGTAGCCATTTCCGTTGAACGACACGTCGCGGATGACGTCACGCACGCCGCTCGTGTGGCTGAGCGACCAGTGAAACGCCGACGGCTCGAACGAAGAGACGCACGTTCGCCTCTGGGGCGTTTTTCCGGTCGTCGATGCGCCGATTGCGTAGCCCGAGGCAAAGGGCAGTGCGGGAATTGGAATGCGCTTACCTGCGGCATTCTTGGGTTTGGAAGGAATAGTCATGGCGAAGTTTCACGCCGCCACTCTTACAAGAACGTCACGCTGTTACCCACGGCCGTAAAAGTCCTGTGGCAATTACGCGGCGCCGACATTTTATTGTGAACCTCGACGACGAAGTTCATCGTCCACGGCCGCCGGATCGAGACCGCGACTTCGCAATAAGAGCAGCGAGTGAAACCAGAGGTCGGCCGCTTCACTCACCACGCGCTCGTCATCCTCGCTCAGCGACGCGACGGCGAGCTCCACGGCCTCCTCGCCCACTTTCCGTGCGTTCTGCGCAACGCCAGCCGCGAGTTGGGACGCCACGTACGAGTCTTCGGCGTTCTCTTTCTCGCGTTGCAAGATTTTGCGCCAGAGCCACGGCGTAAAACACGACGTCGAACCGTCGTGGCAAGCGGGACCATCGGCGTGCACGCTCACCAAGAGTGCGTCGTCGTCACAGTCGCGTTCCATGCGCGAGACGTGAAAAGGATTGCCCGACGTCTCACCCTTTTGCCAGAGTTGCTGACGAGACCGCGAGAAAAAGTGCACGAGTCCGCTGGACTCGGTGAGCGCGAGCGCCTCGTCGTCCATCCAGCCCAACATCAAAACGCGTCCAGAACTCTCGTCTTGAATAATCGCCGCGCGAAGTTCTTCAACCATGGCGCTCCTTAAATGGTCGTAGTTCAATGCCGAGTTCTTCGATTTCCCTGCGCAGTCCCGCCAGACCCGCGGGATTCTCGTGCACAATCGACGCGACGAGTGCCGCGTCGGTAACGCGCAGCGCGGCAGCGACGTGTTGCGCCGATCCCGCTCCGCCGGAAGCAATAACCGGAATCGAAACGGCGTTGCGCACGGCGACCGTCAGTTCAAGGTCAAAGCCAGTTCGCTGACCATCTTGACGAATGGAGGTCAACAGAATCTCACCGGCTCCTCGCTCGCAGGCTTCGACGGCCCAGGGCAAGGTCTCAGTCGAGGTGGCGACTCTCCCCCCGTGAGTGTGCACGACGCCGTCGCCGGCGTCGATCGCCACCACGACTGCTTGAGATCCAAAGCGGTTCGCGATCGCCGTGATTAACGAAGGATCCGCGAGCGCCGCCGAGTTCAGCGACACTCGATCGGCCCCGGACTCGATGATTCGCGACGCGTCGCCAACCGAGCGCACACCTCCGCCCACCGTGAAGGGAATCTCGAGGACGTCGGCCACTTGGGCAACCACTGAGGTCATCGTGGCGCTGTCCTCGGGTGTCGCGGTGATGTCTAAAAACACCAACTCGTCGGCACCGCCGTCGCTGTAGAACTGGGCGAGTTCGACCGGATCACCGACGTCGCGAAGTCCGACGAAACTCACACCCTTCACGACGCGTCCGTGCGCGACGTCGAGGCACGGTATTAAACGAGCGAGAGGCATTGGTCGAGAAACTCAAGTCCGGCGGGTCCACTTTTTTCGGGGTGAAACTGCACACCAAAGAACGCGTCGCGAGTAACCGCGACCGTGACGCCGTCGACACTCGCGACGGCGTCGGGCGACACCACGGCGTAGGAGTGCGCGAAGTAGTAGGCCTCGCCCCAGGGCTCGACAATGGACCAACCGAGGCGCGGCACCCGACCTTCGCGAAGGCGAACGACGTGGCCGGAAAGAAGACCGAGCCCCTTGACGCCGCCGTCCTCCTCGCTCGACTCCATGGCGAGCTGCATGCCGAGGCAGATACCAAGCGTGACGCGGCCGAATCCAAAACGTTCGCGAAGCGCCGTGGCCGCGCCAGTTTCGTTCAGATGAACCATGGCGCTGCGCGCGGAACCCACCCCGGGCAGTATCACGAAGTCCGCGTCACGAAGCATCGAAGGATCACTCGAGACCACACTGGTTCGCCCGAGGTGCGTTAACGCCGCACGGACTGAGCGTGTGTTGCCCGCTCCGTAGTCAGCGATGACTAGGTCACTCACAAGCTGCCCTTGGTGGAGCGAACGAGCGTCCCCTCCTTCGTGAGGGCCTGGGCCAACGCACGACCGACCGCTTTGAAGGACGCTTCAGCGACGTGGTGCGCGTTGTCGCCGCTAGCCGTGACGTGCAGCGTGATGCGCGCCGTTTGGACGAGTGACTCAAAAGCGTGCGCGGCCATGCCCGGATCAGGTGAGATGGAGATGGTTGCGGTCGCGCGTCCCGATAGGTCCACGACGGCGTGGGCCAACGCTTCGTCCATCGGCACGCGGGCCTCGCCGTAACGGGTGAGGCCCATTCGATCACCGAGGGCTTGATCAAGCGCTTCGCCGAAGGTTCGAAACATGTCCTCCACGACGTGGTGCTCTCCCGTTTCAAGGTCTCCCACACCTTCGAGACGTAGATCCATACCGGCGTGAAAGGCCAGTTGTTGAAGCATGTGATCGTAGAAACCCGCGCCGGTACTAACGAAAACGCGACCCTCACCGGGTACTCGGAGTCGAACACTCAAGAGCGTCTCGGCCGTGTTGCGCTCGTAGCGCAGATACTGCGGTGGCATTGGCGTGTTCTTCAAAACACTGCGCAACGCGTCGAGCAAAAAGTCGTTATCGAGCTCATCGCGCACGCTGACGCGAAGACCGCCCGGATAGGCCCTCGTCACCGCGCCGTAGGCCAGGAGTCGGTCGACCAACGACTGGGGATCGTCCATGGGAATGAAGAGAAAGTTGGTGTACGAGCGAAGAGGCGCTAAACCCAGCGCCCCAAGTTCCAAGGCGAGTCGATCACGTTCAGCTAACGCCGCGCCGAGATCGAGTGGCGTAGAGAGAGCGGCGAGCGCCAGCGCCGCCGAGAGCGACGAAACGGATAGCGGTGCTTGACGCGAGGCGATGATTTCGATGAGTTCAGTGGTGGCGAGGGCGTAACCCACGCGCGCGCCGGCCAGTCCGTAAGCCTTGGAGAACGTGCGCAGCACGATGGCGCCGCTCCCAATTCGATCGAGCGCGTCGACGCCGGCGTAGTCGGCGTAGGCCTCGTCAATCACGAGCTGTCCCGCCACGTCGGGAATGTCCGGCAGTTCGCCCGTGGGGTTATTTGGCCGGCAGACAAAGACCAGATCGGCCTTCGCGGGATCGTCGATGATCGTGGCCCCGGCCATCGACGCGGCGAATCGGTACATCGAGTACGAGAACGTCGGCACCGTCGCCACGGTGCCACCTTCGGCAAAGAGTCGGGCGAGCAGGACGATGAATTCGTCACTACCGGCCCCGAGCGTCACTTGATCGACACCGACCTCGTGGTGAGCCGCGATCGCCTCGCGCAGCGACTGGTAACGGCCACGGTCGTACTCGTTCACGTCCGCGAGCGCTCGAGCAAGTGCCGCCGGTCGGGCACTCGGTGGTGGGCTCGCCGCCACGTTGCCGTCAAAACGAACGATGGACCTTGGCGAGAGGCCAACGCGTTGCGCGATGATCTCGCTGGAAGGGGGCCACTGGTAGGCCGCGAGGGCGACAGGCTTCATCGTCGAGCCGTCGCCTTGTGCGCGGTCATGCCCTCAAGTTCGGCCAAGGCCTCAATGGTGGGCGCGAGTCGCTCCAGGCCTTCTTTCGTGACGCGCTGTACCGTGACGGTCTTCATGAAGGCCTCGAGACCGAGTCCCCCCGTGGACTTCGCCCAGCCACCCGTCGGCAACACGTGGTTCCCGCCGGTGGCGTAGTCACCGGCGGGCACTGGAGAGTACAGTCCAACGAATACGGCGCCCGCGTTACGAATCCTTCCCGCTAGCGACTCGGACTTCTCACCCAGCAGTGCCACGTGCTCGGCGGCGTAGCCCTCGACCTCTAACAAAGCGGCTTCGAGGTCGTCGCCGACGCGAACGATGTAGCCCTTCGAGTCGGGGCCGTGTTCCAACTGCGCCGCAATTTCTTGGGCGATCACCACCTCGTCGTACCCTTCGTCGGCGACGACCACAATCTCACTTGGTCCGGCCGGTAAATCTATGGCGACGTCTTGACTAACGAGCAGTTTCGCTCTGTTGACCGGACCACTGCCGGGTCCAAAGATCTTGTCCACGGGAGCGATCGACTCGGTACCGTACGCCATGGCGGCGATGGCTTGGGCGCCACCAATGGCCCAGACCTCGTCAATGCCCAACAGGGCCGCGGCGGCGGCAACGGCGGCCGAGCCTTCTGGCGGCGTGCACACCACAATGCGTTCAACGCCAGCGACTTGGGCGGGTACGGCACTCATGATGAGTGAAGAGACCAGATTCTTAGGAACGTAGATGCCTACGGAGCGAAGAGGCGACCAGCGACGCTCGAGCGTCACGCCCGGTGATACTTCCATCATCAGATCCGCGGGACGTTGCGCCGCGTGCCACGTACGCACCGCGTCCGCGGCCGCGAGTACGGCGGCGGTGGGAATATCCCCGTAGGCGACGGCGCGCGCGGGCCTTTCTCCGGTCGTGCCATCGAATCGATTCGACCATTCGGCTACCGCTACGTCGCCGCGTGAACGTACGTCGTTGACGATCTCCTCGATGGTGATGGGTCGTTCGGTCTTCACGAGCTTGCTCACGGGACCATCCGTTCCACGGGCAACGTAATAATCGAACTCGCACCAGCGGCCTCGAGCTTCGGCAAAAGCGCCCAGATGTCGGCCGCGGGGACGAGGGCGTGCACCGCGACGACGCCCGGCGTGGCGAGGTCGATCACCGTGGGTGAACCAGCCGTTGGTAGTAACGCGGTCACGTCACCAAGACGGTCTCTCGCCACGTTGCACAGCAGGTAACGATTCGCTCGAGCGTTGATGACTGAACCCAAGACCGTCGTCAGCGTGCGACGGGCCTCAGAGTCCGAAGCGTTGACTTGGCCCACGAGCACGGCCTCTGACTCGAAGAGCACGCCAAGAGAGCGCAGCCCGTTCGTGCGTAGCGTGCTGCCCGTCGAGACCAAGTCAATGATTGCGTCGGCGAGCCCGAGGCGCGGCGAAATCTCCACTGATCCCGTCACCGTGACGATCTCCGCGCTGACGCCGCGCTCGGCCAGAGCTTTGGCGGCGATGCGCGGGTGCGACGTGGCGATCCGTCGCCCTTCGAGATCCTCAATTCGTGTCGCGGCGTCGTCGCTCGTAACCGCAGCTTGAAGAGAACACGCGCCGTAACCCAGGCGCAACAAAACTTCAACGCTGCTCTCTCGTTCGTAGACGAGATCGAGCCCCGTGATGCCACAGTCCACGACGCCGTCTTGGACGTACTCGGGTACGTCGTCCGCGCGCACGAAGAGCAGATCAATATCGGCGTTGCGACAGTGCGCTTGGAGAACTCTCTCGCCGGGTTCTTGGGGCGAGACGCCGCTGGCCTCTAAGAGCGCCCACGAAGGTTCTCGAAGCCGCCCCTTCGAGGGCAGCGCCATGGTCAGGCGACGGGTCATGGTTCGCGCTGATCCAAGACCAAACGGTAACCACCCTCACCGTGATGCAACCACTGGGCGACGCGCGTCACCGTCGCCGTCGAGGCACCGGTTCGTCGCGATATCTCCTGATAGGGCACGCCCTCATCGACGAGGCGGGCCACTTGGAGGCGTTGACCCATCGCGTCGAGTTCGGTCGCCGTACAGAGATCCTTCATGAAGGCAGCGACTGTCTCGGGATCACCAAGACGAACAAACGCCTGGACTAATTCATCGAAGCGCGACGCTGTCTCGGGACTCGCTTCGGCGGGTATCACTTTTCCACTGGTCATGGTCATATGCTAGTATGCTACTTCGCTACTATGCAAATCATACCCGCCCTCGACCTCCTTGGCGACGACGCCGTTCGCCTCGAACGGGGAGATTTCAACAAAATCCTCTTTCGCCAGCCCATCGAGGAGTTCATGGGGCGCCTCGTCGCCACGAAGCCGGCCCTGATCCACGTCGTTGATCTTCAAGGGGCACGCGACGGCGCTGTTCGTCCTGAGGTTATCGATCGATGCCACCGCGCCGCCAGTGGAACACCTTTGCAAGTTTCGGGCGGCATTCGTTCCCTCGAGACCGCGAGAAGCGTCCTTGAGGCCGGTGCGTCGCGCGTCATTGTCGGCACGGCCGTGTGGGAACGAAACGGCGAAGCACTGGCGTCGTTCGTCGAGGCACTCGGGAATCAGTTGCTCGTCGCCATTGACGTCAAGGACGGTCAGCTAGCGGTGAGCGGATGGCTCGAATACTCACCCCTCAGCATCGAGAGCGCACTCGAGCGCTGCCAACGGGCGGGCGTCACGCGGCTGCACGTCACGGCCGTTGAGCGCGACGGCACCATGCGCGGACCCGATCTTGAGCTCTACGAGAAAGTCTGCGCGAGCGGCATCCCCGTCGTGGCGGCCGGTGGCGTACGAGATGATCGCGACGTAGAGGCGCTCGCGCGTGTTGGCTGTGAAGCGGCAGTGATGGGCGTGGGTTACTTGGCGCGCCTTGGTATCTCGCTCGAGTGACGTCGGTCCAGCGACCTCGTGATCGTCGTGAATTACGATCTCTCTCAGTGGAAATTCGAGAAGCGTCCGTCGACGATTGGGATGACATTTTTCCGATCTTCTCCGACATCGTTCAAGCGGGTCAATCGTACGCACTCCCACCAGGTCTCACGAGTGACGAGGCGCGCCCGTGGTGGATGGAATCGCCACCGGGTCGAACCGTTGTCGCGTTCGATGGAGTTTCGCTACTAGGTACTGCAAAGATGGGGCCCAATCGTCCTGGGCGGGGGTCGCACATCGCCACAGCGAGTTTCATGGTGAGTCCAGAGTTCGAGCGCCAGGGTGTTGGCCACAGTCTTGGCGTCCACGTCATCGAGTGGGCCCGCGCGGCGGGTTACCTCGGCATTCAGTTCAACGCGGTCGTCGAATCCAACATCGCCGCGGTTCGCGCCTGGGAGAAGCTCGGATTCCGAGTTCTGGCCACCGTGCCAAAAGCGTTCGACCATCGAGAGTACGGGCTGGTCGGACTCCACGTGATGTTTTTGGAACTCTGAGCCCGAAGTGAGAACCGCGTCGTTGCGTTACGCCTTTTTTCTCGACAAGACAATACTCATTAGCGCAAAGCCAATCCCCATGACCGACGTCGGGATTAAGAGCGAACTGGAGCGTGAGCGCGCGAGTACCCGATCGCTGTACGAGATCGTCGCGGCAGTTGTTGTCGTAGCCATGAAACAGATTCTCACTCTGGGCTACCACGTGACACTCCATGACGTCCCCAGGTAACTGAATCGTCCCGCTAGTCAGCGCCTTGGCAACTGCGGCACACGGCGAAAGGCTCCTTCAACCAGGACGGGCACGACGTCGCTGACGCCGTAAGCGGACGCGTACACAACGTCGTCACGACAACCTCGCTCAACCAACTCGCGCCCTGACACGCACGTGAGTATCGTGTTGGCGATCGTGTCCTTGGCGTCCTGCCACGCGGCGGCGGCGGACTTAGCTTCCGGCGACAGGTCCCCACCTAAATTCGATAGCACTGCGCCGGCGCCCAAGAGGTCCTCGAGCGAGGGTCGCAAGGTCGCGTCCGGCCAACGCTCCCCACACGCCAGCACCGTCACGGGCAAGGATGTGGCCGCGAGATACTCGGCTACCGCGGGTGCGTTGCGCAGGCACGCGGCGACGACGATAGATCCTGTCTCGGCGGCGAGCACCGAAGAAGTTGAGCCATTAGGCGACGGCAGGACCACGGCATCGAGTGCCGCCTGGTTCAACAGAGCCGTTGGGGAGAGCGAGACGCCATCGTCATCAGGGCTATCAGAAAGCTGCGCACCGAGTGAATCGGCGAAGGTACGTGCCGACTTGTCTTTCCACCGATACGGGTACACGATTCCCCCGCGGCTGACTACGGCCTCGACCGCGGTCGAAAAGCGAAGCACGTCGACAACAACAACAGTCGACCCTGCTCGAGCCAGAAGTTCTAAGCCCGACGGTCCCCACTCAAAGCGACGGAAGCAGTCACCTTGTGTCGACGATGACGAGCGGCTCATTGTCTCAGTCTCCCATGACGTCCCCGCAGCAATCAAGCAAAGACCACCTCACCACATCGCGTCGTTGCGTTAAGTCTTTTTTCTCGACATGACAATACTCATGAGCGCAAAGCCAATCCCTACCGTGAATATTGCCGTCCCGAAAACGAAGACTTGGGGAGGAATGCCCACGCGCGTTACGCCGTATACCCATACCGGGAACGGTGGATTAGAACCGCTGACAAAGTTCGACGTGACGAAGTCATCGATCGACAACGCAAAGGCCATGAGAGCCCCGGCCAGCACCCCGGGCAAAATGAGTGGCAGCGTGACGAGACGAAAAGTCGTCATCGGTCGTGCGCCGAGGTCGTAGGAAGCCTCTTCGAGTGAGCGATCGAAGCCCGAAAGGCGTGCCCGAACGGTCACCGTGACGTAGGCGATTGAAAACATCACGTGCGCCAATACCAACGTCAAGAATCCCCGCGCAATGTTGAACGTGACGAAAAAGCCGAGCAGACCTGCGCCCATAACGATTTCTGGCGCGGCGATATTAAGAAAGAGCACTTGCTCAATGGCGACGCGACCACGAAATCTCTGGGCGCGATAGCGCACGAGCGCGATCGCCAAAGCTGTTCCCAGCGCCGTGGCGATAATCGTGGAGATCAGCGCCAGTCGAATCGACAACCAGAAGGCGGACGTCAGTCCTGGCACGTTACTCCACTGTCGATACCACTCGTCGGTGAATCCATTCCACGAGAAACTCACGAGCTGGAGACCGCCAATCACGCGATTGAAACTGTAGATGATCATGACCACGATGGGAAAGACCAGGTACGCAATGACGAGCCACGAATACGTTGGTAACGCAAATCGCCCAATCCGTCGACGCCGCCGAACTGCACCCACAGCCGTGCCGGTCTTCTCTTCGCTCACTACAACATCGGCGCTCACAGGTAGTCCTCAATCGTTCGCGATCCCAGTAGGCGTGCGTAGAGCCAGATACCCAAGAGCGAGACCGCGAGCAAAATTACCGACAACGACGCGCCGGCCGGATAGTTAAAGTTCACCAGATACGAATCTTGAATGACCGTCCCGATCATGGTGTTCGACGTGCCACCGAGTATCTCCTGGTTCACGTAGTCGCCGAACGCCGGAATAAACGTGAGCAGAAACGCGGCGAAGATCCCCGGAATAGTGAGCGGCAAAATGACGCGCATGAAGGCTTCGCGACGATTGGCGTAGAGGTCGTAGGCCGCGTCGAGGACCTTGCGATCGATGCGTTCGATCGCGACGTAGAGGGGTAGCGCGGTGAAGGGCAGGTAGTTGTACGCGAGACCAGCAATCACGGCCACGCTCGTGCCTAATACGTGAAAGTTGGCGGGAATCACGTGCGCGCCGTGCAGCAACTTCAACACGACACCGTTCTGGGAAAGGATGAACTCCCAGACGATGGTGCGAATGATGAACGAAACGAAAAACGGCACCAACAGCATGATGAGGAAAAAGTTCTTGCGTCGTCCACCATAGAAAGCGATCCAGTACGCGATGGGGAAGGAAATCACTAAATCGATGGCGGTAGCGATGCCGGCAAAGATCAAACTCGTGATGAACTGCTGGTGATAGAGGCTGACCTGGCTCGGCAGCTGGCCCCAGTGCCACGTCATCACGCACGCACCGGTAACCGGACTGCAGGTCTCGAGCGACTCGATGAGCAGCGAGGCCAGAGGAATTATGAAGAGGAGTAGCAACCACACGCCCGCCGGCAGACTCAAGAGGTAAGGCGCGAGTTTCTTTCCCCAACCCGACGAAGAATGCTGTTTCTCTACGCTCCTTGAATGATCGGTAGAAACAGATTGGTCCACGCCGTAATCTCCTCTTGGTTCTTAAACGGGTAGTAAGGATGCGAGGCCTTAATACGGGCCGGCGATGGGAAAACGTCCAGAGAATCTGCCGTCACGGAGGTGGGGAGTTGGATTTCGCGGTACATCGTTTTCAGCGCGGCCTTATTCCACCCCGTGGGGTGTAGCAGCTGTTGCTTCGCGTCAGGGACGGGGCAGATGTAGTCGATGTAGTACTCAACCACCGACTCGGTGACGGGGCTATAGAAATAGTCCATGCAGGTCATCGCGTCCAATGGATTCGCGGCGTGAAGCGGAATGATCATGTTGTCGGTCCAGACCAACATGCCCTCTTTAGGGATCATCAGAACTAAGTCCTTGTACTTAGAATTGAGATTCGCTTGAAAGATGTCGCCCGAGTAGCACTGGGAGATAATCGTGTCGCCATTTTTCAAGTGCTGGAGGTAACTCTGGTCGTAGTAGCCCAGAACGATTCCGTCGCTCTTTTGCTTCTTCAGTTTGGTGGCCGCTTTCGACCAATCCTTCTCCGTTGATGTTGCGGGTTCGATGCCGAGCGCCAAGAGCCCCAAACTGCCCAGTTCGAACGGGTCGCTCAACATACCGACTTTCCCGGCGTACTTCTTATCAAAGAGAATCTGCACACTGTTACCGGGATCCTTCACATGCTTTGAGTTGTACGCCACCGAAGTCCAGCCCGACTGCCACGCCATCGTGTATTTGTTCCCTGGATCAAACGTTGGACTTTTAAGAAGCGGACTCGCGTATTTGTTGAAATTGGTCATCTTGGCGTGATCGAGGGGAATGAGCCAGTTCGACTCAATGAGATAACCCAGTTCTGGGTTGTTATTCGTCATGACCATGATGTCATACCCAGTTGCCTGCCCGGCTTGGAGCGACGGTCGGATGGTGGCGTAGAACGACGCGTTGTCTTGAATGACTTCTTGGTAGTTGACGGCTATTCCCGTTGTCGCCGTGAAGTGATTAAGCGAGAGATGCTTGCCGTTAAAGGCGTCAATGTATAAGGGCCAGTTAGCGAAGTCGACTTTGTGGTGAAGCTTTTGCTCGGTCCACCACTTCTTCGAGCCAACCTTGGCCGTCGTCGCGGCACCGGCCGAGCTCGACAGATCACGAGTAGCGAACGCCGCGATGCCCGCGCCCGCCGCGGTGAGCACCTGTCGACGTGTCAGCCTTTGCTGGACCAAACCTCGAAAGAACGACGGGTCGATACCCGCGTTCACTATGGAACCTTCCTCATTTACGCCCATCGCTTACTCCCCTTCGTCTGTTGTCTCATTATTACGCGACATTGGTCGAACCACGAACGTGTGCTCAATTGGCCATGTCAGCACGACGCTCTCGCCACTTCGCGGCGCCGACTCTTGGCCGATGTTCTGGGCGTACACGGTTACTTCAACACCTGCGTCGGTATCGACGAGATACTGATTTCCTACACCCGTGAACGTCGACACGCGTACTCGTCCCTTCAGTGCATTAAACCCAGTTTGGGTCGCCGTGCTTGAGCTTAGAATGCTGATCTTCTCAGGTCGCACACCGACCTTGACGTTCACACTGCCACCCAGTTCGGGAACTCTATCGGCGGGAACCAACAATATCGACGAGTCGATGAGCGTGACGGTCACCGTGGAGTCTCGGGTATTGGACAGTTCACCGCTCAGGAGATTCGAAGCACCCAAGAATGTGGCGACGAACTCCGTTGAGGGGCTGTCGTACACGTCGCGCGGAGTCCCAATACCCTCAATCTTGCCGTTCCGCATAACGGCTAAGCGATCCGACATCGTCATAGCCTCTTCTTGATCGTGCGTGACGTACAAGAATGTAATACCTACTTGGGATTGGATCCTCTTCAACTCAATCTGCATCTGACGGCGAAGTTTGGCGTCGAGGGCGGACATTGGTTCATCGAGGAGGAGGAGTTTGGGTTCATTGACGAGTGCCCGCGCCAGGGCGACGCGCTGTTGTTGTCCTCCCGAGAGTTGTGAGGCCCGCCGATTCTCGTAGTGCGGCAGGTCGACAATCTCTAACATCGACCCGACCCGACGGGCGACTTCCGTCTTGGCCATCTTTTGACGACGAAGACCAAAGGCGACGTTTTCAAAGACGTTGAGATGAGGAAAGAGCGCGTAGGACTGAAAGACGGTGTTCACGTCTCGGTGATAGGGCGCTAGGTACGTTACGTCGCGACCACCGAGGAGAATTCTCCCACTCGTCGGCTCTTCGAAACCGCCGAGCATTCGAAGTGACGTTGTCTTGCCACAACCCGAGGGCCCGAGCAAGCTAAAGAACTCTCCGTCGAAGATTTCGAGACTTAAATCATCGACCGCGGGCACACCATCAAAGATCTTGGTGACGTTCTCCAGACACACGACCGTCTCTCGAGCCGAGACGTCCGACTGATCAACGCGCGCGCTATCGGTCATCTCAAGTGATCCACTCATTACGCCCAAACTATAGTCAGCGAAGACCCCGAATAATCGTTGGTTCCCGAGTGTCGGCCCGCTGTCCATTCCCCGACGACTCGACGGTTAACTCGAATGGCGTGACGTCGAACGCGGGACGGCTCGCCACGCTTGAGACCTTCCTCATCGACTACAAGTGTGAGAGAACACATTCAGCGACCGGCAACCGACCACCGGCGAGCAGGCTTCGATAAACGGTCCTGGAAATTACACCTAGGCCAGCGAACACACGTCAGTACATTCTTGAATCGCGAAGTTGACGTCGCCTTCGTATTCACCCTTCGTCCGCTGATCCAGTACCGTAGATGCCTCGCGTCGGTAAAGATCAATGCATTCGGCCTCCCAGTTGACATCTGGCCACACGAAGTCCAGGTCCACGATGGTTCCCGGCTCGCTCACCGACTCAGCCAGTTGAAGTGCGGCCCGGAGCACCGCTCGCTGACCCTGAGGATCGCCTGGCGCCCCCGTTGAGTTCCCGAGCGGGTAGTTCAAGAACGCCGCGCGCGGTGGGCGGATGCGTTCGGTGATGTCCCGCGCCCCGGTCAGTGACACCGTGGGCAGCCCTTCACGTTCAAGCACCCGGGCAACCAACCCGGCTGCCTGGTGGCATGCCGGACAGAGCGGCACGACCAGCACGACGTCGGCGCCGCCTGCTTTCGCCGCCTGCGCCATCTGTGGTGCCAATTCGGTGACGAGTTCCTTAAGCTTCTTGATGGCGCCCAAGCAACTCAAGTGGTACTCCGTCACTCCGCCAATGAACCCTTCTGCGGCGAGTTCGGCCAGGCGCTGGTAGGGGTGTACGACGTTGATGTCCGCCTCGCCCGGTCGACGCACTGGTGCGGGATGCGAAGGTTTGAGCTGCCCAGGTTCCGCAAATTGCGAAATACGGCGGAACGTCATGTCGTTAGTGGGCTGAAACGGTGGATCAACCTTTTGATGCACCCCGGCGGTGCTCACGATCATCACCTTGCACTCAGTCAACGGCTTAGTCAACGGCGTAATCACCGGCGGCCCAAGCTCGGCGATGGGCAGTGGGGGCAGCGTGGCCGTGACCTCGCTCGCCAGTTCTATATAACGAATTGCCATGAGTCCCTCTATCCATTGGGACTTCGATCAACAGCACCTACCGAAGTCGACCTCGTCGCCGTCATGATATCGGTCGCCACTACTACCCCAACGCTTCACGAGTCCGTTAGAACTCGGCTCATCCAACGATGGAGACCGTCACATCCCGTTGGCGCGCTGCTCTTCACCCTTCACCTACGCGAGAGCGACGGCTTTACCGGCGACGCTCCGGACAGCACGAAGGCCCAGGATCTCCCTGGACCTTCGGCTTCGTTTAGGTACTACCTAGTGGCGGGGGCAAGATTTGAACTTGCGACCTTCGGGTTATGAGTTCGGTCCACTTCGTTCCATCCCGTGTCGCGGAGTCCGTCTCGTAGCACTGATATGGGATCTCGCTGCTGCATGGCTACATCAAGTCCGCCCAAACTCGCTCAGTCTGTGACCAAACTGTGACCATGAACCAGCACCGCCAGGGTGCCATCTTGATGCTAAAGTGCATTTATGGCAAAGACGAGAACAACCCTCACCGTCGAAGACGAAGTCCTTCGAGCGGTGAAAGTACGCGCGGCTCGAACTGGAAAGGGTGAGAGTCAAGTCATTGAAGAGGCTCTGCGACGCGACCTCGGACTCGATTTACTGGATCAGATTTGGGCACACGGAACGATGAACGAGGACGAGGCGATGGCTCTCGCTGTCGAAGCACAGCATCGCTCTCGTCGAGGTCCGCGCTGAGTTGCGCGCCGTCCTCGATCCAAACGTCATCGTCTCGGCGCTGTTGGCACCGTCGGGCACACCGGCAAAAGTGCTTCGAGCATGGCTTGATGGAGACTACGACCTCATCGCGTCGCCACTTTTGCTCGCAGAACTAACTCGAGTATTCGACTACCCGAAACTTCGTTCACGAATTAGCAAAACTGAGTCACGGCAGTTCATCGAACTTCTCAAACATCAGGGCGAGATCGTTGACGACCCCGACTTGTCACTCCCCGTCCAATCGTCGGATCCTGACGACAACTATCTCATCGCGTTGGCGGCGGCGACACGATCCGTCATCGTCTCGGGCGATCACCATCTCCTTGATCTCGCCGATCGCCTACCGGTCCACTCCCCCGCCGCATTTTTGGAACTCTTAATCGCCGACCATTGAGATTGCGGACATCAACTGACTAAACAGACAGCATTCGCGTGACCACGAGCACTCTTACAGCAGAAAAGCCGGTGCTGTCGCACCGGCTTCAACCTGCATTTTCGTTGGTGGCGGGGGCAAGATTTGAACTTGCGACCTTCGGGTTATGAGCCCGACGAGCTACCAGACTGCTCCACCCCGCGATGAAGACCTACATTCTACCCGCTTACCACCCGTTAATCCAAGCCAGGCGTCAAAGGATACGTCAGCAAGTTCAGATTGTTCGGTTAGCCTAACCTAAATGAAAACGCGAATCTCGCCCTGGTCGGTGTCGGTGACACCCATCTCATCGTCGGCGCCGATCTTTCGGCAGGGCTAAGCGACCGTTCCCACTAACGAGGCCAAGGGTGCGCGATGATTCACGAGCGAGGTAACCACAAGACGCGAGCAAGAAAGTTGGGCGTTGCTTTAAGCATCGCCTCGATGGCCTCTCTCGCGCTCGCCGCCTGTGGCAGTTCCTCGAATGGCAATGCGGCCACCGTATCAATCACCCTCTACAGCGGCCAGCACGTCGCCACCACCGATTCAATTGTTGCGGGATTCGAAAAGGCCAACCCCCACATCAGCGTCGCGGTGCGCAGTGACGACGAAGATACGTTTGACGCACAGATCGTGGCGGAAGGTTCGCGTTCTCCCGCTGACGTCTTTTACTCCGAGAACTCACCAGCGCTCACTTACCTTCAACAGAAGGGTTTACTCGCCGGGGTCGACGCATCGACACTGGCCAAAACACCCGCCAAGTTCAACTCGCCCAAGGGTGAGTGGGTGGGCATTTCGGCACGCGTGAGCGTGCTTATCTACAACCCGTCGCTCATTAAAAAGAGCGCGCTGCCTACTTCTGTCCTCCAACTCGCGAAACCTAAGTTCAAGAATGAATTGGCCTTCGCCGCGGGCGAGACCGACTTTCAGCCCATCGTGACCGCGGTGCTAAAGGCCAACGGCAAACAAGCGACGCTGGCGTGGTTGAGTGGCATCAAATCCAACGCCGGAAGTCACCTCTACCCCGACAACGAAGCCGTCGCCAACGACGTCAACCGTGGTGTCGTGGCCTTTGGCGTCGTCAACCAGTACTACTGGTACCGCATGCGCGCCGAAATAGGCGCTGCGAACATCCACTCCGCGATTGCGTACTTCGCGCCACACGATCCGGGTTACGTGATTGACGTATCGGGTGCGGCCGTCTTGAAGTCGTCTAAGCACCAGGTCGCGGCGCAGAAGTTCCTCGCCTTCATGGTCTCGGCCAAGGGTCAAGAGATCATCGCTCACTCCACCAGCTTCGAGTACCCCATAGCTTCGGGTGTCACCACGGCCGAACCCGAAACTCCCCTTAGCCAACTCCGGCCCTATCCGATTGACATCGCCCAGCTCGGTACGGGATCGAAGGCCATCGCACTACTGCGCGAGGAACAGCTGTTGTGATTCGTAAAATCTACGCCGGACCTCTTAAGACCATCGGGCTGCTACGCGCGTGACGCTCACCCCAATACCAACGCCGTCGAACGAGCGCGAGTCATCAGTCGTGAACGCGATCGCGAGACGTCGTCGACGGCCTCATCCTCGTCCACTGCTGGCGCTCAGTTTGCTGGTGGTCGCGGTGCTGGCCCTCCCGCTCGCGTTTCTCATTACCGAAGCCACGAACGCCGGTACGTCGAACGTGTGGCATCTCATCTGGCGATCGCTCACCGCGACTTTGCTCTGGAACACCGTGCGCCTAACCGTGGTGGTCACGATTCTCTGCGCAGTCATCGGTACCCTCGCTGCGTACTTTGTTGAGCGCACCGAACTCCCAGGACGCCACGTCTGGGCCGTGCTCGTCGTTATACCGTTCGCGATTCCGGACTTTGTCGTGAGTTTTGGTTGGTCTTCGCTCTCGACGTGGGTCGAAGGTTTTCGCGGCGCCGTGCTCGTGATGACCCTGGCGGTCTATCCCCTCGTGTACCTCCCGGTCGCGGCGAGTTTTCGCGGCGCCGATCCCGGCCAAGAGGAGATCGCGCGCAGCCTCGGCGCGAGTCGCCTCTCGACGTTCGTGCGCGTCACGCTCGGTCAAGCACGACGGTCGATCCTTGGTGGATGCCTCTTGGTCTCACTGGTCATCCTCGCCGAGTACGGGGCCTTCGAGATTTTGGGCTACCAGACGTTCACGACCGAGATCTTCGGCGAATTCACCATTGGGTTCGACACGGCCTCCGCGTGCGCGCTCTCACTCGTGCTCGTCCTCCTTTCATTCTTCGTGCTCTTTGGCGAAGGCGCACTGCGCGGACGAGGACGCGTCGCGCGCGGTGGCCCCGGCGTGCAACGAAACTTCACGCGTCGTCCCCTTGGTCGAGCTAAGTTCCCCGTGCTCTTCGCCTTCCTCGCACTCGTCGGTGCCGCACTCGGTGTGCCGGTGGGATCGTCGCTCTACTGGACGTTCGAAGGCGGCGCGCACGTACTGAGCGGCGTCTCACTCGTTTCCGCCGCGCTCACGACGGCTGGATACAGTGCCGCGGCCGCGGCCATTGCGACACTTATGGCCCTGCCCGTGGCCCTCCTCGTCGTGCGCTACCCCAACCGTCTTCGATTGTTATTGGCGCGATCGACGTTTCTCGTCCTCGCCATGCCCGGACTCGTCGTCGCTCTGGCCCTTACGTACTTCTCTGAGCAACACGCGAACAGTTTTGGCTACCAGACCGCGCCGCTGCTCATCTTTGCTTACGCTCTGATGTTCTTTCCTCTGGCGCTCGTCGGCGTGCGTTCATCAATCGCTCAAGCACCGCTCGCTATAGAAGAGGTGGCGAGTTCTCTTGGCGTGAGCCGATTCGGCGTCTTTCGCCGCGTCACGCTCCCTTTGGTCGCGCCCGGTCTCGGCGCGGCGTTCTGTCTCGTCTTTCTCTCGGGTGTCACTGAACTAACCGCAACGTTGATTCTCATTCCCACAGGTGCCCAGACACTCGCCACGCAGTTTTGGGCCTACCAACAGAACCTGTCGTACGGACAGGCCGCGCCCTTCGCGCTCATGATGATCGCGATCTCGGCGGTGCCGGCGTACGTCCTTGGACGATTCTTCGACCGACTTCCGGCGCGCAGTAGTTCGTCGCCATTAAATAGGGTGCTGACGTGAGCGATCTCGAGGTCAGAGGACTCGACAAGTCCTATCGGAACCAGTCGGTGTTGCAAAACCTCGACCTCACGGTCAAGGAAGGTACCTTCGTGTCAATCCTTGGACCTTCGGGCAGTGGCAAGACGACGCTGTTGCGAGTTATCGCGGGCTTCGACCGCGCGGACCAAGGGGCTATCCGTCTTGGCGCGAACATCGTGGACGACGCGACGCACTTCGTCGAACCCGACCGCCGTCGCATTGGCTACGTACCCCAAGACGGAAGCCTCTTCCCGCACCTTTCGGTCGTGGCCAACGTGGGCTTTGGTCTCTCTCGGCGCGAGCGTCACGGGAAGAAGGTCGTGGAGCTTCTCGAGATGGTCGGCCTCGGTGGACTGGCCGAGCGCTACCCCCACCAACTCTCGGGTGGTCAACAACAACGAGTGGCCCTCGCGCGCGGACTCGCCATCGACCCCGACTTGGTACTGCTGGACGAGCCCTTCTCCTCACTCGACGCGAGTCTTCGAGCCTCCGTTCGACACGACGTGCGTCTCGTTCTAAAAGAATCCGGTGCTACCGCGATCCTCGTCACTCACGATCAAGACGAAGCGCTTTCGTTGGCCGATCAGGTTGCCATAATGCATAACGGTCGCATCAGTCAATGCGACAGCCCCGCGGAACTTTACGCTCACCCCTCGACACCGGAACTCGCTAAAGAACTTGGCGAGGTGAATTTTCTCAGTGGCCGCGCTCGCCAAGGAAGCGTCGAGACGGCGATGGGGATTCTCCAGCTAGGGGAATCGACACCTCAGCGCGCGTTGAGCGAAGGAGAAGAACTTATCGTCCTCATTCGCCCCGAGCAGTTGGTTCTCAGTAGTGACCTTGCGGACGCTCGAGCGACGGCTCACGTTCTGCACACCGAATTCTTCGGTCACGATGCCGTCGTCACCGTTCGAGCCGACTGGGACGAGGCGACGGTACTGATTGCTCGAACACCCCACGCCATGGATCTACCATTCGTGGACTCGCGCGTCGCTCTTGGGGTTCAGGGAAGCGTCATCGCGTGGCGCGCTTAACCCATGCCTTGCTCGATAGTCCCAGCGCCCGCGCTTCGTCGGCACTCAATCACGTCTCGCAACGCACGAGACGATTTTAACGTGCACCGTTCGTTTGACGGTCGACGTAAAGCGTGGTGATTCTTGGTTCTTCGTTGAATCACTGCCAACACATCGAAAGTGCACGTCATAAACCCTGAGATCTCCAGGTTGCGCACATCTATCGCACGGCCTGCGCTAACGAAGAATAAAGCCTGGTGCTAGGGTCCAACCGAGAGCGTGTGGACAACATTATTTAGTCTTGCAACAACGTTCTAGCAAGAAAAAACAGTACACGAGCTATATGGGAGATCATTCAACATGAAACAATTCGCAAGAATTATTGCGGTGGCGACGCTTGCACTTGCCAGTATGGCGACCTTTGGCGTCGTAACCGCCAGCGCGGCCTCGGCCACAGTTGCCGTCACGCCCAGTACCGGACTACTTAACGGCCAAACGGTTGCCGTCACGGGTTCTGGCCTTCCTGCCGGAACCCACGTTTACATTCTCGAGTGCGTTGCTACGGCAACATCATCGGCTGGTTGCAACCTCGGCGACGCTGCTGCAGCACCGGCAACCGCCCTGGTGAACGCCGACGGTACCTTAAGTTCAACGAACTTAGTCGTAACGACCGGCACCATTGGTAATGGGACGTGCGGCACGTCGACAGCTGATCTCACCTGCCTCGTCGTGGTCAGCAATGGTACTGCCACCCTTGCGACCTCCCCCATCACGTTCGCCCTCGTGCCAAGTGTGACGGCGACACCATCGACGGGACTAATAGCTGGTGATTCCGTAGCCATCACGGGAAGCAACTTCACCCCAGGACTCTCGGTCTACGCCATTGAATGCCTGGCCACTGCCACGTCACAAGCGGGCTGCGACCTCGCGACCACTACACCAATCACCGTTGGTACCGACGGCACGTTGCCCTCCACGGCGTTCCACGTAGAGTCGGGCACCATAGGAACCGGGACGTGTGGAACGACTGCTGCTGACGCGAAGGACTGCGTTATCACCGTTGCCACTTCAACAGGTACTGACGTCGGCGCGACGCCGATCGCTTTTGCCGTCGCTGGCGCCGCGCCCACAGTTGTCGTCACGCCCAACACCGGATTAACTAACAGCCAGCAGGTTGTCATCACGGGTACTGGCTTTTCAGCCGGAGCTACCGTCGCGGTAGTCGAGTGCATTGCAACAGCAACGACAGTGGCTGGTTGCGACGTTCCTGCATCACCGGTAACCGCTGTCGTGAACGTCGACGGTACGCTGCCTTCGACGAACTTTGCTGTCCAGACCGGAGCCATTGGTAACGGCACGTGCGGCACTTCAGCTACTGATCTCAACTGCGCTATCGTCATCGGTACTCTCACCGGTGTCCTCGTCGCGGACACCCTCATCACGTTCGCCCTCGTGCCGAGCGTGACGGCGACACCAGCGACGGGACTAAAAAATGGTGACTCCGTAACCATCACGGGAAGCGACTTCACCGCAGGACTCTCGGTGTACGCCATTGAATGCCTGGCCAGTGCCACGGGACAAGCAGGCTGCGACGTCGCGACCGCGACCCCGATCACCGTTGGGGCCGACGGCACGTTGCCCTCCACGACGTTCAAGGTAGCGACGGGAACCATTGGAACCGGAACATGTGGAACGACCGCTGCGAACGCGAAGGACTGCGTTATCAACGTTGCCACCGTGACGGGTACTGACGCTGGCACGACGCCGATTGCCTTTACTATCGCTGTCGTTGTCCATCCAGCACCTAAGGCAATCAAGACCACGGGTGCCATCATTCCCGGCAGAACCACGAAGGTCGTCATTACCGGGCGTCACTTCACCGGAAGGCCAAGGATTGCGGGTCACGCCGGAACCACCGCAACCGTAACCGCTGCGACAGCTTCTCGGTTGACCGTCAGAGTGAAGGAAGCAGTGAGGGCGAGGAAGGGTACGTACGTCTTCACCCTTACCTTCTCCAGTGGCAAAAAGGCCAGGGTGAAGTACATCGTTAAGTAATTGTTCGTCGCCTCAAGCGACGGACAACGAGGCCCCCTCCGAAGGAGGGGGCCTCGTTGTTTCTAGAATCCCACAGTGTCGTCAAAACCTAAATCTGCGGGAACGTTCAAAGCGCTAGGAGTTCGCGACTTCGCGTTGCTGTGGTCGGGACAAACGGTGTCCTCACTCGGTGACGGGATCTTCACGATCGCCTTGGCTATCGTCACGCTCGAAATCGATCACCGCCCCTCGGGTATCGCGTTGGTCTTTGCCGCTCGCGCAATTCCTTCAGTCCTTTTAGCCATCGTCGGAGGCGTGGTCGTTGACCGCGTCTCGCGCCGTCTCGCCATGTTGAGTTCTGACGCCGTACGAGGTATCACGGTGGGCGTCATTGGTCTCTTGATCGCGAGGGGCGAACTACGACTGTGGGAACTCATCGTGATGGCGGCTATCTTCGGCGCCGCCGATAGTTTTTTTTCTCCGGCTTCAACGGCAATCATGCCTGAACTTCTTTCACCCGAGCTGTTGGTTCCGGGCAACGCACTCAGTCAGATGAGCTTTCAGTTGACCCAGGGACTCATTGGTCCGGCCATTGGTGGCTTCGTGGTTGCCGCGATCGGCACCGCCTGGTCCTTCGGCTTCGACGCCGCCAGTTTTTTTGTCTCTGCGCTCTGCCTCTCACTAATGCGATCTAGAAGTCACGCCAAGAAGTCTGGACAGTCACCCATCGAAGACGCCCGCGAGGGACTTCGTTACGTCATAAAGCGACATTGGCTCTTCTTCTCCATCATTGGCGCGGCGCTCGCCAACTTCTTTGGCATGGCACCCCTCAGCGTCCTGCTCCCGCTTTTTGTTCGTCAAACGTTGCACGCCAGTGCCCTGAGCCTTGGTCTGGTCTTCGCGGCCGGTGGCGCAACGGGGATTGTTGCCTCGTTGATCGTGGCGCGCTTGGGACCGCCTCGTCGCCAGGTGAGCGTGTTGTGGATTGCCTACGGCGCGAGTGGAATCGCGATCGCTTCACTCGCCTTCGCTCCCAACGTCGTCGTGACGATTCTGATCACCGCGCTTGAGGTTGGACTCATGATCTACGGCGACGTGTTGTGGTTCGCGATGATGCAACGACTCGTTCCTCAAGAAGTCTTGGGTCGAGTCTCGTCCCTCGTCTTTCTCTTTGCGTTCTCGCTCGGACCCCTCGGCATCTTGTTCGGCGGCGTCGCGGCGAGCGCCATAGGAACTCGTCACGCGCTGCTCCTCTGCGGTCTGATATCTAGTCTCATCTGTTTTGGGGTGCTGCTCGTTCCCGGTGTTCGAGAACCCGAACTCATTGAGAACTTTTCCGCGCCGCTCGATAGAAAGACCCCGCCCAACGACCCCGGCGACACGGGACGTACCTCGCCGGACTGAACGCTTGAGGAGACGCCAAGAGTAGGGTCTCAACTGTGAATGAGGACCAGTTGCGTACTGAACTCGAAGAGATCGTCAACGGCGACCTGACGTTTAGTGGCGCCCACGCTCTCGACGATCTGCACGACGAGTCACTGCACGTCCGCGTTCGTGAACCCTTCGCCGTCGTTCGCCCCCATTCGACTGAAGAGGTATCCAGTCTTCTCAGGTGGGCCTCACGTCACCAGATCGCCGTGACGGCGCGCGGTTCCGGCACGGGCCTTTCTGGTGGCGCCGTCCCCGTCAACGGCGGACTGGTTGTCTGCTTTGACCGAATGCGCGAAGTACTGCGCGTCGACGTTCGCGATCACGTGGCCGTCGTCCAGGCGGGCATTACGCTGCGCGAACTCGGCGAAAAACTGCGCGGCTCCGGTCTGCACTACCCCGTCTACCCCGGCGAACTCACTGGTTCGCTCGGCGGCAACGTCAACACCAACGCGGGGGGCATGCGGGCCGTTCGCCACGGCGTGACGCGCAATCACGTGCTCGGCCTCAAACTCGTGATGATCGATGGCACGATCATCTCTACGGGCGGACCGGTCGTGAAGACGTCCTCCGGCTATGACATCACACAACTGATCATCGGCAGCGAAGGCACACTCGCGCTCGTCACCGAAGTCACGCTCAAACTTTCGCCCGTACTCGAACACAGCGCCACCATGCTCGTGCCCTTCGATGACCTACACGCCGTGATGAAGATCGTACCGACGTTGGTCTCATCGGGCCTGGCGCCCTCGCTCCTTGAGTACCTCGACGTCCTGACCATGGCGTCGCTGGCCAAAGCCACCGACCTCCAACTCGGCATCGACGCCGTGGTGGCTGAGAAGACGGCGGCCTATCTCATCGTGGTGCTCGAGACGAGAACGAAAGAGCAACTCGAGGCCGACCTCGTTGACGCGGCCACGCTACTCAGTGACGCCGGCGCGTTGGACATCTACGTGCTGGAGGGAGCAGCCGCCACGAAGCTCATTCAAGCGAGAGAGAGAGCCTTTTGGATCTCCAAGGCGGCGGGTGCGCACGAGATCATTGACGTCGTCGTACCTCGCTCGACGGTACCCGACTTCCTCGACCAAGTGACTGAACTCGCGAAGCGCTACGACGCCTTCGTGGCGGGATGTGGTCACGTGGGCGACGGCAACGTTCACATGTCGGTCTTCCAACCAGATGAAGTACGCCGCAACGAACTCTTGCTCGAGCTCTTTCGCGCCGGCGTCAACATGGGCGGCGCCATCTCGGGCGAACACGGATTAGGTATGGACAAGCGCGGCCCCTACCTCGCCCTTACCGATCCCGCTCTCGTCGCCCTACAGCGACAAATAAAGAACGTCTTTGACCCCACGGGCCTTCTCAATCCCTTTCGCCACCTCGACGCTCGCGAGGACGTCGAGACGCTGGCACCAGTCAAGGCGCCCAACTAAGTCGCTACGAGTGACCGAGAGCGTTCTGAGCTAGTTGGAGTTGTTGTTTCATGGCGTTCACGTAGACCTGGTACTTGCCGAGGTTGCCGTTCGCGAGAGCGGCCTGGGCGTCGGCGTAGTCAGCGAGGGCTTGATCGAGGTACGTGGACGGCGTGTTGGTCGTCGGCGAAGTGCCCGAGCCCTTACCCTTCGACCCAGTACCCGTACCGGGATTTCCGAGACCTTGCACGTTTTGTCCGAGCACGCTCGTTAGCGCTCCGGCCAACGTGGGTTCGATGGCGACGTCTTGATTAAAGACCGCGATCACGTAGCGCAACTGGGGCAACGGGTTCGACGTGCTCGTGACGTAGAGCGGTCGGATGTAGAGAACACTCGAATCGAGCGGCACCGTCAAGTTGTTGCCCAAGATCACCTTCGAGCCGTGTTGGTCGAGGGGCGTGATGATCTTGGAGACCTTGGAGGTCTGCTGGATCTCGGAGTCGGCTTGGAGGGGACCGGTGACCGTCGTGCCCCTGGGCGTCTCGTAGACGCTGAGCTGCCCGTAGTCGTGCGGATCGCTCGTGGCGACCATGAAGGCCGTCAGTCCCTGGACCGTCGCTGAGTTGCCGGTCGGCACGAAGTCAATGGATTCCAGGAGCTGTTGGTGGTTGGCGTTCGGCAGTGATCCGACTTGGAAGAGGGGACTCATCGGCGACAACGCCGAGAAGACGACGTTGCCCGCCGCGTTGCGGATCGTGCTGCGCGCCAGCGCCTGACTCGGCGAGCCCGCGCCCGTCGTGGGCGAAATGCTCCAGCGGTCCGAGGCACTGTAGAAAGAGCTCGCCGAGGTGATGTGGTAGCGACCGAGCGTCGCGGCCTGGACGGAGAAGAGGTCGCTCGGGTAGCGCAGGTGCGTGCGAATCGTCGAAGGCATCGAACTCATGGGCAGGAACATCGTCGGAAAAGCCGATCGATAGGCCTTCAATATTGGGTCGCTGGGGTCGTTCGCGTAAAACTTCATCGACCCGGTGTACGCGTTCACCACGACTTTCACCGAGTTGCGCGCGTAGTTAAAGCTCTGGGGCAGTCCGCCGGTGTTCATCTGAAGGCTCGAGGCGTTCTCGCTGTAGGGGTAGTCGCTCGTCGTCGTGTAGCCGTCGAGCACGTACTGCACTTCGCCGTTGGCGATGACGGCGTAGGGCTGTGAGTCAAAGGAGAGGAAGGGCGCGGCCTTCTGGGCCATCTGGCGCACGTCACGCACGAACAGCACGCGACTCTTCGAGTCGATTTGATTCGAAATCAAGAAGTTGAAGTCACCGAGTCGCAGTGCCAACGCCATGCGCGAGAAAATGCTCCCGACCGCGACGCCGCCGGTGCTCGCGTAGTGACTCTCGACCGGCGTACCGGCGTTCGCGCCAGCGTTGACTTGATAGTCCAGTTCGGGCTGCTTGGTGTTAGCGACGACCCAGCCGGGGTCATTAATGCCGAAGTAGATATCGGGCTGGGTCAACGTCGGCATGCCATTGCTGGACGCGGGTGGCACGTTCGAGACGACGAAGAGGGGGTTACCCGTCGAGGTGTCGACTTCGTTGGCCGCGATGACCGCCGCGCCGATTCCGTGCGTGTACTGGAGGTGCTCGTTGACCCAACTCTGTGAGGGCAAATTGGCGGGATTGAGTTGACGCGCTCCAATGTCCACGGGCGTCAACTTCTTGTTGATGTAGTAGCGGTCCACCGAAAGAGTCGAAAACGAGTAGTACGAACGAATCGACTGACGGCGCGTCACCGTCTCGAGGGCGATTTGGCTGGATGGATCCCAGAGGCGAATGTTTCTCAACGTCGGCTCATCGGCCTTGATCTGGCTCTCCGAGATTGACGTCGAAGCGGCGAAGGAGTGGTACTTCACCTTGTCGAGGCCGTAGGCGGCGCGCGTCGCGGTGATGTTGCGCTGAATATAGGGCGCCTCGAGTGACTCCTGGTTGGGTCCGACCTTTAGTGTCTGGAGGAACGTGGGGTAGAGCACGCCAATGACGAGGGCGACGAAGGCCCACAGCCCCACCGCCACCACCGGTAGCGACCAGCCCCTCGAGCGCACGTTGTAGAGGAGGATTGCCGCGGCGGCCAGTGAAAGGTAGAAGAGAATCGTCAGGGCCGGCAGGCGCGCGTGGATGTCGGTGTAGCTCGCACCCTGGGCGAAACCGTTCGAGGAGTTAACGAGCTCCCACTTGGCGACCAAATACCCGGCGGCCTTCATGAGCGCGATAGCCGCGCCGATGACCGAGAGGTGGGCCTTCACACGTGGCGAGACGCGCGGCGTGGCACGAGTGGTGCGAATGCCACCGTTGAGGAAGTGGAATCCGGCCGTGACGATCAGGGCGAGGATGAAAATGACCAGGAACCACGTGATGACGTAGGAGACGAACGGCAGCGTGAACACGTAAAAGCCGTAGTCCTTATGAAAGACCGGATCCGTCTGGCCAAAGGTCTGGGAGTGCGAAAAGAGTAAGTACTTCTGCCACTGGCCCGAGGCGTTCAGTCCCGCGATGAGGCCCATAAGCAGCGCGATAGCCGCGTACACGCGCTTGGCGTAAGGACGAACGACGTTCTGAAAACGCCGCACGACCTCGTCTTCGGGGTCAAAGGAGAGATCGCGCGCGCCAAATCGATCGGTGAGCAACAGGTTGCCCCACATAATGAAGAAGAAGATTGCGCCAAAGGTCAGCGCCAGTCCGACCTTTATCCAAAACAAAGTGGAAAAGACGCTCGAGAGTCCTACCGAAGAAAACCACATCTGATCGGTCCACAAAACGGCCAAAGTACGGAGCGAAAGAAAGCCCACCAAGAGAACGACGAAGGCCAAGCCAAACCAGAAGCGCCGCGAAAGCCGCCCGAGTCGACGCGGGCGTTGGGGGACGTCGGTGGGACTGCGCACTATGTGAGCCTACGACTTATTCACACCGGTACAACCGTGCAGGCGCAACCCGCGTGCAACGGAGGGTACGGCGAACCACTCGGAAAGTTCTCGCCCGCGAGACGTTCACCCGACGAGGCGTCGAGCGCGCAGGCGTCACAGGGCGCGTCGCTAGGCGCCGCGAAGAATCGAATGGTCCGCCCACGAGCCGCGGTGACGACGCCTAGATGAAAGGCCCGTCGTGCGGCGTCGGTGCAGAGACGCTCGACGCGCGCGCCACGCCACTCGCGATAAGCCGCGTTCACTCGTTCGGGACCATCACCACTGGCGTCAGAGAGGATTCGCTTGCGTAACGCCAGCACGATCGTCACGGCCAAATCGGCTACGCAGTCCTCGAGCGCGGCGCCAGAGACATTGTCACCCGCGACGCTCCCTTCGTCTTTGGCGAACTGCACCCCTGCGGCGGTCGCGTGAGCCAGGGCGTCTTGGGCCGCCTCGGCGTAGCGAGCACGCTGGGCGTGTTCGTCTTCGAGCTCGGTCGTGATCATCGCCCTCACGTCACGAAGACGCTCGAGCATGATGTTCTGATCGTCTTGTAGAGCGCGCTTCACGCGCCGCGTGAGGACTGTCAGGGACTCATCGAGTGCTTCATCACGACGGTGAAAGAGCTCACCGACGGGCGTCTCGAGCTTGTGGGCCGGGGCCCTACGTGGGGCGGGCGCCGAAGCACCGCGCTCTTCGAGCGTGGCTTTACGGAGTCGAGCGAAGATCTCGTTCACGACGTCGGTGCCCGATGGATCGTCCTCTAACAACGACTCCTCCATCGAGGGGGCGCTCTTCGAACCCTTGCGAGCTCGTGGTTTGGCCCCGATCGCCTGGTCGAGCGCGTTCGGAGCGTCTGGAGCGTCGGGAGCATTCTCTGCCACTTGGCGCAGCGGCGTGCCCGCGAGCAACTCTTCTTCGGTGGGCTCGGGAGTGACCGGATGTAGTCGCAGCGCGTCTAGTGCGGCGCCGCGCGCGACCTCATCGGACAAATTAATGCCCAGCAGAACGTCCTCGACCTGTTGGCGCACGGTGGCGACGAATGCGCCCAGCGTGTCGCGCGCGGCGCGCAGTTGTTCAATCTGTAGGTGCAGGGCCTTGCGCTTGACGGCGAGGTCGTTCAAGACCGAGCGACGTGCTTCGTTCGACTGATCGACGATCGCGCGGCCTTGCTCTCTCGACCTGTCGATGAGTGCTTCGCCATTCACTTTGGCCGAGTCGATGAGCCGCTCGGCCGCCGAACGTGCGTCGTGGTCGATCTGTGCGGCGGTGTTCTCGGCCTCAGTTATGAGAGCCGTGGCGCGCTCTTGGGCTTCGATGAGGTGACCGGCGCTGCGCTGTTGACTTTCGGCGAAGACTTGGGCGCTGCGCTCTTGGGCTTCGGCGGTGACGCGTCCGGCCTCTTCGTGGGCCGAGCGCAGAATCGCGGCACTCTGTGAACCCAACGCGCCGGCCAACGTGGCTTCGTCAAACGTGGGATTCGCCGCGCGGCGCTGGGCTTCGGCGAGTTGCTCCTGGAGTTCTCGGATGCGGTGTTCGAGGTGGCCCATCTCGCGGGCGGCGGCCTCTAAATGGAGACGAACCTCATTAGGGTCAAGTCCCCCTTTTCGCAGGGTTGTGAAGTTGGCCCGAGTGATCTCGGACGACGACTGACGCGTCGTGGAAAGAATTCGCCGGTCGTCCATTCCTTACAGACTACGAGGTAGAGGACTAGGATTTTGGCTTAGGACGGCTTACTAAGAGGCTGGGGTTTCACGCCGCCAAAAGCACGCAAGTCGCGCAGCACCTGCTTGAGCGTCGTGACGCCAAGAATTTTGAGACCCGCTTGGTGGGCGGCGCGCGCGCCCGCGAGGTTGCCGTCGCCCTTGGGCACGATGAAGTACGTTGCCCCCGCGTTATGGACTGCGACGGCCTTCTCTTCGACGCCTCCCACGGGTCCAACGGCGCCGTTGAGCGAGATTGTGCCGGTCACGGCGATGACGTGGTGACCCGTGAGCGAGCCGCCACTCAACTTGTTGATCAGCGTCAACGTCATGGCGAGACCGGCGGAGGGCCCACCAATGTTGGCGGTGTTAATCGTGACTTTGGCAGGTAATTGATACTGGTCATCGTTTTCGAGTCCAATACCGAGCCACGAGGCGTTACCTTCGGTCACTCCGTTGCACGTCGCCTTCGCCGAACCCGCCGGCGTCGTCGCGGTGACGACGTTGACGTTGGTTGGTGACTTCCACGACAGTCTGCCCGAATTCGAGATCTCCACCCGATTGACGCTGAGTTTCAGCGCCGCTCCGGCTACACGGTCGTGGAGATACGTAAAGAGTTGGCAGGACGAATGAATCGCCATGCCGTTGACGCCAACGATCTCGTCGCCGACGTTGAGGCCCGCGTTACTCGCCGGTGAAGGCGTCACGACCGCGTTCACGATGGTGCCCGTCGGCGTCGCGGGCACGTGCCAACCGAGCGTGCGAAAGGCGGTGACCTCGGCCGCTTGTTTCGCGTCACGCATCTGGAGGAAACCTTGTGCGGCGAGTTCCGCGTCCGAGACGCCCGGCTGCGTGAGTTCATAGCCGGGAACGAATTGGACGTGAGACTGAAAGTGATCGGTTATCCACTGCCAAGGGGTCAACTGGGTCAAGTAGACGTCGGCGAGCATGATCGTGTCGTGTTGGGGATTCGTCACCACGCCGCGTACCTTCACCAAAGGCGCGACGGGCGTCGCCGTACCGGGCGTGATGGCGTACTCGTTGGTGTGGATGTGCTCGAGGCCAAAGAAGAGCACGATGAGGATGGCGCCCACCACCAGGAGCGTCGTGCGACGGCGTCGTTCGCTAGAAGGTGGTGGAATGGGTGAGTGCAAGGTGATGACGCAACGCTAGTGGAGCCTCTCGCGGATGATCTCCTTCGCGCGAGTTTCGCCTCCGACGACGACAGCCACGCAGTCTTGCTGGCCAGCGTGCAGGCAAAGAACGTCCGCCACTACGTCTTGGCGCTTCGGGGATTGACGCGTCGATCGCTCATGACGCCAGAACTGTGGCGACAAGCCCTCAGCGACCCGGACGTCGAGATACGGCGCGAGTCCTTGCAGCTCTTCGCCCACGACGACCTCAACGATCCCGACGTGCTCGCCCTGGTCGTCTCGCTCCTTGGCGACGATGACGATCTGGTTGTCGAAGGGGCCGCGTTCGCACTCGGCGAACATCTCTTTGGCGCGGCGGTGGTCGCACTCTGCGAGGTGGCGACGAGTCACGAGGACGCCAGGTGTCGCGAATCCGCCATCGCGGCACTGGGCTCAATCGGTGACGACCGAGGCCGCGCGACCATTCTCAACGCGCTAAAGGACAAGCCGGCGATTCGACGCCGGGCCATCGTCGCACTCTCCAACTTCGAAGGCCCCGACATTGAGGCCGCCCTCAACGAGGCTGGCGAGGATCGCGACTGGCAAGTGCGCTCCGCCGTAACGCAGTTGCGCAATCAAGACGACTAGCGGTCCGCGCTGCGAAAGAGCGCGTGCAGCGAGGCCATCTCTTCGAGACAGGCCAGTAGGCCGTGAATGACAACCAAGTCGGCCTGGTCCGCGACGTTCACCTCAACGCCAGTGCTCGTGGCGACGAGTTCGTCGAAGTCACGCAGGTTCGCGTGACCGCCAACCAGGGTCATGCCTCTCGCGCTGACGTCTTGTGAGAGGTCCGGCGGCGTATCGCTCAGGCACTCTTGAATCATGCGTAACGTCGAATTCAGTACGTCGTGCAACGCCGCGTTCACGAGGTCGGCGCTCACTTCGACCTCTACCAACTCGCCTCGTTCGACGGTGCGCGCGAGCACTACTTCGGAGAGCCCCGACGTGCTCCCGAGCGCCGAGCCCAACGTGCACTTGAGCCTCTCAACGACGGCCGGCGCCACGACGATGCCCAAGTTGAGTCGCAGCAGTGTCGCGATCGCGGCGTCGACGTCGATGCCGCCGAGTCGACGCGCGCCACCAGTGACGATGCCACCGAGCGAAATGATCGCGGCCTCCGAGGCACCCGCACCGAGCAAGGTCACCGCCGAGCCAATCGGGTCTTGCACGGGGAGACCGAGACCAATGGCGGCGGCGAGGGGCGCCTCGATCAAGGAGACCTCGCGCGCGCCGGCTTGAATCGCGGCTTGACGAAGTGCTCGGCGTTCAATGGCGGTGGCGAGCGAAGGAACACTCATCACCACACGGGCCCGACTCAGCTTGGACACGCCCGCGCGGTCAAAGAGCGCTTCGATGAGTCGAGCCGTCACGTCAAAGTCAACGGTGGCACCCTGAGAAAAGGGTCGAAAGACGATGACGTGTCGAGGGGTGCGTCCAACGAGTTCCAGTGCACCGTGTCCAAGGTCAAGAACGATGCCGGTGTTGGTGTCGATGGCCACCATCGTGGGTTCGTCGAACATCACGCCACGTTGGCCCGTCGCGAGTCGCGTGTGAGCGGTTCCAATGTCGAGCGCGACGTCTAAAGCCATGAGTAGTGATGTTAGGGCGACGCCAAGATGAAGCCTTTCGTTACTAGCCTTTAGGGCATGTCAGGGTGGGATTTTTTGAAAGGGCGACGCTCTACGCGCAAAGCGCGACCACCAGCCGCCAGCCGTCCCTGGATCCACCCGAGTGAACTACCAAGCTTCGAGGCTCTACCCGATACCACCCAAGTACGACGACGTTCGTTGAGTCCGCGCATCGCCGCGAGCCTCGTGGCCGTTCTCCTCGTGGTGGGCGCCGTGGTCCTGATGACCAATCGCGGTCCCGCGGCCCTGGACAACAATCTTCCCGCCCACCTCGCCACGACGTTGAAGGCCCTGCCCGCAGTGAGTCGCGACGCCGCGGGAAGCGCGGTCGATCTAACGATCACGATTCCCGGCCACGTGATCAACGTCGCGGCGTTGGCCTTGCCCCACGACTTAGCCGTGACCACTATCTTCATTCCCGTCAACGCACTCATCAGTGGATCAACCGCGTCGAAGGTGAACTTCCCCGTGACCTTGATTGGACGTGACAACGTGATGGGCTTTTCGATCGTGCACTTGGGCGTTGCCGTGACCGCGCCAAAACTTGACGCCCTGCCCTCGAGCACGACGGTCATAGCCGTGGCGCCCATTGAAAAGGGATCGACCAAAGCGCCCGAGTACGACTGGTCAATGACGACGCTCGGTGATCCACTCAACAACGCACAAGGCGTCGTGCACTATCTCGCCACCAAGACCTACACCAGTCTGAGCAAGGACGTCGACGCCATCGCCGTTGACACTAAGGGCAACGTGGTGGCGGTGTTGTCGTCTCGTCACTCCTGGTACGCGGCAACATTCGTGGCGCAGGTCGCCGCCGTGGTGGCCAGTGGTGGAGGCTGTCACGCTGACCTGGGCATCTTGGGAAAGGACGAACAGGGAGGCGGGGTGCTCGTGACGAGCGTCAAACCCTACAGCGCCGCCGCGCACGCCGATCTTAAAGTCGGTGACGTCATTACGGGTTGGAATGGCAAGAACCTCAACACGTGGGACCAGCTGGTCTCCACGCTCTACCTCACCCCCGCCTACACCTCGGCAAAATTAACTTTCGACCAAAAGACCACGGTGCATCACGCGGACGTGTCGTTGGGTTGTCCCTCTAAATTGGTCCCGTGACAACAAACCCCTTCGGCGACATGTTTGGCGACATCTTCTCGATGCTCAGCCAACAAGGCCCCGACGCCTGGTTCACCACCGCCAACCAACTCGCGCTCAACATCGCCCGCGGCGACGACGGCGATCCCAATCCCCTGCCGATTGAGCGTCAGCGCCTCGAAGAACTCGCGCCACTCGTCGGTCGTCACGTCGACGCGCTCTTTGGCGTGTCCTCTGAGGCCACGGTCACCGCCGTCAATCGCTCGGCCCTCACGATCGCGGCACTCGAGCAGTGGCGACCATTAATGCAACCTATGGTCGCGCCATCACTGGCGCCCAGTGAGGACCTCGACGAATCGAACAGCCAACTCATGGCCCAGATCTCCTCGACCATCGGGCCACTCTTTACGGGCTTTCAAATGGGTTCGGTGGCGGGACACTTTTCCGCACGCGCGTGGTCGCTCGCGGTGTTGCCGCTGCCTCGACTTAACGATCAACGGCTCCTCGTTGTTAACAACTTGGCCAACTTCGCCAACGAGTGGTCCCTCGAGCACGACGAGGTCTACGTCTTCGCGCTCGCCCAAGAGTTCGTCGCCTCTCTGGTCCTCGCCCAACCGGGCACGGGCGACGCGCTACGCGCACTGCTGATTGACGCCGTGAATGAATCCAACGCCGTCCAAGGTGACCTCATGGGCCGTCTGCAGTCCATGATGGAGAGTGGCGACATCAACGAGATGATGAACAATCCCGAGCGACTCCTCGAGGGTATTGAAATGCCCGAGGAGAGCGACGCGACGCGCGCCATCAACGCCGCGGCCAGCGTGCTGCTGGCCTTCTTCGGCGCGGCCGCCCAGGACATCACCGAGACGTTGCTCGGCCCACGCCCAGCGCTCTTTGAGGCGTACGCGCGCCACCGTCGAAGTGACGCACGAGGTGAAGACGCGGCCGCGGCACTCTTTGGTATCGCGACCCAGGGTCCTCACCACGAAGCGGCGAACAGCTTTGTGGCGACGCTCGTCGCCGAGCACTCGCTCAGCGTCTTTGGCGCATTGCTACGCGTTGATGGTCTTCCGAGTGCTAAAGAACTCGATGATCCAGGCGCGTGGTACGAGCGAGTGACGAACTCGCCGCTGGCTTAGCTTTCTTCGTCGTAACCGAGGTTCCACTCAACGAGCAGATTCTCACGCTCCGCGTCGCGGTTCACGCGTTCGCGGTTACGACGGAACTGCGGGTCGTGAGGAGGCAGAAAACGCAGACGCGCGTCGACGCGGTCAACGAAGGCCTGGATCTGCTCTTCGTCGCCGAAGACCATCCGGCACTCCCAGTGCGGCGCCACGGGGCCTAGGTAAATCACCTGGACGTGACCGACCGGATCGACGACCTCGGTTACTTCTGTAGTCGGGACCTGGCTCACGAGACTCCTTAAGAAAGCGGTTACTTTCGCCATTGTACTGGTCAGAGAGGTAGTGGCTCTAAGACAGAAATAAGGGTACGAATGCTCGTGAATACGTGAACCGCGTGGTCGTGAAACTGTAATGAGGTCTGACCAAAGAAGTCGCTACTGTGAGAGTAGAAGTAAGGAAGGGAGGTAAGTATGAGTAGCGAATGGATGGCCGACGGGAAGTGCCGCGAGTACGCACCAGAGACCTTTTTTCCACGTGACGGCATGGGCGTTATCGTCGCCCAGCGAATCTGCGTAACCTGCCCGGTGGCTAAACAGTGCCTCGAGTACGCACTCGACAACCACGTCGATCACGGCGTGTGGGGTGGCAAGAGCGAGCGCGAACGGCGCCGCCTATTGCGCGAACGACGCCGCGTACGCCTTTTTTACCGCGACGCCGGCTAAGTACCCGCCTTGTTTGAGTGTGTCCTTAATCTCTCCGAGGGACAACGCCTAGGCATCCTGGACGAACTCAGTGGCGCCGCCGGCCCTTCACTGCGTGACCGCCACGCCGATCCGGATCACAACCGCAGTGTCTTTACGCTCATCAACGGTCTCGACGAGCTTTCTCAAGACGTCCACTCCCTCGTCACGTTGGCCATGCGCCTGCTCGATCTAGAGGGTCACGCCGGCGTTCATCCTCGTCTAGGCGTCGTCGACGTCGTACCCTTCGTGGCGCTCGATCCCGGCCAGATCGGCCAGGCGAAGGCCCTGCGCGATGCGACAGCAGAGTGGATTTCTACGACTTTCACCGTGCCCGTCTTTCTCTATGGACCACTTCCCAACGGCTCCACCCGCTCGCTGCCCGACGTTCGCCGCGGCGCCTTTCGGACCCTCTCGCCCGATTTGGGTCCTCCAGAGCCTGATCCTCACCTGGGTGCCTGTGCCGTGGGCGTACGAGATGTGCTCGTGGCCTGGAATATCTGCGTTCGAGGCGTCCCTCTTGTCGAAGCGAAGAAGATCGCCAGGGAGATCCGTCGACCCGAAGTGCGCGCCCTCGCCTTTGAGGTCGGTGGCGGCGTACAGATAAGTTGCAACTTGATCGATCCGTTCACCGTCGGGCCGTCAACCGTCTACGACGAAGTCCAGGTGAACCTTGGAAGTGGCGTCATCGAACGTTGTGAACTAGTGGGCCTCGTACCCGAGGCCGTTGTTCGAGCGCAAGAATCCTCACGCTGGGAGCAACTCGGGCTGAGCCTTAACGCGACGATCGAGTCGCGCCTTAATTAGAGAATCAACCGGCCTGCGCGCGACGTTCAATCGCGCGGGCCCGGCGAAGACGGCGCCGTTCGCGCTCGCTCATTCCACCCCAGATGCCGAACTTCTCACCATTGTCGAGGGCGTACTCGAGGCAGTCCTCGCGCACCACGCACCCGCGACAGACCTCTTTCGCCTCGCGGGTAGACGCACCACGCTCGGGGAAAAAGAGGTCCGGGTCCACGCCCATGCAGTTCGAGCGAGCCTGCCATCCACGATCTTCCATACCGCTTAAAAGTTCGACGATCTCCACGCTGTGTTCCTCCCCATCGAGACCAGTGCCACCGATGTAATTACAACGGTGTCATTGTTGCGGGGTTTGACCCAAAATGCAAATTGAATTTTCAAACGACCTGGTAAAACGGACTTTGACTAGCCCGCTTGACGGTGTTTTACGAAGTCGTCGAGGGCGTAGGTGCCCAGATCATCGACGTCGGTGTAAAAGAGCCGGCCGCCGTTCACCCGGGCAATCTGTTCAACAAAGGGGAACTGACTTCGCTCAATGTCGAGCGCGAAGGTGTTGATAATGATCCCCGCTTTCGTGCAACGCAGCACCTCGGCCATGGTCTTCTCCAAGGTTTCTTTGACGGGAGGCCACGAGAAGAAGGGCTCGCCCGAGGCCGTCAGGTGCGCCGTGGGCTCGCCGTCGGTGACGACCACCACCTGACGCTCGCCGCGCTCGTTACGCAGCAGGTGGCGGCTGAGCGCCAGGGCGTGTTGGAGGTTGGTGCCGTAGTTGTAGTCGATCGTGAGCGCCGGCACGTCCTCGATCTTCAGCTCCTGAGCGCGTTCCCCAAATCCCACCACCGCCACGAAGTCACGGGGGAACTTGGAGCGAATCAACTGAGTGAGCGCGAGCACCATTTTTTTTGCTGGCATGAGATTGCCGCGCATCGCCATCGAGAGCGAGAGGTCGATCGCGATGACCGTGGCCGACCTTCGCGTAGCTTCGTACTCTTCAACTTCGAAGTCATCGGGGTGCAGACGAATGGGCGTTCCGGGACCTTGACGAAGGAGCGCGTTGCGAAGAGTCTTCGGCAGGTGCAGAGCGAATGCCTCGCCCGGCTCCCAGGGCTTGGACGTCTCCTCTCGGTCCCCACCGCGCGCCAACGTCGCCACCGGGTGCGCCCCCACGGTTGATGAGTCGCTCAACTTGTTGAAGATGTCCCTGAGGGCAATCTGTCCGATCTTGCGGATTCCTTTGGCGCTCAACTGAAGACGATTGCCCTTTCGATCAACGAAACCTTGATCCTTGAGGCCCTGGAGGGCCTTTTGAAGACGCTGGACGTGTCGCGCGGCGTCGTCGCCCAGGTTGCGTCGAACGGCCTCCACGTCCACTTCGGGAAGTCCTTGGGCGGCGTTACTCTGGCCGAGAAACTCCTCGAGTCCCTTTAATTGGCCCAACTGCTCGGCCACCGAGGCCGCTTGGGCGAAGGGCGAGCCGTCTTGGCCGCGCATGCGATGCGCTCGATTCCAGTCGAGATCGGGGGTCGCTTGGCGCAGATTCGACACCAGACGATTCATGGAGAAGTTCAACTCCATGTTTTGCATCATCTGATCAAAGAGTGATCGCAGTTCACCTTGTTGCTGCGAGGAGAGTGAGTTGAACATCGCCTCGGCGGCGGCGGCACGCTCGGCCATGGCTTGAATGACGTCGTCGAGACTCTCGGCGCCGGGGAAGAAGTCACCGAACTTTTCCATGAAGTTCTCAAACGTGGGATCGAGCTCTTCTCCGCGTCGATCCTGCTCGATCATGGTCGAGAGTGCGTCCATCATGTCGCGCATGCGTTCAATCTCTTCGGGGTCCGGACGACCCATGAACTCTTTGCTCTTCTCGAAGTACGTGTCGAGCACGTCGCGCTCGAGCTCACTCAGTAGCTCTTCGAACTCTTCGCGGGCTTTGGAGGACACGAACTCGTAGTCGCGGTACTCGCCCAGTCGCTCAGCGAGTCGCTCACTCATGAGGTCTCGTTGCATCTTTTTTTGGTCAACGAGATCGCTCGTAACTTCTTTTCGACGTTCGTCATCGGAGGCCTGCGCGTCGGCGAGGAGCTCTTCGAGTTCACGATCCTCGATGGCCTCGATCTCCTCGAGCCAGTCGCGAAAACGCTGCATCTCGCCGTCGGGGTCGGCCTGTTGTTCGAGTTCACGACGCTTCTTCCTCGTTCGATCGAGCAACTCGCGCAGTCCTTCGATGCGTTCGCCGTCCTCGGTCGTGTAGCCCTCACGAAGGAGTCGGTCCATGGCGTCGTCGAGGTCGCCGCTCTCCATGAAGTCGTCGGCCAAATGGGCCAACATCTCTTCGACGTCGAGGTCGTCAAAGTCATCGTTATCACCGAAGCGACGAAAGCCGTAGCGAACGGGCACTAACGATTCCTCGAGCGATAGAGCGCCCGTGCCCCGGAGGCGTCCTTCGCCAGGCGCTTGGTCAAATAGAGACCCTCGAGCACGAACTCAACGGCCGCGGCCTTTTCACCGTCACTCGCGCCGGGTCCCGCCACGCGATCAACGGGTGCCTGCAGCGCGGGCATCGCGGCCAACACCGCGAGATAGTCCTGGTCCGGTAGGTCGTCACCCGTGTGCACAATCGCCTCAGAGTTAAAGGCTTCGACGATCTCCGGCGCCTCTTCGAGCAGCACGTGCTCACTAAAGCACTGGCGCACGGCGAGTGAGACCAGTGCGGCAATGACCTGATCGGCGTCGGAGTCGTCCATGGTGTCGAATTCGATCTTGCCTTGGGTGGACTGGACCATCGCGCTTAAGTCACTGACCCTCGGCACGACCACGGCGTCGCGAGTACGTAGCGTCCGACGAAGCGCGTTGGCGATGACCGTTTCGTAGTTGGAGATCGACAGACGTACCGACACGCCAGAACTCTGGCTAATCACGTGGGAGCGGCGCGCGACGTGGCTGACGCGAGCGACGATGTCGTCGATGAACCAGGGCACCTTGATCGGCACGGGCGCCGCGGGTATACGAGCCTCTTGGTGCATGATCGCAATCTCGGTCGTCACTTCGCTCGGATAGTGCGTACGAATCTGTGAACCAAAACGGTCCTTCAGGGGCGTGATGAGGCGACCACGATTCGTGTAGTCCTCGGGGTTCGCGGTGGCGACTACCAACACGTCGAGTTCGAGTCGCACCAAGTGGCCGCGAATCTGTACGTCACGTTCTTCGAGGACGTTAAGTAGTCCCACTTGGATGCGTTCGGAGAGATCGGGCAACTCGTTGATGGCGAAGATGCCGCGGTTGGACTTTGGTACGAGGCCGTAGCTGAGCGCTTTCGGGTCGTCAAGGTACAGGCCATTGGCGACTTTGATGGGGTCCACTTCGCCAATGAGATCGGCCATCGACGTGTCGGGCGACGCCAGCTTCTCGGCGAAGCGTTGACTGCGGTGAACCCACGCCACGGGGGTCTTGTCGCCCTTGTCGCGCACGAGATCGATGGCGAAGGAGGATATTGGGCTGAACGGGTCGTCGCGAAGGTCCGAGCCCGCCACGATGGGCAGCCACTCATCGAGCAGTTCCACGAGTGAGCGAATGATGCGCGTCTTGGCCTGTCCCCTTTCGCCCAGGAGAATGATGTCGTGTCCGGCGAGCAACGCCGTCTCGAGTTGGGGCAAGACGGTGTCTTCGTAACCAACGACCGACGTGCTGAGAGGGATGCCGTCGGCGAGACGACCCTCTAAGTTGCGGCGGATTTCGTCCCGGACCGTCCGCGACTCATAGCCCGATGCTCGGAGATTTCCAAGGGTCGTGGGCAGGATGGAGGGCGGAATTGGAGTGCTCATATGGTCACTTTAGAGGTTTGGTTCCAGCCACTGAACCTCGGGTGGCTGGCTCGCGAGCGAGAGTGACCCCCACGTGTTGACGAAGATCTGGCCACAATTGGCGTCGAAAAATTGGCTCGCCCCCAACTATCGTGCGACAAGTACACCATCAAAAGACCGACGAATCACGTTACGTACGCCGATATCGGTGCCGTGAACTTCTCGCTACACAATACTCTCCAGGAGATTGAGCATATCTTCAGCGTGCTCTTCTTCCATGGCGAGAATCTCTTCCAACATGCGTCGCGTCGTAGGGTCGCCGTCACCGAGCCACGCAATTATTTCAGTGTACGCAGCCACCGCGACTCGCTCAGCGACGAGATCCTCGCGAATCATCTTTTCCAATTCGGCGGAAGAGTCGTACTCGGAGTGGCTGCGTCCGGTGAGTGAGTCGGGGTTGAAGTCAGGCTCGCCCCCCAACTGCGTGATACGAGCGGCGATCATGTCGGCGTGGCCTTCTTCCTCGCCGGCGTGCTCCATGAACTCTGCCGCCGCCGCCTGCGCGTTGAGCCCTTGCGCAGTGAAGTAGTGACGCTTGTATCGCAACACGCACACCAGTTCGGTCGCGAGGGCCTGATTGAGCACGAAGAGGACGCGATCTAAGTCCGCGCCGTAAGCATCAGTCACCGGACCGCGGTCCATATTTTCGCGAGCGTGTTTGCGCAATGTCTCCACGTCGGTCAAAAATTCCTTCATCGTGTCTCTCCTCAGTGCGTCGGCGAATCTGTGGGTCCCAATATGCGACCTTGATGCCAGGGTACTGGGCTCGGTGTCTCAGTACCAGTCCCAATAGTTCCTGACGAACATCCCGCGCCGCGTTCTAGCGACAAGGTAGGTTCTCCCGCATGACGACGAGCGCGTCACGTCGATAGCCTTGTGGTTGAACCAACTCGACGAGCTCTTTCAACTTCAGCGCAACCGCACTTCGATCACGTGTACGGGTCACTCGGATCGAACGACCTAGGCCCATCTCGACAACCCCTTCGTCACGCAACACGCGCAGCGCTCGTAGCACCATGTTGGAGATCACTTCGAGTTCGCCCGCGAAATCTCTGGCCCGCGGAGTGCGCTCGCCGGGACCCGCTTCACCCTCGACGATAGTTCGACGATTCTCTGACGCCACCTGTTCGCGCAGCACCGTCGGGTCATTGCGGTCAAGACGTGCCGGGCCCAACGTTGGCTCATCGCTGCCGCGCAACCTTGGATGTGCAGAACTCATAAAAACAATTATCGTGGCCTCAATGTCCGCGATCACCAGGCCCAAGACTGTTCCGCCATCTTTCGGTCAGTCCGAGGTTCGCCCATTCAAACTACTTTTCAAAGCGGCTAGGCAGCGCGAGCGCCGTCGGCGCATGAAATGGCTCGGTGCAGTGCTCGCCTCGTTCGCCTTCGTGGGTGTGGGGATTGGTGCGACTACGAGTGCCTTTGGATCGACGCCGTCGACCCCAGGCGCCGCTGCTTCGGCACTCTCGTCCCTTAAGAGCGCCAGTATTCTTACCTGTCGCGGCTCGTACGTCATGGAACCAACGTCCTTCGTCATCACCTGTGCGGACGCGAACACTCAACTCACGCGGACGCACTGGTCGTCGTGGACTTCAACGGGCGCGAAGGGTACGACCAGGTTCGCAATGAACCTCTGCACGCCCTACTGCGCCGCGTCGCCAATGTCCTACTTCGCCAACAGCAAGGTCGACCTCTCGGCGCCCGTGAAAACGAAGAAGGGCACGCTCTATTCTCTGATGGTCGTGCACTACTCACTACACGCACAAGCGAAGACGTACCGATTCTCTTGGAAGGGCGACCCTTCGTTCTAGAGTCTCTTCGCGGCGCGGGTTCACGTCATCGAAGAAAACGATTACTTGTCGTGGGTGCGCTTCGACGGAGCTTTACTTTTGCGCTTGGACGCCAGCGCGACGGAATCGTGAAGGTGCTCGTAGTGAGCGATCTCGGCTTGCATTTCTCGCCAGGTGTCGAGTCGTCGTTGCGACAACGCGCCCGTTCTAACGGCGAGTTCAACGGCGCACCCCTCATCGCCACGATGGCTGCAGTTGCGAAATCGACACTTCGTCGCGAGTTCTTCGATGTCGGGGAACATCCTCGCCAAACTCTCGTCATCGACCATGACGTCCAGTAGTCGGATTCCTGGAATGTCCAGCAAGACCCCACCAGAAGTCAGTCGATAGAGCTTGCGCGTCGTCGTAGCGTGACGTCCTTCGCCACTCTTACCAACACTTCGAGTCAGTTCGTCGCTTCCTTCGAGAGCGTTCAGCAACGACGTCTTGCCCGCCCCCGACGCGCCGAGCATGACGGCGGTCACGCCTTGGGTTAACGAGCGCGCGAGATCGTCAATTCCCTCATCGCTCAGTGCGCTCGTCATCACGATCTCCACGCCCGGTACTTCGGCCGCGATTTCGCCTTTAAAGACGCGAGCATCATCGACGGCGTCGATCTTGGTGACCACGACCAGTGGTCGAGCGCCGCTGTCGCGAGCCATGATCGTGAGTCGCTCGAGCAGCCGACTGTTCAGTTCGAGGTCGGTCGGCACCACAATCAACACGAGGTCCACGTTCGCCGCGAGTACCTGAACGTCTCGTCCGTTCGGGTGAGGTCGTCGTAGTTCACTCCGTCGCGGCAGTACGCGCGCGATTCGTTCATCGCGCACGCCCACCCAGTCACCCGCTACGGGCACCAGGTTCAAGTTGGCTTCGAAGTCACATTGCGAGAGGACCTCTTGACCCTCATCACTCAACCAGATGACTTCCGCACGCTCGCCGTGCACGATGACGACGCGGCCAACGTTCATGCCATCGGCTTCGTCGAGAACATCTCTCGTCGTCAATCCAAATGTCTGAAGAACTTTGTTCATCTCTTGGGTTTCTAATTGTTGTTCGTGATCGCGCGGCGGCGCTTTGACGTCCATTATGTCCGTACCGATGCCAAAACCTTGAAAAGGTCTCGGGGCACTGGTTTCACGGCGACAACCCCAGGACGTGCCCCCTTGCGCACTCGTGAACCATCGCGCCCCTCGATAACCAATGAATCGGTCACCGAAGTGTCGCGAAGAAGTCATAAAACTTTCTGTTTGGTCGTTGGTACCAGGTGTTACGATGCGAGTCAGGACGTCTAGACCCAGCATCCTTCTCACCTGACATAGCGTCAGGGACTGTAGAAGAAGGTGTGATATGGGTCTTCCCGGAATGGTATTAAGCGCCATCGCAGCCGCCGCCGGCGCAATCATGTACTGGGCCGTTACGTACCAAGGTACGGGCTTTCGTCTCTCGACGATCGGTCTCATTCTCATGATTGCCGGAGCCGCGGGCTTCGTCGTCTCGTCAATAGTTTTCGCCGTCTCACGGGGGCCCGGGCGCGCGCAAAGCCACTCGATGAACCGTCAGGTCGAGGACTCCGCGGGCAACTCGAGTTCGGTGCACGAAGATTCCAAGTAATCGCGTCTCCACGACGGCCCCATCGACGTGGGCCCTCACCTCGATGGGGCCACGATCTCCACTGTTGATCGCGCGTAAGCGCGACGCACCAGAGACTGACCGTGCACCTCAATGGTCTCCGTTACTCGAGGCGTCCGAACACGACTCGACATCACAGATTGACAGGAGGGACGAGAAGCACTCGCCCCTCCTTGAAGACAGTCAAAAGGACGAACAATGACGAACAGAGACAAAGCCCACAACAGCGCTCAAGTAGCCAAAGGCAAAGTCAAGGAAGTCGCTGGCCAGGCGACCGGCGACGAGCAGATGGAGTCCGAGGGTCGAGTCGAACAAAGCAAGGGCAACCTCAAACAGGCCGGTGAGAAGGTCAAGGATGCGTTCAAAAAATAAATCGAATGTCCCGCCCTTGGACACAACAGACCGTTCGTCGACAGGGATCACACGCCCCCCCTTGATCCCTGTCGACGGCGAGCACTCCAGGGACGGTGCTGACGTCGTCGCGAGACCCACCTTCGACGCCGATGGTTCGTCCCAATCGGTAAGCAACTACGCCGCGTCCCTCGAATCGTCCTCGCATTTCCTGGGCGTGGAGGGCGAGTCGGCACCAATCAAAGCGCCGAACCCGTCAAAACCTCCGAAGCCAGAAGTGAACTGGCTGGTGGTACTCGGTGAGGGATAGCAACACACGGGCCCGCGCGCGTTCGTGCGGGAAGTAACCCGACGTGACGAAGTTCGACTCCACGGCAAAGCCGCTGTTCGCCTCCTTCCCTCCAGTCTCCATTGAGAACCGAGTCGACGGCTATGGGAGCGAAACCAACGAAGCGGTTCGTTTACCGTCGGACTGGCCCCTCCTACCGTGGCCGCGCGGCCCTCTGAGCTCGGCCGTAATCTCGGCGCTGCAACGCCAGCCGGGGACCCTCGGCGCGACACCCGAGGTATCGGGCGTCGACGCACTCAGTGACGACGACTTTGAGTTAGCCCTGTACCTCTGTTACGAGGTGCACTACCGCGGCTTGGCCGACGCCGACTGGGAGTGGGATCCGGGACTCCTGCGTTTTCGAGCCGAGCTGGAGAAGGTATTCGAAGGTCAACTACGAGACCACCTCGGTTCGACTTCCCCGCTGTACCCGCACGAAGTGGTGCCGGCCCTCGACGAACTCATCACGGCGTCCTGCGATCCTTCACTGTCGATGTACTTAGGCGCGTCGGGCACGCTCGAGCAGCTTCGCGAATTCTGCGTGCACCGTTCCGCGTATCAACTAAAGGAGGCCGACCCGCACACGTTCGGCATTCCTCGACTGACCGGCGAAGCGAAGGCCGCTATGGCGCTGATTCAGTACGACGAGTACGGATCGGGTGACGCCTCGCGCATGCACTCGACCCTCTTTGGTAACACCATGACCGCCCTCGGCCTCGACGCTTCGCACGGTTCTTACATCGAGGTCCTTCCCGGGGTGACCCTGGCGACCGTCAATTTGGTGTCGATGTTCGCGTTGCACCGACGTTGGCGCGCGGCACTGGTTGGACACCTCGCGGTCTTCGAAATGACCTCGGCTGAACCAATGGCGCGCTACGGCCAAGCACTCGCGCGCCTAGGCGTTGATCCGAGTGGTCGCCACTTCTTTGACGTGCACGCCGACGTTGACGCGCACCACGCGGAGATCGCGCGCGACCGCATGGTGGCCGGCTTAGTGAGCGCTGAGCCACTGTTGGGGGCGGATCTACTCTTTGGTGCGGCGGCCGTCTTGATGTTGGAGCAGCGCTTCGGCTCTCACCTGCTCGACGCTTGGTCCAAGGACCGTTCGTCGCTGGTTCCGTGGGAGATGAGCGCGAGCTGACCACTGCGTCAACGTCTCGAACTCAGAGCAGCCCTGAAAGAACCGTCCACTCGAGGAGACATTTCTCGCGGGCGGCGCGACTGCCTTAGAGTCCTAAGTCAATGACGGCCACTCGATGTCACAAAAAGTCGCCGTCCAGCGAGGCGAGAGTCTGGCGAAAGAACTCGCGGGCGCTGAGAACCAGAGGCCGTCCAAGAGTGGAACTCCACGTGCGATGTTGGGCGAGAGGTTAGAGCGTCGTGATCGAAGAACAACGTGCGCGTCTTAAAAGAGAGGAGGAGGCGTTCGCCCACGGATGGAAAGGCGTCGCCCGTTCGACGCTGAAGAACATGAAGAAGAACCGCGTCAACATGGCCGCTGGCGCCTTCGCGTACCGATGGTTTTTAGCGGTGTTTCCAATAATCATTGCTCTGCTGGGCATCGCGACGCTCGTCACGTTGCCTCGTCACGTCGTGATCAGCCTGCTCAGTGGCGTCACCAAATCGCTGCCCTCGGGCGCGGCGCAGGTCTTTACCGGAGCGATCAATCACGCGACGCAGCGCGGCACTGCGGACCTGTGGACAACTATCGCGGCGTGCGTGGTGGCGCTCTGGAGTGCCACGTCGGGAATGGTAATCGTCGAAGAGGGTTTGGACATGGCCTTTGGCCTCGAGATGGATCGCTCATTCCTCGCCAAACGGATCGTGGCCCTGCCGCTGCTACTCGGCGCGACGCTGCTCGGGGGGGCCGCGTCCACGCTGATCATCTTTGGACCACAGATCGGCAACGTCATTAAGGACACGGCCCCACTCGGTGGCGTTGCCTTCAGTGCCCTGTGGACCGTTGCTCGCTGGGTGGCCGCGGTCGCTTTGATGAATTTTTTGATGTCACTGCTCTACTACGTTGCACCCAATCGCCCGCGACCTCGATGGCGTTGGACGAGCCTGGGGGCGTTGTTCGCCACCCTGCTCTGGGCCATTGTCTCCTTCGGTTTTTCCTTTTACACGTCTAGCTTCAACTCCTACGGCCGCACGTACGGGGCCTTCGCCGGCGTCGCCATCCTCATCTTCTGGCTCTATCTCACCGGACTCGCGATCTTGTTGGGGGGCGAAGTCGACGCCGCGATAGAACGCCTGAGCGACCACCCAGGTGAATCGACGACACTCCAACAAACTTGACGAAGAACGAACGTCGCCGAGGATTAGCTTCGAACAACCACGTTGAGCGGCTCGTCGCCGCGCTGCATTCGCTCAATCTGCTCTCGTAGGAGGCGCGCCATTCTGGGCATCATCGCGCTGGTCGCCCCTCCGATGTGAGGTGAGATCAGCACGTTAGGTAGCGCGAAGAGCGGATGCCCCGCGGGCAGGGGTTCGGGATTGGTCACGTCAAGGGCGACGCGTAGCCGGCCCGACATCGCGTGAGCGAGCAGCGCGTCGGTGTCAGCGACCTTGCCACGCGCAACGTTGACCAAAAGACTTTGGTCACGCATCAGAGAGAGGAACGAATCGTTGACGAGGTTGGTCGTCGTTGGCGTCAGCGGCACACCAACGACGACGATGTCCGCCTCGAAGAGAAGCTCGGGCAACGCCGAGGTCGCAAATATCGTGCCGCGTTCGTCGAAGCGCTCGCTCGAGGCGACGCGCGTGACGACCGTCTCAAAAGGGAGCAGTCGAGCTTCAATGGCCTTACCTACGCCCCCGTAGCCAACGAGCAACACCGAGCGGTCGGCGAGACCCGGGTACGGGCGGGGCCGCCACTCTCCCTTCTCGGCGGCCCGCACGAAGTCGGGGATTCCTCGCTGGGACGCCAAGATGAGCGCGAGGGCGATCTCGGCCGTCGAGGTTTCGTGGACTGACGCCGCGTTCGCGTAGACCAGTCCGCTCGGCAACGCTTCTCTGACCCCGTCGTAGCCGAGGACTTGACTCTGCACCAGCTGCGTCGTGACGCCCTCGAGGAGCGAAAGTATCGACCTCGGTCGCATGTAGGGCGGTACCACGATGTCGATGGAGTCAACGGGCGCCGGTCCATTCATCGCCCACTCAATCAGCTCGACGCCGTCGGGAAGTGGCCCGAGTGCCTCACGAAGCATCGAATCGGGAACGCTCACCGTCAATGGTCTTGAACTCATGGGAACCTCTATCAGTTAGGTCCGAACACTACGTTGGTCGCTTCAGCGAACGTTGACGTTACGGCGCCAACAAAACTCTGCCGAAGGACTGGCGACTCTCAATGTACGCGTGCGCCTCCTCGGCGTCGGCGAGAGGAAAGACACGATCGATAATGACGCGAAGTTCACCTCGGGCGATCGCGTCGAGGTGAGCGGCGATTAGAGCGTGTGAACGCGGTGACAAGAAGAGCTCCGCACCGAGAAAGTAGCCCGACAGGGTCTGATTGTTACCGCGCATCTTGGAGATATCGACGCGTTCGGCGGCTGATCGACCCGCGTCGCCGACACTCACGCACCGACCTTGATAGGCCAGCGAGTCGAGACTTCCCTGCAGGGTCACGCCGCCCACCGAGTCAACGATGACGTCCACGCCGCGCCCGTCGGTCAATCGACGCGACTCGGCGACGAAGTCGTTCGTGACGTAGTTGATGCCCTCATCGAGGCCAAGTTCTCTCAGGCGCTCGAGTTTCTCGTCGCTCGAGGCCGTCGCAAAAACCCGTGCGCCGGCTCGCTTGGCGAGTTGAATGGCGGCGATACCGACACCTCCCGCGCCCGCGTGAACTAACGCGGTCTCACCGCGTACCAAATGGCCGAACTCGAATAGACAGTCGTCGGCCGTGCCAAAGGGCACGGGCACGCAGGCCGCGTCGTTGGTCGACACACCCTCGGGAATCTTCCACGTAAAGGGCGCGCTCGCCGTTCTCAGTTCGGCGTGCGATCCATCGACGCCGACCGTCACGACACGCTCGCCCACCAGATAACCAGTGGCGTCACTTCCCACTTCCAGCACGGTTCCCGCGCACTGGTAGCCAACAATGTGGGGAACTCGGTTCATGTCACCCTGGAGACGATTGAGCGTGTCGCCACCTTCGATGCTCACGGCTTCGACCTTGATCAAGATGTCGCTGGGCCCGAGCGTTGGGTCAGGTACGTCCTCGTAGCGAAAGACCTCCGGCCCGCCCGTCTCGTAGTACACCGCTGCCTTCATCAGGTACGCCTCTCGTCCATGCTCCAGATTCCTCATAGTTCTAATGGGGTTGACCACGAACCCATCAGAATTCCTCAGAAATGAGTTGACAGTGATATCAAAATGATGTTATATTAGGGCCATGTTGATATCAGACTTCGTCGAAAGCATCCGCGAGGACTTCAAGAACCTGGCCGAGCTCGCTGGCCCCGAAACAGCGGCCATCGTCGAGCGACTCGGCGTCGCGGTCGAGCCAGCCCTGCAAAAGCACTTCCTCGACGCGCTGAACAGCCTCGTCCAGGAGTTCAACCTCCGTGACGGGGCTCCCCTCAACGTGACCTTCGAAGGTGACGCCGTTCACCTGAACCGCCTAGTGGCCCTCACCCAAGAGGAAAACCCTTCACCGAGCGACTACTCAGCGCGCATCGCGCTGCGCCTCAGCGACGACCTCAAGGGCAGCATCGAGCACCTCGCGACCGACGTTGGTACGTCGGTGAACTCATGGATCGTGCGCTCCCTCGAGCGCACCGTTCGTACCGATCCCTCGGGCACCTCCCTGCCCGGCAGACACCAGTTGCGCGGCAAGGGCCGCGCCTAACTCGAAAGCACGTGCCATGAGATACCTAGATCCTTCGTACCCGAGTTCTGCTTCTTACGAGAGCGCACGTCACGCATCGTTGAATTTCGAGTCTTGCGGCGGCGAGCGTTACTCGAGCGACGACGTTCCGACGCGTCCACTCGCCCAGATCATGCAGTTCCCAACCAGGGTGGCCCAGTGGATCACCGTAAGTATCAATCGAAAGGAAAACCAGATGACGAACGAACACGAGGCTTCAGTGAAGGGAGCGTCGGGCCACAGCAACTCTGACGCTCTACGCGTCGAGAGCTTCTCGCCCACCGGTCCACTATGGGCGGAAATTCACACGAAGTGTGGCGACGTCGTCGTTCGCGCCAGTGACCGGAGGGATCTCAAAGTTACCTTGAGCGCCAGTTCGTCGAAGAACACCTACTTGCTCGAGCACGCCGACGTCACTTTTGACGCCGCGAACAACGGCCTCACCGTTCACACGCTGCCGGGCGGACTATCGGTGTCGTCTCGCGGACTACGGGTCGGGCCAAGAAAGTCATGGTTCGACTTTGGTAGTTCCGACCTCGACGTGCTGATCGAAGTTCCCCAAGGCACCTCGATGGAGGTCGCGACCGTCTCTGGCGACACGTCCTTACACGGCTCGCTCGGCTCGGTCAAAGTCAAGAGCGCGTCGGGCGACGTGGTCGCGCGCGACTCCGTGGAAACGCTCGACGTGCAAACCGCCTCGGGTGACGTCAACTCTGGCCACGTGAAGACGAGTCTCAAGTGCAAGAGCGCCTCGGGCGACGTCGTCTGTCTCGGCGCGGCCGCCAAAACCGAGATCTTCAGCGCGTCGGGTGACGTCGAGCTCTCGGCCGATCAACCGGGCACCATCGTGGTGCGAAACGTGTCTGGTGACGTCAGCGTGCACGTAGTTCGAGGACTCGCCGTGGACATCTCGGGCGACTCGGTGTCGGGCGATATGGGATCGAACATTGACCTTGACACGAAGGGCGACGGCGCGAGCGAGGACGAAGTCATCGTCATCAAGGTCACGACCGTCTCGGGCGATATCAGAATCGACAAGGCGTCCTAGTTCAGTGCTGCTCGTAGTTCCCAATGATTATTGCTCGAGCGAGCGTGTGTTGGAAGAGATTAAATCCCAGGTACGCCGGCGTCGCACTTTCGGGCAGCGCGAGCGACGGTACGTCGAGTGCGTGCACGACAAAGAAGTAGTAGTGCGGCCCGTGACCAGCCGGCGGCGCGGCGCCGACGTAGCGTTTCATGCTCGCGTCGTTCGCTAACTGCATCGCACCCGCGGGCAGACCACCCCCCGCCTCATCACCGGCGCCCGAGGGCAGCGAGGTCACTGACGCTGGAATATCCGCAACGGCCCAGTGCCAAAATCCGGACACGGTGGGCGCCACTGGGTCGTAGACCGTGACGGCAAAGCTCTCCGTGCCTTCTGGAAAACCGGACCAGGAAAGCTGGGGCGAGGTGTCCGAACCGCCCGCGCCCATCAGCCCGCTCACCTGGGCCATCTTCAACGTCTCGCCGTCGGCGACGTCACTCGACGTCAGAGTGAACGAAGGAACCTTCGGCAACTCGTCGTAGGGATTTCTGAACATGACTACTCCTTTTCTAGTGAAGTGTTACAAAGCGTGACACGATATCGAGCAGCTCTCGGGAATCAACCAGTTCACTCACCGCAGCGATTTCTGGAGAGAGCCACCGGTCGTGACCGGGGCCGCCGGAACGCGCGTTGACCACGTTCGCCACCGCGGCCGTCACCGGTGAGGGCGTGAGCGGCGCGCGAAGGGCCAACGCGCGCGCGCCGGCGAGTAGTTCAATCGCCGCGACGTCACGAAAGGCGTCGAGAGACTTACGAAGCTTTCGCGCCGCGTGCCAACCCATTGAAACGTGGTCTTCTTGCATGCCCGAGGAGGGAATCGAGTCAACGCTCGCGGGTGAGGCGAGTCGCTTCATCTCACTCACGAGCCCCGCTTGGGCGTACTGCGCGATCATGAGACCCGAGTCGACGCCCGGCTTCTTGGCGAGGAACGCCGGCAGACCAAAACTGCGATTGACGTCGAGCATCCGGTCGGTGCGCCGCTCGGACATCGAAGCGACGTCGGCCAGCACGATGGCGAGAAAGTCGAGCGCGTACCCTACGGGCGCGCCGTGAAAGTTGCCGTTGGAGACCAACGAACCGTCCGCCAGGACCGACGGATTATCAATAGACGCGGATAACTCGACGTCGGCGACCTTCGTGGCGTAAGCGAACGTGTCGCGCGCGGCGCCGTGGACTTGGGGTGCGCACCTCAGTGAGTAGGCGTCTTGGACCTGGGAGGGATCGTCGAGGTGCGAACTGACGATCTCGGAGTCCACCAGAAGAGCCAGGAGATTCTGCGCGCTCGCTACTTGACCGGGGTGCGGTCTTAGCGCGTGCACCTCATCGAGGAAGACGCGATTCGTTCCACGCAGGGCTTGGATTGACAGTGACGCTGCTATATCCATCTGTTGCATCAGCGCCATGCCGTCGTCGATCGCCAAGATCAGTTGGCCCAACATGCCGTCGGTGCCGTTGATGAGCGCGAGCCCCTCCTTTTCGGCGAGCTCGATCGGACTGAGACCGGCGTCGGCGAGAACCTCGGACGCGCGCCGTCGCGCTCCCCCGGCGTCGCGCACGTCGCCTTCGCCCATCAAGGCCAGCGCCACGTGAGCGAGGGGGGCTAGGTCGCCGGAGCAGCCCAGCGAGCCGAACTCGTGCACGACGGGCGTGATGTTGGCGTTGAGCAAAGCGGCGTAGGCGAGGGCGGTGGAGGGTCGCACGCCCGAGACGCCACTACAGAGGTTGGTGAGACGCGACACCATCATCGCGCGCACTACTTCGCGCTCGACTTCGGGCCCGACGCCCGCGGCGTGGGATCGAATCAACGAGCGCTGTAGATCACGTCGTTCACTCGACGAGATGGACGTGGTGGCGAGTGAACCAAAGCCCGTCGAGAGTCCGTAGACCGGCTCGCCGCTCTCGACCAGTACGTCGATGGCCGCGCGACGCGCACGCAGGCGTTCGAGTACTGGCTCACTCAGCGACACCGGCTCGAAGAAACGAGCGACTCTAACGAGTTCGTCTCTCTTTAGGGGCTCGATGCCGATGACGACGCTCACGCCGGCGAACCTAGAAAATTGAGCGACGTTGCCACGAAGCCCATGTTAGGCAACGCGGTTCACACCTCACGCGGCGAACGAGTCCCGGCTCTTTGGCCGCGCGGCGTCGCGATTGACGCTAACGTTCGACGGTTCGTGTACCGCTCTCCGTGGGCTGTTCGGGTACTTCCTCGATGAAGGTGGGCACGACGGTGGGCTGGAGCTCGTGATGCGCGTCCTCGCTGTAGACCGGTGTCGGTGTGGCGACGTACTCACCTTCGCTGGTACGAGACACGACGTTCGGCGTCTTGCGCTTGCCCGCGCCGTGAAAGGCCTGCATCTCTTTACAGATCTTGTAGGTCACCGGGTACGCGATAATGGGCACGACGACGCACAAGATGCGCATCTCGAGGAGCACCGTGTTGAGCGAGATGTGAAAGAAGTTCGCGATGACGTCGGTGGAACTGGCAATAAAGAGGATCGCGAGCAACGCGAACATGGCCACGCCCGCCGCGGTGCGCTTGGGTCGGTCGCTCGGTCGATCCAAGAGATGGTGAATCTCGTTATCGCCGGTGAATTTTCGCTCAATTAGCGGCCACATGTAACAAAGGTTGAAGATGATGCCCGGCAGAATCACGGCCGGTACGAAAACCTCGAACGGGATTGTATGGCCGAAACTGTGGAACGTCCACGACGGCCATATTCGAAGCGCGCCGTCCAAGAAACCCATGTACCAGTCGGGCTGCACCGCGTAGGAGATGCGCGACGCGTCGTAGGGTCCGAACTGCCAGATGGGGTTGATCTGGGCGAAAGCGCCGAGCAGGGCCGTGATGCCACCGACGATGAAGAGGAAGCCCGTGGTTTTGGCCATGAAGACCGGGAACATCGGCGAGCCGACGACGTTCTTTTCGGTGCGTCCCTCGCCAGGAAACTGGGTGTGCTTTTGTCGAACGAGCAAGAAGAGGTGAGCCCCCACGAGCCCGATAATTACGAGCGGCAGAATCAACACGTGGAGGATGAAGAATCTTGGTATGACGGCCGTGCCGGGGAAGTTGCCGCCGAAGATGAAGAAGGCGAGGTAGGTGCCCACGAGGGGTATGGAGAGCATGATCGAGTACGCGATGCGAATACCCGTACCCGAGACCAAGTCATCGGGCAGCGAGTAGCCGAGGAATCCGTTGCCGATCGCGAGTATCAATAACGTCAGACCGATCGTCCAGTTGAGTTCACGAGGTTTGCGAAACGCCCCGGTGAAAAAGACCCGCGCCATGTGCACGACGAGGGCACCAACAAAGATGTCACAGGCCCAGTGATGCATCTGGCGCATTAAGAGTCCGCCGCGCACCTTGAAGGAAAGGTTCACCGTCGAGGCGAAGGCCTGGGTGACCTTTTGACCGTCCAAGGGCAGGTACGAACCGTGGTACGTGACGATCGCCGAACTCGGCACGAAGTAGAAGGTGAGATAGATACCCGTCACCATCAAAATCACGAAAGAGTAGAGCGCGATCTCACCGAGCATGAAGGACCAGTGATCGGGGAAGATCTTGTCCATGAAGGTGCGCCCACCCTTGGCGACACCGAGACGATCGTCGAGTTCACCGAGCGTCTTGCCGATCTTGCCGTAGGGTCCGAGCGCTTCGCGCTGGGCGCGCTTATTGGTTGGTGTGGCGACGTCGCTCATCCGCGCTCCCAGAATCCTGGACCCACGGGCTGGTTGTAGTCAGCCTGCGCGCGGATGTAGCCGTCGCTGTCGATGTAGAGCGGGAGTTGGGGCAGGGGCCGAGGTGCCGGTCCAAACTGGGGAACGGCGCCGTTGGTGACGTTGAACATCGACTGGTGGCACGGACAGACGAGTAGTTGGAGCTGCTGTTCGTACAGTCCCACCGGGCAACCTAAGTGCGTGCAGACCTTGGAGTAGGCCACGTAACCGAGCGGCGCCCAGGTCTCACGCCCCTTTTGGGTCGTGAAGCGTTGGTTAGAGACACGAATCAACACGGTCTGGTCCACGGCCTGACCACGGTCGGAGTTCTGCGTGCCTTCAGGAAACACCGTCATGATGGAACCGACCGCGAGATCGCCGGCCGACACGCGTCGACCGGTCTGATCGACGGCGTAGGAACCCTTACGCCAGTCAGTGTGAAAGAGCGTGCCCTTAGGAAGCGGACCGAGACTGCGCAGCAGCGGAAACATCGCGACGACGCCAAAGATGCCCAGTCCTCCGCCGAGAAGTCCAGCGAGCATCTTGCGACGCTTGACGACACTGCCGCCTCGCTCAACAATGGCGGCGGCGAAGGCGTCGCGGTCGGCCTGGGAGTTAGCGAATTCGTGACGATCTTCGACGAAGGGACCGCGCGGCATGAGGTACTTGCCCCAGGCGACGAGACCGACGCCCAGGATGAAGAGCCCGCCGCCCATCGTCGCGCCGAGAATCCACGGCTTGGCGTTGACCCAATAGGCCGCACCAAAGCCGGCGACGAGAATCGTGCCCAGCACGAAGGTGATAGAGATGACCACCTCGACGGTCGCGGGATTTTTCGCCGCGGGTTGAAGATGCGGGTCATCGGCACTCAGTCCATTGAGCGAAACAGGCGTGCGGTGTTCGTCCTGCTCGCTCACGTGCGCTCTCCAATCCAGTAACAGATGAGTACCAAGAAGCCCACGCCCAAGAGCAACGCGACGAAGCCTTCCGCGACTGGTCCAAGGCCACCCAAGCCGAAACCACCGGGGTTGTTCGGGTGTTGGATCTCGGTCGTGACGTACTTGGTGAGGTCGTTCACCTGCTTGTCCGAGAGGTTGCCCGTAAAGCGCGGCATGTTGGCCGGTCCGGTGCGAATCGCTTCGACGACTTGGTAGGCGGGAATGTTTCGTAGTGAAGGTGAGAATGTGCTCATCGCGAGCGCGTCGCCGTCGCCCTCGATGGTGTGACAGGCCGCGCAGTTAAGAGCGAAGAGCGCCGCGCCATCGGAGACGTTGGCGTTCTTCAGATGAGGGTCTGGGATGTAGGGAAAACTCGGTTGGAGCGAGTTCACCCACGCGGCGATCGCCTCGGCCTGTTGTGGACTCAACGCGGCCTGGCGACGAGGGGCCTCAACCGCGGTGGTGTCCTTAGCGGGCATCCGACCCGACGCCACCCAGAAGTCAATCGTCGCCGGTCCAAGACCCACGAGGTCGGGGTAGGCACCGACCACGCCATTGGCCGGGACGCCATTGGCCAGCGTGCCGTGACACGACGCACAGTTCTCCATAAAGAGCGCCTGGCCGAGTGCGTCGAGTTTGGAAGAGGGCGCTGAGTACGTGATGTACTTGTCGCCGTACTTGATGACGGTGCCGTTCTTCTTCACGACGATGTTCGAGTTCGGCGTGCCGGAGTTCTTGCGCGTGGTCGCGGTGGGGTTGAGTGGATTGGCCTGTGCGCTGGTGGCAAAGAGCGCGAGCGGACCGAGCGCTAAGACGCCCGCCACCGAAAAGAGCGTCGCGCGTTTCAAGAGAGTTGAAGTCAAGTCCCTACCTACTTCAACAAGAAGAGGGCCGAATAGAGCCCGATCCAGACGACGTCGACGAAGTGCCAGTAGTAACTCACGCCTTGAAACGTCGAGAGTTCACCGGGGTCACCTTCACGACCACGCATACGAAACAAGAGGAACGACATCGCCACGAGACCTAAGAACACGTGAAGTCCGTGCAGACCGGTCGTAATGAAGAAGATCGAGCCGTAGGAGTTGGTGTACCAGCGCGTGGTGAGGTGCGTCCACTCGTACGCCTGATTGCCAACGAACAGCGTGCCCATGATGATGGTGGCGATGATCCAGTTACGCGCGGCGCCACGACGACGGTGCTCTATCAACCACACCGCGTACTGCATCGTGAACGACGAGGCGATCAGGATGATCGTAAAGATGCCGGACTGCAAGACGTCGAGGTGCGTGCCCACGGGGGGCCACGTCGCGAGGTGCGCGCGGATAGTAAATAGTGCGGCGAAGAGTCCCGAGAAGAACATCAGCTCTGAACCGAGCCATATCATCACGCCAATGGCCAGCATCGGCGGTCGATCGTGGACGATCTTCCCTTGCTCCGCCAGGCTATTGGGGGAAACTGCCTGACTCACGCCTACCTTTCTAGTAGAAATCGCGACCCCCTTGTGACAACTTGGTCAACCGCGTGCGTCCAGCGTGGCCGGAAGTTCCTCGCTCGCGATAATCGCGAGACGTCGGGTCGGACGAGTAAGGGCGACGTAGAGCGTGCGAAGCCCGCGCGGCGTCGCGCTCGCGTCGTCCTTCGCGCCACGATGAGCAATTTGACCTGGTTCGACCACGACCACGGCGTCGAACTCGAGACCATTGGCCCCTTCAGCGGCCAGCACCACCAGATCGGCCGAGAGGCCCTTCGACTCTTGGTCGCGTGGATCGACGGCTTCGAGGCCACCGCCGCGCAGTGTCGCAACGATGTCGTCCACTCGTGAACCCTTCACGATCACCGCCACCCGTCCCGGCGCCACCGCCTCTATTTCGCCGCGCGTGAGCGACACCAGCACGTCAGCGAACTCGGCCGGTGTCACTTTTTCCACCAGTGGCTGGCTACCCGCGCGTCGAACCGGTCGTGGCGGCTCGAGGTCGGGGGTTGCGGCGCGCAGCGTCGCGGCGGCGAAGTTCAGCACCTCTTCGGGTGTGCGGTAACTCACCGTGAGGTCCACGCGCAGTGGTGCGCGACGAGGCGCCAACACGGCGAGCAACGCGTCCCAAGAGGCCGATGACGACGCCGTCGTGGCCTGTCCCATGTCCCCCACGATGGTCATCGAGCCGGTGAGGTCGCGACGCTTCAGGACCCGTAGTTCCATCGGCGAGAGGTCTTGGGCTTCGTCAACGACAATGTGGCCGTAGGTCACAAACTCGGCTTCGTCAAGTTCCTGGGACTGGGCGACGACCAGTCGCTGCGCCTCACGAAGGGCGGCCGCACGATGGTTCCCGGCGTAGGCGTCGAGGTCGATGCCCGCGAGAATGTTCGAGTCGCCGGGCTTGACGACCGGCCGTGGTCGCTTACGTGGTCCAACCAGCACTCGCGCCTCATCAATGAGCGCGGCGTCGGCCTTGGTCCAGGCGATCTCGTCGCTCGAGGTGAAGCGCGGGCGGTACAACAACGCCACTTCCTCGTCGCTCAACACGTGGTGCGCCGCGGCCTTCAAGAGTGCTGGGGCGCCCAGGAGGTCGTGGAGCAGTTCTTGACCGGTCAGTCGCGGCCAGATTCGCTGTAACGCCTCTTTGAACTGATGCGTCGAGCGAATGAGATCGGCCAACTCGCCGACACCGTTGACGTCTTCGGCGCTGTCGTGAATGAAACGGTCGTGGTACTCGTGCGCGAGGCGCGTCGCGAGCTCTCGTCCAACGGCCGAGCGACGTTGGTTGTGATTCCCCGGACGTCGTCGAGCCCGCTCGACCACCTCCTCGGTGTAGCGCGCGCGCAACACCACAATGGCGCGACCGACGGGAATTTCAACGTCACTGCGCAACGCTCGCTCTCGGGTACGTAGCGCTCGCGCCAAGACCTGGGCCATGCGCACGTCGCCCTTTAGTTCACCGACCTCTTCAGAGTCCACGGCTCGAATCTCCACGTTGGTGACGAGTCCCGCAATGGTCGAGAGCGTGACCCCGGACTCACCGAGCGAGGGCAAGACGTTCTCGATGTAGTTCAAGAACAGAGGATTGGGGCCCACCACCAAAACGCCTTGTCGTTCGAGAGTGGCGCGGTGGGTAAAGAGTAAGTACGCCGCGCGGTGGAGGGCGACCGCCGTCTTACCGGTACCGGGACCGCCCTGGACGAGGAGTACGCCCGGCAAGGGACTGCGAATAATTTGATCCTGTTCACCTTGGATCGTGGCGATGATGTCGCCCATGCGACCGGTTCGTGCTCGTCCCAGTGCCGCGAGTAGGGCACCCGGACCGCCGAGCGCCAGACCCCCTTCAATGAGTCCTTCTTCGGTGGCCGAGCGAACTTCGTCGTCGGGTAAATCGAGTTCGCCGTTGGCGTCGGCGAAGTACTCATCTTCGACGCCAGAGACTTCGTTGGCGCGAATGGCCACGTGGCGACGACGCGAGAGTCCCAGGGGTTCGACGCCCGTCGCGCGGTAGAACGCCTCGGCGACCGGCGCGCGCCAGTCAATCACCAAAGGGTTGAGCGTCTCATCGGAGACCGCGAGTCGACCCACGTGATACGTGTCAGCGTGACCGTCGCCGTTCGATTGGTAGTCAATGCGACCAAAGAAGAGTGCTTGGTCCCCAATGGCCAATTGATCGAGTCGCTGGAGCGCGGTGCCCATCACCACGTCACGCTCGACGAGGTCGCCGGCGCCGCGCATGTTCGCTACCGCCGCGCTATCACGCAACGAACGAGCGCCTTGGCGCATGTGATCCAGTGCCCTTAGGGCGAGATCGAGGAACTCTTGCTCCTCGGCGATCTCACGCTCGTGCGCCATTAACGACCTCTCCCCAGTTCCCAAAATAGGGAAGAAACAAGTCTAGGCGAATCGACGCGCACTCAGTCGAATCCGAGTTGACTCATCTAAAACCTCCGCGTAGACCCATTCATTGCCTCATATAAAACCTCCGCGAAGCGGTGGGCTTTGAGAGTTCCTGATTTCATCTACGTATGAACGATGGAGCTAACGATGAGTCAACGTCACGCCGTCACGAAGAAGATGGCGGTCGCCTACAAGCGCTCCACCAAAGCCGAGAAGTCGAAGGTGCTGAACGACCTGGTGAGCCTGACCGGTTGGCACCGCGACTACGCCCGTCACGCCCTCGTGGACGCGGGCACGGTGCAACTGGTGAAGCCTCGTCGAGCGCGCAGCCCTCGCTACGGCGCGCACCTTAGCGTGACGTTGGCG
>DATLSR010000026.1:0-28160 GCA_035533995.1 Acidimicrobiales bacterium | reverse complement strand
CTTCGCTTAACGCCGACGAAACTTGCCGCACTGCAACCCTCAGCGTTAACCCAGTTCGGTCATTTGATGGAGACGTTCGTCGTAGGTGAACTACTAAAGCAGATCTCGTGGTCAGATTCAGTTAGTGATTACGGACATTGGCGAACGTTTGATGGCGACGAAGTTGACATCATTCTGGAGCGTGATGACGGTGCTGTAGTTGCAATTGAAGTGAAATCATCTAGGCGCATCGCAGGTTCCGATCTTGCCGGTCTTCGTAAACTCAAAGATGCGTTGGGGCCACGTTTTCTCGGCGGCATTGCTTTGTACGCCGGTGAGCGTTCTTACACCCACGAGGCGTCAATTCATGTCGCCTCGATCGACCAACTTTGGACTCACCTTCAGTAGAAGTTTGAACAATTTCGCATTTACAACGTGGCGCCAATCGATGCAGCAGCGACCGTTCTCAGCTGTGGTAACTGTGAACACCAACTGCGTCAAGACTCGGACAGTGCGCCCTAAGGGGGCTGCGATCGTGATTCAACCTTCGAAGCACTCGGACTTACGATTAATCGCTCGGCGGGAAATCTTTTTGGGCATTAGTTGGGCACTCCAGAAACAAAAATGGGCCACAACGTCGTGAAAATAGCCGAACTATCACGTGAGTGAGATTTTCCTCGTAGGGGATTTGTGGTCCCCTACGAGGTTTTTTTTGCACTCCTCAATTGGAGCGGGCGACGAGAATCGAACTCGCGTTCTCAGCTTGGGAAGCTAGGAGGTACTCAGGTCGAAGGGAAGTAAATACGCTGATCAGGCGGCACTATTTGTGCCTGGATGTTCGTATTTTCTGGACTCGGGCGTCATACGGGCGCTCGAGGCGCCCCTTGACCCCGAAGGGTCTACTGAGGAGAGCGCAGGCAGGTCGACGGCTGCGATGGACATTTCGAGTGTAGACCTCTGGTTGTTACCAATGACGTTACGCGTTATACTGAAGGCGTGCTGCAGTCGTTCGGGGACAAGACAACTGAGCGAGTATGGCACCGCGAGCAGGTTCGGGTATTTGATTCGGAACTTCTGAGATCAGCAGTGCGAAAGCTTTTGATTTTGGACGCTGCGGAAGAATTGAAGGATTTGACCGTGCCGCCTGGAAATCGGCTTGAGAAACTTAAGGGCGACCGCGCAGGCCAACACAGTATTCGAATCAATCAGCAATGGCGGATCTGCTTTCGGTGGACTGCCGCCGGACCCGAAGACGTAACGATTGTGGACTATCACTGAGGTGAAATTATGACGACGAAAATTATTGATCCAATCACTCCTGGAGAGGTACTCAAGGAGGAGTTTCTGACTCCACTTGGTGTCAGCCAGAACGCGCTCGCAAGAGCCATCAGCGTCTCACCACGGAGAATCAATGAGATTGTGCTTGGCAAGCGCCGCATTACCGCCGATACCGCCCTACGTCTTTCTCGCTTCTTTTCGATGAGCGAGGGTTTCTGGATGAATCTTCAGGATCGATACGATCGCGAGATCGCTCGTCGCGAACTTGGAAAGATCCTCTCTACGATAAAGCCCTTGACGAGGATCTCGCACTGACTGTGAGAAGAATGTTGGTGTCGTCAAGTCGGGTCTGACCCACGCACTGGCTGGCCGCGAAGTGCCCTCAAGTCGATTTGTCGTCCCGACTCGACGACGTCACCACGTGCTGACCGATTCACACCAATGGGGGCTCGGGTGGGTGAGCGGGACGTTCAGCACGTTCGCTTACTTAGCCCGGAACTCAAATCCAGACGCGCCTTGTGTCCCAATCATGGAAATAATGTACCCGCGTGGATCTCAGCCGCGGAAGCTGAGGTCTATCGATGCGAGAATCGATATATTCAGACGGAAAATCGCTTTGGTCAGCATGACTTACCTCGATCTCGTCCTGCAACGCTGCAATTTTTCGCGGGCGATAACCATACGTCGGGCGTCAAGTGGGCGCTAGCTCGCCGAGAACTGAGCTAGAAATGAGCGAAAGCGTCCTACTCAATCACTTAGGCCAATTACCGATCATCCTGTTGGTCAGGAATTCTGACTACCAACATGGAGCGGGCGACGAGAATCGAACTCGCGTTCTCAGCTTGGGAAGCTGATGTTCTGCCGCTGAACTACGCCCGCGAAGACTTCATAGTATCTCGCCACAGATGGTCACTTTGAGAGTGCTATTGCTGCTTCTCGTCGTTCGTTGGCGGAGGCGCTTCGGGAGTTGGCTCAACTGATACAGGGGCAGTTGGATGGGGGCGTCCAATGGCAGAACCGAGCATCACCGAGTTCGGGATTTTCAACACACCTTCGTCGGTTCGAACCGTGACGTAGGTAAGGCCGATGCCCATCACCTTGACGTCGATGACGCCAACGACGCCCGAGCGAATGCGAATGTCTTCACCCACGGCGAAGGGCCGGGCGAAGAGGAGCACGATGGAGGCGAAGATGTTGCTGAGGCTCTGTTGGGCGGCAATACCGAGAATGACGCCGGCGAGTCCCGCGCCGATCAAGAGATGCTGGAGGGACACACCGAGAACCGCGAAGAGGGCGAAGAGAAGAATCACGTAGCCGAGACCCGAGACCACGAGGCGAAGGGTCGCGCCCGCGCCGATGCTCGAGCGCCGAGCGAGCCCACGACCGAGGGCTCTCGCTAGGTGTCGAATCGCGTAGGCGCCCGCGATCAAGAGCACGAGAGCCGCGGCCCACCCGAGGAGTTTGGCGTTGGTTGAGGAGTTGGTGATCTTGCCAAAGGCTTTGCCGAGGCCCAGCGCGGTCAACGCAATCACGCCCGCGACAATGCCCTTTACCCACTCACGCTTTAGGCTGAGTTTTGTCGTGCGTGCGTATCTGCTTACCATTGGTGACCACTGTATAGAACGTCCGAATGAGCTCTCTGAGTCGCGTCGTGCGCGGCTCTAGAGTTGGCGAGGCAACCAACCAACGAAATGATTGAGCACGTGGGGGACAACGACGTAATCCGTACCGAAAACTTGACGAAGTTGTACCCGGGTATGGACGTGGCCGCCGTGGATCAGTTGAACCTCGAGGTTCATCAAGGCGAGATTTTTGGCCTGCTGGGCCCCAATGGCGCGGGCAAGACCACGACCGCGGGCATTCTCACGACGCGCGTCGTAGCGACCTCGGGCAATGCCTTCGTCGCGGGTATTGACGTGCGCAGACATCCGTCGCTCGTAAAACAGGTGTCGGGCATCGTCTCCCAGCAGAACACGCTCGATCGTCAACTCAACGTGTGGGAGAACCTTTACTTTCACGGCCGACTCTTTGGTATGAACGCCAAAGAGTCGCGGCGCAGGGCCGATGAGCTGCTCGCGCGATTCTCGCTCTCGAAGTGGGCGAAGGCGTCGGTCTACGCGCTCTCGGGCGGTATGGCCCAACGACTCATGGTCGCGAGGGCCATCTTTCACTCGCCGGCGGTGTTGTTCCTCGACGAACCAACGGCCGGTCTCGACCCCCAGAGTCGTCTCGCGCTCTGGGAGATGCTCCAAGAACTCAATAGGTCTGGTCAGACCGTCGTGTTGACGACGCACTACATGGAAGAGGCCGATCAACTCTGTGATCGCGTCGCGATCATGGATTTCGGCAAAATTCTCGCTCTCGACACGCCGGCCAATCTCAAAAAGAGCATCGGGGCCGACACCATCGCGACCGTCAAGGTCGCCGCTAACGGCGACGCCTTAGCCACCGCACTCACTAACGCGCTCGAAGGCGTCGTGGGTACGCGCGTCGTTGACAACGTGGTTTCGGTACACGTTCAAGGAGTGGAACGCCTCGTGCCGCGAATCGTCAACGTGGCTGAATCGCTCAACGTCGAGATCGTGGACCTGGCAGTCACCGAGCCGAGTCTCGAGACCGTGTTCATCAACCTGACCGGCAAGGAGCTGCGCGAAGTATGACCTCGGGCACCATTGACATCACGCCAACACGCTCGGTGTTCGCCGCGAGTCGTTCTGCCCTGGGCGCGCTGATACTGCGCGATCTCGTCGTACTACGCAAGACCTTTCGTGAGTTTGTGCTGCGCACGTTGATTCAGCCGTTCCTGCTCTGCTTCGTTTTTCTCTTCGTCTTTCCCAAGATTGGTCAGTCGATCGGCAGCGCGAGCGCGGGAGGGGCGTCCGCCTTCGCGACGATTCTCGTGCCCGGCGTCGTGGGCATCTCGATCATGTTTCAAGGCGTGCAGTCCATCGCGCTCACGATGGCCCAAGAGTTTGGCTTCACCCGCGAAATCGAGGACCGTGTACAAGCACCGTGTCCCATCTGGCTCGTCGCGATCTCGAAGGTTCTCTCGGGCGCCGTGCAAGGGCTTATCGCCGCGGCGATTGTTTTTCCCATTGCTTCAGTGGTCCACGCCGCGGGCGTGAAGGCTGACGTGTCGTTGCACTGGCTCGTTATTTTGACGCTGGTGCCTCTCGCGTGCGTGACGATGGCTGGGCTCGGGCTCATCCTCGGCACGTCGTTTGAACCTCGCAACATTGGCTTGATGTTCGGGTTCATCATCTTGCCCATCACTTTTCTCGGTGGCACGTACTATCCCTGGACCCATCTGGCGCCGGTAAAAGTCGGCGGCTTTCATTGGCTACAGACGCTGGTCTTGATCAATCCGCTCGTCTACGTCAACGAAGGAATGCGCGCCGCCTTCACCGACGCTCCGCACATGCACCTCTACGTGATCTACCCGGTGATGCTCGGTTTTGCGACCCTCTTCCTGAGCCTTGGTCTGAGAAACTTTCGCCGCCGGGTCCTCTCCTAGCGCGACGCTCGAAGGCTTGAACTTCTGGGCGAAATGCTCGAAACGAGTATCGTGACCTTCTAATGGTGCTCTCGGATCGGTCCATAAAAGAGGCACTCGCGCAGGGCCGACTCATCATTGAGCCGCTCGGTGACGACTGCGTGCAGCCCTCGTCGGTCGACCTCCACGTCGATCAGTATTTTCGCGTCTTTCGTAACCACTCCCAGCGCGTCATTGACGTTCGTGAGGCCCAAGAAGACCTCACCGAACTGATTGACGTCGGCACCGACACGCCGATGATTCTGCACCCCGGCGAGTTCATGCTCGGATCGACGACCGAGCGCGTGGGTCTGCCCGACGACGTCGTGGGGCGTCTCGACGGCAAGAGTTCACTCGGCCGACTCGGTCTCGTGATTCACTCAACGGCCGGCTTCGTCGACGCGGGCTGGGACGGTCACATCACGCTGGAGCTCTCGAACGTCGCGAACTTGCCGATTCTGCTCTACCCGGGCATGAAGATCGGCCAGATCAGTTTCTTCGAGATGACGACCGCGGCCGATCGCCCCTACGGCACCACGGGACTTGGATCGAAGTACCGCGGCCAGCGCGGGCCGACGCCGAGTCGCTATTCGGAGAACTTCAAAAAGTAGTCTCTAGGTATTGTCCGACTAAGGATGCACGTTGTTAGCTCGAATCATCATTGGACTGGTAATAACGCTGGCCGGCTTTGGCATCGCGGGCCAGCGTTTTTTCTGGTTGTCGCGACTCATCCGTAGTGGTCAACCCGCACCGCGGCGCTGGTCCGGATTTCGTAAAGTCGCCGACGCCGAAGTCACCGAAGTAGCCGGGCAGCGCAAACTCCTGCGCTGGACGGTGCCGGGACTCGCGCACTTCTTCACCATGTGGGGCTTTACCGTCTTGATGACGACGATTCTCGAGGCGTACGGCGACCTCTTCAGCCGAAGTTTTCACATCCCGTGGATTGGCCAGAGCAACTGGCTGGCCTTCGTCGAGGACTTCTTCGCCACCGCCGTGCTGGTCTCACTCGTCGTCTTCAGCATTATCCGAGTCAGGAATGCTCCGGCCAAGAAAGAACGGGCCAGTCGCTTTTACGGTAGTCACACTCGGGCGGCGTGGATGGTGCTCTTGATGATCTCGGCGGTGATCATCACGTTGTTGCTCTACCGCGCCGCGCAGATCAATACCGGTTATTTCCCCTACGGAGAGTCGAAGTGGGCTTTCTCGAGTCACTTCGTCTCGACGTTGCTGCGCCCCCTCGGCGTGGGCGTGAACAGCGTGCTCGAAGTGATCTTCCTGCTCGCCAACATCACCGTGATCGCGGGCTTCTTGGTCTTCGTTTCGTACTCGAAGCACCTGCACATCTTTTTAGCGCCCATCAATGTCGGCGTCTCACGCCGGCCTCGTGCGTTGGGTGGTCTCGACAAGACCCCCAACATGGACATGGAGCAGGTCAGCGAGGACACGGTCTTTGGCGTGGGCAAGGTGGAGGACTTCACCTGGAAGCAGATGTTGGACTTGGCGACGTGCACCGAGTGTGGGCGTTGTCAAAGTGTCTGTCCCGCGTGGACAACGGGTAAGCCCCTCAGCCCGAAACTCCTTATCATGGGGCTTCGCGACAACATGTTCGCCTCGGCCGATCGCCTGCTCTCGGGCGAGAGTGGTGGCGAGGTGGCGACCCTCGTACCCACCACGATCGATCCGGACGTGCTCTGGTCGTGCACGACGTGTGGGGCCTGTGTTCAGGAGTGCCCCGTGGACATCGAGCACGTCGACGCCATCATCGACATGCGTCGTTACGAAGTCTTGATGGAGTCACGATTTCCTTCTGAAGCCGGTCTGTTGTTGCGCAACTTGGAGAACCAGGGGGACCCCTGGGGACTCGGTTCGAGCAAGCGCACGGAGTGGCTGGCCGCGCTCGACTTTGAGGTGCCGGTCTTTGACGGGGCGATTCCCGAGGACGTGGAGTACCTCTACTGGGTCGGCTGTGCCGGCGCGCTCGACGAGCGCGGTCGCAAACAGATCGAATCCACGGCGCGCATGCTGCACCGCGCCGGCGTGAGCTTTGGCATCTTGGGCCCGCGCGAGTCCTGCACGGGCGACCCGGCGCGACGCATGGGCAACGAGTACCTCTTCCAAGAGATGGCCAAGGCCAACATCGCCACGCTGAACGAGGCCGGGGCGAAGAAGATCGTCGCGAGCTGTCCGCACTGCTTCAACACGATGAAGAACGAGTACCCGGCTCTCGGCGGCAACTACGAAGTGATCCACCACGCGGAACTTCTGAGTCACCTCGTCGCCACCGGACGACTCGTGCCGGGCGTTTCCTACACCGGCACCGTCACCTATCACGACCCTTGTTACTTGGGTCGACACAACCGGATCTTTGATGAGCCGCGCGACGTGCTCGACGCCATACCCGGGGTCACGAAAGTGGAGATGGGTCGCTGTCGCGAAAAGGGATTCTGCTGCGGCGCCGGGGGTGCGCGGATGTGGATGGAAGAGAACATCGGCAAGCGGGTGAACATGGAGCGCACCGAAGAGGCCCTGGCCACGGGCGCGGACGTCATCTCGACGGCGTGCCCCTTCTGCATGATCATGCTCGACGACGCCGTCAAGGCCAGCGGTCGGGGCGACGACGTCTCGGTGCTCGACATCGCTCAGGTGGTCGAGCGCTCTCTTCGCTAGGTCGAAGCGGTCTGTCGACTGTAAAAACTGTCGTAGTTCACACGCCCGAAACACGTTGCTAACGGTTTTGAAATCCTCGGTTGCGACACTGATGCCAACATCTTGAGGTCAGCGCCGCCCTCTCCTAGTTAAGAAGGAGTGGACGTGTTACTTGCAGCGACCTACATTCCCTATCCCCATTGGTTAAATCCAGCGGACAACACGTGGCAACTGGTAGCCGCGACGCTGGTGGGCCTCATGAGCTTGCCGGGTCTCGCCGTTCTCTACGGTGGACTGGTTCGAAAGAAGTGGATCGTCAACACGATGTTGATGACGTTCTCCGCTTTCTCGTTGACGCTCGTCGTGTGGATGCTCTGGGGCTACAACATGGCCTTTGGACCGTTGTCCCACTTCGGAGCAACGGGCTCGTTCTGGAGCGGCTTCGTTGGCCACTTCACGCCGTTGGCGACAGCGAGCTCTGAGCAGGGTCAGGCCGTCTCGGGAGCGAATACCTTAATTCCCTTCCACTTCCCGACCGCGACGCTGGCGTACTTCCAGTTCGTGTTCGCCGCGATCACCCCGATCCTCTTCTTAGGCGCGCTCGTTGGGCGACTCAAGTTCAAGGCGTGGCTGTTGATCGTGCCGCTGTGGATCACCGTGGTCTACTGCGTGAACGCGGCCCTGCTCTGGGGCGGTGGCTTCTTCGCTCAAAAGGGCGCGGTCGACTACTCCGGTGGTTACGTCATTCACCTTTCGGCCGGTGTCGCGGCCTTCGTGGGTGCGTGGATCGTCGGACCTCGACGTTGGCAGGACCGAGAAAACGCCTTCCCGAGCAACCTGATGATGGTGGCGGTAGGAGCGGGAATTCTCTGGTTGGGTTGGAACGGGTTCAACGGAGGTGACCCCTTCTACGCCGGTGCCGACGCCGCGTCGGCCGTTCTTAACACGAACGTCGCCACGGCCGCCGCGTTACTGACCTGGCTCTTCTGGGACATGTTCCTTTCGAAACAAAAGAAGCCCACGTTCTTGGGCGCGATAAATGGAATGATCTGCGGTCTGGTGGCTATAACACCGAACGCCGGTTGGGTGAACGGTACGGGGGCGCTCTGTGTTGGCGTCATTGCCTCCTCCGTGGTCTGGCTCGCCTGGAACTACCTCTCGAAGTGTCGTCCCTTCTCCAAGGTCGACGACGCGTTGGGCGTGGTCTACACCCACGGCTTCGCTGGTCTGACCGGTGGTCTGCTCGTGGGCATTTTGGCGGACCCGAGAATGACCGAGTACGGCATCAAGGGACCGAACTACAAGGGACCGGGCAACTTCTCGGTCGCTGGTTGGTTCTTTGGCCACTCGTTCCACCAGCTCTGGGAGCAGTTCCTCGCGGCCATGTGGATAATTGGCTACACGGCCTTTGGCACCGCGCTGGTCTTCTACGTCGTTAAGTTGCTTCTTGGAGGTCTGCGCGAATCCGATGAGACACTTAGAGAAGGTGACATCGCGATCCACGATGAAGAAGCGTTCCCCGAGCCCACCTTCGGTGAGCCCGTCGCGACGCCCAGCCACACGCACAGCGACAACGTCTAAGGAGAGATAGTGAAGTTAGTCACCGCAGTTATAAAGCCTTTCAAACTCGATGAGGTCAAGGTTGCCGTCAAGGGTGTGGGCATCACGGGTCTCACCGTGGGCCAGGTCCGTGGCTTTGGCCACACGGGTGGTCACATCGAGATCTACCGAGGCAAGGAGTACGAGTTCGACTTCGTCGACAAGATCCAAGTGGAGATCATCTGCACCGACGAACTCGTCGAGGAACTCATTAACGCAATAGTGAACGCCGCGCGCACCGACACCGTGGGTGACGGTATGGCGTGGGTCACGGACGTGGAACACGTGGTGCGCATTCGCACCAACGAGCGAGGACCCGACGCTCTGTAGTTAGTCTCAGCCGGCCTGGCGTGCGACGGCTTCGGCCGCCGCCGCCGCGGCCGCGGGATCGCCGAGGAAGTGGGCGTCGAGCACGGTGAACTCCTCATCGAGCGTCATGCGGTAGGGAATGCCCGTCGGTATCTCGACGTCGGTGATTTCGTTCTCGCCGATGTTCTCTAACACCATGCGCAGGGCTCGAATGGAGTTGCCGTGCGCCACGACGAGCACCGCGCCACCGCGCACGCCTTCGGACTTTAAGTCTTCACCCATGACGTCGCGAAAATAGGGCGTCACGCGCGCGACGACATCTTTCAGACACTCGGTCTGGGGGATGAGGTCCTTCGCGACGTCGCGGTACCTCGGGTCGTCGCGACTACTGCGCGGATCGGCCAGTGCCAGGGGCGGCGGCGGGACGTCGAAACTGCGTCGCCAGAGCTTCACCTGGTCGATGCCGAACTTCTCCGCGGTCTCTTTTTTGTTGAGTCCCGTGAGGTCGCCGTAGTGGCGTTCGTTGAGTCGCCAACTGCGCCGCACGCTCAACCAGGACCGATTGGCCGCGTGCAGGGCAATATCGGCCGTCCGTATCGCTCGAGTCAGCACCGAGGTGTGCAGAACCCGCAGATCAAGGTCGGTCTCCTCAGCGAGGAGTAGCCCGGCCGCGAGGGCCTCGGCTTCGCCCTCGGGCGAGAGGTCGACGTCGTGCCAGCCAGTAAAGAGGTTCTGGTCGTTCCACAGGGAGCGTCCGTGACGAAGGAGTATGAGCTCAGACACCTCGCAATGGTAGCCCTGGCCCGGGAAATGCCCCAGGGCGCCCCTTAGGATCGGGTGCGGTTGCTCAGTCAACCTTGAGTTGTTAAACATCGTATAATTTTTCTTGACAAGGTGGGACTCAACTCTGTAGGATGGATCTTGTAAAGTCTGGTGGCTTGGACGGTCCGGCTCGCCAGGAACAGAGTTAAGGAGTTTTCATGGCAAAGGCAGTCGGTATCGACCTCGGTACCACCAACTCAGTGGTGAGCGTTTTGGAAGCGGGCGAGCCCGTGGTTATTCCCAACGCCGAGGGCGGCCGCACGACCCCTTCGGTCGTGGGCTTCTCTAAGACCGGAGAGATTCTGGTGGGAGAAGTCGCCAAGCGTCAAGCAATCACCAACCCCGACCGCACCATACGTTCGGTCAAGCGACACATGGGTGAGAACTGGAGCGTCGACATCGACGGCACCAAGTACACCGCCCAAGAGATTTCGGCGCGTATCTTGCAAAAGCTCAAGCGCGACGCGGAGGCCTACTTAGGCGACTCCGTGACCCAGGCCGTCATCACCGTGCCGGCCTACTTCAACGACGCCCAGCGCACCGCCACCAAAGAAGCGGGACAGATCGCCGGACTCGAAGTACTACGTATCGTCAACGAGCCCACCGCGGCCGCGTTGGCGTACGGACTCGACAAGGGTCCCGCCGAGCAGACCGTGTTGGTCTTTGACCTCGGTGGTGGAACCTTCGACGTCTCGGTCCTCGAGATCGCGGACGGCGTCTTCGAAGTGAAGTCGACCCACGGTGACACCAACCTCGGTGGCGACGACTGGGACGACGCCGTGATGGCGTGGCTCGTCAAGACCTTCAAGGACACCGAAGGCGTGGACCTCTCCGCCGACAAGATGGCCGTGCAACGTTTGAAGGAGGCCGCAGAGAAGGCCAAGATCGAGCTCTCGGCGGTGCAAGAGACGACGATCAACCTGCCCTTTATTACCGCGACTGCCGACGGCCCGAAGCACTTGGACATTAAGTTGACGCGCTCAAAGTTCAACGAGCTCACGGCCGATCTCGTCGAGCGTTGTCGCAAGCCCTTCGACCAGGCGATCAAAGACGCTGGACTGACCCTCGACAAGATCGATCACGTCATCATGGTCGGTGGGTCGACGCGCATCCCCGCGATCCAAGAGCTCATCACCAAGGTCACCGGCAAAGAGCCCAACAAGAGCGTGAACCCCGACGAAGTCGTCGCCATTGGCGCGGCCGTGCAGGCGGGCGTGTTGAAGGGCGACGTGAAGGACATTCTTCTTCTCGACGTAACCCCCTTGTCGCTCGGCATCGAGACCAAGGGCGGCGTCATGACCAAGATCATCGATCGCAACACCACGATTCCCACGAAGAAGTCGCAGACCTTTACGACGGCTGATGACAATCAGCCGTCCGTGGAAGTCCACGTCCTCCAGGGCGAGCGTGAGATGGCCTCGTACAACCAGACGCTCGGTAAGTTCCAGTTGGTGGGCATCCCACCGGCCCCTCGCGGCGTGCCCCAGATTGAGGTCACTTTCGACATAGACGCGAACGGCATCGTGCACGTCTCGGCGAAGGACCAGGCCACGGGCGCCACGCAGTCAATGACCATCACGGGCGGCTCCTCGCTCTCTAAGGATGAGATCGACCGCATGGTCCGTGACGCCGAGGCCCACGCCGAAGAGGACCGCACCCGACGCGCCGAAGCGGAAGTTCGCAACAACGCCGACGGACTGGTCTACTCAACGGAGAAGTTGTTGAAGGACCAAGCCGAGTCCTTCCAGGGCAGCGAGCGCGAAGACGTCGACGGTGCGTTGACCTCTCTAAAGGAGTCCTTGGCCGGCAGTGACATTGAGGCCATTAAGGGCGCGACCGAGAAGTTACTCTCAGCGAGTCAGAGTTTTAGCCAGCGTCTCTACGAAGAGGCCGCGAAGAACAACTCGAGCGAGCCAGCACCACCGGCGAGCGACGACGACGACATTGTCGACGCGGAGATTGTGGACGAAGCGTGAGCGACGAAGTGGTAGAGAGCGAGTCGGTGGCGTCAGACGACGCCACTGAAGCGTTCGACGCGAGGACCGACGCCGAGCGCCAGCGCGACGAGTATCTCGACGCGCTGCAGCGTCTCCAGGCGGACTTTGAAAACTATAAGAAGCGCGTCGCGCGCGCCTCTTTGGACGCGGCCACGCGCGCGGCGGGTGACATCGTCACGAAGTTGCTGCCCGTCCTTGACGCCTTCGACTACGCCCAAGCACACTTTGGTGACGTCGCGGGTCCCGAGGCGCAAGCTCTCGGCCAAGCTCGTTCACTGCTACTCGACGCGTTAAGTAAAGAAGGGCTCGAGCGCATCGACACCGTCGAAGCGGCCTTTGATCCCCAGGTGCACGACGCGGTCGCCCACGTCGAGGGCGACGACGCGCAAGGCGCGGCCCAAGTCGATGAGGTACTTCGCGCGGGGTACCGCTGGCAGGGCGTCGTGTTGCGTCCGGCCATGGTCAAAGTCAGGGGATAGTGGGTCGTAATGGCCGAACGTGAGTGGTTCGACAAGGACTACTACAAGGTCCTCGGTCTCACCTCGAGCGCGACCGACAAAGAGATCACCCGCGCGTACCGCAAGCTCGCCAAGCAGCTTCACCCCGATACCCATCCCGGTTCCGAGGAGAAGTTCAAAGAGGTCTCGGGCGCGTACGACGTCCTCGGTGACGACGTCAAACGCAAAGAGTACGACGAGGTTCGCCGACTCGGCCCCGCGGCCAGTGGTCTCGGGGGCAACAGTTCTGGCGGTTTTAACTTTCAAACCGGTGACTTCTCCGACTTGGGCGACGTCTTTGGCGGACTCTTTGGTGGCGCTCGTCGTCAGCGGGCTCAACGTGGCGCCGACCTTGAGACGGCCCTGCACTTAAGTTTTCGTGACGCCGTGAAGGGTGTGACGACGACGGTGAATCTGCCGAGCAACGAAGGATGCCATACCTGTAAGGGCACCGGCGGCGCGCCCGGCAGCGAGTTCGTCACGTGTCCGCGCTGCCAGGGCCGTGGTGTCATCAACGACGACCAGGGACCCTTCGCAATGTCGAGTGTCTGTCCGGTGTGTCAGGGCCGTGGCGGAAGGTTCGCTACACCTTGTCCGACCTGTCACGGCACCGGTCGCGAACCTTCGTCACGTCGGGTAAACGTCCGCATTCCCCCGGGCGTCATCGACGGTCAGCGCATTCGACTGAAGGGTAAGGGAAACCCTGGCGCGCACGGCGGACCGGCCGGCGACCTCTTCGTTGACGTGCACGTCGCCACCGACGCGCGTTTCGATCGACGTGGACGACACGTCACGACGAGCGTCAACGTCCCCCTGACCCAAGCCATTCTTGGCACGACCGTCGAAGTAGCGACCCTCGACGACCCGGTCACTTTGAAGATCGCCGCCGGCACCCAACCCGGCACCACGCTGCGCGTAAAGAGTCGAGGGGTTCCGGCGAGTGGCAAGAACGCCGCGGGTGATCTGCTCGTGACCGTGAGCATCGCGGTACCGAAGAAGTTGAACAAACATCAGCGCGCCCTCGTCGAACAACTCGCCACCGCACTGAGTGAGAGCGAGGAGGTCTCGTGAGCGATCGTCAAGAACTCCACGCCGTCTACGTCATCTCAGTCTTCGCCGAACTGGCCGGTGTCCACCCCCAGACGCTTCGTAACTACGAGCGCGGGGGGTTGCTGAACCCCAAGCGCACGAGCGGCGGGTCTCGTCGATTCTCCGATGAGGACTTGGTGGCCCTGCGACGAATTCAAGAGCTCACGTCCGAAGGCGTCAACTTAGAGGGCGTCAAGCGCATCATGGCGCTCGAACTAGAGCTGACCACGGCCCAGGAGGCGCTGGGCGCACTCTCAGAAGAAGCGCGAGCAACGGTGGAACAGACCCACCGTCAGTACCGACGCGACCTGGTGCCCGTGTCGAACTCGCTCGCCATCATCATTGAGTCCCAGCGTCGCCAGCGCGGTAGTCGTTAAGTTCTCTCTTCGTCGCTTCGCCGAGGACGACGGAGAGCGTTTTTCTCTACGGTAGGCTTTGTTAGCAACGAGGCCATTCTCGAGGAGTCCTGTGCCCGCAACCGTCGTAGTCGGAACCCAGTGGGGCGACGAGGGCAAGGGTAGGACGGTAGACCTCCTCGCTCGTGACATGGACCTGGTCGTTCGCTACCAGGGTGGTCACAACGCCGGCCACCGCATCGTGGTGGACGGTGAAGCCTTCGCTCTCCAACTCATTCCCTCGGGCGTTCTCTACTCCCACATCATCCCCGTCATCGGTAACGGTGTCGTCGTCGATCCGGCGGTTCTGTTGGCCGAATACGACGCGCTGAGCGCACGCGGTGTTGATCCCTCACGACTGATCGTCTCTGGTAACGCGCACCTCATCATGCCCTACCACCAGGAGTTAGACCGCTTGACCGAGCGCTTTTTGGGTAAGAACGCGTTGGGGACCACCAAGCGCGGCATCGGTCCGGCCTACGCGGATAAGTCCTCGCGAGTGGGACTGCGCGTGCAGGACCTACTCGATCCCAAGATCTTTCGCGAGAAACTCGATCTGGTGTTGAAGGAAAAGAATCTGATTCTCACCAAGATCTACAACCGCCCCGGACTCGACGCGAGGGACATCGCGGAGAAGTATCTCGACGAGATGGCGCCGCGTCTCGCGCCAATGATCGCCGACACCGTGACCATCGTGCACGACGCGCTCGCGCTCGGCAAGAAGATCCTTCTCGAGAGTGCTCAAGCCACCTTCCTCGACCTCGATCACGGGACCTACCCCTTCGTCACGTCGTCGAACCCCATCGCGGGCGGCGCGTGCACGGGCTCGGGCCTGGGGCCTCGCGACATCACCGACATCGTCGGTATCGCCAAGGCCTACGTGACGCGCGTGGGCGCGGGACCGTTTCCCACGGAACTCGACGGGGAGATCGCTGAACTTTTGGTCGAGCGCGGTCACGAGTTCGGCACCAATACCGGGCGGCGTCGACGCGTGGGTTGGTTCGACGCCGTCATGGCGCGCCAGGCCGCGCGACTCAACTCCCTGAGTGAGATCGTCTTGACCAAACTCGACGTGCTCGACACCCTCGAAGAGATCAAGGTGTGCGTGGGCTACGAAGCGGGTGGCGTTCGATACAACCATCCTCCCTATCACCAGTCCGTCTTGCACGAAGTCACGCCAATCTACGAGACACTGCCCGGTTGGCAGTGTGACATCTCCTCAGCGACGAAGTACGCAGAGATGCCAGAGCCCGCGAAGCGCTACGTGAAGTTCTTAGAAGAGGCGACCAATGTTCGAATCTCGGTGGTGAGTGTCGGCCCGGGTCGAGAGCAGTTCGTTCGACCCTCGTGAGGCGCTGCGTCGTCGTTGGTTCGGGCGCGCGCGAGCACGCCCTGGCTTGGGCGTTGGCCAAGAGTGCCGAGGTCACTGTGACACCGGGCAACGCGGGCATCGCCGCGCACGGGCTTCACTGCGTGACGACGAAGCCCAGCGAACTCGAGGCCGATCTCTTCGTGATTGGCCCGGAACAACCGCTCGTCGAGGGGCTCGCCGACACACTGCGCGCGCAGGGTAAGACCGTCGTCGGTCCGGGTGCAGCGGGCGCACAACTCGAAGGTTCCAAGGCGTACATGAAAGAGTTCTTCGCCGCGGCCGATGTGCCCACCGCGGCGTACGGCGTCTTTAGCGACGAAGAAACGGCCAACGAATTCTTAGCGACCATGACACCGCCCTACGTCATTAAAACCAACGGCCTCGCCGCGGGCAAGGGCGTACTCGTCACGAACGACCTCGACGAGGCCCGCTCGGACGTCGCCGACAAACTCAGTGGTCGCACTTTTGGCGCGGCGGGAACGACGGTCGTCATTGAAGAAGGGTTGATTGGCGAGGAGTGCTCGTTTCACGTGTTGTGTGATGGCACGAACGTTCTCGCCCTCGCGTCCTCCCAGGACTTCAAGCGAGTGGGCGAGAACGACGAAGGTCTCAATACCGGAGGAATGGGGGCGTACGCGCCGATGCGAGCACTCACGAGCGACCAAGCCAGCGACATCATGCGACTCGCCATCGAGCCCACCGTCGCCGAACTTGTTCGACGCGGCATTGACTATCGCGGGGTGTTCTACGCCGGCGTCATGCTGACCTCGTCGGGTCCAAAACTGCTCGAGTACAACGTCCGATTCGGTGATCCCGAGACTGAAGTGCTCATGCCGCTCTACGGCGATGAACTCTTTGATCTGCTCCTTCGGGTGGGCGAAGGTCGCCTCGCGGGAGCGACGTCGTCACCGTCGGGCGCGGCCGTCACCGTGGTGCTCGCCGCGGAGGGCTATCCCGAGAGCCCTCGACTGGGCCACGTGATCGAAGGGCTTGGCCCGGACGGTCAACTCGCCACGCCCCTGGAGGGCGTGCTGGTCTTTCACGCCGGCACGACTCGTAACGAGGCCGGTGAGTTCGTCACGAACGGCGGTCGGGTGCTCGCGGTGACGGGACTCGGCGCCAGTGTTGACGAGGCCCGTCGCCGGGCCTACGACGGCGCGTCCCTCGTAAACTTTAGAGGAAGCGTCCGTCGCAGCGACATTGCGCTCGTGGCCGCAAGGGGAGATCAGTGATTCCGAGGTACGCACCAAAAGACGCGGCGGCGCTCTTTAGCGACGAACATCGATTCGACGCCATGCTCGAGGTCGAACTGCTCGCCGCCGAGGCGCTCGCCAAACTCGGAGTCCTGCCCGCGGACGACGTCGCGGTACTGCGCACTCGTCGACCCGTTGTTGACGCCGCGTTTGTTGAAGCCGTCAACCAACGCGAAGAGACCACCAATCACGACACCGCCGCGTTCGTGGACGTCGTGCAGGAGCGCATCGGTATGCCCGAAGGCGCGTGGATTCACTACGGACTCACGTCATCGGACGTCGTCGACACCGCACTGTGCTCGACGTTGGCCGAGGCGATGGACATTGTCATTGATGACGCCACGAAACTTCGCGACGCGTTGACGCGACGGGCGCAGGAGAGTGCGAACATTCCCATCGTTGGTCGCACGCACGGCATGCACGCCGAGCCCACGACGTACGGCGCGAAGTTCGCGCTCTTCGCTCTCCAGGTTCAACGCGACCTGGAGCGATCCCGACGCGCTCGCGACGCCATTGCCGTCGGCAAGCTCAGTGGCGCCGTTGGCACGTACTCGAACATTGATCCAGCGGTCGAGTCCTACGTCTGTGCGGCGTTGGGTCTCGTCGCCGTTCCCGCCACCCAAGTCATCGCGCGCGATCGCCACGCGGAAGTTCTCTACGCCTGCGCGGCGTTGGGCACGTCGATGGAGGCCTTCGCCCTCGAGGTGCGCCACTTGGCGCGCAGCGAAGTCGGCGAGGCCGAAGAACCCTTCGCGCTGGGACAAAAAGGCTCGTCGGCCATGCCCCATAAGCGAAACCCCGTTATCGCCGAGCGCCTCAGTGGACTCGCTCGCGTGTTGCGTGGCTACCTCCAGGCCGGACTCGAGGACGTGGCGCTGTGGCACGAGCGCGACATCTCTCACTCGAGCGTTGAGCGGATCGTGCTGCCCGACGCGTTGCAATTGACGGTGTACATGTTGCGAAAGGCCACGTGGCTGGCGGATGGTCTCGTGCTGCACCCCGAGCGCGCGCTGAAAAATCTGACCGAAGGTTCCCTCGGCTTGGTGTTCTCCCAGTCCGTCCTCCTGGCCCTTATTGAGTCGGGCATGACGCGCGATGACGCGTACCGGATCGTTCAGGCGGCGGCGCGCGCGACGATCGAGGAACAACGGAACTTTCGCGACGTCATCGAGAGTGACGACGACGTTCGCTTGAGCAACGAGGTCCTCGCTCGGGCCTTTGATCTCGATCGACTCTTGGCACATCGAGGACGGTTCTTGGACGCCCTGACGTGGCGCTCGTGAGCGACCTCGGCATCGCTCACCTGTACTCGGGCAAGGTCCGTGATCTCTACGAGGTCGGTGACGACTACCTCTTGCTGGTCGCCTCGGATCGCTTGAGCGCCTTTGACGTCGTGATGAACGAACCGATTCCCGAGAAGGGTCGCGTGCTGACGGGGCTGACGAACTTCTGGACGCGCGCCTTCGAGGCCGATATTCCGAGTTCCCTCGTGACCTGTGATCCTCACCTCATTGATGGGTTCGTGCCGGGTTTCCTCGCAAAACCATCGTTGCACGGGCGAGCGATGCTCGCTCGCAAGGCCGAGATGCTGCCCCTGGAGTGCATCGTGCGGGCCCGTCTCGCCGGTCAGGCCTACGACGAGTACGTTGCCCAGGGCACGGTCCACCACATGGCCGCTCCCAAAGGACTTCGCCTCACCGATCCCTTTCCAGAACCGATCTTTGCGCCCTCGACGAAGGCTGAGTCCGGTCACGATCTCAACATCGACCTCGACGCGGCCGCCGACATTGTTGGTCGCGAGCGTCTAGAAGAAGCGCAGGCACTCTGTTTAGATCTCTTCGCTCGCGCCGAAGCGACGTTGCGCGAGGTGGGACTCGTCCTCGCGGACACGAAGTTTGAATTGGGCGTCGTCGAGGGACGACTCGTCGTGTGTGACGAAGTGTTGACGCCGGACTCGTCGCGCATCTGGCCCGCCGAGCACGTTCATTCGGGCGAGACGCCGCCGTCGTTCGACAAGCAACCCTTTCGCGACTGGCTCAACGACGCGTCGTGGGACCGCACGCCACCTCCGCCCACGGTGCCGAGCGAAATTATCGCCGTCACGTCGGCTCGTTACACCGAGGCCTACGAACGAATTACCGGACGTCTTCTCAGCGACTGGTACGGTTCTTAGTAGTGAACTACTCCGTCATTGTGGACGTCACGCTTCGTGGCGGCATCGCCGATCCCGAAGGTGCCACCATCGAACGAGCCTTGCCAGCACTGGGTTTTAGTGGTGTTTCGGACGTCAAAGCCGGCAAGCAGTTTCGGATGACCATCGAAGCGGAGAGTGAAAAAGCGGCGCTCGAAAAGGCCACGGCGCTCGGTGAACGACTGCTGTCCAATCCCGTGATTGAAGACGCGCGGGCGACAGTTCTTGCGGCACTCGCGCCGTGAACCGCGTCGGCGTCGTCGTCTTTCCCGGGTCGAACTGCGAGTACGACGCGGTGGCGGCCGTCAACGCGCTCGGCGCGCACGCTGAACTGGTGTGGCACTCGGTGACGGACCTTTCAGTGTACGACGGCATTATTTTGCCCGGCGGTTTCGCGCACGGCGACTACTTACGTCCGGGCGCGCTCGCGCGTTTCTCTCCCGTCATGGACGCGGTGAGTCGATTCGCCGCCGACGGAGGACCAGTGCTCGGCATCTGCAACGGCTTTCAAGTGCTCACCGAGGCGGGCCTCTTGCCCGGTGCGTTACAGAAGAACATTGGACTGACCTTTCTCTGTCAACCAACGACACTCGTCGTGTCGTCGCGCCGTTCCGTGTTGACTTCGCGCGCCACACTTGGTCGCGAGTTGGTTATCCCGATCAATCACTTCTCGGGTTCCTACACCTGTGACGACGAGACGTACTCGTTGCTCAACGACAACGACCAGATCGTTCTTCGCTACAAGGAGAACCCCAATGGTTCACGTGACGACATCGCCGGTATCGCGAACGAGCGGGGCAACGTCGTGGGTCTGATGCCCCACCCCGAGCGCGCGATGTCCACACTGCTCGGCAGCGCCGACGGGCGCGTGTTGCTCGAAAGTTTCGTCGCGGCCCACGTCGCGGCGTGAACGCCCCCGACGCCCTTCATCGAGCCCTCGGGCTCAGTGACGACGAGTTTGGTGACATCAAGAAGGTCCTCGGGCGCGAACCCAATCACTTAGAACTTGCGCTCTATGGCGTGATGTGGTCCGAGCACTGTTCGTATAAGTCGTCGCGACTGCACTTGAAGCGTCTGCCGACGACGGGTCCCCACGTGTTGGTCGGACCGGGTGAGAACGCAGGCGTCATCGACGCGGGCGACGGCATCGCGGTGGCGATTCGCATCGAAAGTCACAACCACCCATCGGCCATCGAGCCCTACCAAGGGGCGGCGACCGGTGTCGGCGGGATTCTGCGAGACGTGTTCACGATGGGCGCGCGTCCACTCGCCGTGATGGATCCACTGTTCTTTGGTGAACTCACCGACGCACGTCAACGCTGGTTAGTGGAGGGCGTGGTGTCTGGCATCTCGGGTTACGGCAACTCGGTTGGCGTGCCCACGATTGGCGGTGAGCTCACCTTCGATGACTGTTACGCGTCCAATCCACTGGTCAACGTTCTGTGCGTCGGCGCGCTACCCAAGGAGCGACTCGTCCTCGGTATTGCCTCGGGCGTGGGGAATTTGGCGGTACTACTCGGTTCACGGACCGGCCGCGACGGCATCGGTGGCGTGTCGGTGCTCGCGTCGGCCGGATTCTCCGGCGACGACGGCGCCGTGTCCATTGACGACGCCAAGCGACCGAGCGTGCAAGTTGGCGATCCCTACGAAGAGAAGCGTCTCATCGAAGCCTGTCTCGCATTACTCGACGACCATTTAGTGCTCGGCATCCAAGACCTCGGTGGCGCGGGCCTGGTCTGTGCCACGAGCGAGACCGCGGCTCGTGGTGGGGTGGGTATGGACGTCGACGTTACGGCCGTTGCCCAACGCGAACCAGGCATGGCGCCCTTCGAGATCATGACGTCCGAGAGTCAAGAACGAATGCTCGCGATCATCACGCCAGAGAACCTCGAAGCCGTCAACGCGCTCTGTGAGAAGTGGGAGGTTCGAGCCAGCGTAGTTGGACACGTCGTCGAATCCACGCTCGACGCCAACGGGAACACGGTTGGCATGTTGCGCGTACGCAATGGCTTTAACGGCGAGGTACTCGCGGAAGTGCCGGCTAAGTCACTGGCCGACGAGGCGCCGCTCTACGACAGAGCGCGCGAGCGACCGACCACGCTGGACGCGGTGCACGCCGACGATCCAACGATCGATGAACCAGAAGGCTCCTCGAACGAGGACCTGCTCGATCTGCTGGTCGACCCCGCGTGGGTCTATCGCCAGTACGACTCGCAACTCTTCTTAAACACCGTCGTCGGACCCGGTCGCGACGCGGCGCTGCTGCGCCTCGCCGGTCCGGGGCTGCCGATCTCGAGCCGGGGCATCGGGCTCTCGACGGACTCGAACCCCCGCTGGTGCGCGCTCGACCCGCGCGTCGGCACCGCGTTGACGGTCGCCGAGGGCGTCGCGAATCTGGCCTGCGTGGGCGCGAAGGCCAAGGCCGTCGTGAACTGTCTTAACTTCGGTAACCCTGAACACCCGGGCGTGATGTGGCAACTCTCTGAGTCGATCGACGGCATGGCCGAGGCCTGCCTCGCGCTCGATCTCCCCGTCATTGGTGGCAACGTGTCGCTCTACAACGAGAGTGGCGGCAGTGACATCGACCCGACACCCGTCATTGGACTACTCGGCGTCGTGGACGAACTCGTCGCGCCACCGCCCGGTTGGGGATGGGCCGACGGGGACACCATCGTGCTGGTGGGGGTTCGCCGCGCTCTGGGTACGCTGCCCTTTCCACTCGGGGGCTCGACGTGGGCCACGAAGCGTGGCCGTCGCGGGGGAGTTCTACCGAGCTTTGAACCGGGGGCTTTTCGACCAACGGTGGACTTCGTCGCTGCCGAGATCGCCGCCGTCTGCGCGGGTGGGCTAAGTGACGTAACGGCCGTGCACGACGTCAGTGGTGGAGGACTCGCCGTAGCACTCGCCGAGATGGTGGCCGCGAGCGGCGTGGGCGTGAGCGTGATGGAACTCGAAGGTCACGGGGAGCTCTTCAGTGAGTTTCCGGGCCGCTTCGTCATGGCAACGAGTGACCCCGACGCCTTTAGCGCCCGCGCTCAGGCGTCGGGGGTTACGACGACGAGAATCGGGGTCTGTGAAGGTGATCGACTTCGCGTGGGTTCAAAGATTGACATACCAGTTTCGCACATCGCCCAGCGGCGTCGTGACGCACTCGAAGACGCCCTGGGCGAGTTGAACTAGCGCGCGGCTTTTAACTCTTCGAGTATCTCGTTGGGCACGTTGAGATCACCGACCCGACCAACGCCTAATGCCACGTCTTTCTTGTAACTGCCGTGGTAGTCCGAGCCACCGGTGGGGATCATGCCTGCGTCGCGCGTCAGCTTTACCATCAGCGCGCGCGTGGCTACGTTCGTGCCGCCGTAGTAGGCCTCGACACCGCGAAAGCCTCGCTCTCGTAGCGACGCCATGACCTTGGGCATCGTTCGTTCGATGGCACTCGAGGAGGCCTCGTCGAGATAGTTCACGAGCGGATGGGCAATGGAAAAGACCGTCTCGGATCCCTGGGCGGCGTCGACGAACTGTTCTATGGGCATGCTGGTCTTGGGAATATAGGCCCGACCCGTGTTGCCGAGCCAGTCAATAAAGACTGCGTTCCAACTCGCGTCGGTACGCTCGCCGACGATCTCGGGGTGAAGTTCGAACATGGCGCGCGCGAAGTGGGGACGCCCAATGGAGTCGACGTTGCCCGACATTTCGGTGAGGTACTCGAGCGTCAGATGCTCGAAGCCCTTTTCTTGCAGCAAGGTAACGAGTTCGCGGTTGCGCACGTCGCGGTCGTGTCGAAGAGAAGCGAGTTGTTGTTGGAGTGGGTGCTCAGTATTCAGGGGCAAGAAGTACGCCAACACGTGGACGTTGCGCGGGACGCTTCTACCGTCTCGTTGCATGGGGAACTGGTTGTCGCGAAGCGAGACCTCCACGCCGGGCACGAGTTCGATCCCCAAAGAGTGCGCGGCCGCTTTCATGGGCTCGTGGCTGGCGGTGGTGTCGTGATCGGTCAGGGCCAGGGCAGAGATTCCGCGCTGGTGGGCGTGCTGGGCGAGCTCGAAGGGTGTGTCGGAGCCGTCGGAGAACGTCGAGTGGGTGTGCAGATCAATCACGGTCGTAGCGTAGTAAAAGTGAAAGCGCGAGCCGGGCGCTGTGCGAGACTGGACCCGTGTCCTGCGCCCTTTTGACCCTTAGTGTTGAAAGCACATGAAGGAAGCCTGCGGCGTTGTCGGCATAGTTGCTCCAGGGCGCGACGTCGCGCACCTTTGTTACGACGCACTCTTCGCCCTTCAACACCGGGGCCAAGAGTCGGCCGGCATGGCCACGTTTCAAAACGAACAGATCACGGTCGTGAAAGACAACGGACTGGTCAGTCACGTCTTTGCCGACACGACGTTGCGCGCCCTAGCGGGCTCGCTCGTCATTGGCCACACTCGCTACTCGACGTCGGGCTCGGCGAACTGGACCGCGGCGCAACCGGTGTACCGCTCGGCGGGCGCGTCGGGCTTTGCTCTCGCGCACAACGGCAATCTGACGAACACCACGAAACTCGCCGAGGACGTCGGCATTCTCTTCACCTCGATGCTGTCTGACTCGGACCTCGTGGCGGAACTCTTGGCGCGCGAAGTGGACAGCGGCACGCCACTCAAAGAGGCGCTCGAAGTGGTGCTCGCGCGCGTCGAAGGCGCTTTCTCGATGGTCATCCTCGAGGCCAATCAGATCCACGCCGTGCGCGACCCCTACGGCTTTCGACCGCTGTGCCTTGGCCGACTCGGCACCGAGGACGTGCCCGAAGGTTGGATCGTGGCCTCGGAGTCACCGGCCCTGGACGTCGTGGGCGCGACCTTCGTGCGCGAGATCCTCCCCGGGGAGATGGTCACGATCACGATGGACGGGGTGACGTCGCGCCAGCTCCTCGAGCCCGCGGGCGAAAAACAGAAGTTGTGCATCTTTGAGTTCGTGTACTTCGCACGACCCGACGCCTACCTCATGGGCCACCAAGTGCACACGACGCGACGTCGCATGGGCGAACTGCTCGCGGAGCAGTCGAGCGTCGAGGCCGACCTGGTGATGGGCGTGCCCGACTCTGGGGTACCCGCCGCCGAGGGGTACGCCAAGGCCTCGGGTATTCCCTTTGGCTACGGCCTCGTGAAGAACCGCTACATCGGACGCACGTTCATCTCCCCCGACGAAAAGGCCCGCGCGGCGAACGTTCGACGCAAACTCAATCCCCTCAAAGAGAACATTGACGGCCAACGGCTCGTCGTCGTCGATGACTCCATCGTGCGCGGTACGACCACCAAAGCTCTCGTGCAGATGTTGCGCGACGCGGGCGCTAAGGAGATACACCTGCGCATCTCCTCGCCACCCTTTATGGGTCCTTGCTACTACGGCATCGACACGCCTAATCGCGAAGATTTACTGGCGGCGAACTACTCGATTCCCGAGATCAACGACTTCCTTGGTTCAGACTCGCTCGAGTACATCGCGCTCGAGAACCTTCGAGCAGCCATCCAACTGAACGGCGAGTGCTGTGACGCTTGTCTCACGGGCAACTACCCGGCCCCGATTCCGCTCACCATCGGCGCGGCGGGTAGTCGCTGGTGAGTCGGCTCCTCGACGTCGCGGGCGCAAAAACCTACGCCGACGCGGGGGTGTCTATTGAAGCCGGTGACGACGTGGTCGCGAGAATCACTTCGGCGGTGGCGAGTACGCACCGAGTCGAAGTACTCGGCGGCATCGGTGGATTCGGCGGACTCTTCGCGCTCGACACCACCAAGTACCAAGAGCCCGTGCTCGTCGCCTCGGCCGACGGCGTTGGAACGAAGCTCGAAGTCGCGCGTCTCGTCGGTCGCTACGACACGGTCGGCATCGATCTCGTTGCGATGCTGGTCGACGATCTGGTGTGCGTGGGCGCGGAGCCACTCTTCATGCTTGACTACGTCGCCGTCGGGGCGGTTGACCCAAAACAGCTCGAGGTACTCGTGGCGGGAATTGCCTGTGGGTGTCGCGAGGCCAAGGTCGCGTTACTCGGCGGTGAGACGGCCGAGCACGGCGGAGTCATGAAACCTGACGAACTCGACGTCGCGGGCTTCGCACTCGGCGTGGTCGAGCGCGCCGCGACTCTAGGACCCGAGCGGGTTCGCGACGGTGACGTGCTGGTGGGACTCCACTCGCCAGGTTTGCGATCGAACGGCTACACGCTGGCTCGCGAGATCTTGCTCACCAGTGAAACGTCACTTCTCGAGCCAGCGTTTGAAGGCTCGACGCGAAATCTCGGTGATGAGTTGTTGCTCCCTTCGCTGATCTACTCGCCGTGCGTGCGCCACCTGCAACACGAACTCGGCGCGAGCGTGCACGCCGTCGCGCACGTCACCGGTGGGGGCATCGTTGGTAACGTGGTGCGCCTTCTCCCCGACGCCATGGACGCGGTCATTGACATGGAGAGTTTTCCGACGCCCGAGATTTTCTTCGAGATTCAACGTCGCGGTCCGGTGAGCGCCGATGAGATGGTCCGGACCTTTAACTGCGGTCTGGGCATGGTTATGGCGCTTGACGAAAGCGCGGGTGAAGCCGCGGTGACCCTCGCTCGCGCCAATGGTTTTGTGGCGTCGATCATTGGTTCGATCCGGGCCGGGACGAAACGGGTGGTGCTGACGTGAGCGACGCTCGAGATCGCGTTCGAGCGCACCTCCTCGAACACTCGGTGCGACGAGGCGACTTCACGTTGAAGTCGGGGGCTACGTCGACGTGGTTCATTGATTCGAAGCAGACCATCTGCGCGCCCGAAGTGATGGTCGACGTGGCGGCGTTGGTTTTAGAGAAAATTCCACTCGACGCGACCGCGATCGGGGGTCTCACGATGGGTGCCGACGGCGTGAGTTTCATCACCGCTGGCGTCGCCGCGACGAAGGGACGCGCGCTTCGCGCCTTCAGTATTCGAAAAGAAGTGAAGGATCACGGCGCGGGCGGTCGGATTGCGGGCTCTTTGGAAAGAGGTGACCGCGTGGTCATCACCGAAGACACCGTCACGCGCGGACTGAGCCAACTCGAGGCGGCGAGCGTCGTTCGCGACTTCGGCGCCGACGTGGTCTTAATACTCGCCGTGGTCGATCGCGGCGGCACCGCGGGGGCGTTGGCGGCCGAGGCAGGGCTCACCTTCGACGCCCTCTTTAGCGCACCTGACCTGGGCTTTCCCTACGAAGGCGCCTGACTCGAGTTAAGGACGTCGAGGACCCGATCGCGCCACGCGAAGAGGGCGGGGTAGCCGTCGCCGGGCGTGTGACCGAAGCGAAGAATAAGCGCGTCGAGGGCCGGCACGACGCTGATCATCTGTCCCTCGTAACCGCTCGCCCGGTAGGTACCGAACCGGTCGCCCGTCACCCACCACTGCCACGAGTAGTAGCTCCCGTCGGTATCGAGACTGAGAGGAATCTGTGCGTTGGCGGCCCAGTCGCGTGAGACGAGTTGTTCGCCGTCCCACTCACCACCGCGCAGATAGAGCAGTCCAAACTTCGCGAAGTCGAGCGCGGTGGCGTGAACGAAACTCGACGCGACGAAGACACCCGTGGGATCGAACGTCGCGACGGCGCTCGTCATGCCGAGTGGATTAAAGAGTCGACGCTGAAGGTAGTCGCGGTAGTGATCGCCGTAGCCCACGCGATCGGCCACGATGCGACTCAGCACATTCGACGTGCCACTCGAGTAGTTGAAGAACGTGCCGGGTTCGTGGGCGAGCGGTAACTGTGCGGTGAAGGCCGCCATGTCCTCTTTGCCCTCACCAAAGAGCATCTCGATGACGTGGCTGGTTTGGCCCAGTTCGTACTCTTCAACAAAGGCTAGACCGTCGCGCATGGCCAGCAGATCGGCGACGCGGATCTGGTGACGAGGGTCGTTCTCGTCACGCCACTCGGGCACCGGCGCGAGCTGCGTGGGACTAAGTAGTCCCTCGTCAACGAGGGTCCCGACGATCATGTGGAGCATCGATTTGGCCATCGACCAGGACAACAGTTGGCTTGATTTGGTGATCGGCTCACTCGGGCGGTCGAAGAACTCGGTGACGCCGCCGTAGCGCTCGACCAGCACGCGCCCACCCTGGATGATGACGACGGCATTGGTGAGCGCCAGATCTTCATCGGTGAACATCTCATCGACGACGTTCTCGAGGTCCGCTTGATTGGGGACTTCGCCGCGTGGCCACTTCGTCGTCGGCCAGGGAACGCTCGGGGACTGGGGAGCGAAGCGGGGCGTGATCTGAGGGATGCCGGGGTCGGTCATAGCTTTGGTCATTGTTACACGCGTCACGTCACAGCGTCTCGCTACGTTCTGGCCATGGACTACGCCAATGAACTTGTCGCCACTCACTACGTGTACCGATCGTTGGCGACGTCACCGAGCCGTCGCCAACGACCAAGCCTTTACCTCGTCGAACGCGTCGAGGGTTCTACTGTCGTGGCAAGAATTCCATCACTGCCTAACACCGACGCAAGGAATGGGGTTCGCGCGTCGGCACTTCGTGTCGCGGGCCCGTGGCAACACACGTCGAGTCGTCACCACAGCAGAGTTCGCGTCACGTTGGCGGACGCCGTTTAAGAATGACGCGCCCGAAATGTCGCTTCTTGGAAATGGTGGTCGAGACCGGCGTCGATCCGGTGACCTCACGCTTTTCAGGCGCGCGCTCTACCAACTGAGCTACTCGACCTCCTCGTCACCCCAGGGGGGTGTCGAGCGGACCTGACGGGATTTGAACCCGCGACCTTCGCCTTGACAGGGCGACGTGCACTCCGAGCTGCACCACAGGTCCTCGGTGTTCCCAGAGCCAACACCCTAAGACGCGAACTTTAAGTCTATACCGTGTCGTTTGACGACCTAAGCGGACCGAGTTGACTCATCTAAAACCTCCGCGTAGACCCATTCATTGCCTCATATAAAACCTCCGCGAAGCGGTGGGCTTTGAGAGTTCCTGATTTCATCTACGCATGAACGATGGAGCTAACGATGAGTCAACGTCACGCCGTCACGAAGAAGATGGCGGTCGCCTACAAGCGCTCCACCAAAGCTGAGAAGTCGAAGGTCCTGAACGACCTGGTGAGCCTGACCGGTTGGCACCGCGACTACGCCCGTCACGCCCTCGTGGACGCGGGCACGGTGCAACTGGTGAAGCCTCGTCGAGCGCGCAGCCCTCGCTACGGCGCGCACCTTAGCGTGACGTTGGCG
>DATLSR010000025.1:0-54357 GCA_035533995.1 Acidimicrobiales bacterium | reverse complement strand
ACTCCATCGAAGAAGCAGCCGTCTTTGCCGATGACGGGCTCATGCGCATCGGCAGCGACTCCAGACTGTGCTTCTCGTTCCTCGCACACTGCGGACTTTCGCTGTGACCAGAACGTTAGTGTATTACCGAAAGGTCTTTAGGTCCTCCCGTGCAACTCAGCGCGCGCCACCTCACGCGTCACTTCAAAACGCGCGTGCCCGGACGTCTCGTAAACGCGAAGCGGGTAGTGCGCGCGGTCGACGACGTGAGTCTCGACCTCGTTCAGGGCAGAGTGACGGCGGTCGTCGGCGAAAGTGGCTCGGGCAAGTCGGTACTCGCGCGAATGCTGGCTCGCATCGTCGCGCCCACCTCGGGCGAACTCGTGCTCGAGGGCGTGCCGATTCGTGTTGGTGCCAAGCGCACCCGCGACTACGCCTCAAAGGTTCAGCTCGTTCTCCAAGACCCCTTCGCTTCAACCAACCCCGTGCACCGTATTCGCCACAGCCTCGAGCGCCCGCTGCTCATTCACGGTGCCGCCAAGGTCGACGTAGAAGGGCTCGCCAAGACCGCGCTGTCGCGCGTGTCGCTCGATCCACCCGAGCGTTACCTCGATCGCTATCCTCACGAACTCTCCGGTGGCCAACTCCAGCGCGTCTCCATTGCTCGAGCCCTGTGCGTACAGCCCGACGTACTGCTCGCTGACGAGCCCATCTCGATGCTCGACGTTTCGGTTCGTCTTGGCATTTTGAACCTCTTAAAGGGGCTCTGTGACAACGAACAGCTCGCCATTTTGTACATCACTCACGACATCGCTTCGGCACGGTACTTGGCCGACGAAATAATCGTCATGTACGCCGGCCAGGTGGTTGAGCGCTCGCGCGGCACGGCGTTGGTGGACGAACCCACCCACCCCTACACCCAGCTCTTGATCGCTTCGGTGCCCGATCCCTCGGATCCCACGAGTCAGGCCACCAAGAGAACCGAGCGCACGACGTTCGAGGTCGCCGAGGTGGGATGTCGTTTCGCTCCGCGCTGTCCTTCGGCAATGGACGTGTGTCGCACCAGCGATCCGCCCAACTTCCAGATTGGAGACGGCCACGTCTCGAAGTGCTGGCTGTACGCGGACAGACCCGAAGCCGCAGTCGAAGTGGCGCTGCCAGAGCGCCGACGAGAGGGGGAATCCACGAAGACATGAAAACAACCAACTAGTCGGGCGCTCGGCTGATTCGTCAGTGACGCGCTAAAACAAAACGCGAAAGCCCAACCGGCCTCGCGTCGATCAATAAGGACCCACACGGTTCGAAAAGATGTCGGCGATAGCCGGCTGGACAATATCAATATAAAGGATGAATATGTTTAGAAAGCTGGGAGTTGTTTTAACTGCCTTGTCGTGTTTATCAATCGGCATGGTGGCAGCATCGATCGGGGCCGCTTCCGCTGCCACTAGTTCGGTGCTAACCATCGAGGGCAACACCGGAGTGACCTTTACCGACAACTTCAACCCCTTTGACTCGAGTTCCTTTGCCGAGCAGTTGAGCGTTCGCTCACTCGTCAACGAACCGCTGTTCGAGTTCGACACGTTGAAGGCCAACACTCAGTACCCGTGGCTCGCCAAGAGTTACGCGTGGAGCAATGGGGGCAAGACGTTGACCTTCCATCTGCGCAAGGGCGTGAAGTGGAGTGACGGTAAGGCGTTCAACTCGAGGGACGTGGCTTACACGTTTAACCTACTGAACAGGGTACCGGCGACGAACGTCTACGGCGTGCCCACGATGTCGGCTCCGGCCACCGTCAAAGGTGCCTACACCGTCGTGCTGCACTACGCGGCGCCCGAGTACCTCAACATCACCGCTATCGCTGGCAGCGCGCTTATCGTGCCCGCGCACGTGTGGTCGAAGATTGCCAGCCCGGCGACCGCGATTGTCACCAAGCCCGTTGGGACCGGACCGTACGAATTGAAGAGCTACTCCTCAACAGTGGTGAAGTACAAGCCAAATCCCCACTATTGGGGCGTCAAGCCAGTCCCGAGCGAGATCAACGTGCCTTCGTACAGCTCTAACACCGCGGCCGCTACGGCGCTCTCCGATGGTCAGTTGACCTGGGCGGGTAACGACATCGCCAACGTGAAGAAGATTTTCGTGGGCGCGGACCCCAAAACGAACCACATCTTCTTTGCGCCTGGGAGCACGGTCACTTTGGAGTTCAACGTTACGGGTACGGGACCGCTCAGCGACCCCGCAGTTCGTCAGGCCATCAGTGAAGGTATCGACCGTTCGGCACTTTCGCTCAAGGGCGAGACGGGTTATGAGAAGCCGGCGACCTCGTCGGGTGCTCTTATTCTGCCCAGCCAGGCTTCGTACCTCACCAAGCCGTTGACTAACGACCTCTCGGCCACCTCGAACCCGACCAAGGTCGCTTCGATTCTGACCGCGGATGGATACGCCAAAGACTCGAAGGGTTACTACGCCAAGAATGGCGTGGAGATTGCGTTCACGGTTGAGGACCCAACGGCCTACTCGGACTACTACGCCGACGACCAGCTGATGTCGAGCGAGCTCCAAGCCGAAGGCATCAACTGCACGGTCGACGGCGTACAGGCCTCGCAGTGGTACTCCGACTCGGCGAGCGGTAACTTCCAGACGATCATTCACTGGGGTAACGGTGGTACGAGCCCGTACGTGCAGTTCTCCAACTGGCTCGACTACACGCAGTCGGCGCCTCTTGGATCCTCGGCGAACAGTGACTACGGTCGCTACAACTCTCCGGCCGCTCAGACGTTGTTGACCACGTTGGCCAACACCAACCCGAGCAACAAAGCCGGTGTAAAGAGGGCCGTAACGGCTTTGGAGAAACTCGTGTCGACTCAGGTACCGGTTGCCCCGCTGCTCTACGGCGCGGACTGGGACGAGTACTCAACGGCCCACTTCACTGGTTTCGTGACGGCAAAGAATCCTTACGCCGACCCGTCGCCCGGTGACCCTCAGTTGCCGCTGATCTTGAGTCACCTCAAGAAGGCTTAACAACGAGTCTCTCTACGAACGGCCTCACTCCTCTCCAACTCGGTGAGGCCGTTCGTAGAGGAATCACCACTTTGTTCGACCCCAACTACTTAGGAGACGTACCCCGTGAGCACCTCTAGCTCTACTAACAAAAATTCGACCCGACCCTTCTCGCCCGATTTTCTCTGGGGAGCGGCTACCGCTTCGTACCAAATCGAAGGGGCAGTAGACGTCGACGGCCGCGGTCCCTCGATCTGGGACACGTTCAGCCACGCGCCCGAAGCCGTGTGGAACGGTGACACCGGCGACGTGGCCTGTGATCACTACCACCGAATGGACGAGGACCTCGATCTCTTGAAGGAACTCGGTGTCGGCGCCTACCGATTCTCGGTCGCCTGGCCGAGAGTCCAACCCAACGGCAAGGGGCCAGCCAACCAAGCGGGTCTCGACTTCTACCGCCGACTGGTCGATGGACTGCGCGCACGCGAGATCGAACCCACGCTCACGCTGTATCACTGGGACTTACCCCAGCCTCTCGAAGACGAGGGTGGTTGGTGCGTACGCGACACCGCCGATCGCTACGCCGAGTACGTGGACATGGTCGCTCGAGCCCTAGGGAGCGACGTCGAACGTTGGATCACGCTCAATGAACCGTGGTGCTCGTCGTGGCTCGGCTACGGTTCCGGTCGCCACGCTCCGGGCATCAGCGACATCGGCAAAGCCGCAGCCGCGAATCACCATCTGCTGCTCGCCCACGGTCTGGCCCTGCCGATCCTGCGTTCGGCCGTTCCTTCAGCCAAAGTCGGGATAACCCTGAACCTGGGCGATACCCGTCCGGGATCGGATCACGAACTCGATCTCGCGGCCGCTCGTCGCGCTGACGGCAATCTGAATCGACTCTTCTTAGAGCCAGTCTTTCACGGTCAGTACCCCGAGGACATGCTCGAGCACTACGCGAACACGAAACCGGGCTTCTCGGTTGTACAAGACGGCGACCTTGGTCTCATCTCCCAGCCGCTCGACTTTCTCGGGGTGAACTACTACTTCCCCTCCACGGTCGTCGATGTGTCCAGGGCCACCGAGGCTCGACTCGCCGGTTACTTCGTCGCGACCGGAGAACAGTTCCCCGACCTGCGACTGAGAGCCGTTGAAACGCCGGGCCGCGACAAGACCTCGATGGACTGGGAGATCCAGGCCTCGGGACTGACGTCGTTGCTCGTGCGCATTCGAGAGGAGTACTCGAAGTTGCCGATCTACATCACCGAAAACGGTGCCGCGTTCGACGACTACGTCGATCCCAACGGCAACGTCCTCGACCACAACCGCGTCGCCTACCTCCAAGAGCACATCTCGGCGGTGCACGACGCGATCGACGCTGGCGTGAACGTGCAGGGCTACTTCGTCTGGAGCCTGCTGGACAACTTTGAGTGGTCTTTTGGCTACTCGCGACGTTTCGGCATTGTGTGGATTGACTTTCCTTCGGGCGATCGGCTCAAAAAGGAGAGTTTTCGCTGGTACCGCGACACCATCCGATCGAACTCGGTGGAGTACGCCACGTCAGTAGGTAGCAGCTGAAGAGCCCGTTGACGTGGCGAACACGCCCTCTTCCCCGGCTCCATGTTCGCCACGTCAACGACCTCGCGAGTACTCGCTCCATCAGTCGAGCTCGCCTCGTTGTTCGCGTCACGGGGCGTCGCGGCACCGAGTAGTTCGGCCTTGCGTTCGAGGAGAGTGTCGCGAGCGCGAGGAGCTTGGAGTCCTACGTAGCGGCCAACGGCACCAAGTAGGCCGACGGCGATGAGGCGCTAACGCCCGATCATCGCCTGCGCCAAGTAAGTCCCTCGGGCCCGTCCCCTCGTCAACGTCAATGCCTACAACGTCGACGAACCTTCGAAACCGCCCCGTCGCCGGTCCAACGAACGCTACGGGCAACGGGGCGATTCTTGAACTAGTGGCTGAGCGCGGGTGTGGGGACATCGCTCACGGCACTGGCCGCGGGCGTCGGAACGCGAATGAACACGATGGAGATGAGAAGCCCAACGAACGCAATTCCCGCCGAAACCACGAAGGCCGTGGTGTACCCGTGGGTCGTAGCGATCTTGTAGGCCAACTTGGTTGTCTGGTGTAGCGACGCGAGCCTCGAGTTCGAAGCGTCGATGGCAATGGTCGCCAGTACCGCGAGTCCGAGCGCACCACCGACTTGTTGCATGGTGTTCAACAACGCCGACGCCAGCCCCGCCTCGTGAGGCTTCACGCCCGAGACGGCGGTGAGGGTGAGGGGAACGAACGTAACGCCCATACCAAACGCAATGATGACCAGCGGACCAAGAATGTCGAGGTAACTACTCGAAACGGTGATGCGTGAGATCCACAGCATACCGATCGTGGCGAACGCGGGTCCAACGAGGAGAGGAATTCGAATCCCCATGCGTCCGATCAAGCGCGACACCACAGTGGCGGCAATGATAATGCCGGCCGTCATGGGCAAGAAGCCCACGCCCGTTCGAATGGGACTCCAGCCGAGTACGTTCTGCAAGTACTGCGTGAGGAAGTAAAACATCGAGAACATCGCAATGCCAATCACGAGCATCATCGCGTAGCTGGCTGAACGGTTTCGATTTTTGAAGATGTTGAGCGGCATCAGCGGTTCCTTGCTGCGCTGTTCGACAAACCCGAACGCGGCGAGCAGAAGCACTGACGCGGCGAGCGAAACGAGCGTGGAGGTGCTGGTCCAGCTGTGACTCGACGCGTTCGAGAGTCCATAGACCAACGAGAGCATGCCACCGGTAGCGGTGATTGCTCCGGGGATGTCCAAGTGGCCCGAAGTCGACTTCGACTCGTTGAGAGCTCGAGGAGCGAGAAACAGCACGAGAACGGCAATTGGTACGTTGATGAAGAAGATCCATCGCCACGACACGTAACTCGTCAAGATGCCACCCAAAAGAAGACCGACCGCGCCACCCGCGCCGGACATCGCGGCGTAGACGCCCATCGCCCGGTTTCGATCCCGGCCTTCGGGAAAGTTCGTGGCGATAAGCGAGAGCGCCGTTGGTGCGGCAATGGCGCCGCCGACGCCCTGCATGCCGCGCGTGATGATGAGCCAGATACTGTCCGTCGCGAAACCACCGAGCAGTGAAGAGACGGCGAAGATGGTAATGCCGATCATGAACATCTTGCGCTTGCCGTACAGGTCGCCCGTTCGTCCGCCAAAGAGCAGCAGTCCACCAAAGGTCAGTGAGTAGGCCGTGATTAGCCACTCGAGATTGGTCCGCGAGAAATGCAGAGCATGATGAATCGTGGGTATGGCCACGTTGACAACGGTGGCGTCCAGCACGATCATGAGTTGCGCGCCAGAAATCACGGCCAGCGCGAGGCCGAGGTGCTTACCTGCGGTGTTACTACTGGAGAGCTCGGAAACTTCGGTATTCGACATTGAAACTTTCTCTTTCTAGTTGGTGAGGGGGGATGGCGGTACTTCGCGAAGCAACGTCTCTTTCGAATTCGCAAAAACGAGCGGCAGAATTATTCCTTCGGTCACGTTTCTGACAAACTCAGTATCCGGCGCGAGACCGAGGATCAACAGACGATGAAAGACCAGCGCCGGGATGATAGATACCACGAGGTCGATGTTCTTCACCACAGGAATCTCTCCCCTCGTAACGGCGCGTTCAAAGATCTCCTTGAGCATCGCGACGTGCGGCCCAACGAGGCGTTCACGAAACACTTCACGAAGTTCCGCGTCGTGGGGCAAAGCACTGGCAAGTCCGACCATCATTTGGCTGTCCGAAGTGTTATTAGTCTTCATCGCGTGTTGGGCCAACGACTCAAGGTCACCTAACAACGATCCGGTATCAGGTACCGGGATGGCCTGCTTCTGACACGACAGCGCGTCACACACCAGTTCGGCCTTGCCGGACCAACGACGATAAATCGTGGCCTTACCGGCACCCGCGTAGGCCGCGATCGCGTCAACGGTCAGTCGATCGTAACCAATCTCACCGAGGAGTTCCAGAGCCGCGGCGCGTAGCGCGTCGTCGCGCGAGGCGTCGAGATGACGACCACCGGCGTGTCGATCAACGATCGACTCTTCACTAAGCGACTGCGGGATGTGGGTAACCATGCCTAATACGATACTACACCGTTCCGGAACGAGACGGTATCGTCTTTTACTACTATTCTCCCTCATCAAAGCACCTGCTGGGCGGAGCGACAGCCCCGGGACTCGGCATCGAGGTCCACCGTCCGACGGAATCCTTCGCCTCGACGCCGCCGAAGTTCCGGCGGACGGCGACGAAATACGTCACCGCCTCGTCCGTGCGCGGCGCCGTGATCCAAAGGTCACAACGTGCAACCGTAAAAAACTAGAGTGTCGTGGTGAGATTGCGAGCGCCCCACCCCGAGCGAAACTCGCCCAACGTTAATTTACGCGAGCGCTTGTTTACCGGACGAGGACGTGAACGAAAGTATCAACGTCCCCAATGATGCGCTTCGCCAAATACGGACTCTCGGCGATTCTGCTCGTTGCCGTAGTACTTGGCGCGTATTTTTTTGGCCGGGCTCACGCTACTGGACAAACGACCCCGACGTCAGTCGGCACCCCCGCCTTTTATCTCGACGTGGGCGGATCGTCCTCTCTCGGGGTCCAGCCCACGGGTGTCGCCACTCACAACGGCCATCGTACAAATCTCGGCTACGCCAACGATTTAAAAGCTATTGAAGCCACGAGGGGCGTGGCTTTGGACCTCCAGCAAATCGGCTGCCCCGGAGAGACGGTGCAGTCAATGCTCGACACCGTGGGCGGCGATCACTGTTATACCCCACCGGTCACGCAACTGTCGATGGCTCGAACGTACCTACTCAGTCATCCTCATCAGCCCGGCGTCGTCACCATAGATCTCGGATTCAATAACATCCGACACTGTCTATCGCACGCGACGGTGAATCAGCCATGTTTCAACCAACAACTCGTACTCATCAATAAGGATCTCCCAATTATCCTGCACGACCTGACCGACGTTGCGGGCCCGAGAGTGCGCTTTGTCGGGTTCGAGTACGAGGACCCGTTTCTCCAGCGGTACTTTGACGGCGCGACGGGCCCCGCGGTCGCCACCGCGACGCTGGTCGACGTCGATGCCTTCAACGCCGCTCTCAAGAAGGCTTACGACGGTGCATCAATTCGAATCGCGAATCTCCCGGCCGCGTTCAAGAACGACAACAACACCCCCGTCGTCATCGACAACGTCGGCACGATTCCAGAAAACGTCGCCGTCATCTGCGAAGAGACGTGGATGTGCCAGCCCTCTCCCTTTGGGCCAGACGATCACCCCAACGTCGCGGGGTACATGAGTATCGCCGAGGCGATAGCGGCCAACTTGCCGAAGTCTTGGTGAAACTCGACGCGGGTGGCTAAACCCGCGGACGCGAGTTAGCACCGTAAGGATTTACTATCCAAACACCGTCGCGTACTTGACCGTCTTCGAGGGTACGACAACGGTGACTTTTTTGTTCCACTTGGTGAACTTGGTATGACTTGTTCCGCCCGACGTCGTTACGGTCTCCTTGATCGGGAGGGCCTTGGCGCCCGAAGAAATCGTCAAGACGCTCGTCGTCGCGGCTGCGGTACTCGTGGCCGCCGTCGCCCACTTGAGTTGGTAGCCGTTCGTCTTCTTGTCCCTCTTGGGCAAGAGCGTCGTGCCCTTGGACGCGGGTATCAACTGAGCGAAGGCGACTGACGTCAAGTTGGCCCTAAACGTCTTGTACGGCGTCGAACCCGCCTTCATCGAAATCGACGAGGTACCGACCTTCTTCTGCTGCGCGGCGCTGAGACCCATCACGGTGGTCAGGCCCGTCAAGCTGCCACTGAGGTAGGCGTACTTTGGGGTCACCGTGATGACGAACGTGGAGACACCTTCGGTGTAGGTCTCTGAACCGTCCAACGTTCCAATCCTCGCCACGACCGTCGAATCCACTTTGCCCGAAACGGTCGAGACGTGCACGTGCACGCCAATCTCTTTCTTGACCGCAGCCGAAGCCGCGGCAATGACCGAAGCGGCCGTTGGATTTGATACAGATGCTTGGGCCAAGAGTGGCGAACCAAGGACGAACGAAGCCGAAAGTACAACGAGCGCGGACAGGACAATAGACGTGTGTTTGGACAGAATCATTGGACAAGCCTAATGGGAGCAGACCGCTCTATCTATTCGGGCGCGGTCATAAGAGCCTGGTAACAAAAACGTCACGGATGACTAGAAACAGGCCGCTAAGTCGAAAAGGAACTGCTGCATGAGTCGAATCTCATCGAGAAGTTCGGGTTCGCACGACGCAAGTTTCTCATCGCTCAGTATCCCCTTGCTCACCACGGTGGCGCGAAGCGCTACCTGAAGGGTGCAGAGCCAGGCCCAAGCCTCCGCTTCGTTCAAGAACTGTTCCTTCAACGTCATCACCGAGAGTTCGGCGTTAGTAGCGATGTCGTGTTGCCTCGCGAGCGTCGCGAGGGGGTCATCGTGATCGTCACTCGGATTAATCGGCGCGTTCATCGATAGATGCCAGTCGTGATCAGGATCTCGCTCGCTCGCTACGACGTGCGCGAAGACTTCTCGAATGGCGTCACGACCCACGTCATTGAGGCGAACTTCGATTCGCCCGTCGCGGCGGCGAATGAAGAGCTTGCCAGCCATTACGAATCGAGTTCCACGGTCACTTGAAGTCCGGCGACCTGGAGTTTTACGCAGTAGCTCTCGGCACGCTCGCGCTGGCCCGACCAGACAATGGCCCGGCCCTCGTGATGGACCATCAGCATCAGGCGCGTGCACTTGTTATTCGAGTAGCCAAAGATCTTCTTAAAGATCACTTCAACCACCGTCATTGGCGTCACCGGATCGTTCCAGACAATGACGTTCCAGGGGCGCTCAGTGACGACCGTAATCTCGCTTTCCACGTCGCTTTCGGTCGACGTCGAGCGAAGTGGTTTCACCGAGGGCATCTCTCTAGTGTCGCAGACGACCGACCAAATTGGAAGAGGTTGGCCGTAGTGTGAGTTCTACAACTTAGGAGAGTCGATTGATTACCACGTGGGTACGCAGTGTTTCGACGCGAACGCGCCAGCGCGCCAGCGTCGCCATTCGACGCACGGCCGGTCTTACGAAGGGTCCTCCCCCACGGTGCAACGACCCCGCCGAGGCGTACAGCGAGGTCGGCGGTGTGGCTCGTTTAGTGCATGGCGACTTGCCCTCAATGCTCATTGGTGGACTTGGTTCGCTCTTCTTTCAAATGCTGCACCCCTACGCAATGGCCGGCGTGGCCGATCACTCTCGCTACCAAGACGATCCACTGGGTCGTCTTCTCCAGACCGCCAACTTCATCTCTGCTACGACCTACGGCTCCAAGGAACAAGCCCGCGACGCGATCGACAGGGTTCTCAACGTGCACCGCTTCGTGCACGGCGTCGCCGACGACGGTCACCCCTACGACGCGAACGATCCTCATCTTTTGTTATGGGTGCACTGTGCCGAAATCTCCATGTTCCTTTCCGGTTACCAACGTTTTGGCGCGCAGTCCTTAAGTGACGACGAGGCCGACCAGTACGTACGTGAGATGGTCCCGCTCGCCAGCGATCTCGGCGTCATTGACGCGCCAACGACGGTGGCGCAACTGAACGCCGCCGTATTGAGTTTTCGTCCCGAACTGCGACTCAGCGCCGCCGGCGCCGTCGCTCGTGACTTCATCGCCCACGGCGTGATGAAGAGTCGCAGCCAGCGCTTCACCTATCGGCTGCTCGTACTCAGTGCGTGGTCGTTACTCGCGCCATGGACTCAAGAACTACTCGGCGTACGGACCAACAAGGTCGTGGACCGCCTCGTTATTCGACCGAGTACCAAGGTAGCGAGTTATCTCATTCGCCTCGCCGTCACACCCCAGGCGCGTTACGTGGCGATGGAGAGTCCCCCGTCGACGACCACGACCTGACCCGTCACGTACGAAGTGGTCGCGAGAGCCACAATCACGTCGGCGACGTCGTCGGGGGTCCCGCTGCGCTTTAGTGGGGCCATCGCCTGCACGAATCCTCGCACGGCGTCCCAGTCTTCGGTCCAGGGCGTGTCAATCAACCCTGGCGCGACGGCGTTCACGCGAACGTCCGGTCCGACCGCTTTGGCGAGCAACGTCGTCAGGTGATTGAGCGCGGCCTTGGACGCGGCGTAGGGAATCGACGATCCCGTGGGACGAACTCCTGCCATAGAGGACACGTTGACGATCGAACCTCGACTCTCTCGCAACGACGGCATCGCCGCGACGCTGAGTTGCCACGTACCAAAGACGTTGACCTCGAAGATCTCTCGCCAGACGTCCACGGTGGCCGCCTCGAGATCCTTATGCGCGACGATCTTGGTCAGGCCGGCGTTATTGATCAACACGTCGAGTTGGCCGCAACGCTCGAGCACGTCAGCGATAAGACGCTCACAGTCCTCAGCCACGGCGATATTCGCCTGGACGTAGTGAGAGCGGGGAGTCTCGCGAGCGAGGCGCTCACCCGCCTCAATACTGTGAACGGAGTTGAAGACCACCACGTCGCCGCTCTGCGCGAATCGCTTGGCTGTCGCGAGTCCAATGCCGCTCGTTGATCCGGTGACGAGAACGACGCGCGACGTCATCGCTACTTGCGCCGCAGTCGCCACGATCCGGCCCAATGCTGGCCAGCTTCTAATACGACGACGTCCTTGCCACTGCGCAACGCGTCGGGCGGACACGTCATCGGTTCGATCGCCACCGCGGTGCGACGTCGTCCCTTTTCTAATTGATCGCCGGTGTACACCTGGAGGTAAGGAAAGTTGCGGTCGACGCTCAGTTCGATCTCGCCTCCCCCTGCGTCTTCGAGCGTCGCGATCGCGAGACCAGTGTCGTCTCGAATAAGTTCGGTGTACGTGACGTCGAGTTCGTGGCCACTGAGCGACTTTCGTTTCGAGAAATCAAGTTGACTGCTCGCCAGGGGAAGAATCTCACCCGTGGGCAGTTGGCGGTCGTTCACCGCGACGTAGGCCTTGGCCGGAATTTCGAGTTGCGCGCCCTCAATGGTGGGCGTCGTCACGGCGAGGTACGGGTGGAACCCAACACCAAAAGGAATCGGCACTTCGTCGCGATTGGTCACGGTCGTCGTTACTGTTAAGCCGAGCGCTCCGAGATGGTAGGCAACACTGATCTCACTGAGAAATGGGTAGTCCGGCGTTGGGTGTAACAACAACGACAACACGCAGCGGTTCTGATTCACCGCCTCGACGTGAAACGGTCGCCATCGCACGAGACCGTGCGATGCAGTGGCGTGCGCGACGTCATCGACTGTGGGCCGAGCCGTTCGATCAGAAAACGTCCACTCCCCATCACCAATGCGATTGGGCCAGGGATAAAGCACCTGGCCACGTGCGTGCGTCGGGACCTCTTCACCAGCGAATCCCTCAATGACACTCACGCCGCCTTTGACGTAGGTGCGAAGCGTCGCGCCGACCTCAGTGACGACGGCACGTTGATCGCCGTGGGCAATCGCGATCTGTTCTCCGGAGGGCAACATCAGAGGTGTTTCTTCCTTTTCACTAGTAAGTAACTTACGACAGTTAGGGTTCTCCTATGCGATTACTCCTTACCAACGACGACGGCGTCCTCGCGCCCGGCCTGGCCGTGTTAGCTCGTTGCGTCGCCCGTTGGATAGACGAAGCGCCCTCGAATGAGGTTCGTGAAGCAATTATCGTGGCGCCCAATAAGAACTACTCGGGGATGTCCTCGGCCGTGGGTGACGTCTTCGACCGTCCAACGGTCAAGTACCGCCGCCACCGTATCGACGGCGCGGAGTCCATTGTCACCTACGGACTGGAGGCACCGCCGGCCCTTTGCGCGATTCTGGGTTCGCTCGGCAGCTTCGACTTTCAACCTGACGTCGTCGTCTCGGGCATCAATGCCGGAGCGAACGTGGGGCGTAGCGTCTTGCACTCAGGTACCGTAGGCGCAATTCTCACCGGGGCCCAACTGGGCCTTTCTGGACTGGCCGTGTCGGTTCAGTGGGGTGACGACGTGCACTACGACACGGCCGGTGCCGTGGCCATTGAAGTGCTCGATGAACTCTTTCGCGCACCGCGGCGCACACTATTGAACCTCAACGTTCCCAACTTGCCCGCCGCGCAACTCAAGGGCGTGCGGCGGGGTCGTGTTTCGATGGCGGGAATCGTCAAGGCCGCCGGACCGAGCGCCGGCGGCGAGGCGCTCAGCGACGAAGGTGAGCTTCCACTACGAATCGGCGCCGCCAGTCCAGAACTCGGTGACGTGAGTGACGAAGACGCCGACGAAGACGGCGCGCTCATCGCCGCCGGGTACGCCTCGCTCACGCCACTTCGTGGACCTCACGAGGACGACAGCGCGTTGACGTCAGAGTTAATGGGCAAAGCACTCGACGTCATCAGTCGTCACCTGGAAAAGCAACGTTAATCGTCAGCCGGTCGACGGCGCTGTTCCTTCAACCGTCCGCGGGCCTTCTTGTCATCGACGCGGCGAATCTTTGCACCCTTGGTGGGTTTCGTCGCGCGACGCGACGTACGAGGGGTGAGAACGACTAACAGCTTTTCGCCGAGTTGCTCGAGTGCGGCGTTTCGGTTCTGTCGTTGCGATCTAAATCGACTGGCGCTCGAACGAACGACGGGGCCAATATGGTCAACTATTCGCTGCTTCTCGTACTCGGACAATACGTTCGAATCAAGCACGTGAAACGACGCGACGACTCGAGTCAGGGAGCGGTTGGCGTGCTGACCGCCGGGCCCACCAGACGTGCTCACGCGCAGTTCAATCTCTTCCGGGGGCAGAGTGAGTCGAGGTCGAATCGTTATCGACCCGTCGTCATTGACGTGCGCGCTGCTCGCCAAGATCTAGAGACCTTCTGGAAAACGCACCATGGCCAACTGGGACGACGACGCGACGAGCTCGCCCCTCTCATCAAAGAGTTCCAGACGTTCGTCGACGAGACCCTCAGCGATCACGACCGCCCACTGGTGGGCTCGTAACCACTCGCTGGTGGGAACTCGTCGAACGTAGGAAGTGAGTTGCAGTGTCGGGACCCAACCCGATGACCCCAGAGGAAACGTCGCCGGTGGCAGCGCGTCACTCGCGAAAAGCAGACTCCACGCGTCCCACGACGCCTCGCCGTCGTCGAGGCGAAGCCAACCGCGTACGTCCGCGTGTAACGAGAGCTCCCCGGTCGACCAGCCCGACGTCGCGGGGTCCAGGCGCTGATCGACGACGCGCATGATATTCATCTCGTCACTACCCGTGGACTTACGGCACTCTTCAATTGGCGCGACGATGGGCACGTCGGCGTTCTGGTAGCGAAGCGCGACGCCTTCGTGCAGGATGCCGAGCGTGGCGAGCGACTCAACGACAATGAGATCGCTTTGATAGAGCGCTACGTGGACGAAGGAAGCGCCGCGACCAACGCGACGAACGTCAGTGCGCAACTCCGCGGGACCCACCGACGGCGCGTTGACGTAGTTGGTGGAAAGGGCCGTGACGTGAAGATGGGCCGCGCCCTCATCACTGGCCGCGGCGAGGGCGCCACTTCCCATGACACACTGCAAATAGCCACCGTGAGGGTGGCCCATCACCGTGTAGACCGGTGAAAGGTCGACCGAATAGCGGCTGGGTCCAAGCGGTCCTACTGACGCCGCCGTTCTCAGTGCGCGCCCTTCGTCAGGTGAAGTCATGGAGCAACCATAACGGTGAAAAACACGGAAACCGGTATATTGGCTCTGCGAAAGAGGTTGCAGATGAGAGCGGTTCCCCACTTTATAGACGGCGTTCTCGTCGAAGAGACCGGTCACTCGCCCGTCTTCAATCCCGCCACGGGCGAGGTGATCGCGAAGGTTCCCGTCCCCGCGCCCGCCTTCATCAACGACGTCGTCGCGACTGCTCGAAACGCCGCAGCGAGCTGGGCTCAGTCCTCACTCTCCAAGCGCACGAATATTCTCTTCTCGCTGCGCCAACTCATCGTCGAACACACCGCCGAGCTGGCCTCCATTATCACGCTCGAACACGGTAAAACGACCGCTGACGCCAAGGGCGAAATTGCTCGCGCGTTGGAAAACGTGGAGTTCGCGTGTGGACTCATCGAGCACCTGAAAGGTGGGTTTTCCGATCAAGTGGCCGAAGGCGTTGACGTGCACACGCTGCGAGAGCCCGTAGGCGTCGTCGCGGCGATCACGCCGTTCAACTTTCCCATCATGGTGCCCATTTGGATGACTGCCAACGCCATCGCGAGTGGCAACGTCGTGATTCTGAAGCCCTCCGAGCGCGATCCTTCGGTCTCGGTGCGTGTGGCCACACTGTTACAAAAGGCCGGTCTGCCCGACGGCGTCTTTAACGTTCTCCATGGCAACGCCACCACCGTTCATGCGCTCCTTGAACATCCCGGTATTGACGCCGTGAGTTTCGTTGGCTCCACGCCCGTCGCTCGGCACGTGTTCGAGACCGCCAGCGCGCACCACAAGCGAGTCCAGGCGCTCGGCGGCGCGAAGAACCACATGGTCGTGCTCCCCGACGCGGACCTCGACGTCGCGGCGGACGCCGCGATCAACGCCGGCTACGGATCGGCCGGCGAACGGTGCATGGCCGTCAGTGTCGTCGTCGCGGTGGGCGACGCCGCGAACCCGCTCATCGAGAGAATCGCCGAACGACTCGACCGTCTAAAAGTCGGACCCGGTGACGATCCCACCAGTGACTTTGGACCGCTCATCACCAAGGAACACCGTGATCGCGTGGCGAGCTACGTCACCTCCGCCGGCGCTGACGACGTCACGGTGGTGCGCGACGGCACGACGCTGACCCTCGGTGATGGTTTCTTCGTCGGTCCCTGTCTCCTTGACGGCGTGCGTCCCGGCACCAAGGCCTACGACGACGAGATCTTCGGACCCGTCTTGGGCGTGGCGCGGGTCGCCTCCTTCGACGACGCCATCGAACTGGTGAACGCCAACCCGTACGGTAACGGCGTGGCGATCTTCACCCGCGACGGCAACGCCGCGCGTCTCTTCTCACGCCAGGTCCACGTCGGCATGATCGGTGTGAACGTCCCCGTACCCGTTCCAATAGCCGCGTACTCGTTCGGCGGTTGGAAGAACTCGCTCTTTGGTCACGCGCACATCTATGGACCAGAGGGTTTCGCCTTCTATACTCGCGCCAAAGTCATCACGACACGCTGGCCCCAAGCCTCGGAGTCACAGATTGACCTCGGCTTTCCCACCACGCGTTAATCGATGATCGCTACCGCGCCCGCGTGGCTGCACTGGTTCGCGATTGGCTTCAAAGAGGCTCTCGCCATGATCTGGTTGACGTGGTGGCCGCTGGTGCTTGGCTTCACGCTCTCGGGTCTGGTCCAGAGCCTCATCCCGCGCGACGCCCTTCGTGCGCAGTTGGGCACGACGACACCGGGGTCGGCAGCGAAGGCGTCGCTGCTCGGCATTCTCTCCTCGTCGTGTAGTTACGCCGCGAGCGCGATGTCGCGCGCGCTCTTCGCTCGAGGCGCCTCGTGGTCGAACTCACTGATCTTCATGGTCGCCTCGACCAATCTCGTCATCGAACTGGGCGTCCTGCTCTATCTCTTGCTCGGTTGGCAGTTCGTACTCGCCCAATTCGTCGGCGGCGTCGTGATGATCGTTCTGCTCGCGCTCACGACGCGCGTGATGTTTAGTGCATTTCGACAAGAGCAGCTCAAGAAGCGAGTCTTGCTCGACGCACCACCCAACGAGCGCGCGTCGGGATCGTCGTGGCGCGAACGCGTTCACCACAAAGGGAACTTTACGTTGGCCGCGCGTTACAGCATTGGCGATCTCACGATGTTGCGCAAGGAGCTCCTCGCGGGTTTTCTGGTGGCGGGTTTTATCAGTGTGCACGTTCCCGCCTCGTGGTGGAGCCACATATTTATCAGTGGCCACGGAGCGTGGACCGTCGTTGAAAATGCCGTGCTCGCGCCCCTCGTCGCGGTCATTGCCTTCGTGTGTTCGGTGGGCAACATTCCTCTCGCCGCGGCGCTGTGGGCCCACGGCGTGGCCTTTGGCGGCGTTATCGCCTTTATCTTCGCCGACCTCATCACGTTGCCGTTGCTCGCGATCTATCGCCGCTTCTACGGTGGCGCTTCGACGTGGCGACTTTTTGCGCTGCTCTGGTTCGTCATGAGCGTGGGCGGACTACTGGTCAACGGTCTCTTTCACCTAGCCCACCTCGTGCCCACGAGCCACCACGTTCGCGCACTTAGTGGTGACTTCCCCCTCGGCTCGACGCTGGTCCTCAATGTTCTCGCTACCTTGGTGCTGCTCTACGTCTGGCTACTCGCTCGCCGACCCCAAGAACAGGCCCTCAGCGCCACCGACCCCGTGTGTGGCATGACCATCGACGTCGCTTCGCCCGCCTCGACGTGGGTCCTCAATGGTGAGACCTTCTACTTCTGCTCCCTGCGCTGTCGCGACCGATTCGAGCGCGATCACCGTGAGAGTCCCGGCGACGACACCATGGTCGAGGACCTCGAGGGAGACCAGGTCGATCCGGTCTGTTCAATGCGGGTGTCTTCGAAAAGCGCGCTCAGCGCCCAGGGCCCAGATCAGGTGACCTACTATTTCTGCGGCGAGGGATGTCGAAGGACCTTTCTCGACGGTTCGAGTCCACCGGCGAGCCAGCCAATCGAGTTAGGACGGAAGTCGCCCGATGAGTAAACAGCACACCAGCGTAAGGGCGTACGGCATCCTCGAACACGAGGAGAAAGTGTTGCTCGTTCGCTCGAGTAGCCCCCAGATCAGGCCCCCACTGTGGTGGCTCCCCGGCGGTGGCATCGACTTCGGCGAGTCGCCCGAGCAGACGCTGCTTCGTGAGTTCAAAGAAGAAACCGGACTCTCGGTGAAGGATCCGCTCTTGCACGACGTCGTCAGTGACGTGCGACGTCGCCCGAACGGAGACCGCATTCACACGGTGCGCGTGCTCTACACCGTGACGCTCGCCGGCGGTGAGCTGCGCGACGAAGCCGCGGGGACGACCGACCAGGTTCAGTGGTTCGAGCTTGGTGATCTCGAGGGTGTCAACGTCGCCGAGTACGCGGGTCGCGCGATTCAGAGCGTGTTGTCGAAGTAGATCGCCGGCATCTCGCGCTTCAAGAGTTTGCCCGCGGGATTGCGCGGTAGCTGCTCGCTGGTAAAGGCCACGCGCGTGGGGATCATGAAGGCCGCCAGTCGAGTCGCGAGAAAACTTCGTAGCTCCTCAAGACTGAGCGACATACCCGAACGAACCATGATGGCGGCGGCGACTTCTTCGCCGAGACGCTCATCGGGCATGCCAAAGACCGCCGCTTCGTAGACCGCCGGGTGTTCGTAGATCGCCGACTCCACCTGAGCGCAGTACACGTTCTCCCCGGCTCGAATGATCATGTCCTTCACCCGGTCCTCGACGTAGAGGAAGCCCTCATCGCTGACGTGACCGAGGTCCCCGGTGCGCAGCCAGCCCTGGACAATCGACTCGGCGGTCGCCTCGGGTTTACGCCAGTAACTCGAAATCATCGTGGGCGACTTCAGCCAGATCTCGCCACCCTCGCCCACGCGCACGGAGTTCAATGAACTGTCACGTATGTCGACGTCCATCACGATCGTCGGAACGCGGCCAGTTGAGGTGGGGTGGTTCACGTAGTCATCACCGTAGTTACCCGGACCGTACGCGTTCGTTTCGGTCATGCCGTAACCCAACGTCGGGCGACCCTGCTGAAAGGACTCCTCGACGCGCGCGACCAACGTCGGTGGCGCGGGCGCACCTCCACCACCGACCGCGGTCAGCGACGACGTGTCGAACTTGGAAAAACTTGGAGACTCGATGAGATCCCAGGACTGGGTCGGCACCCCAACGAAACTCGTCACCTTGTGGCGCTCGATGAGGGCCAGTGCCCGCTCGGGATCCCATTTGTACATCATGACCAACTTGAAGTGCCACGAGAAGCACGACATCATCACCGGAATACATCCCGTGACGTGAAAGAGCGGCACGATCAAAATGAAACACGGCGCCTGTCCGCTGCCCTCGGCGACGCCCCCGCGTCGGGCCGCTTGCAGGGCCGCACCCGAAGAGAAAGCCATGATCGTCTGAGAGATGGCGCCGTGGGTCGAGACCGCACCCTTGGGAAAACCCGTGGTGCCCGACGTGTAAAGGATGGTCGCCTCAGTGTCGGCGTCGAGCTCTACCTCGGGCATCGACACACCAGTCACGACGACGTCGCTCCAGCGCTCGACGGCGGCGGCGTAGGTGACTTCGTCGGCGAGGCGAACACCGAGCATGCGCACGCCGGCCTTCAAACACGGTGTCGTCGCTCTCGTGATGCGCTCATCGTCACCAATGAAGACTGAGAGCTCAGAGTCGTTGATGGCGTAGTCGAGCTCGCTCTCAGTCCACCAGGAGTTCAGCGAGACCGAAATCGCGCCCACCGAAAGGATGGCGGCGAAGGAGATGACCCATTCGGGATAGTTGCGCATTGCAATGCCGACGCGGTCGCCTTTTTTGATGCCGTAGTGATGAACGAGAGCGTAACCAAGGCCGTCGACCTCGCTCATGACGCGGTTGAAACTCCACTCTTCGTCTTCGTAGACCAAAAACGTCTCATCGATGCCGCGCGCGAGATCGAAGAACTGGCGAACGTTGGCCGGCGCGTTCTTAAACACCCGATTTGTCACGCCGCTTCGTTCGACTTCAATGACTTCAAAGGGCTGTCCGGGCGCGCCGACTTCCGCGATCACGTCGTTAATGCTGCGCACTGGCCACCCCCATGAACACGTAATCCTAGACAAGACCGACCATCGTTCAGTTCATTTTGCTTGGCCAACGTAGTGTCAAGCGAGCCGAGCTCAACGCACGATTACTCCTCTCGACGGAGTGTTGAACCTACACTTCGCGTAACGACTATTGAAAGGACCACGGTGCTGGCTTCGAACTATCCCCTTGCCGACGTCTTCGTCTCAACGCTGTACTTCGTGATCTTCATCTTCTGGATCATGCTGGCTTTTCACGTCTTCGCGGACCTCTTTCGAAGCCACGACCTCAGTGGCGGCGCGAAGATGCTCTGGGTACTTTTCATCCTGATCCTGCCACTCGTGGGCTGTTTGGCCTACGTCCTCGTCCGAGGCGGCTCAATGCACGAACGCCAGGTTCACGCGCTACAGGCTCAACAAAAGTCGTTCGAGGACTACATCCGTCACGTGGCGAACACCAAGGAGTAGTCGCTAGTGGCGAAGCAACTTAGTGCGTAGGAGAGAGGGTCGACTTTAGGGCAGAAGCCTTCGCGGCCATGCGCTCGACGGACTCGGCGATCTTCGCCTTGACGTTCACTAAGTCAACCCGAGCAATCTCGGCTTCCTTGGTGAGACCCTTCAGGTGTTCGATGTCCCAAAGGCTGAGCACGGGCGTCAGAACGTCTCCGAGGTACTGGCCGAGACCGTAGATGCCCTCTTTGGCGATGCGCACCGCGTGACGAGTGAAGCTCGGAATTCCGGTTCCCGGCATGGCGAAGGTACTCACCTGTTTTGAGACAGCGATCATCATGGCCGAGGGATCGATCGCGAAGGCCGCCAGAGTGAGGTCGCGGTAGAAGAGGTAGTGCTTGGTTTCGTCACCGGCGATCAGCGCGAGGACGTTGCGACCGATCTTGTCGTCTTTGGGCAGTTTCGCCCCGGTGTTGCGGTGCGCGATCTGGGTCGCTCGCTCTTGGAATGAGACGTAGGAAATTAATTCGGCAAACGTGGCGGGGTGCGGGACTTCGCCCTTTTGCATCTGCACGCGACGACCGTCTTCGAGCAGTGTGGGATTGATGCACCGACTGATGTGTACCCAGTCGCGCATGACCATGGCGTGGCGATTTTCTTCCATCGTCCACTGACACGACCAGTCACGAATGGGGTGACCCATGGGCGCGTGCTCTAGTATCGCGTCGGTGTAGTACGGAAGATTGTCCTCGGTCAAGAGATTCACGTAGATCGAACTGCGCACGCCATCGGCGAGGGGATAGTCCTCGGGCGCCCACGGGCGATCGTTGAAGTTCTCGCCTTCGCCCCAATTGATCTGTTCGTGGGGGTACCAGAGCCTCGGGGCTTCTAAGTGCCGGTTGTAGAGGCGCTCAACGTCGGGAGCAATCTCTTCTAAAAGGTCAACGCGGCTCTTCGCCAAACGAGTGCTCAAGCTGTGACACCTCTCCGTGCGCAAAGCGCCAACGCCCCAACCCTAACCCTCCGCGAGAACGTCACTTCGACATTCTTGTGATTCGACGCACAAAGCGACTCATGTAGCCTGATGACCTCGTGAAACTCATTGACACCCTCGTTCCGATCGATTTTCGGTCCTCAATACACGGCCCGCTGCGCCGTTTTTACATCTGCACGTTCATTGGCTGCATCGGAAGCGGTCTCACGATCTCTCTTTTTGTGATCTACCTGCACAACGTTCGCCACTTCTCGACGAGTTTCTCCACGCTGCTCCTGGCGTTGTCCGCGGTGGTGGGACTGGCCAGTACGCCACTCTGGGGAACGATGACCGACCGGCTGGGACCGCTTCGCGTCCTTCTCTTCGCCTACAGCGCCGACGCCGTCGCCCTGGTGCTCTGGGCCTTCGCGCACACGCACGAACAGGCCACGCTCGCCGCTCTCCTCGTTGCCGTCTTTGGCGGCGCGGGTTGGGGGCCCGGAAGTACCATGCTCAGTCGACTCGTCGCACCGGAACATCGCCAACGGGCCTTTGGCTTTAACTTCATGCTCCTCAATCTCGGTATGGGATTTGGCGGACTCATCTCAGCGAGCGTCGTCGACCTCCAGCACCCCGACACCTTCGTCGTGTTGTACATCTTCAACGCCGGCGTGACGCTGCTCGCGGCCCTCTACTTCCTGACTCTTCGCCAGCACGGCGGCGCCTACAAGGAACACCACGACGACCCGGTCAAGAGTGCCGAAGGTTGGCGCGAAGTGATCAGGGATTCGCGGATGGTTCGCTACGTCGTGGCGTCGGTCTTCTTGATGATCGGCGGCTACGGCTCATTGGACGCTGGACTCAGCCTCTTCGTCGTGAACAATCTCAAGCTCTCGGTGCACGTGATCGGTGTGATCTTCTTCTTCAATACCTCCACCATCGTCCTCGCTCAGCTCTGGGTGCTCAATCGCATCGACGGCAAGAGCCGCACGCGCGTCATGGGTGTCGTCGCGGCGTTCTGGTTCATCTTCTGGCTCATTCTCGAAACGACACTCACGCTGCCGGCGTCGGCGTCGATCGCGATGTTGTGTCTCGCGATGATCGTCTTCGCCATAGGTGAGACCATGCTGCAGCCCGTGGGATCAGCAATCGTTAACGACATCGCCCCCGAGCACCTGCGGGGTCGCTACAACGCGGCCGCCGGCTTCTCGTGGGGAATCTCGGGCACGTTGGCGCCCACCATCACCGCCCTCTACTTCAGCGTGCACCTCGGTAACTGGTGGCCCATTGGCACCGGAATAACGGCACTCGTGGGCGGGGCGATGATGATGAACCTACGTCGTCACATCAGCGCGAGTGCCGACGGGCGCGCCGTTACTTCATTTTCCCCCTTGTGACGTACGCCACGTTGCCTTTGCCACGAGGCAGTATCGACATCCAACCGTAAGTTTCTATCCCGGTTGGACATGATTAAATGAGGTGGCGAAAGGCTGGTCACGATGAAGTCAGTCAAGGCAGTGTTCATAGTTTTGGGATTGGTCGGGAGCGGTATCGTCGCGGGTGGTGCCGCGCTCGTACCCACCACCGTGGCTTTCGCCGCGACGGCCAAGAGTTGCGTCGCTTCCCAGATCAGGGTGACCCACGGTCCTTCTAACGGCACCGCCGGAACGATCTACTACCCCATCGTCTTCACCAACACCGGCGGTGCGTGCACAATCTTTGGCGTTCCCGCGGTTCAGCCCGTGACCGGTAAGGTCCACAAAAAGGTCGGGCCACTTGCGCGTAACGAATCCATGGGCGAGATGCCGGCGATCCATACGTTGGCCGAGGGCCAGTCCGTCAGCGGTGCCTTTGGCGTTGTCGAGACGGGAAACTTCACGCCCTCAACCTGCGTTGCTCGCAAAGCGTCGGGCGTTCTCGTAACGCTCGGTTCCTTCGCACACTCTTCCTACGTGGGCCTCCCGATCACGGTCTGCACCAAGCGCGCGAGTACGACGACGCGATTGATTACCAACGGCGTGACTGGTAACTAATAACTCCGACGAGTGCTCGGTGAGCGACACGACGAACGTCAGTTCTCAGTTTCCGAAGTTCCAACCAATCCCCTCGTCGTAGCGGTGAAGAATGTTCTTGGCGATGAGAATCTTGTGCACCTCATCGGGTCCGTCCGCCAAACGCAGGATTCGAGCAGTTAAGTACATCTGAGCCAAGGGTAAGTCGTTACTGACCCCGGCCCCGCCCCACACCTGAATCGCCCGATCAACGACGCGATGAAAGGCCGCGGGCACGAAGACCTTGATCGCGGAGATGGCCGTGCGCGCGTCGGGGTCACCGTTTGCGACTTTCTCCGCGGCGTTTATGGTCATGAGCCTCGCGGACTGGAGGTCCATGTAGCTCTCGGCGATGAAGCCTTGAATGAACTGCTTATCGCGTAACAGTCCGCCGTGCACCTCGCGCACCAACGTACGCTCCACCATGAGGTCAAACGCGCGCCACATCTGACCGATGGAGTTCATGCAGTGGTACACCCGACCGGCGCCGAGACGGTCTTGGGCCGCTTGATGACCCTGGCCGACGAGACCGAGCGTGTTCGCTAAGGGCACGCGCACGTTCTCGTACCTGATCTCACAGTGATCAGAGGTCGCGGAACCAAAGATGCCAATGCCGCGCACGATGTTCACGCCCGCGGTGTCACTGGGCACGATGATCTGAGTCATGCGACCGGTGCTGCCAAACTCCCCGGTGGGATCGTTCGCTCGACACATGACGATGAAGAAGTTGGCGTCGATGCCGTTCGAAGTAAACCACTTGTGACCGTTGATGACCCAGTCGTCGCCGTCGCGTACCGCTTCGGTGGTAATGGAGCGAGGATCGGATCCGGCGTGATCAGGTTCGGTCATTGAGAAACCCGACTCCATCTCACCGGCGATGAGGGGCAACAACCATTTGGCCTTCTGTTCGTCCGTGCCGTACTTCACGAGGATGCTCGCGTTGCCCGAGTTGGGTGCCGCGATGCCGAACAGTGACGACGCACCGACCCCGTAGGCGAGGATCTCGTACATGTAGGCGAGCGATAAGAAGTCCAGTCCCGCTCCGCCGTACTCGGTCGGTAAGTGAGGAGCCCAGAGCCCGGCGTCGAAGACCTTGCCCTTGATGACTTCGCGCAGTTCAAAGCTCTCGCGCCGAGCGGACTCTCGTTGGTCCTTGCTGAGGTCGCGACCCCGGCGTGATCGCCACAGCACCTCTTCGTTGGGCAGGATCTCTTCATTAATTAAATCGGCCGTGCGGCGACGAAGATCATTGATGCGTGGGTCTAGTCCCGGTATCGGTGTGACGTTAATCGCCATGGTGCTCTCCTTGAAGTGCTCCCACTAAATCTAGGTGGCCCTTGCGCGGAGCTTCCACGCGTTCGTTTTAAGTAAGTTCACGACGTGGAGTTCTCTCGCGTCGATCCAACCAGTGACGACCAATTCGACGCCTGGTTTGGTGTGCTGCATCGCTCGGAACTAGAGCGAGATCAGGGTCGCGGTGGTAGTTGGCTTCCTTCAGAGTGGCGCGCTCGCACCCTGGATGAGTCCGTGCCCGCGTATCACCAGCTCTTCTCCTACGGCGACGATCTCTTGCACCCCGTGGCCGTGGCCGCGCTGGAAGTGACGCGCGACGACAACCTGCACTGGATCAGGGGCGAGCTCTTCGTCGATCCGCTCGAGCGACGTAAAGGGTACGGCTCGGCGGCCCTCGAACACCTCGAAGCAACCGCGCGCAACCTAGGGCGGCCAGCGTTGTTGTTCTGGGTCATGGAGGGTGGCCGCGACGACGTGAGGGAACCCAATAGAGGGTTCGCGCCACGCCAGGGCTACGTCGTCGTCGAAGAAAACCTTCGACGTGAACTGAACTGGCCGCGACCCGACGGCCAACTCGATCGTCTCTCTAGCGAGTGGTCGCCCCGCGCGATCGCCTACGAGATCCTGTCGTGGCGAGGGGCGACTCCCGATGAACTCCTTAGCGAACGAGCGCACCTCATCGCCGTCATGCCTCTCGAAGTGCCCTCCCCCGGCTTTGACTACGAAGAAGAGAAGTGGGATGACGAGCGAGTGCGAATACACGAGCAGCGCACCTACGACATGGGCCGCGATCTACTCGTGGCCGTAGCGCGAGAACGAGCGAGCGGCACCCTCGTGGGCTTTAGTGAACTCACCGTGTCGCGCGAGCAACCAGAGACCGCGTACCAGTGGGACACCTTGGTGTTGGGCGCACACCGCGGACACCGACTTGGTGGACTGATGAAAATCGCCACGATGCGCCTGCTCGCTGAAGGCAACTACGCAACGAGGAGGATCTCCACGTCCAACTCTGCCCTCAACACACCAATGATCGCGGTCAACGAGCAGCTCGGCGCCGTCGTGTCGGGCGGCATCGTCACGTGGCGAAAAGAACTTTCCTAAGTAGTGGCACGGCGGCGAACGCGCACAGCTGGCCAACGAGACTACGCCACCACCCCACCAGTGCGACCGTACGGCTTCGAATTTCGTTGGCCGAGCACATCGACGTCGCTCAAGGTTATCGTAGGGCATGACAGCAAACCGCTCCGCGTTCGGATCCTGGGCCTCGCCGGTCACGAGTCAACTCTTGGTGGGCGACGTGGTGGGATTGAGTTTTCCACTGGTCGAGGCCGGTGCGTACTACTGGATTGAGTCACGTCCCACCGAGGCGGGGCGCAACGTCCTCGTTCGCCGAGGTTCCGACGGCGTCACGGCCGACGTGTTCGGTACTGAGTTCGCGGCGCGAACCCTGGTCCATGAGTACGGGGGACTCTGTTACGCCGTGCGGGGTTCGACCGTCTACTTCTCGAACTTCGCCGACCAGCGACTGTACCGAATCGAAAACGGTGGAGAACCCGTTGCCCTCACGGCCGAGCCACCAACGCCGCGCTCGTGGCGATACGCCGATCCCGTGGTTAGTCCCGACGGAAAGTTTCTGGTGTGTGTTCGTGAGCGTCACGAGAGCGAGGTCGTCAACGACATCGTGGTCGTGGCGAGCGACGGCAGCGACGTTCCAACGGTAGTGGCCGAGGGACACGACTTTTTCAGCTCACCCACCTTCTCACCCGACGGGCGCCGATTGGCCTACGTCGCGTGGGACCACCCCAATATGCCCTGGGACACGACCGTGTTGTACGAAGTCGAACTTGATGAGCGGTGCCAAGTGACGGCGCGTCGTGTGGTTGTGGGCAACCCCAACGAGTCCGTTATTCAGCCCCGCTACGACGCCACCGGCTCACTCGTCTTCGTGTCCGACCGCACCGACTGGTGGAACCTCTACCGCGACACCCCCACTGAGCCAGAGGCGCTGTATCCGCTGGCGAGTGAGTTTGGCCGTCCCGCGTGGATCTTTGGGTTGGCGAACTACGCACCCCTGGTCGACGGGTCACTCGTCACGAGTTGGCACGCGTCGGACGGCAGTCACCTCGGCGTCTTAAACGCAGCCGGCATGCGCGAGGTACCCATCGACTGGAAGATCATCGGTTCGGTCGCCTCCGACGGCGTCGACTTCGTGGGTCTGGTGGCCTCCCCCGACAAGCCCGCCGCGGTGGTGCACGTCGACCTCACGAGCGGTGCCGTGAAGGTTCTCGCGACGAGTTTCGTGAACAGCGTCGACCCCGCGTATCTCTCGGTGCCCGAGCCCATTGAGTTCGCGACCGAGAATGGACTGACGGCACACGCGCTCTACTCCGCCCCCACGAACCCTGACTTCGACGGGCCCCAAGGTGAAGCGCCCCCGCTCATCGTGGCGAGTCACGGCGGGCCCACCGCGAGTTGCAGCGCCGCCTTGAACTACACGGTCCAGTACTGGACGAGTAGAGGGTTTGGTGTCGTGGACGTCAACTACGGCGGTAGCAGTGGGTACGGGCGCACGTACCGTGAACGTCTAAAGGGTGCCTGGGGCGTCGTTGATCTCGACGACTGCGTCAACGCCGCGCTCTACCTCGCCGCGAGCGGTCGAGCGAATCCTGAGGCGCTCTTGATTCACGGTGGCAGTGCCGGGGGTTACACCACGTTGTGCGCCTTGACTTTCCGCGACCACTTCGCCGCCGGAGCGAGTTACTTCGGTGTCGGTGATCTCGGGGCGCTCGCCGAGGACACCCATAAGTTCGAGTCACGATACCTCGACGGTCTGATCGGCCCCTGGCCCGAAGCCCGCGCGCGTTACGAGGAGCGTTCGCCGGTCTTTCATACCGAGTTGCTTCGAACGCCGATGATCTTGTTCCAAGGTCTCGAAGATGCCGTCGTGCCCCCGGCTCAAGCCGAAGCCATGGCCACGGTCCTACGCGACAAGGGCGTCCCCTTCGCCTACGTGGCCTACGAGGGCGAACAGCACGGTTTTCGTCAAGCCAAGAACCTCATCCGCACCGCCGAAGCGGAGTTGTCCTTCTACGCCCAGGTGTTGGGCTTCACGCCGGCGGGCAACATCGAAGCAATAGTGATCGAAAACGCTGGCCCGATCAAGAACACGTAGTCGTCGAAACCAAGCCCACCACCAGAAGCTGGGACCGCGACGCCGTCAACGCGAAGTCAGTGTAAGAGACGCGACTCCACTACACTTTTCGGCGATTCCACTGAAGCTCGGATTCGGCTCTGGTGGCGTTCGCGTAGTCTCTACTGAATTTTCGATACAACGCGGTCGTTACGTGTTGCGTGGCATCCGAGATGCAGTCCGCACTGGATCCGAGGTCGCCTCGAGCCCATCAGTGATCGACCCAACGTCGTGACCGTGAGGTTGGTCACTCCGTTGAGTGGGATTCCAGTGCTGTTTGCAGCGCCCACTTATAGTCCGCCTTGCCGTTGGGTGCTCGTTGGATAGTGGCTCGAACGACGACAGCCCTAGGGATCTTGTAGGGAGCGAGCGACGATCGCAGGAAGTCACGGATTTCGTCAGAAGTCGGCGCCAGAGGCGCGGGCGAACCAATGACCGCGACAACCCTTTGACCAAATCGCTCGTCGGGAAGTCCAACGACGAGGCAGTCCTCAACCAGGTGATGACGCTTGATGGCCTCTTCGACCTCTTCCGCGAAGACCTTCTCGCCGCCGGTGTTAATGGTCATGGATCCGCGTCCAAGAAGCGTGATGGTGCCGTCTCCATCGACGGTAGCCCAGTCTCCGGTGAGTACGTAACCCTTTCCATCAATGCGCATAAACGTCCTCGCCGACTTCTCATCGTCTTTGTAGTACGCGTAGGCCGCGGTGCGGCTCGCGAGAATGCCCTGTTCGCCGGTTCCGCGCGAAACCTCGAGCCCCTTCTCGCTAATGACCTTGGAGTCTGGAGTCAGCGAGAAGTGCGCGGTCGGAGCGCCCTGGTCGCGACTTGCGCTACTGACCCCAAAGCCCAAGCCCTCCGTTGAACCGAGCGAATCGACGAGGAGGGCAGTCATGCGAGATCTCAACCCGTCCTTGATTTCTCGGCTCCAAACAGCTCCCGACGAGATGACGTGGCGCACGCTAGCGGTGTCGACGGCTCTACCTTCTGATTCGCGGGCCTCCAACGCGCGCAGGAGCGGGCGAGCGAAGGGGTCGCCAACAATCACGATCCGCGTCGCCCCTTCCTGCTCGGTGAGGCGCCACACTTCCTCAGCGTCGAACGAGCGTGATTCCAACAGGACGACCACGCCACCCGTCAGCAGCGCGGGCATCGCGCCAATCCACATCCCGGTTCCGTGCATCAGCGGACAGCACGAAATACTGACCTCCGGGCCCGACACCGTGATCTCGTCGACCAGCGCCCTGATACCGGCTCGATCGATGGGAGTGGAGGTGATGAGGCCCAGCGCAAGGGCCCCGGCGAAGAGACCCCCAACGAACTCGCCTTGGGGGAACATGACGCCCTTCGGCATCCCCGTCGTGCCGCCGGTGTAGAGAAGGTAGAGATCCTCGGGGGACCGCTGCTTACGCGCCTGTGGCTGATTCGCCTCCAGCAGGTCCGTGAATCGTCGCGTCTCTTCGAGGTGGACGCCACCGTCGTCGACCTCCACAAAGAGCCGGACGTTGGTGAGCCGAGCGCGCACCCGCCCCACGCAGGCCGAGAGCGAGCTGTGAAAGACCAGGACCCCCGCGTCAGAGTTCTCGAGCAGATAGACGAGCTCGTCGTCGAGATACCGGTAGTTGACGTTGACGGGGACGGCACGGTGTTTGAACGCACCGAACTGGGCAATGAGATACTCAGGGCAGTTGTGCAGATAGAGGGCAATCTTGCCGCCCTCGGGCAGGCCCGCCACATCAATCGCGGTGGCGAAGCGGGCCGCGGCGTCATCGAACGCCCGGTAGCTGAGTCGCCGCTCACCTTGGACGACGGCGTCTCGCTCCGCCACGGTGTCGGCAACTTCCTCCCAGGCAGATGCAAAGTCGAGCAAGAGAATCCCCCAAATTCGATCATTCATCGCGGCGCTGAAATACCACCGCCTTGATTCGGCAACAGGATAGGCGCTACGCCCGCGAAGGGCGAGTCCCTCGTCGGGGATTTCTTACGACGCGGACGCTACCCAAGACACGGACGCTTTCGGTTCGCCGAGAACGTGACTTCAACGCTATTCCGCTAAAGTTCGCGCACAATTTCCACTGAATTTTACTTGCAACTAGAAACTACGAACAGCCGCTCGTCGCGCCGCAGGTCGAACAGACATAACACGAGCCCGCGCGCTGCATGGCGTTGCCGCATTGGTAGCACATCGGCGCGTCACGCTGTTCGGAGCGGCCGAGCAGTGACGGCGCCTCCGTTCGCTCGAGCGGCCGATCCGTGCACTCCAAGAGACCAGCCTGGATCGGCAGGTTGATCGTGGGCGTTGCCTGCTCCACTACTTCGGGCAACGTGGGTTGGATGCGCTCACCCGTAGAGAGCACGCCCAGGTCTTCACGCTCGGTGACACTTAAATAGTCCAACGCCAAACGACGGAAGATGTAGTCCACGAGTGACGTCGCGATACGAAGATCGGCGTCGTCGGTCATGCCCGAAGGCTCGAACTTCATGTTCGCGTACTTGCGCACGAAGGTCGCGAGCGGCACACCGTGTTGGAGACCGAGACTCACCGAGATGGAGAAGGCGTCCATGATGCCCGCGAGCGTCGAGCCCTGCTTGGCGACCTTGATGAAGACCTCGCCCGGACGGCCGTCCTCGTACTCACCGACGGTGACGTAACCCTCACAGTCCGCAACGCGGAAGGAGAACGTCGAGGAGAGGCGACGACGAGCGAGTCGCTCACGTACCGCACCGACCACCACGTCGGGGCTGGCGCTGCGCGCGCTCGCGAGCGCCGATTCGAGTTTGGCGATCTGTGCGTAAAGATCGACGACTTCGGCGGCGTCAATGTTCGAGTCAGGGAGTGGCGTGGTCTGACCCTCGCCGTCCTTCTTTGCCGTCGAGAGCGGTTGACCGACCTTGCAGTTGTCACGGTAGATCGCGACGGCCTTAATGCCGAGTCGCCACGCGTCGAGGTGCAGGTTCTCGACGTCTTCGATCGTCGCGTCCTCGGGCATGTTCACGGTCTTGGAGATCGCACCCGAAATGAAGGGCTGGACGGCCCCCATCATGCGAACGTGGCCGGAGTAGTGAATCGTGTTGTCACCCATGGAACAGGCAAAGATCGGCAGGTGCTCGGCCTTTAGGGCCGGCGCGCCGACGATGGTCTTGTGTTCGTCGATGTAGGCAATGATGACGTCGTTCTCCTCTTGGGAGTAGCCCAACTTCTCCAGCGCGCGTGGCACCGTCTGATTAACAATCGACATGTTGCCGCCACCGACGAGCTTCTTGAACTTCACGAGTCCGAGGTCCGGCTCGATGCCCGTCGTGTCACAGTCCATCAAGAGACCAATGGTGCCCGTGGGTGCGAGCACCGTGGCCTGGGCGTTACGGGTGCCGTGACGAGTTCCTAGGTCCACGGCCTCCTCCCAGGCGTGTTGCGCCGCTTGGAGAATGTCCGCGGGCGCCTTCGTGTCATCGATCTGGTACGACGCGTCGCGGTGCATGCGCAACACGTTGATCATCGGCTCGGCGTTCTCGGCGTAGCCCTCGTGGGGGCCCATGCGACCCGCGGTACGCGCACTGGTCACGTACGCGTGACCAGTCATAAGGGCAGTAATGGCGGCCGCCCACGCGCGACCTTCGTCGGAGTCGTACGCCAGTCCCGAAGCCATGAGGAGGGCTCCTAGGTTGGCGTAACCGAGACCGAGTTGGCGGAATTTGCGCGAGTTTTCGCCAATCTTCTCCGTAGGGTAGTCGGCGGCGCCGACGAGGATCTCTTGTGCACTAAAGAGCACTTCCACGGCGTGCTTAAAGGCGTCGACGTCAAAGCGTCCATCGTTGCGCAGAAACTTCAACAGATTGATACTCGCGAGGTTGCACGCCGAGTTGTCGATGTGCATGTACTCAGAGCACGGGTTCGAGCCATTAATACGATCGGTGTTGGACGACGTGTGCCACTTATTGATCGTGGTGTCGAACTGCAGACCGGGGTCCGCGCACTCCCAGGCCGCGCGAGCGATCTGGCGCCAGAGGTCACGAGCGTTCATCGAGCGAACCGTCGCGTTGCCGTGACGGGCCGTCAAGTTCCAGTCGCTGTCGGTGAGGACAGCCTCCATGAACTCATCAGAGACGCGAACGGAGTTGTTGGCGTTTTGGTACTGAATCGAGTTGATGTCCCTGCCGTCGAGGTCCATGTCGAAGCCCGCGTCGCGTAGCGCGCGCGCCTTCTTCTCTTCGTGGGCCTTGCACCAGATGAACTCTTCGATGTCGGGGTGATTGGCGTCGAGAATGACCATCTTCGCGGCGCGGCGCGTCTTGCCACCGGACTTGATGGTGCCCGCGGACGCGTCGGCACCTCGCATGAACGAGACGGGTCCACTCGCGGTGCCCCCACCTTCGAGTGCCTCGGCGCTCGAGCGAATCTTCGAGAGGTTCACGCCCGCTCCCGATCCACCCTTGAAGATGATGCCCTCTTCGGCGTACCAGTTAAGAATCGAACGCATCGAGTCCTCGACGGCGAGAATGAAGCAGGCACTGCCCTGCTGGGGTACGCCCTTCACGCCGATGTTGAACCACACCGGTGAGTTAAAGGCACCCTTTTGGGTAATGAGTAGGTGCTTGAGCTCGGCGCGGAAAGTCTCGGTCTCTTCTTCGTCAACGAAGTAGTCACGCTCGACGCCCCACGAAGCGATCGTGTCGACGATGCGGTCGACCACTTGCTTCAAGGACGTCTCACGCTCAGGGGTACCGAGCGTGCCACGGAAGTACTTCTGAGCGAGAATGTTCGTCGCGTTAAACGACCAGTTAGCGGGCACCTCGACGTTCAGTTGCTCAAAGGCCACGGAGCCATCGCGGAAGTTGGAGATTCGCGCGTCACGGCGATCCCAGACGACTTCGTCGTAGGGATGACGATCCTCAGTGGTGAAAAACCGACGAAGTCCTATTCCGAGTCGCTGCGGTGCGATGGCCATTTCTCTCTCTTTTCTGTCCCATTACCCGACACTAAGTACGCGCATCCGTCGACGGAGACGAGAAGTAAAGGTTTTTGTCCCTTTGTCCCCTCAGCCACAACATGTAGTGGTTAGACCACACTTCATCGCTAGATGCTGTGTTATTACATCACTGTAATTACTTCTTGTCAACTATATTTTTGAAGACTTTTGTAGAAATCTTCTTCCGCCAGCCTAGGGCCCAATATTGAGCGTCCTTCCCTGGGTAGCCTGACCCGGATGCAGCTCGTCCTGGCCCTCGACGCTGGCACCACGGGGGTGCGGAGCGTGGCCTTTGACGCCCGCCTCGAGGTCGTCGACGAGGCCTACCGCGAACTGACCCAGTACTTCCCCTCCCCCGGCGAGGTCGAACACGACCCGCAAGAGATCGCCGATCTGGCTATCGGGACCCTCCGCGAGGTCGCCGGGCGAGCCCGACTTGCGGGTCACGACGTCGTGGCGCTCGGTATCACTAATCAACGAGAGACAACGGTCGGCTTTGACCGTGAGCGAGGCAATATTTTTCATCGCGCCATCGTTTGGCAGGACCGTCGAACGGCCGACTTTTGTCAAGAGCTCGAAGCGCTCGGCCACGGTCCGGCCGTTCGCTCAACAACCGGCCTCGTCCTCGACTCATACTTTTCCGCCACGAAGATGCGCTGGATGATCGAGCGCGGCTTCACTGAGCGCGCGCTCACCCCAAGTTTCGCCACCATTGACACGTGGCTTCTTTGGGTGCTCAGTGGGGGTGTCGAGAACGGCGTCTTCGCGACCGAGCCGTCGAACGCGTCAAGGACATTGCTCATGGACCTCTCGACGCTGCAGTGGTCGCCCGCCATGCTGGATCTCTTCGGCGTCGCGCCGGGCATGCTCGCGTCGTTGCGTCCATCGGCGAGCCCGTTCGCCTCCGTCAGCGCTGACGTCGTTCCAGAACTCGCCGGCGTACCCATCACTGGCATTCTCGGCGATCAGCAGTCGGCCCTCTTTGGGCAGGCCTGCTTCTCGCGCGGTCTCGTAAAGGCGACGTACGGCACGGGAGCCTTTCTCCTCGCCAACGCGGGAACCACCGTGCCGAGCGTGATCGAAGGTCTCCTGACGTCGGTCGCGTGGAGCCTCGGCGAGGGCGCAACTACCTACGCCCTTGAAGGTTCGGCCTTCGTCGCTGGCGCCGCGGTGCAGTGGTTGCGTGAACTCGGGCTCATTGGCGCGTCGAGTGAACTCGAAGCGCTCGCACTCTCGGTAAGTGATTCGTCAGGTGTCCATTTCGTGCCGGCCTTCACTGGTCTCGGCTCACCGTTCTGGCGCCCCGACGCGCGTGGCGCAATCACGGGCCTCAGCCGAGGAGTCGGTAAAGGTGAGATCGCGCGCGCGCTCGTCGAATCGCTCGCCTACCAAGTACGCGCGATGACCGACGCCTTTCGTGACGGCGGCGTCGAGCTACGGGAACTTCGAGCCGACGGCGGGGCAGCCGCGATGGATCTGTTGCTCCAACTCCAGGCCACGAACTCGCGCGTTGACGTTTTGCGCTGCTCGTCCTTGGAGGCCACAGCGCGAGGCGCCGCCAGCATCGCCGGACTCGAGGTTGGACTTTGGCGCTCGCTCGAAGAACTCGAAGACCTCTGGCGCGCGCAAAAGCGATTCAGTCCCGAGGATCCCGACTTCGTTGACGTTGGCTACGCCAGCTGGCGTAGCGCTCTTGATCGCGCGTAAAGACTAGGTTCGTCGTAGCGAATCGGGGACCGTTGGAAAACTATCAATCGCGAGTACTACGCGAAGGACTCTCCTTCGGCGAAGCGCCACGCTGGCACGAGGGCCGACTCTGGTTCTCCGACTTCTATCGTCACGGGGTCTTCTCCATCGACGAACGAGGCACCGAGGAGCGTCTCGAACACACGGTGCCCGGTCAACCTTCGGGTCTGGGGTGGTTACCCAACGGCGACATGCTCTGTGTCTCAATGACCAATCACCAGGTTCTGCGCCTGCACAAGGGCACGTCGACGCTCTTCGCCGACATCTCGAAGTACTGCGGCTTTTGGGCCAACGACATGGTCACTTCGTCCAGCGGTGTCAGCTACGTCGGTAATTTTGGCTTCGACCTCGACGGCATTCTGCGTGATCAGGGTGTCGAAGGTCTCACCGCGACGCCGCCACCCACCACCAACGTCGTTGTTTTGAGCAGCGAGGGAACCGTCATCCAGGTCGTGGCGAAGATGGCCTTTCCCAATGGCTCGGTCATTACTCCTGACGCCAAGACGCTGATCGTGGGAGAGACGATGACGTTCTGTCTGAACGCCTTTGACATCAACCACGACGGCACGCTCGCCAATCGCCGCGTCTGGGCCCAGCTCGACGTGGTGGCGACCGACGGCATGTGTCTCGACGCCGACGGTCAGATCTGGGTAGCGAATGCTCTTACCAATCAGGTCCTGCGCGTGAAAGAAGGCGGCGAGATCACCGCGGTGGTCGAAACAACCAAGACGGCGTACGCGTGCATGCTGGGCGGCTCGGATCAAAAGACGCTCTACGTCATGACCGCGCCAACCAGTGACCGTTTCCGGGCCGCCGACACCACCGAAGGCGCGATCGAAGTTGTCCGCGTTCCCGTGAAGGGCGCGGGGAGACCCTAAGCGTTAGCCGAGTTTCGCGAGGGCCCGTTTCAGATTTCGAATTGCTTGATGAGTGCGCAGTTCGTTTTCAATTAAGGCAAAACGTACGTGTCCATCGCCACCTTCACCAAAGCCCACGCCCGGACTCGTCGCGACGTCGGCCTCTTCAATTAAGAACTTGGAAAACTCGAGTGAGGACATCTCGCGATACGGCTCGGGAACGGGCGCCCAGATAAACATCGATCCCCGCGGCGTCACGACGTCCCAACCAATCCGATTCAGTCCGTCGATCATCGTGTCGCGACGTGACTGATAGATCATGCGCAACTGCTCGGGGTACTCCGTCGCTTCGTTCATCGCGACAATCGCGGCTATCTGCACCGGCTGGAACGTGCCGTAGTCGAGGTAGCTCTTTAGTTTCGTCAACGCCGCCACAATCTCGGCGTTGCCGACGAGAAATCCCACGCGCCACCCAGCCATCGAAAACGACTTGGTCAACGTGTAGAGCTCGACGCAGCACTCTTTCGCGCGCGGCACCTGGAGGATGGACGGCGGACGGTAACCATCAAAACCGAGGTCGGCGTAGGCGAAGTCGTGACAGACAATGACGTCGTGCTCGAGCGCGAAGGCCACGAGTCGCTCCATGAAGGCCAAGTCCACGCAGGCGCTCGTGGGATTGTGGGGAAAGGAGACCACGATGACGCGGGGCTTTACTTCGGCGTTCTTCCACGCGTTGAGCAAGCCTTCAAAGAAGTCGTCGCCGGGATCGTTCGTGCTCGCGCCCGGGTCCACCATCGCTACGGTGATCACGTTCGCGCCGGCAAATCCCGGACCGGCCAGGTGAATCGGGTAACTTGGACTCGGCACGATGGCGCTGTCCCCTGGTCCAAGCAGTACCCACATGAGGTGGGTGAGACCCTCTTTGGCGCCGATGGTCGTGACGACTTCGGTGTCAGGATCGATGTCCACGTCAAAGAGCATCTTGTAGCGGTTCGCGATCGCGAGGCGCAGATTGGGAATACCGCGACTGGCGCTGTAGCGGTGGTTCTTGGGATTATTGGCGGCCTCGGCGAGTTTCTGCACGGCAATATCGGGACTCGGTAGGTCGGGATTGCCAAAGCCGAAGTCGATAACGTCGCGGCCGTGTGCTCGAGCTTCAGCCTTCAACCCGTTGATCGTGGCAAAGACGTACGGGGGCAGACCCGTTATGCGGCGAAACTCCATCTATAAACCGTAGTGAGTTAGCGGGCGTGACGCCACTCACTGAGCTCGTCTATTTGAAACGGCGGACCGGCGACCACCCAAGCCACGCCGGCGTCGCGTAACTCGTTGAGCAGTTGTGCCGGCTCTTCGCCTAAGGGACCGGCCCAACTCACCGGCCCACTCGAGGCGACCTCGCGAACGCGCGCCACGTCGGAGCCCCAGAGATTGATGGCGACACCAAGTTCTCGAGCGATTTCATTCGTCGTCTCGGCACCCCCGCCACACCACGACTCCATGATGGGCGAAAGTGCCTCGAGGCTCGCTCGCAGGAGCCTTCGACGCGCCTCGGCGCTCTGAAACGCGAAACCGTAGGCCTGATTCTCCGCCGCCGACAGGTGGTCGCCAGTACCAATGGCCGCGATCACGCGCCCCGGCGCCAACGCTTCAAGTGTCAAATACTGCTCCACCAACTTCGATGTTCCAAAGAGTCCCACGCGCGCTACGAGGGGACCGACGAAGAGACTCGGACACTGCGCGGCGACGCTCGCGAGCACCGGGAAGGGCGCGAGCGAAGGGCGTTCCGGCGAACCCATTGGCCAAAGGTGGTCGTAAGCAAAGACGCCATCAAGTCCCGCACGTTCGACTTTCTTCGCGACGCCGAGCGCGTCGATGGCGTCGTCGCGAAACGTCGGCAGCAAGACGCCGAGTTTCACGCGCCCGCGAAGGCCACGAGTGTGGCACCCATGGCGCCAGAACGTGGGCCGAACATCGACGTCGTGACCGTGATGGTCGGACGAGCTTCGTAGCCTTCGACGAGTTCCACCAAGAACTCACGCGCGGCCGGTAAGACGAGTTCAGACGCACTCGACAGTCCGCCACCAATTACGAAGTGGCCGCTGTCAAGAATGGCCGCCAGATTCGAGAGGCCGAGCGCGAGCCACCACCCAACCTCTCGCATCAGCGTCACCGCTTCGTCGAGCCCTTGCGCCGCGGCGGCGGTGACGTCTTCGGCCCGCACCCGCTGCGCGTCGCCACCGCATTGCGCGACGAGCGTCGCGAGGCGACCGTCGAGGGCGGCCTCGCGGGTCATTCGATGTAGTCCTCCGCCCGAGGCGTATCGCTCCCAACACCCTCGTCCCCCACAACGACACTGCGCGCCGCGCGCCTCGACAACCATGTGGCCAATTTCGCCCGCGAAGCCACTGCGACCGCGCACTAACTCGCCGTCGGCGACCACACCCCCGCCAATGCCCGTACCCAGCGTCACCATAACGAAGTCACGAATTCCTCTTCCCGCACCCCACTCGTGTTCGGCGAGCGCCGCGCAGTTGGCGTCGTTCTCACAGAAGACGCTCGAGTTGCCCAGGACGTCGCCGAGCAGCGTTCCCAGGTCAGCGCCCGAGGCGGTTTGAAGATTTGGCGCGAAGGCGAGGTGTCCGTCTCGACGCATCATGCCCGGTAGACCGAGGCCGATCGGCACGTGGGCGGGATCAAGACTCTGTCGCTCACAGAGTTCGTAGACCTGTTCGACGAGAACTTTGGTCGTCGCTTCACCGGCGCCGAACCCCTCGTCGTGAGGAGTCTGGGACTGCATCTCACCGAGCACCCGTCCATCGCGCGCCACCATCAAAGCGAGCGCTTTGGTTCCCCCGACGTCGATACCGATCGCGACGTCGCTCACTTGGACCTCTCGGCCTGTGCCTTGAGTTCGCGAAGCGCTTGGGACTGAATGCGGTACGCCGCCCGGGACTTGACGAAGGATGGTATGGGCACGAGCAGTTCCACTTCGAGATCGTAGGTGAGCAACGTCCCGGTTGCTGTGGGCTCGAAGCGGTACTGGCCAATAAGGGTCGAGGTTAAGTCCCCCCGCGTCTGGTACCAAGTAAGGATCTCGGGCGCGCGAGCGTAGTCGTAGTGCAACGCGTAGGTCGTCGAGCGACCAAAGGCCGCGGCTCGAAACTCGACTTCGACGGGACGCTCGAGCGCGTCGCGTTCGAGCACTTCAATCCTCTTGAGGTCGCTCACCCAGTCGGCGTAGTGCTCGAAGTCGGTCACGACCCGGTACACAACCTCGGGCGGCGCGTCGACCGTTATCGACTCTGTCGCACGCTGGGTCACGACGACACCTTAGAGCAACGAAGTTTGGACGTTGAAGTGGTCAAAGGGCGCAAGTTCACTCGAAAGTTTCTCAGCCAGGAGATCCCACGAAAACTCCGAGAGCACCATTTCTCTGGAGCGCTGGGCGAACGAGCGTCGACGCTCACCGTCGAGCATGAGCGACTCGATCGCGTTCGCGAGCGCTCTCGCGCTTCGCGTGTTCCTAACGACATCGCCCGTGACACCATCGCGCACTGCTTCATGACTACCGCCCGAGAGGCCCGCGACCTGGGCGACGCCACACGCGGCGGCTTCCACGAAGACGATGCCAAATCCCTCTTGCTCTAAACCGAGCCATCGACTTCGACAGTCCATCACCATCAGATCACTCGAAGCAATCCATCGCGCAAGTAGGTCATCGTCAACTCGTCCGAGGAACGTCACCGGCGCGTTTGACTTGACGGCGAGTCGCTGAAGTCGGGCATCGTCGCGTCCGGCGCCACCGATGGCGACGCGAAACTGGGGGTACTTCGTCGCGAGCAACGCACTGGCGCGAATCAAGGTGTCCATACCTTTTCGCGGCACGAGTCTTGAATACGAGGCGACGAGGAACTCTTCGTCGCCAAAGCCCATCTCGCGACGAACGTCTCCTCGTTGCGCGTCACTGAGCGGCACGAAGTGGGCCACGTCCACACCAGGAGGAATCTGAATCGTGGGGCAGAGATTCTCCGCGGCGTTTCGCCGGGCCTCTCCTTCGGAGTACGTTCCCGCACAGATCGCCACGTCGGCGCGCTTTAGGACGTAGCGAAGTGACGAAGCGACGAAGGGCAGTCGTGCGGGAATCGTGACCTCCGCGCCGTGCAGGATCACACCGTAGGGACGAGAGAGACGCGGCCCAAGGACTCCCAGCGGCCACGCCGGATCGAAGAGCACGAGGTCGGGCTGGTGGCGCTCGATCGCGTCTTCGATGGCGCGATACGCCTTCCACGTCGGTAGGAACAAGGTGGCGTTCGCCACGCGCTCAATGACGACGTCACTGGCGGCGTCAAAGCTTTTCGCGTCCTCGTGTGACGAGGCACTCAAGACGACCGCGCGACCGTCTTCGAGTCGACGCCACAGTTCGTGAAGGTAGACCTGGATACCGCCGGTCTTTGGCAAGTAGTCGTTGGTCACCAGGAGGTGGCGGGCCATGGGACCACGCTAGCCACCTAACTCGAATCGTCGAAGCTAATGTGCCGAGCGGTACTTAAGGGTGGGCACGAGTCCTTCGGAGGTGAAGAGGTGTATGACGTCGGCTTCTTCGGCGGTCATCACCAACTCTTCGGGTGTGTCACCCAGGATGAACGTGACCAGACAGTCCGAACAGTCTGGCGTGGCGCGCCGAACACACTCGTGACAGCTAATCGAAAGTTCAATTTCTTTTGTCATTTCATTTCCCCTTTTTCGATGATCGCACTCTCTCAAGGGGCTGTTACATCTCAAAGAATGAGAAACGAAGCAATCTCATTGGCGACTTGCGTCGGTGAAAAGATGACACCCTCAGCAACGACGCGCGAAATTCGCGGATCAACGAGTACGTAGTGCGGCGCTGCACGAATATTGAGCTCCTCCATCGCTTCTGACGACACCAGTATTGGTTGGGCGACGTCGTCCCACTCGCCATCGTCGCTCGCGCTGGCACTAACGATGACCACGTCGACCTCCGCAAATTCGCTCAAGTCACCAAAGATGAAATCGTGGCATCCATCGCAGTGAGGCTTTACTGCGGCCACCAACGTGAGCCGACTGAATTCGACGGTTTGGGACTCGCCGCTCAGCGACACTCCTCGCAGCACTCGCGCCACGACGCGATCGCGAGGGGGATCAAATGATCGAGGATGAAGGTCGCTCACTCGAACTCGGTGAGAACCTCAACGCCACGTCCGTGACCACACCAGCGACAGGACACCGATTCGACGTTGTGCGCAATAATCTCGGGCTCCTCAACGCTAAGGTCGCCACCGACACTGTAGTGATGAAACGACCGAACGGACGTCGTTTCAACGACGTCAAAACGCGTCAAATTGCCGCACGAGTTGCAGCGATACCGGTTAGTCACAAATTCACCGTACAGGAATTATTTACAACTCATTCGTAACGGTGACGTTGCCACTCGTCGGGTCGAACTTCGCCGGGATAATAATTTTGCCCCTCGACGCTAAAAACTGTGTCCAAGGGAACGGACCGGAGAACTTGGTCTCGGCGTTGGGCGTCGATCAACCGCGAGAGCGCTGAGGGATGACGAACTTGGCCAATGACCACGGGTCCGGCCAGCGTCTCAAGGACCAAGAAACCTCGTCGAGTAAGTCGTTCACTCACGCGCTGGTCGACTCGAGTCGCGAGCACGTCACGCAACTCGATGGAAGAGCGTTGATGACCCAAGACGCCGCCTTCGACAATGACCCGATCGCTCGTGACGTGCACCTTACGAGATCGCCAGCGCCACGTTCTCGTCAGTGTCACTGCGGCGAGCGGTGCGACGAGTATCAAGAGCAACCAGTCTTCGAATCGGTGCACGTCGCGATACCTCGAGGCACCCTCAACGATGAGCGCAATAGTTGTCAAGGTGACCAGCGTTGGGCGCAGGACACCGCGCGAGACGGGGGTAACGGAGATGACGCGAATTTCATCTTCTCGCCAAAGATCACGCCGACTCATACCTTCTAGCGTAAAGAATCTGGCGAGCAAAAACGCGGAGGGATCACTACCGAGGTCTCCGCCTCTAATCTTCGCTCATGCCCACCGCCCCAACTCGCTCCTGGCTCCCGGCGTACGTGGCGACCGGCATCGCGTGGGGTTGTTCGTTCCTTTTCATCAAGTTCGCTCTCGGTTTTCTGACGCCCTACGGCGTGGCCTTCGGGCGCTGCGCTCTCGGTGCCCTCACGCTGCTCATCATTGCCAAGGTGCGTCACGTGTCGCTACCCCGAGAGCGCGTCGTGTGGGCCCACCTCTGGGTTGTGGCGATGTGTCTGAACATCATCCCCGGGATTCTCTTCGCGCTCGCCGAAACACGAACGACGTCCATCGTCGCGGGGATCATCAACGCGCTGACACCATTGACGTCGCTCTTCTTCATCATCGTGGTGTTCCGTGACGACCCCGTGAAGCGACACCAAATAGTTGGCCTCGGCGTTGGCTTGCTCGGCGTGTTGCTCGTTCTAGGCGTCTGGCACGGTTTCGGCTCGAATCCCTGGTGGGCGGTAGCGGCGCTCCTCGCCGCGGTAACCCTCTACGGCGTCTCCTTCCCCTACACCAAGCGCTACCTCATTCCCCGAGGACTCGCGCCGGTGTCGCTCGCGAGTTCACAGCTCCTTCTAGCGACCGCGACACTATTACCGACGTTTCTCATTGACGGTTTCAACGGTCACGGTGTTACCGCGAAGGCCGTCGGTGGCGTACTAGGTCTCGGCATCTTCGGTAGTGGCTTCGCCTTCATGTGGAACTTTCGCGTCATCGCTGCGGTGGGCAGTTCGATCGCGAGCACCGTCACCTACCTCACGCCTGTCGTCGCGGTCATCGTCGGGGTCGCCTTTCTGCACGAATCACTCGCCTGGTTTGAACCGGCCGGCGGTCTCGTGGTCTTACTCGGTGCCGCCATCGGCCAGGGCCGATTCGCTCGCCGAAACTAGACGTTCCTCATCTGTTGAGCGGCCATGGCGAAGTACGTCGTTAACTCGTCAAACTGATCGTCGTTCAGCTGTTCGCGCACGCTCGATAACGCCGTCGCCATCGCCGCGAGCCACGCGTCGCGGGCGACTTTAGTGACGCGAAAGGGGGCGTGGCGCATACGCAGCCGGGGGTGACCACGCTCCTCCATGTAGGTGCCCGGGCCGCCCCAGTACTGAACGAGAAACAGCATGAAATGGCGCTTGGACTCCGTCAGATCGTCGGGGTACATCGGGCGCAGCGTCTCGTCACGCTCGACCGCTTCGTAGAACGCGTCAACCAGTTGAACAAAGAAGGGCTCGCCGCCGACCTGTTCGAAGAGCGATGCATCCACCCTCCTACGCTAATGGTGGCGCTTAGAATGGTTCTTCCTGTCTGAAGAGACACGCGGGTGTAGCTCAATGGTAGAGCTCCAGCCTTCCAAGCTGGCCATGCGGGTTCGATCCCCGTCACCCGCTCCACTTGGGCTAGTTCCCAAAAAATGGGGTCAACCTCAGGGTCTCAATGACAATGAGGCCTGGTTTGTTCGGATTGACTGTCGAAACTCTTATTCGCCGGGTGTTAGGTGGTTGAGGGTGATGGCGCGCCTTCGTTGTTTCGCGCGCGCAGGCCCGCGCCGTAACATCGCAGGGTGACTACGCGAACCTACGACCCGGAGAATCCTTATCGCATTGCCCGCACGGTTGTGCCCCACGCCTATCGACTGCGTCTGCGACCCGACCTAGACGCCGCGACGTTTATGGGCAGCGTGGAGGTGACGGTCACGATCGCGGAACAAGTTCGCTCCATTGTCATGAACGCCATTGAACTCGACGTCCAACCCGCGACCGTGACCGTGGACGGACGCATCTTTCATTCGAGTGCGCCGGTCCTCGACGACGAGTACGAAACGGCGACGTTCACCTTTGACCAAGACCTGCCGGTTGGTGCCGCGACACTCGCCGTGTCGTTTCGCGGCGTCTTAAACGACCAACTGCGCGGCTTTTATCGCTCGACCTTTGAGGACGCGCAGGGTCGTACGCACGTCATCGCCACTACCCAGTTCGCCACAACCGACGCACGGCGCGCTTTTCCCTGCTGGGACGACCCCGCCGTTAAGTCGACCTATCAATTGACGTTGGAGGTACCCGAATCGCTGGCCGGCTTCGCCAACACGCGCGAACTGTCGACGCGCTCAATCGGCGAGGGCTATCGCGAAGTGACCTTCGCTGAGTCGATGATCATGTCGACGTACCTCGTGGCCTTTGTGGTGGGGGACTTTGAAGCGTCGAGCGAGACGGCGGTCGCGGGGACGACGCTTCGCGTGATCTACCCCATCGGCAACGCGCACCTCATCGACTGGGCGAGGGAGGCGGCCGTCCACGCGCTCGAATTCTTCAGTAACTACTTCGCGATTCCCTATCCTGGCGACAAAGTCGACCTCATCGCCATTCCAGACTTTGCGGCCGGGGCGATGGAGAACCTGGGGTTGATAACGTTTCGCGAGACCGACCTGCTGATCGATCCGGCCTCGGCGTCGATTCCAGAACTTGAGCGCGTCGCCCTCGTCGTGAACCACGAACTCGCCCACATGTGGTTTGGCGATCTCGTGACGATGGAGTGGTGGGAAGGTATCTGGCTGAACGAGGCCTTCGCCACCTTTATGGAGTCACTCTGTACCGATCACTTTCGCCCCGAGTGGCAAAAGTGGGTCCGTTTTCATCCCCAGCGCGAAGCGGCGTTCTCGGTTGACGCGCAACACTCCACGCGACCCATTGAGTTTCGCGTGATCTCGCCCGACGAGTGTCGGGGTATGTTCGATGTGTTGACCTACGTCAAGGGTTGCGCCGTCTTGCGCATGCTCGAGCAGTACCTCGGCGAGACGACGTTTCGTGACGGTATCCGCACGTACCTACAGCGCCATTCGTACGCGAACGCGGTGACGAAGGATCTCTGGGCCGCGCTCGAAGAGACTTCGGGTCAGCCCGTGGGCTCCATCATGGATACCTGGATTCTCCAAGGAGGCTTTCCGCTCCTGCGCGTGGAGGGCGACGCCGTGAGTCAAGAGCCCTTCTCCTACGGGCCGACGCGGGGCGCGTCGGCCATCGGTACCTCGTGGAAGGTGCCCATGCAGGTTCGTTCGCTCGACGGTGCGGTGGAGACGACCCAACTCCTCGACGGTACCTCTGCGACAATTCCCGTCTCGGGCACGACTATCGTCAACGGCGGTGGCTGGGGATTTTTTCGTACGGCGTATGGCTCGGACCAACTACGCGCACTTTCGACGAAACTCGGTGAACTCGACGCACTCGAGCGTGCGGTCCTCCTCGCCGACACGTGGTCGGCGATTCTCGTAGGTCGCTCAAGCTTTTCGGACCTCTTCACGCTCGCTCGCGGTATGTCGACCTTTGACGAACCCTCGGCCTGGGAGTTGATTGGTCGCGCGGTCGCACTCGCGGATCGAATCCTGGACGAGGAGGGCCGCGTAGTGTTACGCGACGTCGTCCAGTCGCTCTTTCGCCCCACCTTTACGCGTCAGGGCTGGGAACCTCGAGACGGCGAGTCGTCCCAGATCAGCGAAATGCGCGCGTTGGTCATTAGCGTTCTTGGTCATCAGGGGCGCGACGAAGCGATCATCGCCGAGGCGACGAGTCGATTTGACCGCGGCGAAGTGAGTGGGAACTTGGCCAGTGCCATCGTGTCGATCACGATGGCGCAAGGTCGTCTCGGTGACGACGTCGTCTGCGATGAGCGACGCGCCGCCGCTAGCTCGCCCCAGGAAGAGGAGCGCTACCTCTTCGCCAGCGCCGATTCGGGCGACGCTCGCGTTCCCCCGACGGCCTTTGAGCGAGCCTTTAGTGAAGTGCGCACCCAAGACGCGCCGTATCTAATTGGCGCTCTCATCCGTAATCGTGACGCCGGCGTTGAAGTGTGGCGTCTCGCTGCCGCACGCCAGTCCGAAGCGATAGAGCGTTTCGCCCCCATTTCGTACCCGAACTACCTTGGGGGCATCGTGAGCTTTGTCGACGCGGCTCTCGCCGAAGAAGTCCGAGCATTCCACGAAGCCAATCCCATGCCGGTAAGCCAGCAACAGGTCCAACAGTTGCTCGACGTTATGGACGTCAACGTGGCCGTTGCTTCTAGAAATCGCGCCACCTTGCGCGACGAACTTTCGGCGTTTCTGAGTAACTAGGGCGACGCCAGCACCGGGGCGCTGACGTCGCGAGTCGCCGCTGCCTCAAAAAGGCGAACCGCGTACCGAGATTGAGCACATCTCTGGTTCGAGTCCTGAGTCACTAAACATGACGTCAGTGCTTAGTGCCAAACCTTTTGCGTCGGGTCTCAGACGAGAACTCACCCTCACAAGCCGGACTAATCGCGTTGACCAAGTGCCCGTCGCGCTCAATCGAATCCGACGCGCTACGAAAGTCATGAAAAGTATTACGTAATCAGCGTTGCTGCTCCGACAAAGTTATTACGTCATCTACTTTCCCGAGCTTGCAATGTGGGTTCTTTTCCCGTCGCCCGCTCCACGGGTTTGCTGCGGCGATCGACGCGAACTCATTTCGCAATTGCTGGGCTGAGTTCCTTCTACGCCGGTCCGCTCTGAAACGGGAGTGGGTGACCCGTCTCGAGAAGAGTCTTGAGCCCGCTGAGGATCTCACTCCAGCCGCCGCCGGCACCACTGGACTCGCTCTCACCGCGCGCCACTCCGCCCCACATTGGCGCACCCGTCACGTCGTGGGTGACGGTGAGCTTTGTGACACCGCCTCGAACCGGCTCGATGTCATAGGTCACGCGGGTAAATGCTTCGGCGGCCAACTCGGGCGTCATTATCATTCGCCACGTCTGGACCAGTTTGCGGGGCGGATTAGATTCGATGACCTCACCGTCACTTATGACGTCGGGACAGCCGAAGGCTTTCATACCCTCGTTTGCGAACGCCTTGAAGGCGCCACCCGATCGCAACTCGTAGTCCACGAGAGGGGCGTAGCCGTACTGCACCGTCCACTCGGGTTGGGTGATCGCCTCCCAAATGACCTCGGGCGTGGCCTTGATGTACACGCGGTAGATCTGGATTGTCTCGGACCCGTTAGGGGTAGTCATCATTTTGCCTCCAAGTTGGTTTTTAGATTCACGAGCGCCGACGTTCGACGCTCGGTGTACTTATCGATCCACCGGTCATGGATCAGCCGAATCGGGATTGGATTGAGGAAATGAAGCTTCTCTCGTCCCGACCGGCGCGTTACGACAAGACCCGCCGCTTCGAGCAGGCGTAGGTGCTTCATCACGCCGATGCGCGTCATAGCCACGTGCGACTCGAGTTCGGTCAAGGTCCGACTCTCTCGCTCGAACAGGAGGTCGAGCAGAAGGCGACGGGTCGGGTCAGCGAGGGCCTTAAAGACAAGGTTGTCGTCCACACTCAGCCAGTATACGTCACCATTTGGTTACGTGTCAACCCTGGTCGCTGGAGACTCAGAGTGAGACCGGCATCGACTCCATACCCCTCAGGATGACGTTCGCCTTGTAGGTCACGACGTCCGACGCCAGCGCCAGGTGCGGGACTCGGCGGAACAAGGTAGACAGCGCGACGTCGGCCTCCATGCGAGCCAGGGGTGCGCCGAGACAGTGATGGACGCCAAAGCCAAATCCGAGATGGTTATTGGGTGTTCGCGCGACGTTGAAGTCGTCGGGGTTGTCAAACGCCAAGGAGTCTCGGTTCCCTGACGCGAGCAGCAACATGACGAACTGACCGGCCTCGATACGCACGTCGCCGAGATTGATGCCCTGGAGAAGGGTTCGACCAGTCAACTGCACGGGCGAGACGAATCGCAACATCTCCTCGACGCCGCTGCGCGCTACTGCGGGGTCATCGCGAAAGCGCGCCAACTGGCTCGGGTGTTCTAACAGGGCGAGCGCCCCTCCCGCGATGAGATTCACGGTGGTTTCGTGACCGGCGACCAGGAGCAAGATGCACGTCGAGAGTAGCTCGGCTTCGCTGAGGACGGTGCCGCTGTCTTCGGCCGCGACGAGCTGGCTCAACAGGTCGTCACCGGGCGAGCGGCGCCGCTCGCCGACTAGCTCGAAGAAGTACGCGGCGAACTCTTCACGGGCTTTCGCGCTGGCGTCGAGGACTTCTTGGGGTAGCAAGAAATTAGGATCAAGGCCCCGGGCGAGGGCGTGCGACCACCCCTTGAAGCGATCCTGGTCGGCGACGGGTACGCCGAGCAAGTCGCAGATCACGCGCACGGGCAACGGGTAGGCGAACTGGTCGACGAGGTCGATGGCGCCCTCGCTAAGCGCGGTGTCGATCAGCTCGTCGACGATCTCCTGCGTGCGGCCACGAAGTCCTTCAACCACTTTTGGGGTGAAGGCCTTGGCCACGAGACCGCGCAGTCGCGTGTGATCCGGCGGATCTCGGACCAAGAAGGATCGGTTCTCGAACTCCTTGGCAGTCTCTTCGTCACTTGGGATCACGCGACCATCAAATCTCGCGGAATCCTCATCATCCAACATGTTGGATCGCTCGACACTCGCTCCGCGCTCGCGCAGGACCGCCAGACAGTCCCCGTGGCGCGCGGCCACCCAGAAACCAAGCTCGTTTCGATGGATCGGGGCTCGAGCTCGCAGTTCGGCGTAGAGCGGGAACGGGTCACTCGACCACTGAGGGTCAAAGAGATTAAAAATCGGGCCATCCGAGCCGACGTCCGCGACGAAGTCGGTCATGTCGATGATCGTTTACGAAACTCGAGATGTTCGAAGTCCCCCGAGTTTCGCCACGCGTCGATGAAGTTGAAGTACGCGACGGGTCCTTCGGGGTAGCGACTCAAGTTGAACTGCTCGCGAGCATCCATCGGTCGCCCTTCGTTGTTGTAGTAACCCGGTGTGCACTCCGGATCAGCCAGGAACGACTCACTCGTGCCCTCGAGCAACGTCATCCACGCCCGCTCGGCTTCGCCACTCACCTCGACCTCGTCGTCGCCAGCCGCGAGGGTCCGAGCGATGACGGCGGCGATGGTCGTCCCGGCTTCGGTGAGATTGTGCGTGACGTTCGAAATGAGATTCGCCGCCTGGGTCACGCCGACGACGAACATATTGGGGAACCCGTGAACGTGGATGCCGTGCATTGACTGCATACCCTCATCCCAACGTTTCGAAAGTGTGAGACCGCCTCGACCGACCACGTCAAAAGCCGAGCGACGTACGTACCCGGTGCCGACTTCGAAGCCCGAGGCGAAAATGAGACAGTCGAGTTCGTAGTGACGCCCGTCCACCCAGACGCCGGACTCGTCGATCCGCTCGACCCCTTGTCCGTGGGTATCGACCAAGTGAACGTTGGCCAAGTTGTACGTCTCGAGGTACTCGTCGTGAAAGCAGGGCCGCTTGCAGAGCTGTCGGTACCACGGCTTGAGGGCCTCGGCCGTCGAGCGATCTTTCACGACGTCGTCGACCCGCGCGCGTATCTCGGTCATCTTTTCGTCGTCGCTGTCCTCGTAGGCGCGGCGCATCGTCGCCGGTGTTAGGTCGCCGCCGTTGGCGATGACCCGGTCACGGATTCGCTGGGCGATGTCGGTCCAGCCGTCTTTCACCATGTCCTCGTCCGCGAAGCCACCGCTTTGTAACGTCGCGAAGTTCATGAGCCAGCGTTGCTGCCATCCCGGTTCCAGCGTGTTGAACCACTCGGGAGTGATTGGGTGATTATTGCGTACGTCAATCGACGAGGGCGTGCGCTGAAAAACGTAGAGCGCTTGAGCCGTACGCGCCAGAAAAGGAATACATTGGACCGCGGTGGCCCCGGTACCGATGATGCCCACTCGCTTATCGGCTAACTTCTCCATCGCGGATCCGCCTGGGTCGCCGCCCGTGTAGTCGTAGTCCCAACGACTCGTGTGGAAACTGTGCCGCTCGAACGTCTCGATACCCACGATCCCCGGCAACTTGGGTCGATGGAGCGGACCCGTGCCCATCGTGACGAATTGGGCACGTATTTCGTCGCCGCGATTGGTACGAACTATCCATCGAGAGGCGGCCTCATCCCACTCAAGTCCCGTGACTTCGGTGGAGAAGAGTGCGTTGTCGTAGAGCCCAAATTTTTCAGCGATCAGTTGGGCGTGACGCTGGATTTCCGGAGCGAAGGTGTACTTCAGCGTTGGAACTTGCCCGGTCTCTTCGAGCAGCGGCAGGTAGACCATGGCCGCGGTGTCGCACATGGCCCCGGGGTAGCGATTCCAGTACCACGCACCGCCGACGTCACCCGCGCCTTCAATGAGGCGAACGCCCTGCACGCCGGCCTGGCGCAAGCGAGCACCGGTGACGAGTCCGGAGAAGCCACCACCGATAATCGCGACGGTCACTTCGTCAAAGAGCGGCTCGCGATCGACACGTTTGACGTAGGGGTCATCGAGGAAGTGGGCAAAGCGACCGCTGGGCTCGAGGTACTGGTCATTCGCGTCGGGACGGATTCGCTTATTGCGCTCCTCGCGGTACTTCGCTCGCAGCGCCTCTCGATCGATGGTCTCACCGATCGATCGTCCTTCAGAGTGATTGTTCGCCACCACCACTACATCTTGCCTCGTGAGACGCCCCCCGTCTTGACGAAGCTCCTCGTCAAGACCGTGGGTGCCAGACCCACGACACCTCGAGGTCATTCCGACAACTGCACCACGTCGGTCCCCTTCCCCAATACCGGATAGTTACGGGCCAGCACTCTTCGGCGCGGGCCAGCAAACCAGTGACGTCGGGTCTCCGGCACCTCTATTTACGAGCGACACCGTCGTATCAAGTACTAGGTCCGGCCGGGGCCGCGCTACGGCGATACTTTCTTCTCGAAAAGTCCGAAACCCGCTCTACTGCGAACGAGTCGGTAACCGCAGGCGATCTCTTTAAACACGTCAGCGTGATCGGCGGCGCTCAGCGCAGTAGGCAGCAGGAGATACTGCACCTGGCTCGAGACGCGAAGCCTGGCCCCGGTGTCATTCGTGGTGCCCCAATTAGAGGCGTAAAACGGCGTCGGCCAAACGTAGACCTGGTCGCGGTGGTCGATGTGCGACACCAGCGGATACCACGCGGCGACCACGGCGTTCGCAGGTAACCCCAACTCAACGTAGGCCAGAGCGTTAATGGAACCCGACGGCACCCAACCCGCGCTGACTTTGTTGGCCGAGAACGGTGCGTAACCCCACAGGGCGCATGACAAAATTGCCCCGCACAAGGCCACCGTCGCCAGTGCGTCTCGTCGCCAACGGTGCGACTGTTTGGCAATGGCGTACAGCGTACCGAGTACCAATACCGGCGCCAGCGGCATCGAGTACTGATAGAGAATCTGATGCATGTAGGGGTCATTGCTGATGATGATCTCTGCGACCACGAGGACGCCGATGAGAGCAATCTCTGGAGCGAGCAGGAAGGCGAAGCCAACGGTGCAACCGAGCTGCCAAAGGTAAAACGGGCGCCCCTGGGAGATCAGGTACGACCAGAGTTGCCCGGGCCGGTGAAAGAGGGTGCCGAACAGACCCGAAACCCCACCGAAGGGGATTCGCGAAGCGTAGATACTCGACGAGCCGAGCAACCACGGGATGATCAGCCAGTTCGCCACCATTGCCCAGAGCACCGACCCGGCGACGATTGACATCCCCAACCGGCGATCTCGCCGGGCAGCGACCCACAGGCCTAAGGGAACGACGAGTAACGCCGCGTCCTCTTTCACCATCAGCGCGAGCACCACCATGACTATGAGCAAAACCGATTTGCGCTCGATAGCGGCGTAGATCGCCAGACTGATGAAGAGCACTTGGAACGACTCGGGATGGAACTGATTGAGGTTGCCTTGCTGTACGAGGGGGTTCAATAAGTACGCGGCGACGAGTGACGTAGCAATCAGGGTGCTCTTGACGTACTTGCGAGCCAAGAGGTAGATGGGGACGGCGGGACCAGCGAGCAAGAGCGTCTGTAGGACGAGGAGCCCTTGCGGCTCGGGAAAGAGTCGATAGAGCGGCGCAAACAGCAGCAACACGAACGACGTATGGTCACCGAAAAGGTTGCGACCCATCACGGTAACGAAGGGATCGTGGAAATGCGAAATGAGCCACATACCCTGATCAAAGATTGCCAGGTCGAAGGGAGGATCACCGTAGCCGTAGTACAACTTCAGGCTCAGATGAATGAACCATCCCACGTAGAGGACAACCAGAAGGGCGGCTCCCAAGTACTTCTTCTGAGTCACCGAACGCCAAGTCCGTTCTGTCCAACTCGATAGCGCACGCGGGGCACGACCAGAGTTCGTTAATGGCCGCGCATGCTTGCCATGAACAATGCGGGCACTCGATGACTCATCATTCATTTAATTGGAACTATAGAGTCCCTCTTGATTATTTTTCGTCTGCGGTGGACGACGACATAATCTGGTTATTCTGATCGCGAACACTTGCGCTTCCGATGCACCTGTTCGGTCGCTCGACGTAATCGTCAGAGTGCGTCAACGCCACTCGACTTGCTGGCGCTGAAACAGCTAGCGGGTCCCAACTCCCATTGATCAACCGCCTACTCAAACATGGCCGACGCAGGACCTTCTCGAAGGGAACGACCCGACGCTCATCAGGGCGCACTTGAACAGATCCGGAGCTACATCGCATCCGTCGAGACTCCAAACGTTTTGCGTCACAGCCGCGTCGTCTACTGCGGCGCAAGTGACTATCCCCGAGAGTCCGTACCAAGTTGTCACACCCGAATGGTTAGCGCACCATCGAATCGAGAATGGTCCGGGCGCAATCTTCCGCCTCCCGCGAAGTGGTATCAACCTCGATGTCGTAACGCACTCCTTCGTGAACGAGAATGGATTGCGCCTTGGCCATGCCGTGCACGCGATCCGGACGCTGCAACTCTCTCCTCGACGCGACGTCCGCATCGCAATGAACGCCCACCCACAAGACTTGCAAACCTGAGAGAGCCGCGTCCAGGCGTGACTGCGAACTCGCACCGCCGAGGAATGCGTCAACGACAATGATTCCCGTGCCAGCCCGCGCCATCGCGGCCAGACCCTGATACCAAGAGTTCTCAGTTTTACGAAATCGTTCATCGGTCACGACAGTTCCGTCAGAGTTGAAAACTATTGCGGAGTCCGTTTCTGGGATCACGCTTCCCATTGCGACTATGAGGTCATCGACGCCGAGCGTCAGCCACGGGTCATCTAGAAGCTTCTGCAAGCACCCAGCAATCGTCGATTTTCCGGCGCTCGATCCACCATTCAACACGACAACTTCTGTGTGCACACCACGAACTTAATCGACATCGATACGTGAGCCTTAGTAAAAATCGGGACAACATCATCGCCATCACCGAAACGGCCGGGCCTAATTAATCGTCGATGAAATTGTGAAATCTCCATCCATACGCAGGAGTCAATGAGTCGTCAAGGCACCAATCTCGGGTACCAGACCTATCTCATCGGTTCTCCGACACCAACGATCTCGGAGTGAACAAAACTCGCATTGGCGTAAGTCAAGACGGTTACGGATTTGCCGAGAAGCAGTCGAGGGTTCCCTGACCCATGGACCGCGGTAAAATTCGACGGAGTGCCACCAAACTTGGCGCCAAACAACCGCGGCCTTAGGAGCAAAATGTCCACGACGACCGATCTCATTGACGGCGGGAATGCTGCGTACCGAGCCCGCAACTTAGACGAGTTCATCTCCTACTTCTCGGCGGACGCGGTGATCAGGGATGGCGACGGCAACGCCCTGATGGAGGGAGAACTGGCGATCCGTAAGTTCTACGAACCATTGTTCCGCGACAGTCCCGACCTCCGTCTGGAAATTCCGAGGCGAATCGAGTTCGGCGACTACGTCATCGACGAGGAGCTCGTCGACGGTTGCAACGTAGCGGGATACCCGCCGCACCTGCACGCCGTCGTCATCTACCGCGTGAAGGACTCGAAGATTAGAGACGTCACGTTTCTCATGTGATCGATTGCAAGACCTTCGCACCTTATGAAATCGGACTCACACACCAAGTGAATCCTCGAAACGAGGCTAGTTCCCAAGTCGCCTCGGGGCTTCCAGCGGTCCTAAGGAGCGTCCCAGACTGGCACCTCGGTGACGCTGCTGACAGCGAGCGAGACAAGTCCGACGAGATCAACCTTCGGCATCAGGCTTGTCGAACAACAGGATCTCCTCCTCGTCGGGGGGTTGAAATATCGTTGCCCACCTTTCAAAGTGAACCCGAGACATTGGCGAAGCGGTCCACTCGCCCGACGCATTGCGACGTTCAGCTCGCCCGATTAGCTCCTCTAAGGGCACTTCGAGGTAATGCAGTTCCACTCCCACCCCCAAAGCTCGCGCTCCGAGTCGTTTCTCATCCCGTTCGACTCGAGCCCAGTGACCCCACTCCAAAATCACGCTCTGGCCCCGGGCGAGGAGATCCTGGGAAAGAACCCATAGCTGTTGTTCGAGACGCACTCGGAACTCTTCATCCCACAAATCGGCGCCCAGTTGAGTCGCCCACCCGTCCTTATCCAACCTGATGGCGGAGATTTTGGGTGCAAGCTCACGAGCGAGCGTCGACTTGTCCGAGGCCGGGAGTCCACAAATCAGCACGAGCCGTGTCAATGACTTCGCAATGCACGATTTCTAACATGATTAGCTCCTCGCTCGGAGATGACGGCTTCTACTGTGGCCGATAGTGCCCGGGGGCTTCGCGATGATTTTCGACGTAGGGATCGGTGGTGGATTCGCCGAGCACAGCTTCGGCTAAGGACTGCTCGCGGGCATCTCTGAAGCCGTCCTCGCCATTCTTTTCGGGACCGAGAGTTACTGGATTCGTCGAAATATGGGGGCGACCAGAGCGCATTTCTGGAAACCACGAAGTCCATGTCATTAGAACGTTGAGGTCGAGTCTCCGACATTAACAATCTAATGGGATGGGACTTTGTCGTTTAGCCTGCATCCACCGTCGGGGTGGCGAGTTAAGGGTCTGACCATGCGCGAAAAAGGTGTCCCCATCAGGTAGAATTGGAGTTACTTAGACCGCAATTCCACCTGAAATGAAGGACACCTTTTCGATGACAACTCTACACA
>DATLSR010000024.1:0-5111 GCA_035533995.1 Acidimicrobiales bacterium | reverse complement strand
TACCCCGTCGAGGCGCTCTTCGAACGCCGCTGATCGTGCGGCGAGTGCAACACTTCGATAGGGATTGCGCGGCGCGTCCGCTGGGGCATTGACGTGCACCTGTCGAAGGAATGTTGCCAGCGAAAGTACCGACCGACCCCGAGCGTCGACGTCGACCTCATCGCCGGGCACGCCGTCGATCCACGTAGAGATCGACCACGGCCAGGGAAAGTCACTTCCCGGGACTCCCGGCAATAGCGGAAGTGGGGTCTGGAGCGAAACGTGTCCGCCTACTTGGCCGAGCCAGCGCAGTTCGTTCCGTAAGGGCGTCACCGCCGCTTCGCGTCGGGGAAGCCGCACCACGAGTTCCGGACCCAGACGCCACAGCGAGTTATCGAAACCCTCACCACACTCATAACAGTCCAATCCATCGAAGTTGGGATACTGCGAGTGAAGGAGGGTCGCGACAAGGTCCGCGTCAATCTTCAGTTCCGCCGCGGGCCAGCTCATTCAATGAGACTATAAAGTACCTTTTTCAAGCCGGGAGAAGCGTCGCAACCACTCCGCCGGCGCCGAGGCGGCATCTAACGTGGCCCTGTGACCGAGTTGATCCACACGCTCAACGCAACGTGGTCGCCCTTTGTTCTGGTCGCGGGACTTCTGCTCATTGGACACGTGGCGGCCGGCGAGGGCCTCTTTCGCCTGGTGGGGTCGTGGTGCGCGCGAGTGACGGGCGGGGGTGTCACGCTCTTTTTGGTGACGATGCTGGCGGTGGCCCTCGTGACCGCGGTACTAAATCTGGACACGTCGGTTGTCTTCATGACGCCCGTGGCGTTGCACGCCGCCCGGGCCAAAGGGACCGACGAGGCCGCGTTTCTCTATGGCACAATTTTCATGTCGAATTCGGCTTCGCTGCTTCTCCTCGGTTCAAATTTGACGAATCTTCTCGTCTTCTCGGGGCGCGGCGAACTGGGTTCAGTCTTCGCTGGACGCATGTTCCTTCCCTGGATCGCTTCGGTAGGCGTGACGATTGGCGTCGTACTGGCGTGGCGATGGCCGGCGCTGCGCCGCGGTGCGCATCCAGCGGAGAAGATCCCCCTGTCGTTCGCCATCGGACCCGGCCTCTTCGCCGCGGTCTTTGCCGTGGTCGCCATGCTGGTCTTCTCGGCGCCGGCTCTGTGGGTCTTTGCGGGGGGCGTGGTGGCACTGGTGTACGAGAGTGTTGCCAAGAAGCGGGTGTCTTTGCGCGGGGCCCTTGCGATCGTCAGCCCCAAGACGTTGTCACTGCTGTTCGTAGTGGCGGCGGCGGTGGGGTGGTTTGCGCGCACCTCAACGGTAACGGCACATCTCTTGCGTCACGCCAACGTCGTCACGACCGTCGCCTTGTCGGGCGTGACCGCGCTCGTCATCAACAATTTGCCTGCAGCCTCGTTGTTCGCCGCGCACGCAATCGCTCATCCCTTCGCGCTTCTCTTGGGTCTCGACCTTGGACCCAACTGCGTGGTGACCGGCGCGCTGTCGTCGCTGCTGTGGCTACGCATTGGCCGAACGAATCAGGCGAAGCCCTCGCTCGTGACCTTTAGCGCCGTGGGTACGCTCGTCGCGGTGCTCTCCATGCTCGCGGCTGCGCCATTGTTGTAACCGACTCGGTGACAGCGAAACGCATTCGAGCGGTGGCTCTCTCAATTTTGAGCGGGATCGCCTTAACGCAACTCCGACGTGCGTACGGTCCAAACGCTGGCATTGCCGACCGGGTCCCACGTCAGTCGTTCAAGCGGTGCCCCAGAACAGTGCGCCCGAAGTGCTCGAATCATGCCGCCGTGGGTTACGACAAGAAGTGGGCCATCGGAACCTTCGCCGCTGACCTTCTCCACGAAGAGTCCCGCGCGGCGAACGACGTCACGAAACGACTCGCCCCCCAACGGGCGGGCGTCTGGGTCAATGACCACACCGTTGGCGACGCCGGTCAAGTCACTGGTCAGGTCGGCCAAGGGGCCGCCCTCGAGCGCGCCGAAGCATCGCTCGCGCAGGAGCGGATCGGTCGACGTGGTCAGTGTCAAGGCGTCGGCGATGATCACGGCGGTCTCTCGCGCCCGCGCGAGGTCGCTAGAAACGACGTGATGGAACGCGTGCTCGCGCAGGCTCTCCACAAGGAGTTGGGCTTGCGCGCGCCCCACGTTGGAGAGGTGGGCCTGATTGTCTTGCCCCTGGACAAGGCGCGACACGTTCCAGTCGCTTTCACCGTGACGCACCAACGTGAGCGAGAGCGCACGACGAGCGGCTGAGGTCACGCAGACTAGATTACCGACCTCATGTTCTACCCGATGAGGAAGTTGGGCCAAGATAGTTCACCGACTCACCATCGAGATCATCGTTGTTACCAGTGTTCGGACAATTACCGCGCTAAGACCAATTGAGGCGTCGTGCGGTGCCAGTGACAGAAAAAAGTACGATCCAATGAAGCACGTGACTCGATTCTCAGGATTTTCCAAGAGTGTCTCGCCGTCGTCGCCGCAGCAATAACCGGAAATGTCTTGGTAAGCGATAACGGGCGGGCGCGTGCGCCTGAAAAGGCCCACGTCGTCATTAGTAGAATTGACTGATGTCGCTTTCGCTGCCGCCGAGAACTATGAAGCCTCGCACCGTTGGATTGACGATGGTGATCGACACGGGGGTGCCGCTCAGCCACTTCTCCGATGTGGTGGAGAGTCACGCTGATCACATTGACTTTGTGAAGTTTGGCTGGGGAACGTCAGTCGTGACGACGAATTTTCACAAAAAGCTCGACGTGGTAAAGGCCGCCAACGTGGACTTCTATCTCGGTGGGACGCTCTTTGAGAAGTACGTTCTCCAAGAGCGATTTGACGAATTTCGTTCCCTCTGCCAGGCGTACGGCTGTACTTACGTCGAAGTGTCCAACGGGACGATCGACATGACGAACGATGACAAGGCTGACTACGTCAAGCAGCTCTCTGGTGACTTTCGTGTCATCTCTGAGGTCGGATCGAAAAATCAGGTGAAATCCGACACGATGGCGCCCAACAAATGGATAAACCACATTCAAGCTGATATCGATGCCGGTGCCGTTCTCGTAACTCTCGAGACGAGAGAAAGTGGCCGTGGCGGCATCTGTCGGTCAAACGGAGAGCTTCGTTACGGGCTGATTGAGGAAATTCTCTCTTCGAAAATAGATCACGAGCGACTGCTCTTCGAAGCGCCATCCACGGATCTGCAGAGCTATTTCGTTCGACGTCTCGGTCCCGACGTCAACTTGGGCAATATTTCGGTAAACGAGATCATTCCACTCGAAACAATTCGTCTGGGCTTGCGTAGCGAGACGCTGCTAGATTTCGAGCCCGGTTTCCACGACGTCGACTGAGTGGACCGTTGAGAGAGAGCCGTGACGTTTTTCACCTCGCCGTCCCGGTGTACGACCTCGACGAGACGCTGGCTTTTTACGTGACCAAGTTGGGCTGTAAGTTGGCTCGGCGATATGACGATCGCGTCACGCTTAACTTTTTCGGCGACCAGTTGGTCTGTCACCTCTCCCCGGCGCCCGCGGACATGACGCCAATGAGCGAGTTGACGATGTACCCGCGCCACTTTGGCGTCACGTTTCGTGAACGGAAGGACTTCGACGTTCTTTATCAGCTGTGCCAAGAACGCGACGTGCCATTCTTTAGCGACGTAAGCCTCCGCTTTGAGGGCGAAGTGGAAGTCCATCGCACCTTTGTGGTGTGCGATCCGTCATCGAACCTCATAGAGTTCAAGTACTACGTTGATCATCGAATGATGTACTAATCGGTTCGTCAATGGCACCTCCTTCCTCTCGCGACGTTCTTGGTCCACTCGAATCACTGATCATTGACCGCGCCTCAGTACGTGCCTCCGCGTCCTATCTGTTTGAAGCGCGCGGCCCGCGAACGCTCTCGTTCGAGGGTTTGTCTTTAGAAGTGACCTCGCTACGACGCCGACTGGCGTCGTGGAACCTGGGGCCCGGCGACCGCGTCGGGCTCTTGATCAGCGACCCGCTCACGTTTGCTACGTGGTTCTTGGCGGGCCTCGCCATTGGCGTATGGGTGGCACCATTCGACCCGACCGTCAGTACCCGAAATCTGTTGAAGATTGATCTACGCGCGCGTGCCCTCGGCGCCCACGTCGTACTGAGCGACCGCGACGGGCCTGGTGACGCCTCGCTGAACTGGATCACCGTCACCAGCGACGCGCCCCCGACCCCCGACCTTCGTCACGCTGTCACGAAGTGGCCGGAAACGGGTGGCGTCGTTCTGTCGTCCTCCGGCACGTCCGGCACGCCCAAGGTCGTGGCGTTACCGTCCGCGCAGTTGCTCGAGACCGCCCAGTTGATCGCTACGCACAATCAACTCGAGTTCACTGATCGCGGCTTCAATCCCTTGCCGCTCTGGCATGTCAACGCCGAGGTCGTGGGGCTCTTGGCGACGCTCGTCGCTGGGGCGTCACTAGTGCTCGACGATCGCTTCCATCGAACGGGATTCTGGAAGATTGTTGATGACTTTGACGTCACGTGGATCAACGCCGTACCCGCGATCATCTCTCGACTTGTGGCCCTTCACGAAGACGAGACGACTCCAAAGAGAGTTCGCTTCGTCCGCTCCGCGTCGGCGCCGCTCTCTCGGGCACTCTTCGACGAGTTCGAGGCCTTGACCGGGATCCCCATCATTCAGTCCTACGGCATGACCGAAGCAGCGAGTCAGATCTGCGCGAATCCACTGAGCGGCGTTCGAAAGTCCGGTTCGGTGGGCGTACCGGTGGGCGTGGAGGTGCGTATTGCGCCAATGGAGAGTGACGCCTCGCTCGAAGGGACGAGCCTCGTTGGTCACATTGAAATCAAGGGGCCCACGGTGATCACGAGATACGAAAGCCCCGGGTACGACGATCGATTCGACCACGAGGGATGGTTACGTTCCGGCGACCTCGGCTACTTCGACGAGGATCACTATCTTTTCATTGTGGGAAGAAATGACGACCTCATCAATCGTGGCGGAGAGAAGATCTACCCGCTCGAGATCGAAAATGTGCTCGCCACGGTCGAGGGCGCCGCCGCCGTGGCCGTCATTGGTGAGCCCGATGAGGTCTTTGGCCAAGTTCCGGTG
>DATLSR010000023.1:0-132637 GCA_035533995.1 Acidimicrobiales bacterium | reverse complement strand
ATTATGGGCCTTTCAATCCCATTCCTGTAAGTGCCACCTCAGATCTCACGTCAGAACGAGAACGACCTAGTTCGTCGTGCTCGGAAGAGTTCCAAGGCCTGGCGCAATGGTGATCGGGCCGTAACTGATGACGGCGTCGGCAGGAAGTCCTGTGGCATTCGATTCGATTCCAAAGCCGGCACGAAGCAAGTCAGTGCTCGACAACAAGGTGCCCGTGGTTGGATCGATCAAGACCTCGAACCCACCGGTCGTGATCGTCCCCACCTCCACCGGTACCGTGACGCTGGTGCCGGAATTGCCGAAGGCGTCGGTAGCATTCGCCGTCACGGTGGCACCGGGCATCGCAGCCAAAACCCGATAGAGCACTGAACCGAACTTGGCCGAGGCGTCAGGAAGCTGGAGGAGATCCTTAATCAACGCCAATTGTTGGTTGGTGTCACAGCCCGTCCCGGCACCGGGCATGGCGTTCACGGGGCACACCTGGGGCGTGGTTGATACCGAACCATCAGTGTTGATCTCGCCTTTCGCAATCATCGTCGCAAGCTGGAAGACATTGCTCGGTAGGTTGGCCACGTTGACTCCTGGCGAGAGCGCCGAGTTCTGGTCCCCACTGAGTAGTAGCGAAGGAACCCCGTTCTCGTTGACTGGCGTAGCCTCCTTGGCGACACCCATGATGACTCCGAAGGCCGAGTAGCCAGATACCGTCGCGGAGTATCCCCCGAGACTTCCTTGAGTTTCGGTATTGGCGGGGTTTCCTATCAACGTGTTCGACGGACTCGCCAGCGCGCACGGCACGAACGGCTTGCCGGCAGCCACCCACGCCGCCTCGTCGGCGGGAGTTGCGAAGTGACTTCCGCTCTGGCCCATCGCCGACGGGGTGATCACGATCTGGCCCGCCGCATTCGGTGACGTCCAACTCTGCACCGTGCCTGTCGACACATACCTAATGAGGGGACTGGTCCCTGACGCGAAGAGACAGTCCATCGCCACCTGAGCCTCTTGGTAGTAGTACTGCCCCGCGCCAAGACTGGGAAGTGCGGCGGACGAGGCGTCGGCGAGTGCCGCACGCCGAAGGGTCGCGGCCGCCGCACTGAGCGGAGACGTACCGGCCAAGAGACCGACGATGAGAGCCACGGCTGCACCGACGGTCGCAAGGGAGCTCACGCCAATGACACGGCGCCGACGCGTGCGCGATCGTGTGGGTAGTTCTTGTACGGCGACCTGGGCCCACACTGTGTCGCGGTGTCGGGCGTTCTCCTGGTCGAGTTCCCCACTCAGTGGGTCAAGGGCTCGCAGCAGGTCTTCGAGGTTGCTGGTCGGGGTCATTGGATCTCCTTGAAGGGTCGGATAGTGGATTCGTCGGAATCGGCGACGCTGGCCAGACGATGGAGGGCGCCTGACAGGCGGCCGAGTGCTCGGTGGTGGCGGACGTTCGCGGTACTCACCGAAACACCCAGTACCTCGGCAATCTCAGTGCGACCGAGGTTCTCCCAGTACACGAGACGCAGGAGTTCGGCATCGCTCTCCGACAACTGACTGAACGCCCGCGACACGTCAATCACTTCATCCAGTGGAGCGATATCGATGAGATGCAGGTCATTGAGCTCGGCAACCTGGGGCTGGCGACCGAGGCGGCGCCGTTCGTGGGCGACCTCGTAGCTCGCTATGCGATACAGCCAGGCCAGCGATGGTCCGGTGGCAGAGGCGAACTTCCGCCAGGCCACGACGAACGCCGCTGCGACCACTTCATCGTGTGAACTCTTTGGTAGGCGTCTGGCCACATAGCGCGAGACAGCGGCGTAGTGCTCGTTGTAGAAGTCCTCGAACTCACCACGGCTGGGGTTCGAATCGCTCTTGCGTTGTCGTGGGTTCGTCTTCATAGTCGTCACCCCCTTTACACCCGCGAGAGTCAGGATTCTTACAAGTTGACCTCAAGGACGGACTTAGCATTAGACCAATCCGTTTGGCGATCAATGGGACACACCCCCGTTTGTACCTGTGATACCTGGGGTGTCTTCATGCTGTCGGCCCGTTTCTCAGTCCACACCTGATGCTTAGCCAGTAGCGAGGTTCCACTTCAAAGGAAGAGTAAGCAATCAACACTCCTGATCAACAACCGTGTGGTGGACATGGCCAAAATCGTGTGGAGAGCCCGTGCTCCCTGTTGCCAGACCCCAGTCATGGCAAGGCATTCAGAGTTTCGTAAACACCCCGCCGCAGCGTCTGGATGCACGCACGACCCAGCAGCAAGCGTGACCTCAGGCGAGATGATCAGACAGAAAAGTAAGTGACGGCGGCTCTTGCTCGAGGAAGAACGGGTCGGTGTGGCAGCCCTTGGCGGACACGAAAACGCTGCCAGTGGGAAGTACCTTCACCAGTTCGTCCACCCCCGGCTGGAACGGATCGTCGACGCCAGACGCCAACCTCACGGGAACCCCTTGCAGCGAGTGCGCGTTCTTGATCACGTCACCGGCGCGAAACGCCAACGCCGACGCGAAGGCCCCGGCGTTGGCTCCACGCGCCTGCGCGTACGAGGTCCAAACAGCCGGACTGATCGCCGCCACCGCCGACACGAGACCGGGGTTGCGCTCGGTGATCGCGAGAGCGCCGTACCCACCCATTGAAATCCCCATCATGCCAATGCGGTGTGGCGCGACGCCCAGTCCCTGTTTCTGACAGAACGGAATCAATTCGTGCACGACCATGGCTTGAGGATCGTCACCCGGATGAGGATTCCAGTAGCCGTTACCACCGTCAACGGTCACGAGAGCCATTGGCGTCAGCGACGTTCCGACTAAGCGAAGAGCCACGGCCTGCGCTGGTGTCATACCCACCAAGGCGTTGGTGTGATCGTTGGCAAAGCCGTGGAGCATTACGACGAGGGGCAACGCGTCGCCGCGTACGTGTCCCGGTGGGTAGGCAATCGTGTAGCCGACTGAGCGACGTCTGGCGGTTGAGTAAAAGCGGCCCGACTCACTCGGTCCCGTGGTCGCGAAAGACAACGTCGGCGCTGGCACTGAGCACGCACCGTCGAGTTGGTCGAGGATCTGCTTTCCGGGCAGGACGCCGTGGTTCACTAGTTCGAGACCGCCCGCACCACCAAGCACGACAACCCCGACGCCCCCGGCGAGCCAGTAGAGCACGCGGCGGCGAGACAACGTCGTCGCTACGCCCTCGACGCCGCTTCGCGAGTCATTGGCGTTCACGGCCAAATGCTCCCACACATCGGCGCGCCTGGTCGAAGGTAGGCGTCCATCAACTCAGTCATAGTCGTGAGCGAACCTTTGAACTAACGATGAAGTATAAAAACCTCCCCGTAAGCAATAGTGAGTTGTGGACAGGTAGTGCGTATGCGAACCATTGGCGTTTTCCCTTCACCACGATCAATCAAGCGCTGGAGCGCCGTCGTTACTTCATTCGTGCTGTTACTTGGCCTGTCCACGTTCGCGAAGACCCTGTTGGCGAGCGCCAGCACGCTCGGACCAACCAACACCCAAAGATCCGTTCTGGCTCACGCAAAAGCAAAACAACTACTCACTTTGGCCATTCTTCCGCCCCACTCCACGCGCCTCACGACCCGGATCGCGGCCGACGGCAAGCAACTCGCCAAACCCATGGCCGTGCCCGATAATCCAGACCTCGTGGACGAGACCGCGTTCTACCTCGCAACTTCTGGTACTTCAGCGCTCGCGTGGATCAACGCTCACACGCCAATGGGCGCGAGTGTTACGAGCACGGGTTCTGGAGGCGGTCCCGGCAGTGGAGAAGAGAAGGAAATTACCTACGACTTCACGTCAACGTCGCTGTTGCCGAGTCCCGAGCTTGAGTACTCGATGATGATGACGCCACAGAAGAGTTTGGAGATTCGCGTCGACGCGATCGTGACGTACACGCCACGTAAGTCGCTCCTCGCCGTCGTTCCCACGGGAGCGGTCATGATCAAGGTCGTGGTGAATCGTGGAATGAACACCCCGGCCAATCGAGTAACGACGGCAGAGACCGCTAACGGCGCGACAATCGCCGACTTTCTCTCCGAGGTGAACGCCCTGCCCGCGGCCTTTTCCGGAGTGATGAGTTGCCCATTCGACGATGGCTCGTCGGTAACGCTCGACTTCTACACGGCCCACGCGGCCCACGCCTACGCCGTAGTGGTGGCCGACTCCGGTGGCTGTGGAACCGTAAGGATTACGCAATGGAACGCCCGTGGCCAGCGCCTCGGCGCGACGATCGTCTCGGGCGGAATCACTTTTGCCACGAACGTGGCCAAAACGATGGGCATTGCGAACCCGAGTTGATCCTTCTCGTAGTTCGACTGGTCGATGAACCTTCATTCATTGAGGTACTTGAAAGTCAACGAAACGTCGACGGCGCCAAACTATTCAGCTAACTCTTGTTCGACTCTTCGTTCGACGAAGAACGCACGCAACAACGCCGCTGACTCTTCAGCAAGGACGTCGTAAGTGAGAGCGCATTCGTGCAAGAGCCTCGGATCGCTCAAAAGGTTGTAGCGAGATCCAACCGCCCCCGCTTTCTCATCGCTCGCAGCGATCACTACACGTTCGACGCGCGCGTTGAGCAAGGCACCGGCACACATCACGCACGGCTCAAGCGTGACGTAGGCCGTGACGCCGTCCATTCGCCAACGTTCGCGCGAACTCGCGGCTTGACGAAGGGCAACGACCTCGGCGTGCGCCGTGGGATCACCGTCTAGTTCGCGACGATTTTCCGCTACCGCAATGACCTCGCCTTTTTCGACGAGCACGCAACCCACGGGAACGTCATCGTGCTCGCCGGCACGTCGCGCCGCGTCAAGCGCTTCACGCATGAAGTGTTCATCGTTTACGTCCATGACGTCGAAGCGTAGGGCACGTGGACGTCGCCCAAAGCGCGTCGGGAGGCGCGTTGTAGACTTCTTGACGGAGGGGTGCGAGAGCGGCCGAATCGGGCAGTCTCGAAAACTGCTGTGTCTACGGGCACCGTGGGTTCAAATCCCACCTCCTCCGCCAGCGTGAAACGGGTGACTTCGGTCACCCGTTTCGTCGTTTTGTGACGACGTCGAACGACCCCAGTACGATGAGTACGTCACGTCTAGGTCGTGCTGGTCCAGGAGGACTCCATGGTTTCGTCAATTGATTCGTCGGTCGGTACCGAACGCAAGGTCGTCACCGAGATTCCTGGTCCCAAGTCCCAGGCGCTGCACCAACGACGTAAGGCCGTCGTCAGCGCTGGCCTCACCCAAGGCTTTCCGGTCTACATCGAGCGCGCCATGGGCGCAATCCTCGTCGACGTCGACGGTAACCAACTTCTCGATCTCGGATCAGGCATCGCCGTCACGGGCATTGGCCACGCCGTGCCCGCGCTCGTTGACGCCGTGAGTGAGCAAGTCGCAAAGTTCACGCACACCTGTTTCATGGTGACGCCCTACGAAAGTTACGTAGAGGTCTGTGAAGAGCTCGCTGAACTCACGCCCGGCACGCACCCGAAGACCTCGGCACTGTTCAACTCGGGCGCTGAAGCCATCGAGAACGCCGTCAAGGTCGCTCGTCTCGCTACGGGTCGCCCCGCCGTGATCGTCTTTGAACACGCCTACCACGGCCGCACCAACTTGACGATGGCCCTAACGGCCAAGAACATGCCCTACAAAGACCGCTTTGGTCCTTTCGCTCCCGAGATCTATCGCGTACCCATGAGCTATCCCTACCGCGACGGACTGAGCGGCGCGCAAGCCGCGGCCGCGGCGATCAAGATCATTGAGACCGACGTGGGCGCCAAAAACGTTGCGGCCCTGCTGATTGAACCCATTCAGGGTGAGGGTGGCTTCATTGTTCCGGCCGAAGGTTTCCTCCCGGCGCTCTCGAAGTGGACGTCCGATAATGACGTGGTCTTCATCGCCGACGAGATTCAAACAGGTTTCTGTCGAACCGGCGACTGGTTCGCCGTTAACCACGAAGGCGTCATCCCCGACATCGTCGCGACCGCGAAGGGTCTCGCCGGCGGTATGCCGCTCGCGGCCATCACCGGAAGAACAGAGCTGATGAACGCCGTGCACGAAGGTGGACTCGGCGGTACCTACGGTGGTAACCCCGTCGCGGCCGTAGCCGCACTCGCCACCATCAAGACGTTGCGCGAGAACAATCTCGCCGAGCGAGCTCGAGAGCTCGGCGACGTGATGTTGAGCAATCTTCGTTCGCTTCAACAAGACGTCGCGGTGATTGGCGACGTTCGTGGACGCGGCGCGATGGTGGCCATGGAGTTGGTCGAACCCGGCACCACGACACCCAACGCCGCCGCCGCCAAAGCGGTCATCAGCTACTGCCAGCAGTACGGCGTGGTCGCGTTGATCTGTGGCACGTACGGCAACGTAATTCGACTGCTGCCACCGCTGATCATCTCTGATGATCAGCTCGCCGACGGACTGAGCGTGCTCGGCGCCGCCGTTCGTTCCGTTCAGTAGTTCTTCTCCAGCGACTTCTCGTTGCGTCCCTAGAGAGTTCATGAGTTCAGCCCCTACTCTCGCGCGCACTGGGTTGCGGCTCACGGCAATATTGGGCGTCGGGGCCCTGGTATTGGCGAGTTGTGGAACGACGCTCGTCAAAGCGCAACGTCTTAATGGCACGCCCGCTCTTAGTATCTCGGTTCCACTTTCCAACATCGGCTGCACCCTCAACGACGTCTGCGTCGCGGTCGGTACCTCGAGCGCCAGTGTCGGACCAACCTCGGTGGGCGAGTTCGCCACGCCGAGCGGGCGATGGCTCGCTGTCGCACTTCCCGTCACGTCGCAGCCTTCCATTACCTCCGCCGCGTGCTCGGGCACTCAGTGCCTACTCGCGGGATCGGTCTCGGGACGCGATCTCTTATGGCGCTTTGACGCCGCGAGTCACTCCGTCAGCATTGCCAACCCCCCACCCGGAGGCAACGGCGTGAGTGCGCTCACATGTAACGACTTGAACTGTGCCCTGATTGATTCGAGCGCGCCCACGTCGTCACCTCGTTTTAGCTTTAGCGCCGACGGCGGCGTGACGTGGTCGAACCCGCTGGCGATGACGTGGGCGAACGGCGACGTGATCACGTCAACGTCCTGCGGCCAGGTCTTTAACTGCGCCGTCAGCGCCGTCTCCGCTTCACACCAACTCGAGGTCTTCATTACGCGCGACGACGGCGCGACGTGGGTTCAGCGTTCCACGCCAAACTCATGGACGACGCTCACGTCACTCTCGTGTGTGGGACTTGACTGTGTGGGGCTCGCGACCATCGGCGGCGCGTCGGCGCTCGTTCGTTCCTCCACCTTCGCTCGAACGTGGACCCACGTCTCGCTGCCTCAACACGCCAACGCTCTCTCTTGTGTGGCGATGACCTTGTGCGTGGTGGTGGGTCAGAACTCTAAGGCGTTGGCGTGGCTCGCGACGGTGCGCGGGACCACCACGGTGACCAGTCCACTTCGTTACGTGCCTACGCCGCTACTCGGCGTGGCTTGTGGATCGAAGGTCTGCGCCGCGATTGGTGTAACGACGGTTCTGTCGTTACCACTAGCTCTTAAGAGCGGCACCTAAAAGACCCGGCAACTTCGCCCACGAAGGTTTTGCCTCAAAGGCCAGGAGTTTTCTCATCACGACGCCCGCGTTCTGATTGGTCGAGAACCACGCGGGTGCGGGCCGGGCGACGAAGGGCCCGCGAACGACCGACTTCTGTGGCCGTGCGAAGAGGTACGCGTTACCGACAAAACCACTCCCCGACTGAATATCGGTGATGGGGTGACCCGGGTAGGCACCCCACGCGGTCGTTGCGAACGCGAAGCTCAGCGCGTGCCAGAGATTGACGCCAATAGAACCGTAGCGAAGCGTCGCGATGGCCTCTTCGATGGCGGGGCCGGTCTCGGGGTCCTTTAACGCGCGAGGGTCCGCGATCAGGGTCATTGAAAGCGTGCCCCACACCACGTCGTTACAAAAATCGGTCGCCTTTCGCACGAAGTCGGCCGGCGAAGTCGCCGCCAACGCCGTCTCGGCGGTGAGCGCACAGAACGCTTCGACGTTAAAAGTGATGTCGCCACCGTTCGTTGGATCGACGTCGCGAATGAGTGTCCACGGTGCAGTGTCGTCGGTGGCTTCGCCGAGTTCATCGGCGTCGGGGTGACTTGCCAGAAACGTGTCGCGTCGCTCGTTCGCACCCGGGTAGTAGGCCCTGCGCGTGGGCAACGACGACAGGACCGCTTCGAGCGCGTCGAAGAACGTCGCACGTTGCGGCCACTGAGCGTGCGTAACAATGATCCGCGGCGTAAGACAGTTAAAGCCCGCGTTATTAGCGATCATGGTCGCGACGTGCTTAGCCTGATACTCGATCTCCTTCGTACTCCACTCACCGGGCACGATAACGACGGGCGACACGTTGCCGAGTTCACAGCTGACGGGTTTGGTGATTAACGGAACGTTCTCGATCTTTCGACGCGCTCCTTCGGCACCCGCCCCAAAGACGATCGCGTCGTGCGTCTTATCCGATCCGGTGACGTGGATGTCCGTGATGAGGTCGTGGTTAGTTAAGTAAGACCCCACTTGCGCGCCACCGCTGACGATGCGCAGAAATCCAGCGTCGATCAATGAACTCATGGCCCGTGACCAGTACGGCACCAAGTAGTCGTTCACTGGGTTGGCCTTTAAGACCACGACCTTGCCTTCGCCAATCAGCTTGCTCAAGACGTCGCGCGGTCCGAGTGACGCGACGTTGCCCGCGCCGAGTACTAAGGAGACGCCCTCGTGACGCTCGGGAAACTTATAGACCTCGGCCTGCGTCGCCTGCACTTCCTTCTCGTCGACCCCGGGTTCCATCCACACCTCACCCGTGACCCCGCCGTAAAGAATCTTGTCGAACATCCCCGCCGGCACGACCTGCACGGCGATGCGTTGACCGGGCTTGTGGTGAACGGGACCCGGGTACTGCGGTCGGCCCTTGGTCGCGAGATCGACCATGGACTGACGAAAGGCCTGGGCCATGCGCACGAAGGTGCCCACGCCACTAAAGAGTTCTTCGCCACCTTCGGGACTCTCGGGTTGGTACCCCTTCGCCGCGCACGCGGCAGCGTTCCACTCTTCAGCCACCGTGAACGTGTCGGCGACCACCCGTGCCAAGAGATTTGCTCGCTCTCGAGGTGTCGTCATCGCCCACGCGTGGGCGTGTTCGGCGACGTCGCGCACGGCCCTGTCGAGGACTACTTCATCGAGCGCGACGCGGTCTTGATTGCTTGAGGTTGGAGCTACGGCTCCGCGGAGATCACTCATCGAAACATCCTTCTCTCGTTGTTATGGGAGGCTAGTTCTGTGAGTTTGTCATCGCCCAATGCCGTACCGTCTGGTTGGTACCCCGATCCCTCGGGGTCTCGCCAGTGGCGGGTGTGGACGGGCACACAGTGGTCTGAGGCCACGCGCCCCTACGGAGACGCGGTCGAAACGCCGCGCCTCGCGACCAATTTGGTGCTCGCCCAGACCATGCGAAGAGTCTTGCGGGCCGGGGTCGTGGGTGTCGTTGGAGGGCTCGGGCTCTTGGTCAGTGCACTCGCCCACTGGAGCGGCACGGCGAATCCGGCCCCACGGTGGTTTCTGCTCAGCGCGCTCGACCTCGCCGTGGCGTTACTCGTCGTTGGTTCGGTGGTGTGCGCCTTTGGCGTCAAAGAGTTGAAGGGTCGTTGGTCACTTGAGGCCTTCGTGCCCGGCGTCAATCTCTTCTTCGCCAGTGCCCTCGTCGCGAAGCGACTCGGGCGAAATCAGACGTGGCGCGTTCTCTCTGAGGTCGTACTGCTCGTGCTCTTCGCCATCTCGTTACACGCCGACCTCTGGCTCTGCATTGGACCAATGATCGTGGCCTACATCGAGACGTCGTGGTTCGCTGCGTTAGTTGATCAACTCAACGGTCCTTCGACGATTGACGAAGTCATCGCCCCGTAGGATGACACCGGCTCGTCGCGCGGCGACGCCACGGGGGTAAAGCGATGTACGAATGGTCAGAAGAACACCAAGCGATTATTGACGTCGTTCGTCGATTCGTCGATGAGGAGATTCGCCCCCAGCTCGATGACTTAGAACACAACGGCGTGCCACCCTTTGAGGTGTTGCGAAAGTTTTACGACGTCTTTGGCCTCAAGGCCATGGCCCAAGAGTCCTTCAAGCGCCAACTCGAGAGAAAGATCTCGGGCGAGGAGCTAGTAGTCGAGCGCCGAGGGGGCAACGATCCGGCACTGACGTTGATTCCCACTATTGAACTCTGTCGAGTGAGCCCGGGGCTCGTCACGTCACTCGGAGTCTCCACCGGCCTCGCGGCGGGAACGATCAACAAGCTCGGCACGCCCGCGCAGATGGAGCGCTGGGCACTCGATCTGATGACGCTCGACAAAGTGGGCGCGTGGGCGATCACTGAACCCGACTCGGGTTCCGACGCACTCGGGGGCATGCGCACCAGCGCCGTTCGTGACGGCGACGGCTACGTGTTAAACGGTCAAAAGACGTGGATTACCAACGGGCCCTACGCCGACACCATCGTTCTCTACGCCAAACTCGACAACGGCAACGCGGAGGAGATGCGCGATCGCAAAGTCCTCACCTTCGTGCTCGACGCGGGCATGAACGGGCTCGAACAGGCCAAGCCGATGCGCAAAATGGGCCAGCACGCCTCGCCTACGGGTGAGATCTTTCTCAGTGACGTGCACGTTGGGCGCGACCGACTTTTGGGCGAGAGCGAAGAGATCAAGGGTGGTGGTCGCCAAAGCGCGAAGGACAACTTCGTCGCCGAGCGCGCGGGCGTCGCCGCGATGTCTCTGGGCATCATCGAAGAGTGCGTACGCATCGCCGTTGACTACGCCAAGCACCGCACGCTATGGGGCACGCCCATTGGCGAGTTCCAACTCATCCAACTCAAACTCGCCCAAATGGAGGTCGCGCGCGTGAACGTTCGCAATTTGGTCTTCATGCACATCGAGCGTTCGAAAAACGGCGCCGTGCCCAGTTTCGCCGAGGCGTCCGCCATGAAGCTCTACTCGGCCCAGGCCGCCTGCCAAGTCGCCGACGACGCGATTCAAATCCTTGGGGGCAACGGCTACATCGCCGAGTATCGCGTCGAGCAACTCAGTCGCGACGCCCGAGTACTGCGCATCTACGCCGGCACCGACGAAATGCAGATCGTCGCGATCGCCAAGGATCTCGTTCGCTCCTAGAGCGACTGACGTAGTCGCTCGGCGACGCCGGTCCAACCCTTGTACGCCTTCACCGACGATGGCGCACTCTCGAGTGAGTGCAACAGCGCAGGAACGAAGTCCGGGTCGTGGTCGCGCAACGACGCCGCGGAGGCGACGTAGGTACGAATGGTGAAGACGACGGCCTTTGACGTGGGCAGTTGGCGAAGGGTTTGGCGTTCGACGCGAAAGAACCACTCGGCGAGATCGCCACTCGGTGCCGCGCGCGCGCTGGTGGGTTGATGCAGCACGGGACTGTCGAGCAACGTCCAGTTCAGTCGCCAAAACGACCTCTCGGGGGTCAAGCGGTCAAAGAAAGCGTTCGTGGGACGAGCGAGCTCTTCGTCGTAGTGCGGCACCGGCGAGTGAATATCGTCGAGCGTCGTGCCAATTTTAGAAGCGAGGTCCCACCGCGAAGGGAAACACACGCAGGCCGCTCGGAGGCGCCACGAATCTTCCCGCACTAACACGCAGAGGTCTTCTTGGACCCATCGACTCGCTTGCACAATGGGGTGATCGCCCACGGACCTTGGGCGTTCGAGTTGTGGATAGTGAAGCAAGAGGAAGACACCGATCTCCTCGAGAAGTTCAGAACTACCGTCGTCACCTTGTGGATTCGTCGCGACGACCGCCGCAAAATCTCTTTCGAGCAAGGTCTCTTTTAGGAGGAGCTCTTCGTCGTAGTGTTCGTCGATCTGAAGCCACTGGTTGAGGTCGAGTGGACGTAGCCCCATTGAGAGGCGCCAACCCTTGGGGTCGAGCGGCACGTAGGGGAACGACGACATCGAACTACTGACCTCGGTGGCGACGTACGACGAGGAGGTAGAAGAGCAGTGCCGCGCAGGGTACGGCGATAACGACAAACCTCGCGGCGGGGAGGACCTGGCCGCCATGAACATTGAGGACTGGGGTACTCGTCACGAGAACCGCAAACTGACTGCTCATAGGAAGTTCTCCACTTCTCCAATCTGCCACGTCTACCGAGAACCGAAAATCCTCATGCCAGGCCATTTAATAGTTGATTACTGTTAACAATGTAAGTAAGATGTCGCATGCCTAGAAGCCAACGCGCGCGAAGTGCCCGCGCAATCGCGAACGACGAAGCCATTTTGGCCGCCGCCGTTTCCGAGATGCTGCGCGTCGGTGTCGACCATGTTTCGCTGCGTGACGTCGGACACCAAGCCGGCCTCACCCATGGCGCGACCTACGCCCGCTACGAAGACGTTGACGAGCTTCTGGTTGACCTTTGGAACTCTCTTCTCAGCCAACGCGCTATCGAGATGTTCGAGATTTGCATGCACGCCGCCGAAGTACCGACGGAAGAGTCGGTTGGCGCAATCTTTGAGTACTTACGAGCGTCCACGCCAACCGATTTCGCCTGCGTCCAAGTGCTCTTGACCGCACGAAGAATTCCCACGTTGCACGAAGAGGTCGAACCATTTCTGCACGACTACTTGGAAAAAGGACCGTCCAACTCTGGGGCCACGAGCGCCACGTTTACGCGGGGCTTGACCGTTTTTTCAATGATGCTCATCCAGATATTCGCGGACTCTCAGTTTGGTACCGACCAGGCGTACCAAGACGCACTCCAACAGTTACTGCTCGATACCCTCCAAACGGATCCTCGTGACATCGGTCACGCGGCACTGCGCGCTCCGGACGATCGAATAATTCTGGCTCCGAGTGATGACCTTAAGCAGCAACTGGCCTACGCGACCTTTGGCGTGGTTGGCAAGAGCGGCTACACGCGCGCGACGATCTCGCGCATTGCGCGACGCGCGAGTTGTTCCCCGGGTGCCATCTACAAGCTCTACCTCTCCAAAGAAGACCTCGTCATCGCCGCGTTCCACGATCTCATGCGGGCCCGTTGGATGAGGATTTCCAACTTCATCGACGTGCTCGAAGAGGGTTCGATCACCCAACTCCTCTACAACTCCGCGAGTAACGAGAACGAGGTACGACAAAGCTTCACGTTGGAGACGGCGCTGGCAGCAGTTCACAGCGACAAGCTTCGCGGCGCGATTCTTGGTCAACTCGGTGAACTCGAGGCGGTCATTCCACTCCTCGACAACATCAGTGACGATGAAAAGAACCGTCTCCGCTACTTGATTCGCTCAATTACCTACGCCACCATTGGAGTGACGTTCTTTTCAACGTTCACGAACGCACTGCAGAGCACGGACCTGAATCAGTTCGCCGAACCCTTCCGCCGCGCCATTTTGAAGGACTGCGTGCCAACGTGGAGCGAGATGTGTCACCAGATACTCGAGTTGGTGAACTCTCGCGGTTACTAGGCGCTCGGCGTAGGTGGCTGCGCACCGGGAAGAGTTTGAAGTCGGTCCAAGATGCTCGAGATCGCGGCGTCTTGGGCGAGTAGATGCTTTTGGATCTCTTCGGACTCCTTTAAGACCGCCTCGGCGTCCTTGTAGGTCTCCTCGGAACGCTTATCGGCGGCCTTGGCCTGAATGTTCTGGCCCACGATAATGACCGGGAGTAGCACCAACTGTAGAAAACTGCTCGAGAGCCACACGACGATGTAGTACGTACCTTGGTGAATTGCCGAAGGTAGCGCCAGGAGCGCAATGAGCGTAAAGACGTACGCGCACCACATCGTGCCCACGACGAGCGTCACTTTAAGACCGAACTTGGCATTGAGTCGGGTAAAGAAGTTGTCGCTCTTGGGTCGACGAAAGTCATTGGTTTTTATCGGATGGCCCACGCGTTGCAGCTCTTCTACGCGGGGGTGACGAACGTACTCGTAAATTTTTGACATGCCTGAATTCTCACACGCCCCGAGGCGCGTAACGAGGACGAGGACGAGGGGAGATTCCCTACCCCGTCACGAGGTCGGGCGAGGTCTCCATGCCTTGGCGCCACACCGAGCGCGCGATGATCTTGGTCGTGTCGGCGCGGTCCTTGTAGCGCAACGCGATGTCGCGAGCCTCTTCGAGCAGACCTTCGGAGAGCTTCGTCGGATTGAGACCCAGAGCCAAGAACTTTTCTCTGCTGACGTTGAGCTCGTTCTCGACGGCTTCACGACGAGGATTGGGCAAATACGCCACCTCAACACCCGTCAACTTTGAGATCATTTCGGCGAGTTCTTTAACACGGTGCACCTCGGCGACCTGATTGAAGACCTTGGGCTTGTCGCCACGTTCGGGTGGATTCTCGAGAGCGATCTGGATGCATCGCACCGTGTCGCGGATGTGAATGAAGGCGCGCGTCTGACCACCCGTGCCGTGCACGGTGAGCGGGTGTCCGATTGCGGCCTGCATCAAGAATCGATTGAGAACCGTGCCGTAGTCGCCGTCGTAGTCGAAGCGGTTAATGAGACGCTCGTCGAGCGCCGTCTGCGGAGTTTGGGTACCCCAGACAATCCCTTGGTGCAAGTCAGTGATGCGTAGTTGGTCGTTCGTGCAGTAGAACGCGAACAACAACTGGTCGAGGGTCTTGGTCAGGTGATAGATCGAACCGGGATTGGCGGGGTGGAGGATTTCGCGTTCGATATCGCCGTCGGGCGTTGGCACCTTTACCGTGAGGTAACCCTCGGGAATCGGCGCCGAACCGGACCAGCCGTAGCCGTAGACCCCCATAGTCCCTAGGTGCACGAGCGCAATATCGCGACCGCTCGCGACTATGGCGGCGAGCACGTTGTGAGTGGCCCGTACGTTGTTATCGACGGTGTAACGCTTCGCGGCGGAGTTGCGCATCGAGTACGGCGCGGCGCGCTGCTCGCCAAAGTGAACGATCGCGTCGGGTTGGAGTTCGAGAAGGAGCGACTCGAGACGTTCGTACTCTTCGGCCAGGTCGAGGTGGATGAATCCAATCTCCTTTCCCGTGAGTTGCTTCCACACGCGCACGCGCTCGCCAATCGGGCGAATAGGTGTCAGCGACTCAACCTCTAATTCGAGGTCGATCTCGCGACGGCTCAGATTGTCAATAATCGTGACGTCGTAACCAAGATCAGAGAGGTGGAGCGACGTGGGCCAGCCGCAGAATCCATCGCCACCGAGAACTAATACCTTCATGAAAACTCCTACCGCGTATGCGTACGTGACGGTTGCTCAGACCATCGAGCCACGATATTGAGGCCCAAAGTCCCTCAACTCTACCAATGAATTGGAAGGCTCTTCGTGGCTCTCGTCGCCAGAGAAAGACTAAGTGTTCGAGAACACGAGGTGTAGGGTGAAAAAAATCTCAGAGTGATGATCGTTTGGCAACCAACCGGAGGCGCAGGTGAATTTCCCCACCGCTGTTAGAACGTGCCTCAAAAAGTATTCAACTTTTACTGGTGTCGCCTCGCGGTCCGAGTACTGGTACTTCTGGCTCTTCAACTTTCTCGCCAGTGTCATCCTCGACCTCATCGGTCTCGGCGTTCTTCGATTTCTGTGGTTTTTGGCGCTTGCCGTTCCGGGACTCGCGGTCGCGGTACGACGTCTCCACGACACCGGACGCTCGGCGTGGTGGTTGTTGTCCGCGATCATTCCGCCGCTGTTCGTTGTTCTGCTCTGTTTGCCGGACAGCGTAAAAAACGACAGATACATGACTGGTCAGTCCACCACGAGCGCCCGGCCCTCAATCACCGAAGACAGCGTCACGACGTCCGGCTCGCACTGCCCCTCGTGTAACAAGTTGCGGCTTCCCGGTCAGACCTACTGCACGGGCTGCGGAGCGAAGTTCGCTGAGAACTAGACAGCACGGCCATCGAAGAAGAAAAATGGCGCAGCTGGAAATGTGCGTTCTTCACATAGAGAACGAGGTGAACTGCTGGGCATCTGGAGTTTCTCGCCATCTGTTTTTCGGCGCCCTCGAAGTCGCTCGATGGAGATCGCGAAACTAGCGGTAGATTCAACGTTGAAACGGGTGGATGCTTATGACCATGTTCAACGTCACCGGAGCGGGTAGGCCCGACAAGAAGAGCGGGGAAGAACCACGCGGCGGTGCGCCAGCGGCTCCCCGGCATTTTTGGTACCGAACTCACCGCTCGTCACGTCGGCGGTGATGGCCGTGGCACCAAAGGGAGAGCCTCGTAACCTCACCGCCAAAGAGGTGGTGCACGTACTTTTGGGTCGAGAAGTAGGGGGAATTCTAAAATTTGATCCCATCGCGCGTCTAGGTGACGACCCCGAAGGGGTTCACCAACTTCGCGTGCGTTCGCGGCGACTTCGATCAGAACTTCAAATCGTCGCGCCGGTGATTAAGTCGACGGCGCTACAAAAACTGACGAGCGAGCTTGGTCGGATTGGTAAAATTCTCGGACGCTTACGTGATCTTGACGTACAACGCCAACTACTTCTCGACCTCAGCGACGACGCCTCGATGGGATCCTCATATTCGCTGCTCGCCGAGCTCGACCACCAGCGGCATCGAGAACGACGCCACGTCGCTGATGCGTTGGATTCACGACGGTACCGCCGACTTATTGGCACCCTCACCAGTGCGGTACTTGATCCGCCCTTTCGTAGCGTCGCGGCGCAGTCGGCCGGCGACGTCTTCATGCCTGGGCTCTACGACGCGTGGACGTTGCTCTTTAAGACCATGGACGAGTGCGGCCCTTCACCAACGAACGACGAGCTTCACCAAATTCGAATTTTGGCGAAGAAGAGTCGTTACGGCACCGAGATTGCCAGCTCCTTTCTCGGCACCGCCGCCGACAAGATCGCCGACGCGTTAGCGAGCGCCCAGAGTGTCCTCGGTACACTTCACGACGACGTGATGGCAACAACGTATCTCGCCAATGAGCAGTCGACCCACGAAGAGGACGCCGATTGGACCGCACCGCGCGCGGCGCTCAGCGTCATGAGCGATCAACTGTCAGCATCCATCGAGCAGTGCCGACGGAAGTGGCGTGCGCCTTTGTTGCAAGCCCGTGGGTTGATCGTGGCGCTCGGTTAGCGGCGATCACCGCACGTACCAACGTAACCGTCACGCCTGACGGGCCACTCCGTGATGGATTCAGTGCGTCGCCACGGTCGTCGCCAACAGATCGCGTCGTCGTTCCTCGTACTGGTGAATCGCCAGAGACTTCACCTCACCAAAGCCTCGGATCTCCGACGGCAGATTCGCCACCTCCAGCGCTAACTCATAGGTGTCGTCGCGCAGCGTTTCGCTCAGATGTTCGACCGTGGCGACGTAGTCGTCGCGCACTCGACGCTCTTCGCGCCGGTGGGCGCTGCGTCCAAAAGGATCGAGCGAAGTGCCGCGAAGTCGCCGAGCGGTGCGCAGCGCGTGAAAGCCCCACGTCGCGCTGTGGCGTAACCGGAGTTTCCGCTGCAGGCCCAGCGTTCCCAACGTCGGAGGCATCAGGTGATACGTCACGCGACGCTTCGCGCCAAACACGCCCTCCAACTCGTCGCGTGCGCCAGGTGAGAGGTGCAAGCGGGCCACTTCGTACTCGTCTTTGTAGGCCATCAGTCGGTGAAGTTCCACCGCCACGGCTCGGCTAAAGGTTCCGTCGCCTCTTCCAAGGTTCCGGTCGGCCACCCGGGCGAGTGCGAGGACCCGGGCGTACTCTCGTGCGTACTCGCGGTCCTGATAGTCCGCCAGGTCCGCGACTCGCGTTCGCACGAGCTCGTCGAGGTCACCCCCCGGCGTCGCCCCCACCGTCGACACGATTGACTCGAAGCGAGCGTCGCGCGCCACGGGTGCCGCGAACTCTTCGCCCGGCGTCGGGACCGCGTCGAGCCGGGACGCGACCTCGAGTCGGCCCCAATGAAAGGCCTGGCGGTTGGCCTCGACGTCGACGCCATTGAGTTCAATCGCCCGCTCGATCGACGCACTACTCAGCGGAAGCGCCCCGGCCTGGAAGGCCGCGCCCAGTAACAAGACGTTGGCGTATCCGTCCGAGCCGAGTAACTCGTGAGCGAGTCGCAGCGCGTCAATCCACACGTTGAGTCCTGATCGGCTACGCGCGTCGATCCTCTCTCGCATCACGTCCAGCGGCGGCGTGACGATCGCGCCGTCGGCGATCTGGCGGCCGATGGGGACCATCGACGTCGACGTCACCGCGACGGTGCGCTGGGGTGAGGCGACCATGAGGTAGGGCGACGTTGCGGCAACCAGAACGTCGCAACCGAGGTAGAGGTCGCACTCCTCTTCACCCAGACGCGCCGTCGTCGTCTCCGCGCTCGTGCTGAGTCGCAGGTCCGAGACCACGGCACCACCCTTTTGCGCGATACCCGTCTGGTCTAGTTCGAGAACGTGGAGGCCCTCGAGGTGGGCCGCCATGGCGACGATCTGGGCCACGGTGAGCACGCCCGTGCCCCCGATCCCCGTCAGTCGAACGGTGAAGGCGTCGCGCGCCACGTGCGATGGCGGATCGGCGATCTCGAGGGAGGGGACGACGTGGCGCGTGGGCTCCTCGCTCGTCGACGACGATCGAACCGTGACGAGAGCAGGGCAACGCCCGTTGAGGCAAGAAAGGTCCAGGTTGCACGACTCTTGATGAATCTGAGTCTTAGTGCCAAACGGCGTCTCCACCGAACGCACCGAAAGACAGTTAGAGGCCGTCCCGCAGTCACCGCAGCGTTCGCAGAGGCGCGTGTTCACGTGGACGCGCTCACGAGGCGTGGCGGCCAGGCCCCGCTTGCGCTTTCTCCGTAATTCAGCGGCGCACTCTTGATCGTGCAACAGAACTGTCACGCCCGCAGTACTGGCCAGCAACTTCTGGGCCTCGACGAGGCGTCGACGGGGCCACACCTCGACACCTCGAGGCAACCCCTTCGCCCGATCCCGTCGTGGACTGTCGGAGGTGACGATGATCCGACCCACTCCTTCGGCCATCAGTTGGCGAACGAGATCGCCGACCCCGCGTCCCCCGGCGATCGGTTGTCCGCCGGTCATCGCGACCGTGTCGTTGACCAGAAGCTTGAACGTGATGTTCACCTTGGACGCGACGGCGGCGCGGATGGCGAGAGATCCCGAATGAGCCAGAGTTCCGTCGCCGAGATTCTGAAAGAAGTGCGGCGTCGACACGAACGGCGCCATGCCGTTCCACATCGCTCCCTCGCCGCCCATCTGGAACCGACCGACGACGGTGCCGACCTGACGAGAGTCCATCTGGATCGCCAGACCGTGGCATCCGCTGCCGGATCCCACGATGGCGCCCTCGGGCACCCGCACTGAGGAGTTATGGGGACAGCCGGAGCAGAAATACGCCCCGCGAACAATCGACAGTGGTTCTGGGGACAGCGGTCGCGTGCTCTCCATCCAGCGCTGGACCGAGGAGACGTTTCGATGGCGCAGAAGACGCGCCGCGATCACGGCGACGAGGGCGTCGGGGTCCACTTCGCCAGTCGCTGGCACGAGAACCCTCCCCTCCTCGTCGGTCTTGCCGACGATCACCGGCGCACTCGCGACGCGATACAGCGCGCTCTTGATCAGCGTCTCGAGGAAAGCGCGCTTGTCCTCAACCACTAAAATCTCCTCAAGACCAGTGGCAAACTCTTCAATAAGACTCTCGTCAAGTGGGAAGGGCATCGACACCTTCAACAGGCGAACCCCGGCCTCGGCCAAATCACCGTTCTTCAGTCCAAGGCGGCGCAGGGCACGCACCACTGACAGGTACGCCGGGCCCGCGGCGGCGATGCCCAGCACGTCGTCGCCACCACGGGCCGTGACCTGGTTGAGTCCGTTCACGGCCGCGTAACGACGCGCGATCTCGATACGTGGTCCGTAAAGAGAACTCTCGAGCTCGATGAGCTTGGCACCGAGCAGCTGCGCACTCACCTGGTGCGCGAAGGGCACCCCGTCAACGACGAGGTCCGGCTCGAGTGGCCGGACTCGTTGCGCGTTCACTTCCACGCTCTGGGTGCAGTCGGCGACGGACGCGGGTACGCGCATCCCCACCCAGAGCCCACACAGCCGCGAAAGGGCGAAGCCGTGACGACCAAGGTCCAGAATCTCTTGAGGATCCGCCGGAGCCAGGATGGGCATGGCCAGTGAGTAGAGCGAGGGTTCAGAGGTCGACGGCACGCTCGACGATTTGGCCTGAGGATCGTCGCCCACACAAACCAGCACGCCGCCCCGGCGGTGGGCCCCCATCAGGTTCCCGTGACGCAGCGCGTCCGACGCCCGGTCTAACCCCGGAGCCTTGGCGTACCAGATCGCGAAGACCCCCTCTTTGGTGCGATCGGGCCGAGTCATCGCCAGTTGGCTCCCCGCAACGGCGGTGGCGGCGAGCTCTTCGTTCAGTCCGGGCCGATGCACGACGTCGAGTTCGGCCAGCAAAGTGGCCCGACGAGTGAGTTCGAGGTCCAGTCCCGCCAACGGCGATCCGGGGTAGCCGCTGATGAATCCCGCGGTGTCGAGGCCCGCAGCGAGATCCGCACGACGCTGGTCCATCGCTAGACGCACGAGAGCCTGCACACCCGAGAGAAGGACTCGGCCTTCGGTTGCGCGATAGCGATCGAGGAGCGAGATATCGGTCCGCGCGGAATCGCCAGTAGCCATAGGCCGACCGTAGTTCGCTCTCCCGGCGAAATCGCCGGGACCTTTGTCACTATTTCGTGCGGCTGGAGGGATTCGAACCCCCGACCCTCGGTTCCGAAGACCGATGCTCTAATCCGCTGAGCTACAGCCGCGTTGTTAGAAGAGACCTCTCATCGTACTCGCCTCGTTATGTCGACTACACGTTGGCACCGCCGAGATTGAGGGTTCCACACTCGTTTTCCCGTGGTGCAAAGCGGACGGGTTCACGAGACGTGACGAGGGGGGTTCGAACTCTCGACTTCGGGACTGCTCGGCGCGACAAGCACGATAGTTACTTTTCCAGAGCTGCCAACTTCGATCCAGCCCTGAAAGCTTGTCACTCAGTGCTGAAGTTGGTGTAAACAGCAAGAATCCGGACCCATTGGCCCGGATTCTTGCTGTGTGCATTCTTTGTATTCGGTACCGACTTACTTGTGACCCTTGTTCGGGTTGGTTCCGAGCGCGGTGATCGCGCTCGCGCGAGCCGCCTGCGCAGCATCGATAGCCGACTGCATCGTGGTGCGTGCCGCCAACTTGGTCGAGGCCGAAACAGAGCCCTTAACGGCTGCCCTGAAAGTGACCAGAGCCGCGGCGCGAGCCGCAGTACGAGCGTCCTGAGCAGCACTCAGCGTCGCGTCACTTACGCCAGGCGTTGTGACGACGGCCTTATACGTCGCTTCCGCCGAGGCGAACGCACTCTTGAGCGCCACGCGGGCACTCACGCGATCAGCCTGAGTCACCGTTGACGACGTGGCCACACGATAGGCGTCTTTCGCCGCCTTTACGGCCGCGACGAACGTCTGGTCAATGACCTTTAGTTGCGCGTGCCAGGTAGCGCTCGCCGAAGTGGTGGCGCTAATCGTGGTCGTGGTGCTGTCCGCGCCCGCGATAAGAGCCGGGCCACTAATCATCGCGCCGGTGAGAACGACGCCAACCAAACCTCTTGTAATGATGTTTTTCATAGTGACTCCCTACTGCGTATAGTTCCCTAATCAAGGGATGAACATGTAGTTCACTAACGACTGTACCGACCTAGTTTTAGGATTCGGTGTGAGAATACTTCGAGAACCCTGTAGATCAACGAAGAACCTTAGAAGTTGGTGTGACGATGCGAAACTCGCTCACTTCTTGCAACGAAGCGAGAGGGGGTCGATGTCAACGCGCGTACGCGCCTTGAACACCGCGAAAACGATCGGGTCACGGCGGCGTTGAGCCTCCGATGTCAAAGCCAAATGTGGAAACGGGGACGACAGGCCAGTCGCGGGAGAACTGACGTCAGACTTTCAAATGTCCGGGGTAACGACACTTCAATATCGTGCGGCTGGAGGGATTCGAACCCCCGACCCTCGGTTCCGTAGACCGATGCTCTAATCCGCTGAGCTACAGCCGCGTTGTTATAGGTTCACCATGTTAGCCGACCACGTTTCCATCGAACCTGGGTGAACTCGCTACCCTTCCTCTATGACTCGACCGTTCGCGGACGACGTACCCGAATTACTCGACCTCACCTACGACCCAATGTTCGATCTTCACCACGTCAGAGTTCCTTAATCAAGTGCCGGGCTGTTACCTCATCATTGGTGGCGCAATGGCCGAGAGATTGAGCGGCACGCCACAGTCCCGATTTCGCTACTGACGACAACGCTTGACGCACCGTCGCGCGCGTGCTCGAGTCGAGCCCGGTCAACTTGCTCGCTTAAGAGCGGCCTCTAGCTGCTCTTCGTCGACTCGTGAGCGAAGAGTTTCGCGGCACCGCGCATGGGCGCTTCGTTGCCGTTGATGACCACGCGAAATGCCAAGTGATCGAACTCTGAGGGCACGACGCGACGTGCGTTACCGCCCGCAAGATGGACCGTCGTCGCGTCGAACTCTTTGGCGAACTTCTCGACGACCTCGGCCAACGTAGCGTTCCAATGACCCTCGTCGAGTGAGCGCGCCCGCTCACCCACGGTCTGGTCGTAACTCTTACCATCACGAAATATCTCGGCGCCCACGTCACGGACTTTCTGCAACGCCCCGTTTACTGAGAGCGCCAGACCGAGACCCGTGCCTAAGGTCAACACCAGTTCGGTGCCGCTGCCTTCGACGCAACCCAAAGCGGCCATGGTGGCGTCGTTCACCACGAGCACGGCGCGCCCCGACGCTTCTCGCAGCGCGTCCTGGAGAGGGAAACCGCGCCACGTCGCTTCCAACGTCGGGTCAACGTCGGTCGCCACACCACCGGGGCGCGATAGATTGCCGGGGCGAACGACGTGACCGTCGCGAAACTCTCCAGGAAATCCCACCCCTACTCGTCGACATCCGCTCTTGGCGATGCGCTCTTCTAAGAACTCGACAAGTCGAGCGGGTGTACAGGGGTAGGGGGTCGGGCGTCGGCGCACGCCACGTAGCAGTATTCCCTCGTCGTTGACGTGCGAGAACTTAATGTTCGTCGCGCCAATGTCGATGGCAAAAATCTGCTCTTGGAGCAGGAGGGATTGATACGCCATTGGTAAATCGTAGTTACCGCTAGCGAACACCTCGCACACGGAGGCGACGGACCTTCCACCACGGTCGAAGGCGAACGGCGTACACCCGCTGACCCCCAGAGACGACCACGGCCGTTCCCGGGCGCCGTAGTCGCAGGGGCACCCGGGTAACGCCCGCCGTCTCTTCGACTAACTCCGGCAGATAGTTCCCCACCGCCGGGTCGGCCAGACCCGCGAGAACGACGCGCGTCGTGTGGTTATTCACGATCGTGGCCGCGCGGGCCCCCCACCTCGCCACTAGTTGAGCGAAGTCCTGCACCACGGTAACGAGCGTGACGTCGAGCCCACTCACGGTGGCGGCGAGTTGATCAAGCTCTTCGAGCGAAGCCACCGTGGCCGCCTCGTCGAGCACCATCAAGAGTTGGCGCTGGGACCCTTGCTCGACGAGTTGTTGTTGTTCTTCGAGCACCATGCGCAGCGCGCCACGAAAGAGCGGCTCGTAGTGACGCTGCTCGCCTCGAGGGCTGCAGAGATAGAGCGTGTTCGCGCCACCCACGACGTTACGGACCTGGGCCAAGGGTTGGGAAAATCGCCACGGTAACAACATCGTCTCCGCGGTCGTAAAGACACTGTCGAGGGTCTTGGGATCGTGGTCGAGGAAGCTGCGAACGCTCTCGCTCGCGCTCGACGTACGTCGATCGCTCAATAACTGCTCGACGCCGCGGCGCTCGATGACGTTCGCCACGTCAAAGATGGATTCACCGCGCTCCTTCGCCATAACCATGAGACCGGCCACCAATTTGGTCGCGAGGGCGTTCCAGAACTCAGTCTCTCCTCGTTCACTCGATCCAACGGTGAGATCGCGAGCAACCCTGGTGGCGTGGCGAAGCGTGCAGACGCCTTCGAGGGGATCCCACGTCAAACCTCCGTCAAGTCCGGGTTGAAGGACTTGCACGTTGCCGAGTGATCGTCGCCACTCGATCGACGCGCGTACGACGTCGCTCTTCACGCTCGTCACGACCAACGCGTCACGCCAACGCAGTACGGCCGGCATCACGAGGGACGACGTCTTGCCCGCTTGGGTAGGTCCCACAATCAAGAGGGAGCTGCGCGGACCGAGAGTGACGCGGCGCCCGTAGGACACCCCGTTCCAGAGTCGTCGTCCTAGAACGGGACGATCGTTCACGTCACGTCGCGCATCGCGGCGTCGGTGTCGATGAAACGAACGTCGTACTCGTCGGGGCGCACGCGAACGATCGAGCGGTGTGCACCGTAACGAACGAGCGCCACGCCTTTAGGTAACGACGTCAAATAACGCTCCTCGCGCGGGGAGAGTCCCAGCGCGAGCGACATCTCTCGCGCCTCGTCGGGCGGTTGACGGAAGAGCCAAGCGGTCTCGCACTCTCTAAGTAGACCCTGGGCCCGTTCGCGCTGCGCGCTGCCGATGTCACCGGCCGTGGCGACGTCGCTCCAACGATGCAGCACTAACACGTGCGAAAGTCCACGAGCGCGGGCCAACTTCCACGAACCCTGAAGCCAGCGCAGCGCGTCAGGGTCACTCAGGAGAGCCCACGCTTCGTCGAGCACGAGGTAACCAAGTTCACCCCGTTGTCCCACGACCTCTTGGGCCGCGGCGACCGCACTTAACACCGCCACCGCGAGCGAGTTCGACGACCACTGCGCGGAGAGGTCGAGTACTACCAGATGGCCGGTGAAGACCAGAGGATCGTTCTCGCCGTCGAACAGTCCAGCGAGATCGCCGTAGATGAAGCGGTAAAAAATCAACGCAAGCGATCGTTGGGCGCTCGGTGCGGACGAGTCGAGGTGGGGCGAGAGAAGTTGGTAGAGCGACCAGAGCACGCGCTGGGGACGGGGGCTCGAAAGACGCTTCCACACTTCGTCGAGCGCGAAGTGCTGATCACCGCTAAGGGGCGCGCCCTGGGCGCTCGCGAGTAGCGTCCGCAAAAGATTTCGAGCTTCGCGCTCGTCGCTCGAAAACGGGCTGCACCAGCCGTCTCGACCCAGCGCCAAAGGCGTCACGCCATGCAGCGACGCGAGTTCTCCGTACTCGCCCTTGGGGTCGATCACCACCGCACGCCGTCCTCGACGTAGCGCCCTCTCCAGCTGCATCTTTACGACGGTGCTCTTTCCCGCACCGATCGAACCGGCCACCACGACGTTGGGATTAGATACCAGTCCCGCGTTATAGGCGTCGAAGGCGTCGAGAACGAACGACGAGCCGTACTGCGCGTCACCGAGAGGTGAGCCCGAGAGCCCCGTGCCCGCGTCGTGCGACGGCACGCGAAGACTGACCAGGTCGCCGGACGTCGCCCAGTGCGTCCACGCCCTGCTCACCAACCCGGCCCGCCGGGTAACTGCGCGCGGTACCACTGCGCCTGCAGCCCCCAGCCTCGCTCCAGTCGCAGACCCACGTCGTGCGCGTGGCGCCAGAGGGACGAACTTCGTAGGTGAAGTTCCTCGAGCGACGAGCCACTCACGAGCAGAAAGACGGCGACGCGCAGCAACGACCTTCCACCGGCGACGAGTGTCTCTCGTTGGGCGAGGCGCTCGATACCGCGCAGCGACCTCGCGGTACGCCGAAAGCCGGCGGACCGAGCGGTCGCGTCGTCACTGCCCACGCGGTGCACCGCCCTCGATGCCAGACGATGCGCCTTCGCGCCGCTGACGACGTCCACGTGCAAGGAAAGACCACACGGCGTGAGCGACCTGAGCATCTGCTCCAAGAGTCCGCGCGACGCCGGAACTGAACTGAAATCGCGGACGCGATAGAGACGAAGCAGCTTCCCCGACGCACGCAAATACGTAACTCGTTCGAGGAGATCGATCGACGCCACGTCGTCGTGAAGTCCAACGACTGCGAACACCAGTCTCGTATTCAGTGCCCACCCATCGGGTGCGGGCACATCAATCGGCAACGCCAGCATCGTCGTCGTTCGAACGTCGTCACTACTTACGTGCTCGGAAAAATGCTGACCCGCTCGCGCCGCACTAGCCGCGTCAGCGAGAGCGCCGAGACTCTCTGCGTTCGTGACGTCGCGTCCCGAGAGATCGAGACGTCCTCGATGGTGCAGTTCGTAGGCGCGAAAAGAGACGTCGCCTTTAGCCCAGAGTGCGACGTCGTTACCGAACACGTGAACGTTGACCGTGCTCCAGCGTGATCGCGCGACGAAACGAAGCGCGAGAACGAAAACTTCTCCCACGGTTAGCCCGTCGTAAGCCGGCACGGCGCCGGCCACCATGGACGTTCCGACGACACCCACGAAGTCCGGCGACGCGGGACTAACGACCCACTCAATGACGAGACCGAGTCCAGCAATGATGAGCGCCGCCTGGTGGCGACGAACTCCGATCCATCGACTGTCCGCGTCCGATTCGCCAAGTCCCACGTGTTCACTCATCGAAGTGCCAACCAACGACGGGACCCATATCGTCACGCCGGTACGCGACGTGGCCCCCGCGGTGACGAGGCGTCCCGATCGGTGGCGCGGGCGGCTCAACGTCTAGGGGTGGCATGGGCGTGGGCGGTGATCCCGGCCACGTGTCCAGACCAAGATCGTCGGGTCGTTCGGGTGGACCGGTTACTTCCGCGTTGGGGGTCATCGCCCCCACCGCCATGGCTACCGGCCCCGAGGTCACCTTGGCGACCGAGCGCGTGGCGCGCGAGCGCAGTCCTTCAAGACCGTGCAGGGCGGACTGTTCGAGGAACGGCACGATTCGTAGTACCAGGAACGGCGTACAGGTGGCCAGAAGAAGGGTTACGGCACCGGTGATGACTTCGGTCGCGGAAGAGCCCACGAGTTCATTGAGTCCAAGGTTCAACGTGACGACGATGACGAATTTGCTCGCCGCGACGGCGAGAAACGTCTCACCGAGGCGCCAGCTAAGCCGACGCATCGAAGGAAACGTCGACAGCGGTACAACGACGGGGACAAGCACGAGCAACAGCGTCAAGACAACGACGCGCACGATGAGTTCACACCACAAGAGCCACGTCCCGAGAACGACCGCCGCGGTCATCAAGAAAAGTCCAAATCCGGGCGTAGTCGGCGCCAGCTTCATAAGGGCCTGCGTGAGTGTCACGTCGTGTTGTCTCACGCTCAGCGCCGCGCTCGAGGACATCTGATTGACCGCCTTCAAGATCAGTAACGCGACGGGTCGAGCGAGGACGATCCCCGCCACGCAGGCCGGCGCCACGCCGAGATAGACCCGCCATAACGTCGACGCTTCACCGTGTCGAAGAGCCTGGAGGGTAGAGACCAAAAGACCGATCATCATCAGCGGCGGCGCCAAAAAAAGCAGTGTCGTGAACTCACCTTTGGCGCCGTTGAGGACCGTCGCGGGCTCACTCGCCGACGTGAGGACCTTGGCCGCCGCGTCGAAGAGCCACTGGACGCTACTGAGGACCCATCCGGTGAGCGCGTTAAAGAGGTCGTTAAACGTCGATTTCGCAATCGACGCCGTGCACGCGCCGGGCGTAAAGACACAGAGGAGCCCACCCACTAGTGAACCGCGAGTCCCGTTTTGAAAAAGAAATCGATCAGATGCGGTGCGGCGCCAATGAGAATCGCCGCCGCGAGCGAGGTCAAGACCGCGCGCCGACCCTGCGCGGACTGGTGCATATTTTGCGTATGACTACCCAGCGCCCACAAACCAGCGCCCAAGAGCAGAGCGACGAGTGAGCCAATGAGTGCCCACGACGCAATGCCGTTCGCGATCTGCTGGAGTGCGGCACCCCCCGGAAGCGCCGTTGTCGAGGGATTAAGGCTGACGCCGGCGTACAACATCGTGGTCTCGCTTTCCTAGAAGGAGTGCCCAACGGTCGGCGTCACCACGAACGTGACTACGTCTGCGAGACTGGTTCGGTGCTTGTTGCCTCGACAAAAAACGTGCTTTCCCTGTGGTCCCCAATCGCTCTCTACTTCGCCACCGCCGGCGTTTTGCTCGTGGGCGTCACTTTGGGGATATTGATCTTTCGCCGTCGGGGTCATCGCGCCATTGCACAACGAATTAATGCGCTGGCGTCGCGTCTGGCCGTTGAGCCGCACGAGGACAACGGCAGAGTCGAAGCGGCGTTGAGTTACTTAGAAGACGTCACCGGCGCTGCCCACGACGCCGTGAGTGAGTCGAGTACTGAGTCGGTGCGCCTACGCCGATCCCTCAATACGCTGCCCCTCGGTCTCGTTCTCTGTGACGAGGCGGGCGGCGTCATTTTCCGCAACACCCAAGCCGAGAATCTCATGGTCAGTCGCTACGGCGACGCCATTGCCGCCCAGGCCGTTACTGACGTGTTAGCCGAAGGTTGGACGAGCGGTGTCGCTGAGCGAACCATTGACATCTATGGACCACCGCGACGCACGCTCACCATTCGAGCCACCGTCATTGACGACGGTCGTCGCTCGCTGGGCGTACTGGCCGTTATCGAAGACGTCTCGGAACGGCGACGTCTCGAGGACATTCGACGTGACTTCATCGCGAACGTCTCGCACGAACTCAAGACTCCCATGGGGGCGCTCGGTCTCCTCGCAGAAACGCTCCAGTTCGAACGCGACCCTTCGGTAGCCCAGCGACTCGCCGAGAGGATCAACAACGAAGCCTTTCGAGTCAATCGCATCATCGAAGACCTGCTCGACCTCTCGCGGATCGAAGGACAGGGCTCGCCCCATCGCGAGCCCATTGCCGTCTCCTTGATTGCGGCGGACGCCATTGAGCGCATCCGTACTTCCGCCGAGCAGCACGAGGTCAAAATCAACTTCGAAGAGCCCGAGACCAACCAGGTCGTCTTTGGTGATCGACGCCAACTCACGTCGGCCCTGCACGCACTGCTCGAAAACGCGGTGGTGTACTCGCCGCGGGCCGGTACCGTCGACATCACGATTAGCCGCGTCGAAGCCTCCCTCAACGAAGAGGGCGCGAGTAGCGGGCCCTGCGTACACGTGGCGATCCGCGACCACGGCGTGGGCATACCGGCCAAGGACTTGGACCGAATCTTCGAGCGCTTCTATCGCGTCGATCCGGGCCGGTCCCGTGAGACGGGTGGCACGGGTCTTGGTCTCAGCATCGTTCGCCACGTGGCCCAGAACCACGGTGGCACGATTCTCGTGGACTCTCGAGAAGGTGAAGGCTCGACCTTTACTCTCGAACTACCGATGAACCAACAGTGACGAAGAAACCAACGAGCGAGCAGCGCGTCAGCGTGTTAGTCGTTGAGGACGAAGAGTCCTTCATCGACGCACTCACCATTGGCCTTAAGCGCGAAGGCTTCGACGTCGACATCGCGCGCGACGGCCAAGAAGCCCTCGACACGTTCGCGCTCGGTCGCTTCGACGTCGTGCTTCTTGACCTCATGTTGCCCAAGATGTCGGGCCTCGACGTCTGTCGCGCCATTCGCGCCACCAGCAGCGTACCGATCATCATCGTCAGCGCCAAGGGCGAGGAGGTCGACATGGTCTTGCTACTCGAAATCGGCGCGGACGACTACGTCACCAAGCCCTATCGACTTCGCGAACTCGTCGCGCGTATCCGCGCCGTGCTACGACGGCGTCAGGGACACGAAGAACCAGAAGTGAGTGACGAGGAGATCTCTCAGGGCAACATTCACATGGACATCGACGCGCGACGCTGCTACGTCGACGGCACGGAGATCAAACTGCGCAAGAAGGAGTTCGCCCTCCTTCGACTACTCATGGAGAACCCCGGTCGAGTGCTCACCCGCGAGGTGTTAATCGATCGAGTGTGGGGCAGCGACTACGTCGGCGACACCAAGACCCTCGACGTTCACATCAAGCGACTACGGACACTGATCGAGGACGAACCCAAGAACCCGACGCACATTTCCACCGTGCGCGGCGTGGGCTATCGCTACGAGGCTTCTAAGTCCTAGCTCGAATCGTGGTCTCGCCACCGAGGTAGGGGGCGAGTACCTCGGGCAACTTTACCGAACCGTCCGCTTGGCGGTACGTCTCTACGAGCGCCGCCCAGATTCGGGCCCACCCCAGGGCCGAGCCGTTCACGGTGTGTACGAGTGCCGTAGTGCCCTCACTCGTGCGGTAGCGTACGTTCGCGCGACGAGCCTGAAAGTCACGAAACCAACTAATCGACGAGACCTCGAGCCACCGATCGACGCCGGGGCTAAAGACCTCCAGATCAATCGTGTAGGCCGACGCGGTACCGAGGTCGCCGGTGCACAGGGTCAAAAGTCGATACGTCAAGCCGAGCGCCTGCAACAGCTCTTCAGCTCGGCGAAGGATATCGGCGTGGGCCTCGTCGGCCTGTTCGGGCGTGCAGTACGCGAAGAGTTCGACTTTGTCGAACTCGTGCACGCGCAGCAGTCCCCTCGTGTCGCGTCCGGCGGCGCCGGCCTCACGACGAAAGCACGCCGTATGGGCCGTGAGTCGAAGTGGAAGAGCGGCCTCGTCGAGAATCTCACCGCGACGCAGCGACGTCAGTGGAACCTCGGCGGTGGGAATAGCCCACAGTCCATCGCGTTCGATGGCGTACATGTCGTCCGAGGACTTGGGAAGGTGACCCGTGGCCATCATGGTTTCGGTCAACGCAAAACTGGGCGGGCGGATCTCTTCGTAGTGACCGGAGTTACGATCGAGCGAGAAGAAGCTCAACGCGCGCAGTAACCGCGAACCGGCGCCACGAAAGAGCGGAAACATCGAGCCCGCGATCTTGGCGCCCGATTCCATGTCCAATATTCCCAGTTCGGTGCCGATCTCCCAGTGCGGAACGCGCTGAAAGTCGGCGTAGGTCGGCTGTGGCGCGCCCGCGTCCATACCAACCCACCAGCGACGAACTTCCACGTTCTCACTGTCATCGACGCCGTCGGGAACCCGTGGATCAGGGACGTTAGGCAGCATGAGCAAGATATCGCGCAGCGTGGTCGCCACGCGCTCGGTTGCCTCGCTCGCCACGCGCTCGCGGTCGCCGACTTCGCGACTCGTCAACGTGAGCTGCTCGGCGCTATCAAGGTCTTTAGCTCGTCGAGCGTCGCCCACTCGACGAGAGAGTTCCTTCACCTCGCCTCGCAGGGCCTCGGCCTCTTGGAGGAGACGCCGGTGCTCGAGGTCGAGCGCCAAAATCTCGTCCATCGTGGCCAGTGAGACCCCGCGACGAGCCAGGGCGGCCTTCACGATATCGGGTTCACGACGGAGCTGGGCGAGGTCAATCATGCGTTAAGCCTACTTACGCGTTGTCCAGGGGTTCCGGGAACCGTCTAGGTTCCTAAGTCATGAGTTACGCCGTCGACGTCAACCATCTTGAAGTCTCCTTCGACGCGCTGCGCGCGGTCGACGACGTCACCTTCAACGTCAACTACGGCGAAGTCGTCGCGCTCTTGGGTCCCAACGGCGCCGGTAAGACGACGGTCGTAGAAACCCTCCTCGGGTTTCGCGCACCGAGCGCGGGTTCGGTTCGACTGCACGGTCTCAATCCACTACGCGATCACCGCGAGGTCGTGGTGCGCACCGGCGCGCTCTTGCAACGCGGTGGTGTGTGGGCACCCATGTCGCCGCGCGACGTACTTCGCCTCACGGCGTCGTACTATGACGCCCCGCGCGACGTCGGTGAACTACTGACGCTCTTGGACCTCGATCGCTGCGCAACGACGCCGTGGCGACGACTAAGTGGCGGCGAGCAACAACGCACCTTGCTCGCCCTGGCGCTGCTGGGGCGCCCGCGCGCGCTGGTCCTTGACGAACCCACGACCGCCGTTGATCCCGAAGGGCGTCAAGTCATCCGGGCCATCGTCGCCGCCGAGAAAGACCGCGGCTGCGCGCTCTTTCTCACGACGCACGAACTCAGCGAAGCCGAACGTCTGGCCGATCGACTCGTCGTGATGCACCAGGGCCGCGTACTTAGCCAAGGGACCCTCGAAGAGCTCGCTGGGTCGCCCGAGATGATCGTTCAATCGTCGGGACCTTTCGATCCCGCACCTCTCGCCGCGTTGATGAGGTGCGAAATTGTGCCCGACAATCAACTACAGTTCCGCTGCGCCGTGGCGACGACGCCCGAGCGGATTGCCACCGTGACGAACTACCTCGCGAGTATTGGCCTCTCGATGGTGTCGCTGAGGACCCACGCCTCGCTCGAAGAGCGCTACCTCGAACTCATTGCCGAGGAACGAAATCAGGTTCGACCGTGAGGGCCTGGTGGTCCCAGACCCGCGCCGAAGTCTCAATGACCATCCGCCGGGGCGAGACCTTACTGTTGACCATTGGCATACCGGTACTGCTGTTACTGTTCTTCTCGCTCACGCACGTCACCGCCTCGCCAGCTTCACGTCGCGTCGACTTCATCGCGCCGGGAATCTTGGCGTTGTGCGTTCTCTCGACGTCGCTCGTGGCGCTGTCGATCGCGACAGGTTTCGAGCGATCTTCGGGCGTTCTGCGACGCTTGCACGTCACGCCCCTCGGACAACGGCGGCTCATTGGCGCAAAGATCTCCGGCGTCGTCGTGACCGAGGTCATTCAGGTCGTTGTCTTGGCGCTCGTGGCGCTACTCATCAAGTGGCGGCCGAACGGCGGATTCGTTGGCGCACTCGAAGTCGCGCTCGCTCTACTTCTGGGCTCAGCGGGCTGTGCCGGCATCGGTCTCGCGCTCGCTGGTCGGCTCCGGGCGGAAGTCAATCTCGCCGCCAGCAACGGCCTCTATCTCGTCTTGCTCTTACTCTCAGGAATTGTCGTGCCCCTGACGTCGTTGCCCTCAACGATTCGCCGCGTGGCAACTGCTCTGCCGCCGGGCGCAATGGCCGAGGCACTCCACCGCGTCCTCGGTCACGGTCTCGCGCCCACCGGGGGCGACTGGATCTCGCTCGCTCTGTGGGCCGTGGCCGCGCCACTGCTCGCGGCGCGAACGTTTCGTTTTGACTAAGTCGCCCGGAGACTCTTGATACCGGCAATGAGACGCTTCGTGGGAATCGCGCCGTAGTAGACGTCGGTCACGACACCCTTGGCGTTAAGGAAGACCGTCTCTGGAATGTTTTGGAATCCAAACACCCCACTCGTCACCGCACCGTGTGGGTCAACGGCCACCGGAAAAGTGACGTCATCTTTATTGATGAACGCCCGTGCGGACCCGAGTGGGTCATTCGCGTCCACGCCGAGCACGACAACCGGGCTCGGATTGTGTGTACGGATGTAAGTAGCAACTTTGGGCATTTCAGCCTTACAAGGGCCACACCAACTGGCGAAAAAGATCAGCACACTCGCGTGGCCCGTCTTCCAAGGTGAGGTCTGCGTGCCACCGTTGAGTCCACTGAGCGTAAAGCTCTTGACGTGTTGTCCCACCAACGCAGACTTCGGCGCGTTCCCACCCGGCGTGACCTTGCCGCCCGTGAGTATCGAGACGACCGTAATGAGCGCCACCGCGACCACGGTACCGAGACCAATCGAGATGAACATTTTGGGCGATGGCCGCCCCCGGGGGGGCCTAGTGGCTTCGGACAAGGACGTCAACCGCCATTAAGACGAACAGCGCCGTGAGGTACGTAATGGAGAAGTGGAAGAGCCGCATCGCTTCGCCGACGTTGGCGGTACCGACGCGAGCGTGTTTATAGAGTCGAAAGGCGTAGAAGGTGAACATGGCCCCAAGGACCGTCGCCGAGATGGCGTAGATCCAACCGAGGTGAGCACTCGGACCGATCAACATCGTGAGTGCCCACATTAAAACGGTGTAGATGAGAATCTCAAGGGTCGTGCGACGAAGTGACGCCACCACCGGCATCATCGGTACCTTGGCCGCGGCGTAGTCGTCGCGGTAACGAACGGCCAGCGCCCAAAAGTGCGGCGGCGTCCAAATGAAGATGACGAGGAACAACAACACCGGCGTCCAACCGAGTGTGTTCGTCACCGCCGCCCAGCCAACGAGTACGGGCACCGCACCGGCCGCGCCACCGATGACGATGTTCTGTTTGCTTCGACGCTTCAGTATCAACGTGTAGACGACCACGTAGAAAGCTGTCGCGGACATGGCGAGCCAGGCAGAAAGTTCGTTCACCCAAATCGCGAGCACCGAAAAAGCCACGATCTCCAACGCGAAGGCGAAGAGCGCCGCGGAGCGCGCGGACATAACGCCCGTGACCAGGGGCCGTCGTTTGGTGCGCTCCATGATGGCGTCGATATCACGGTCGATCACCATGTTGAACGCGTTCGCGCCACCAGCGGCGAGCGTGCCGCCAGCGAGCGTCGCGACCACGAGCCACAACGCGGGAAAGCCGTTCGCCGCGACGATCATCGTGGGAATGGTCGTTACGAGTAGCAACTCGATAATGCGAGGTTTTGTTAAGGCCAGGTAGCCCTTTAGGACCTCAGCGGTGGAGTGCGACGAGGTCGCGGAAATGGTCACGAAGGTCATTCTACGAGTCGCCAACTCCCTAGGCTGAAGAAGTGATTTCCTCGACGCGACGGCGCGTAACTGGTCCGATATTTCGCTGGTTCGCCCTCGCGTCCTTCTTGTCGATGATCGTCATTGTCCTCAGCGGAGCAGCCGTTCGCCTGTCGGGCTCGGGGCTCGGATGCCCCGATTGGCCCACGTGTTTTAAGCACCACGTCACCGCTTCGTCGAGTATCCACTCCCAGATCGAGTTCACCAATCGTCTAGTGACGATCGCGCTCGTGGTCATTGTCGGGGTCACGTTCATCGCGGCACTACTGCGCGAGCATCGCCGCAAAGACCTGATTACCTTGTCGGGTGCTTTGATTCTCGGTGTCGTCGCCGACGCGGTGCTCGGCGCCTTCGTCGTCTACTCCAAACTCAATCCCTACCTCGTGTCGCTGCACCTCGTACTCAGTCTCCTCATGGTCGTGGTGGGCGCGACGCTCTATCACCGCTCAAAGTATCTCTACGGTCCGAGTGAGCGCAACGACGTGCGCGATCCCTACTTCCGCAGTGTTGCTCGAGCGCTGTGGGTCCCGTTCTTCATCCTCGTGCTCACCGGCACGGCGACCACGGGCTCCGGTCCCCACGCCGGTTCTTCCCAGGGCCAACTTGTGGCCAAACGACTCCCCTTCGCACTCTCTTCATCTGCCTGGGTGCACTCCCTCGCCGCGGTGCTCTTCATCGGACTCGTCACGGGGATGATGCTGGCAATGTGGAAGAGCGGCGCGCCAACTGCGCTCAAGATCGGCGTACGTCGACTCGTCTACGTCTCACTCGTCCAGGCAGCAATCGGTGCGACGCAGTACCTCACCCACTTGCCAGCGTGGCTCGTGGAGATTCACGTTGCCGGAGCGGTCGCCCTCACCATCGGTGTCGCGCAGTTCAACTTGAAACAAAGCGCTCGCGACCGTGAACCCGGAACGAGGAGATTGTTCGAGAGCGCCGTGCCCGACTCCAGCGTGAGCGAACGTGGCTGAGAACGATAGACATCTAGATCACTCACACACGCTGAGTGCCGATACTGACGTGCGCTACGTCATGATCTCCCTCGTTCTGATCAGCGCGTTCCTCGTGATCGAAGTGGTGACGGCGATTCTGAGCTCGTCGCTCGCGCTCTTGGCCGACGCCGGCCACATGCTCATCGACGTTGCGGCCCTGGCGACGAGTGCCTGGGCGCTACGCCTGGCCAAGAGGCCCGCCGAGGGACGTTGGACGTACGGACTTCACCGTGCGGAGATTCTCTCGGCCGCGGTGAATGGCGTCACGCTCGCCGCCGTGGCGCTTCTCATTGGTGTCGAGGCCGTGCAGCGACTCTTTTCACCTCACCACGTCACCGGCGGCCTCGTGGTCGCGGTAGCAGTCCTCGGTATTTTCATTAACGGCGTCGCCGCCTGGATTCTCTCCAAGGCCAATCAGCGAAGCCTCAATATTCGAGGCGCCTTCCTCCACGTACTCACCGACCTCTACGCCTTCGTCGCCACGGCCATCGCTGGTCTGATCATCGTGTTCACGCAGTGGGAGCGCGCCGACGCCCTCGCGTCACTGTTCGTCGTCGTACTCATGATTCGAACGGCGTGGGGACTACTGCGCAACGCCGGGCGGATTCTCCTTCAGGGTACCCCGGACAATCTCGACCTCGACGACGTGCGCGCTCACTTGATTGAAGTGGAACACGTACTCGACGTCCACGATCTCCACGCGTGGACCGTGACATCAGAACTGCCGACGCTCTCGGCCCACGTCGTAGTGGAAGAACGCTGTTTTGATAGTGGGCACGCGCCGCGCGTTCTCGACGCGTTGCAGAAGTGTCTGAGCGATCACTTTCGAGTCGAGCACGCCACCTTCCAACTCGAACCCCCAACCCACCTTTCGCACGAAGAGGGCTTGAACTTCTAAACCAGGCGATGACGGCCCTCATCCGAGCGGGAAACTGACACCGCGAAGAAGAATTAGGGACTTACGTCCCTAGAGAAGGGGCCGTTACCACCGCTAAGTTACGTTCACACTAGAGAGGGAGTGCGCACGATGACGTTCATAAACTTGGCCGCAATTTTCCCGCTCACCACGCTCGGGCACTACATCCACTGGCACTTCATTGAGATCAGTGTGGCCAACTTGATCGTCATTGTCTTGATGGTGATCACGTTCATCGCCGCCCTCGTCTTTCCGTTCCCCGGTCGACGCCGACGTAGGGACAATCGATGAGCTACAGCGAAATCGAACGTCAGTGGACGACGCGTCTGCGTCGTCGCTTCGTGCACCTTCTGCCCCCCGAGAAGTTGCTACCCGACACGCAGCCAACCTACGTATCGTCGTGGATCTACGTCTTTGGCGTAACCACACTGTCGGCGTTGATGGTCGTCATCGCCTCGGGCTGCCTTCTGGCTATTCGAGGGCCCCAGTGGTGGCACACCTCGTCCGTCGGACACTTCGTGAACTCCCTGCACCTTTGGAGCGTCGAGATTTTCTTCTTCGCCATGGTCGTGCACCTGTGGGGCAAGTACTTCATGGCTGCCTGGCGTGGGGGTAGGGCGATGACCTGGATGACCGGCGTCGTGACCTTCCTCGTCTCCATCGCCACCGCCTTTACCGGCTACGTAAGCCAAAGCAACTTTGACTCGCAGTGGATCTCCACCCAAGCCAAGGACGGCATCAACGCCACGGGCGCCGGCGCCTACTTCAACGTGTTGAACATGGGTCAGATGTTGATGTGGCACATCGTGCTCTTGCCCCTGGTAGCGGTCCTCTTGACCGCGTTGCACGTACTGCTCGTGCGCGTGAAGGGCGTCGTACCTCCCTTTGAAGAGCACGTCGAGGTGAACGCGTGAGAACGAAAAAGTTCCGCCCCGACGTTGACGTCGCTCCTTGGAAGGGCGGTTACAGTCCTTACGACATCGTGAAGGAAGCCACCATCGCAGTGATCGTGGTGGCGCTCTTGACCGTTGTCTTGGCCGTGGTCTTTGGCTCGCCCGACGAACACGCCATCACCATCAAGACCTGGTCGAACGCGGCTCCAGTGGACTTCGCGGTAACGGCACTGAGTGAACTGAACGGAACGTCCGGTGTGGCGAAGTACGGCGCGCCGTACAACACCGGTTCGTCGGGCCAGGCTCTTGGGCCACTCACGCTCGCTAAGTGGGTCGGACCTCGAATCCCGGTCAACACCGTCGCGGACTTCATCATTGACCCACTGAAGGCACTCCCCAATCAGCCCCTGCTGACGCAAAGTTTGAAGCAGTGGTCGAGCGCGTCGCCCTCTGCGCGTTCCAGCTGGGTGGCAAACTACACGACGGCTTCGAGCAACATCTCCTTCGCGCAGGGTCAGGTCGTCATCAACGCCCCGAGCGCCGGTCCGGTTCCACTCATGATCAACGATCTCACCGAGATGGCCCGCAGTGGCGCGTTAGATCAGGCACTCGTGACCCAAGCGGGTTTCTACACGACGGACTACACCCTGCCGCTGCTGTTCTTGGCTGACGGAAGTTACTTGGCGAACCAGGCCGAGCGCCAGCACCTTACGGGTGATCGGTGGGGCATGATGAACGAGACGGGCAACTACCCCGGCCAGGCCTGGCTGTGGTTGTACACCTTCTGGTACCAAGTCCCACCATTTAGCCACAGCGGCAACGCCGACGTGCTCGTGTGGGGCCTCATGATGGTGCTCTCCGTAGGACTTCTTCTGACGCCCTTTATCCCCGGACTGCGATCAATTCCTCGCCTCACGCGGGTCTACCGAGTCATCTGGCGCGAGCACTACCAGAGCCTCGAGAAGAGTTAGCTACCAGTTCACCCACGTCGATACGAGACGCGGCGACAAAAAAGTGGAGACGATGGGGATCGAACCCACGACCTCAGGCTTGCAAAGCCCGCGCTCTACCAACTGAGCTACATCCCCGCAGGGGTTCCATCGTACCAAAAACCCCACCGATCACGTTCGTCGGTAGACGTGAGCTTTCGTCGACGCGATGAACTCACCTCGAAAGCGAGGCCCAATTTTCGTGATGATGACAATGGTCAAAATGAAGTCGGTCGTCGCGACGCAACCGGGAAAGAGTACGCCGGCCGAGGAAAAGATCTTCAACGTAAGTATGGTAATCGCGCAGTTCAAAGTTCCCATCAAGAAAGCCACGGGCGACTCGGTGCTTGGCGCGAGCCACGACTTTCGCAGTGTCGGCAACGCGGCGATTTGATCGGCGGAAACGAAGGAGACGAGCGCAAGTGTTGGCTCGTTGACAAAGGCCCACAACGCCAGACCCGCCAGCGAGATCAACCCGCAGAAAATGTCGAAGGGGCCAATCTTCCACACGCTCTTGGGATTACGAAATGAAGCGGTCACCACGACAACGGGCACGAGGCCGAACATCAGCGTCATCCACGACGCAAGGCCGACGTGTTGTTGACGTTCAATCGCGAAGGCCAGAACTCCCTCGAGCCCCCACAACGACCACGTGACGCGATTGGGGGACGTCACCCCGCGCAGTGTGTCGCGCACGTAGAGGCCGCCGCCAAAGGCCGAGAGCGTCAGTGCGAGATAGATAAAGCGCGGATCAATCACCGGTCAAGTCTGCCCGGAAACGAACCTCCCAAGTGTTCTCATCTCGAAGTAACCAGTAACCTCGCTCATCGTGGACGCCAAGGAGTTTCTCAACATAAGTCGGGTTGATGAGACGACGTGGCGTTTCAAGGTCACCGAGCGACTCATTACGCCGGGCAGGTTTCTCTTTGGCGGGTGCGGCTTAGCGTCGGGCATCGTCGCTCTCGAAGAGGCGAGCGGACGACCAACCATCTACGCCGCGGCGCACTACCTGTCCTTCGCCCAACTCGGCGCCGAGGTGCGCGTCGTCGTCGACCTGGCCGTTGTAGGTAACCGCGTAACCCAAGCTCGAGCAACCACGTACGTTGACGAACGCGAGATTCTCACCACGAACGCGGCCCTGGGCACGGGAGAGCTCACCTCGCCCACGCCCTGGGTCACCATGCCCGAGGTTCCCGCTCCCGAAGACTGTCCACCGAGAGAGATGCCTCGACGATTGGATAACTCGATCTTCAATCACGTTGAGACGCGTATCGCCTTAGGGCGGTCCATCGACGACAACATCACCACGCCGGGTTCGCCGGTGTCCGCACTCTGGGCCCGAGTGCCAAATCACTTGGAACCTTCAGCCGCCACGCTCGCGATCTTTGGCGACTTCGTCTCTGGTGGCGTGTCCCATCCACTCGGTCGTCCAACAATGGGACGGAGCCTCGATAACACCATTCGCGTCGCCACGCTCGAACCCACCGAATGGGTGTTGTGCGAGATACACATCCACGCACTCTCGGGCGGCTTCTCACAAGGCACCGGGTTCCTCTGGAGTCGCACCGGCACGTTGCTCGGCACCGCCAGCCAGTCGATGTCGTCCAAGTATTGGGACCTGTCACCCACCTAAAGCCCGTCGCACGCTGGTGTAGATTGGTACCCCTGCGGGGCTATAGCTCAGTCGGTTAGAGCGCGTCACTGATAATGACGAGGTCGTAAGTTCGATTCTTACTAGCCCCACCACGACACAATTTCAGCAGTCGAGCAATTCGACGACGAAAGTTTGGCTGGACGACTACGACCAGAGAATATCTAACCTAGGGAGTCCAAATGCGGTCGATTGGCATTACATGGATTTGGGGCTCGTAAGTGTAGGAACGAGCTCCTGTGTAAAGAACAATCCCGCCTATGAAACTGCTTCCGGTCATCTTCTTCAGTTGCCTCAGACCGGCGAACCCGTCGCTCGCGACACTGTTGCCAGCTTTGACTTCGACACCGACAATGCCACCTTCATCGTTCTCGAGAACGAGGTCCACTTCCTGATCATCCTTCGTGCGTAAGTGTCCAAAGTCTGCAACGTTACCGCTCCACGATGCCTGCTTCAGTAGTTCGCATACGGCAAAAGACTCGAGCAGATGGCCGTACTCAGTCATAGCTGTTGGGTTTTGGGGAATAACTTTGGTCGGCGTCAGGCGAAGAAGGCGAGCACCGATGCCCGAGTCGAGCACGTGCACTTTAGGGGTCTTGATGGCGCGATTGTAGAGCGTCTTCCCCCACGCATCGAGTCGATAGATAAGGAACAACTTCTCCAACAGAGCCACATACGATTCAGCCGTTGGCTTAGTGAGCCCTATCGGCTCTCCCGCTGCGTTGATGTTGATGAGCTGGCCAGTTTGGCCGACCATCCTTTTCAGTAAGTCAACGAGTTTGTCTTTCTGGCGGAGTTTAGAAAGTTCGAGGACGTCTCGCTCGAGCGAGAGTCTGACGTAGTTGTCAAACCAACTTCTCTGAGCCCGTTCATTTGGCGCTCGAAGCGCGAGTGGGAAGCCACCAGCGCACACACGCTCGACGTATTCGTTACGGACCGTTTTCGATGTCTCTTTGGTAACTAACTCTGAAGGATCGGCTAGAGCAGTGGCAACAAATGTCTCCATTGCACCACTGATTTCCCCTTGAGAGAATGGGTAGATCGTGATTCTCTCCATTCTCCCGGTGAGGGCTTCCGATTGCAGGGGCAACGCATCGTGGCGGGTAGAACCGGCCAGAATGAAGCGGCCAGGTGTCGCACCCTTGTTCATCTCTGCCTTGATGACTTCGAGCACCGCGGGAACCTTTTGGTACTCGTCGATGCAAACTGGTCCGGACCCGATAAGTGCGAGGTCAGGATCAGCCTTTACCGCGTTTCTGGTTGCGAGGTCATCGAGATCCAGCACAGTTACGCCGAGGTTGTTGGCCAACGTGGCAAGGATGTTCGATTTGCCGACAGCCCGTGGCCCTTCGAGAAGGACAACGGGTGCGCTCTTGGCGAGCTCTTGCGCCGTCTGCAAGGCGCGTCGTGGCAACATTCGGTCTACGTTGTCGTTCATGCTTCAATTATACCATTAACTTTACTTTGGACGTACCCTAAACTTTACTTTGGACGCTCGGAGGAAAATAGCGCCGAGTCAACGAAAAGGCGCCGTGTGAGACTCAGCGTGACCAATACGTGCACGGTCTGCGGACTTCTATACCAGCCCCACCACGTGGCAATTGAGGAAATGTTCATCCACTGTTTTGACGAACGTTCGGCTACATGAATGCCGGCCCAGCGCCTAGTAACGAGGTGGGCCTCCGGCAATATACTCGCGCACCTCGTCGTAGACCAGATCGAACGGACCGGGCCCCGTCAGGAACCACGTGACGCCCGCCCGCGCCCACTGGGCGTAGCGTGCGTCCTCTCGATACACCATTTTCTCGTCGCGCTGCCCCCAGACCACGATGTCGAAATGCTCTAGATCGGCCCCGGCTTCAATCAAGTTGGTCTTAAGTTCATCTATCTGCTCGGGCTCGGTCAATTGAATAACCATCATGCCCTCGTACTGAGCGGCTCGACGGATTGGGGCCCGGTTCGGCCAACGACCTGCCGTCCACACCGGAATGCCATCGCTGCGGTACGCCGTTGGTTGGAACGCCACCTCCTCTGCGCTATGAAACGTCCCAGTGATGTTCACTTCTTCGCCTGAAACCAGACCCTGAAAAATTGCGATCCCTTCGTTCAAGGCGCGACCACGTTCAGCGGCGTCGGTCAATTCACCGAAGCACGCGAGATCGCCGCCCGGGTAGTCATCGCCAATGCCGAATCCCATCACGAGGCGACCCTTGGAGAGTCGATCGAGAGAGATGGCCTGACGCGCCACCACTTGCGGTCGACGGCGGATCAGTGGTGTCACCGTGGGTCCCAACCTGATGCGCGAGGTCCGAGCGGCTATGACCGCGAGGCAGATATAAGGGTCAAGGATGTCGCGAACGGGCGCCGGGTAACGAAGGTGATCCCAGATGAAGAAACCATCCCAACCGACCTCCTCGGCCACTACCGCGAGGTCGGCCAAGCGCTCGACGTCGGCGAGGCCGTCAAACGGCGGGAGAAAGAGTCCGTGCTTCATGTGACCACCCGTATTCGTCGCTGGCGCCATTCTTGCCCACCAAAACTAACCGCGTAGTAGCCCGTACCCACCAGGTACGTGTCGTCACCACGAGCACCAAGAGAACGAGCCAGAAAGGTGACAGCGATGTTGCCGGAATCTGAAACTCGAAAGCACCGGCAAAGAAGTGCCGTCCTATAGATGGGAATCTCCAGACCTCTGGTGTGTCGTTTGACACTCCCTTTCGACAATGGCCCACGGCCCACCAGTTCATTTGGCTCCTTGCGTTTGTCCGAGTTCGCCCAACGAAACCGCAGTGATTGAACCAATCTTGACGTCGGCAAATCTTTCTCGTTTCCGCTACGTCAAGTGCACTACGTTACGAAGTATGGGAATTTCTAGCCGCCTCAAGAACATGTTCAGTCCGTCGGCGTCGAGCAAAAACGCGGACCGCACCCGCCGGCGTGAATCGGCGGACTTGGCTGAAGAAAAAGCACAAGCAATCGAAACATCGCGTAATGGGCTCCTGGGTCCAAGGATCGCCGAAGGGACCGCCCACACATTTGCGAGAACCGGAGTTAATGATCCCACGGCCGAGGCCAAACTTCGAGTGGCGGCGAACCACGAGGACGACGGCTCTAAGGAGATGTTGATTCAGAACGAGCGCAGGGCCGCAGAGCGCGGCGACTAGCGAGCAACTGTCACTCGGCGAGCGTCTTCCTCCTCAATGGAGGATATGCAGCCGTCCTGGACGTCAACGAAACTTTTCCGCCACCAGAAGGTCAAGTGCACTACGTTACGAAGCATGGGACTCTTTAGCCGTATCAAGAATATGTTCAGTCCGTCGACGTCGAGTAGCGACGAAGTCCACCAGCACCATCACCATGGGGCAGCTGACTTCGCCGAAGAACAGGCCGAAACGGACCAGGACACACGCAGTGGCGGCCTCTTGGGACCGAGAGTCGGCATGGGAAGTGGCCTTGGTTCGACGGTCGTCAACGACCCCGCGGCCTCCGATGAGATTCGAACATCGGCGAACCGCGAGGACGACGGCGCTAGTGAGATGTTGATCGAACAAGAGCGTAGGGACGCAGAACACGGCGAGTAAGTAGCGCCGCACGACGCCACGCTCCAGCGCGGCACCTCTTAGGTGTAGGAACGAAGGCGACGTCGACGTGCGTTAACGTCAACGGTACGAATCAAAGGACCGTGACATGGCGACCGACCGCTCCGCACTAACCAGCCTCGAAAGAGAAAAAGCCTCCGTCTTTCACTCGTGGTCGGCCCAAGCAACCATCAACCCCATGATGGTGAAGGACGCGAACGGCGTCTACGTCACGTCTGAAGACGGCACTACCTACCTCGACTTCTCTTCGCAACTCGTCAACACCAACATCGGACACCAGTACCCGTCGGTCGTTGAGGCCATACGCGAACAGGCCGCGACGTTGACGACCATAGCGCCCCAGCACGGCTACCGCGCGCGCTACCGCGCCGCGGAGATGATTCTCGACCGATCATTCGAAGGAGCCTCGAAAGTCTTCTTCACCAACGGCGGCACCGAAGCCGTCGAGCACGCCGTGCGCATGGCGCGACTACACACCGGGCGATCCAAGGTGCTCGCGGCCTATCGCAGTTACCACGGCGCGACGTCGACGGCGATCAACCTGACGGGCGATCCCCGGCGCTGGCCCAACGACAACGGCTCGGCCGGCGTCGTTCACTTCTTCGGGCCCTTCCTGTACCGATCGGCCTACCACGCCACGAGCGAAGAAGAAGAGTGCCAGCGAGTGCTCGAAAACCTCGAGAGCACCATTCAATTTGAGGGACCGAGCTCGATTGCCGCGATCATCTTGGAAACCGTGCCCGGAACGGCCGGCATCATGGTGCCTCCCAAGGGCTACCTCAAGGGCGTTCGTGAGATCTGCGATCGTTACGGCATTGTGTACATCGCTGACGAAGTCATGTGTGGCTTTGGTCGTACCGGTTCGTGGTTCGCCTATCACCAGCACGACGTCAAGCCCGATCTCGTCGTCTTCGCCAAAGGTGTCAACTCGGGCTACGTTCCCCTGGGCGGTGTCGTCATCAATGAAGCGATTAGTGCGACCTTCAACGATCGCGTGTATCCCGGGGGTCTGACGTACTCGGGCCATCCACTCGCCTGTGCCTCAGCAATCGCCACGATGGAGGCCTACGAGAGTGACGGCATCATCGAAAACGCCCGTCGCGTCGGCGACGAGGTCCTACGACCGGGCCTTGAAGCAATCGCGAAGAAACATCGCATCGTGGGTGACGTTCGCGGGTTGGGCGTCTTTTTCGCGCTCGATCTCGTCACCGATCGTGCCACCAAAGAGCCGCTCGCGCCCTACGGCGCGAGTTCTTCGGCGATGAATGAAATTATTGCGGCTTGCAAAAACGAGCGCCTTCTAATTTTCGCTAACTACAACCGTCTCCACGTGGTACCGCCGTGCATTATTACCGACGACGAGGCCCGCAACGGACTCGATCGACTCGATCGCGCGCTCGAGGTCGGCGATAGGTACTACGTAGGTTCCTAATGACGAACGATGAACGTCGAGCCAACGTAGCGTCACGCCTCCGAGACATCGGTCACGACTTCGTGGCGAGAGATCTTAGCGATGAACAACTCGACGAACTCTTAGCGCTCCTCGCCGAACTGACTCGTATCTCGCAAAGTGCTGTGCGACGCGAGCGAGATCTAACGAACGTCGACGTCTCAACGTTCAAGATGGTCGTGCCCAACGTGGACGACGTCACTCGCCACCAACTCTTCGCGGACTCGTTCGTCTCGGGCAACGCAAATCCCCTCGGGCTCGGCGCATCCCTGCGTCGCGACGGCGACGTCGCCGTGATGAACGTCACGCTCGGCAAGGCCTTCGAGGGTGCACCGGGAAGGGCGCACGGCGGCGTGGTCGCGGCCCTGGTGGACGAAACGATGGGACTCGTGCTCGCTATTCACGGCAGACTCGCCTTCACCGCACAACTCGATATCACCTACCTCGCGCCAACCCCCATTGACGAGCCGCTGAGTGCACGCGCCTGGCTGGCTCACGGTTCTCATCGCAAGCTCTTCATCGAAGCCAGCGTCACCGCGGGCGGCGTCGACGTCGTCACGGCCAAGGCGCTCTTCATCGCGGTCGATCCATCGAAATTCCTCGAACACCTCATCGAGGAGTCTTAGAGAATTGCCGTTCCTGCACTTGGATCTTCGTAGAACGTTCCGCTTCAGCAAAGTCCCCACCATTGACGGTGCCTTTTGGTTCATCAAGCTCCTCACGACCGCGATGGGCGAAGCGACCTCCGACTTCCTCGTCCACCGCTTCAACCCCGAACTCGCGGTACTCGGTGGCGCCGCAGTTTTCGTGGTGGTCTTATGGTGGCAACTCAAGGCGCCGCGCTACCTCACCACGACCTACTGGGCCGCCGTTGTTATGGTCAGCGTCTTTGGCACGATGTGCGCTGACGTGTTGCACGTGGGCTTTGGCGTGCCCTACGCGGTCTCGGCGAGCACGTTCGCGGTGGTACTTGCCGTGGTGTTCGTAACGTGGTGGCGCGTCGAGCACTCACTCTCGATCCACAGCGTCCTCACGACCCGACGTGAACTCTTCTACTGGGCAACGGTCACCACCACCTTCGCTCTCGGCACGGCCGTTGGCGACTTCACCGCGTACTCCCTGGGCTTGGGCTATCTGCGAAGCGGCATCGTCTTCGCCGCGATTTTTTGCGTGCCGGCACTGGCGTATCGGCTGCTCTCGCTAAACGCCGTCGCGATGTTTTGGACCGCCTACGTTCTAGCTCGTCCGGTCGGGGCGTCCTTCGCGGACTATCTCAGCGTCTCGCAACTGCGCGGCGGACTCAACTGGGGACCGGGGAAGGTGGCCTTGATGTTCTTCTCGTTCATCGTCATCGGCGTCGCTTACGTGCAAGGGCGCGACCGATCACGCCGACGCGCAGTGCGTTACTCAGAACGTTGAACGAGGAAGGTGCCCGTAGATCGGCTCATCAACTTGCCTTCGCTACTCGTGAGGGTGGCTTGGGCGTAGGCGATCTGGCGCGTAAGACGAACGACGTCGCCACGCAGCGCGTAGTGCTCGCCCAACATCGCCGGACGTAGTAGCTCCGTCGTCATTTCGATGGTGGCTTGGGTTCGATCCCGTCCCGTCAGCGCCGCGTTAATGGCGAAGTTCATCGAAGCGTCGAGCAACAAGGCGTGCACGCCCGCCTGCACGCTGCCGTGGGGGTTACACGCCAGATCGCTCGGGCGGAAACTTCCACTAACCCAACCCAGGTCCTCGCCATCGACGCCGTACGTTTCGAAGGCTCCGCCAACGGCGCCAATCAACGCCATGCCCCCGTCGCCCAGCCAACGATCCATGTCTTTTGGTGACGTGCTCACGTCCGTGACGATAGTTCCTACGCCCGTCTAGGCTTCGCGCGGTGGGTTGTACCCACCCCGACACAAGGAGAGCAATGCCTACAGCGGTCATTGTCGATGCCGTTCGCACCCCCGGGGGCAAGCGCAACGGAAAACTCAAGTACTGGCACCCCGTCGATCTCGCCTCCGAGGCACTGCGGGCCATCGCGAGTCGTAACAATCTCGACCCGAGCATCGTGGACGACGTCATTATGGGCTGCGTCTCACAAGTCGGTGAGCAGGCCTTTAACGTCGGGCGCAGTGCGGTGTTGGCGGCCGGGTGGCCCGAATCGGTACCGGCGACCACGATCGATCGTCAGTGCGGATCGTCCCAGCAGGCGTTGCACTTTGGCGCCCAGGGCGTGATGTCCGGTGCGTACGACGTCGTCGTCGCGGCCGGGGTCGAGGTCATGAGTCGCGTCACGATGGGCTCGTCGATCGGCAAGGACAGCGGGTGGCCCTTTGGCCCTCGCGTGGCCGAGCGTTACGAATCAGTGGGTGGGCTAAAAAATCAGGGCATCGGCGCCGAGATGATCGCCGACCAGTGGGGCATCTCTCGAGAAGATCTCGACGAGTTCTCCGTCGAAAGTCATCGTCGCGCGGCACGAGCGACGGCCGAAGGTCGCTTCGAGAACGAGATCGTACCGATCTACGTTCGTGACGACAACGGCGTCGCCACCGATGAACTCATGACCAGCGACGAAGGCATTCGTCCCGACTCGAGCATGGAGTCGCTCGGAAAGTTGAAGCCCGCCTTCAAAGAGAACGGCAAGGTCACCGCCGGCAACTCTTCACAGATCACTGACGGCGCGTCAGCCGTTTTGATCATGAGCGAAGAGAAGGCTCGCGAGCTCGGCTACACGCCGCGAGCGAAGTTTCATACATTCGCGCTCGCGGGCGTTGACCCCGTCACCATGCTCACCGGCCCCATTCCGGCGACGACGAAGGTACTCGAGCGCTCTGGACTCACGCTGGACGACATCGACCTCATCGAGATCAACGAGGCTTTTGCTTCGGTCGTCCTCGCTTGGCAGAAGGAGCACAAAGTCGACCTCGCCAAAGTGAACGTGAACGGTGGCGCCATTGCCCTCGGTCACCCCCTGGGCGCGTCGGGCGCGAAGCTCTGCGCCACGTTGCTCAATGAACTCGAGCGCACGGGTGGACGCTACGGACTGCTCACGATGTGTGAAGGTGGCGGACTCGCCAACGCAACGATTATCGAGCGGCTGGGTTAGAAAACCTAACGCCGTTAGTAGTAGCGACGACTATTTGTAACGAGTGGCGAGGTAGAAGCCGCTGAACATAGACACCAGCCCCACGGCCAGGTACCACGGCGACGCCGAGTGGGGTAGGACCTGTAGGTAGTTCAGGGTGATGACCATCATCCCAAAGAGCAAAAGGTCGATCAGTAGCCAGCCGTACCAGTGGGGACTGTGATCAGAGCTGACGGGACGACGTCGGGTGACGCGACCTCGCGCCTCGGCGTCGACGTAGCGACCAACCGTCTTCTTAGGGCTCTGTTTCGGTTGAGATTTCGCCATAGGTATCGATGCTATTACTCCTCACCTTTAGGTGGGCGGCGTCGTGGGGTTGGCCTGACAGAGGGTGAGATTAATGGTCGAGCCGTACGGGGCCAAGGCTCCGCCCGCGGGATTCTGCGAGGCCACCGTGACCGGTGCGCCGGGATTACAGAGGACGACCGGGTCGACGGTGAACGTCGGCAAAAAACCCTGCGCCTTCAGCGCCGACGTGGCGGCAGCCTGCGAGTAGTTCAGAACGCCCAGCACGGGTACCTTACAGGGACCCGTAGATCTTTCGAGGATCACGGCGCTGCCCGGCGACACGGGGGTACCCACGGCGGGGACGGTCAAGATGACGAGACCGACCGAGTACGTGTTGGAACACGCGCTGCGGGCAGTCGAACTCGCCGTTAGTCCCGCGGTCCCGAGGTCCGCTGTCGCTATTTGCATCGTGTCGCCCACCACCCCCGGCACGTCCACCATCGCGGTCGGAGAAAGTATCACCAACGTGACCGTCTCGCCCGTGTGACCTTGCGTTTGTGGGGAGGGACTCTGGGTAAGGACGACGCCGGGAATGGGATTCGTACCCGCGGGTGGCGTGGACGTCTCTATTGGGTTGAAACCAAGCTTCAATGCCTTGAGCTTGAATTCCGCATCAATGAGCGAGAGGCCCGTAACGTCGGGAATGGTCACCGGCGTCGTCGTATGGCCAATGCTGACTTTCAGTGCTATGAGTTGACCACTAGCGATCTTTGCTTTGTACTTTGGATCGGTGGAGACGACGAGATCCTTCGTCACGTTGGACTTCACGTACGACACCGATACATTGAGATTGTCATGGTTCAGTTCCAGCGTCGCGGCCGCGAGTGTCATGCCCACGACGTTGGGCATTTTGGTTATCGAGTTCTTATGAAGTTCCACGTACGCGAACGCCGAACCGGCGATAAGCAAGAGGATGAGCACGATAATCGGTACGGCGTAGCCACGGCGACGCCGACGGATATCGGTGCGCGGTCCCGACATGACCGGTACTGCTTGAGTCCTATCTCCAAGTACGGCCGCGACCGCGCGCGTGGCGTCAGCACCGAAGAAGGCGTTGTCGCGCGTGGCCGCTCGGACCGGCTGGCCCTCACTAAAGCGAATGAGATCGGCTCGGAACTCGTCGGCCGACTGGTAGCGCTGCGCGGGTGATTTCCCCAGCGCTTCAACGACAATCGCCTCAAGATCGTGAGGAACGACGTCGGTGAACTGTGCGATCGGGGGCACCGTGTTGTGCACGTGCTGGCTCGATACTTCTAGTGGCGTAGCGCCAACGAAGGGCGGGCGTCCAACGAGCATCTCGTAGAGCACCACGCCCAGGGAGTAGACGTCGCTTCGACCGTCGACGGCCGCGCCCTCGGCCTGTTCGGGTGAGAAATACGTCGCCGTACCCATCACTAGTCCCTCTTCAGCGAGGTGGTCTTCACTCGAGACGGCTTGGGCAATACCAAAGTCCGTGACTTTCACCTGGCCATCGGTCGTAATCAGAATATTGCCGGGCTTGACGTCGCGGTGGACCACGCCGTTACGGTGCGCGTAGCCGAGCGCGGCCGCGACTTGGGCCACAATCTGGGCCGAGTGCGACGGCGTGAGCGTCTGGCCACCTCGCAGCATTTCCGCGAGCGAGGTCCCTTCGACGAGCTCCATCACGATGAAGTACGTTCCCTCGTCCTCGCCCCAGTCGAAGACCGGGACGATATTGGGGTGTGAGAGATTGGCGGCGGCCTGGGCCTCTCGCCGAAAACGTTCCACGAATAAGGGGTCGTCGCTGAGCTCGGGATAGAGAATTTTGAGTGCTACCGCGCGGTTGAGAAGGGTGTCCTGGGCCCGATAGACAATGGCCATGCCGCCCCGGGCTATTAGGTGAGTGACCTGGTAACGGCGCGAATAGAGACGTGGGTCGTTTACTGGCTCCATAACAGGCTAAGCCTACGCTCTGGCAATCACGAGGGTGAAGTCGTCACTTCGAGCAAGTGCCCGGAACGCCTGACGCCGGTTGAGCGAACAGGAGGGAAAGCGCCCCTTCGACGAGGCATCGCGTCATCGGACCGCCCCGACAACAACGAGTAGCCGTATGACGTTCGCGAGAGTGCTGGGTCGACATGACGCTCTAACCCGTTTTCTTCGTTGTCGTCGTTGAGTGCACGACCGTCGTCGTGGTCGCACTGGACGTGGTGGTGGTCGAGGACGAGGTCGTCACGGCTCGGCTCGACTCCCAGGCTCGGTGCAAGGAGTTGGCCTTGGTCGTCGCCGCGTCGAGTGAGGGCTCAGGAATGGTCTGCGCGAGAGAGCGCGCGTCGCTCGGAAGAAGGTGCGCGGAGAGGTACTCGGTCTCGAGCATGAGGACCGGGTGATACCACAAGAACCCGTGGGGTTGTCCCTGATAGACGGAGATATAACCCGCGTCGCTCCCCACGTAATACGTCGAGTAAGCGTACCAGTGAACAATGGCGACGAAGCCGGCAATTACCCCAAGAAAGACGAGTGTGGCCGCGTAGCTACGCCACCCCAGACCGCGTCGACGTCGAGGTGGCGAAGTGCCCGAACGAGCCTCGACGGGTGGTGGAAGGGTGCTCACGGTACGTCGTACGGGAGAAGCGGTGACGTTGACTTCGTCAAACTCGAGCAAGATGACCGAGATGTTGTCGCGGCCACCCGCAACCTTCGCGGCGCTCACCAAGTTTTCTACCGCCAACTCCAATCCATTCGGTGCACTGGCCAGTCGGGCCAACGTGTCGGCGTCGAGTTCATTCGACAGTCCGTCACTACAGAGCATCAGTCGATCTCCCGCCACGGCGCTAAGCGACGTCACGTCAATGGAGATGGTGTCCTCGACACCGACACCTCTCGTGAGTTGATGACGCCTGGGATGCACCGCCGCCTCCGCCGGCGTAAGTCGCCCCATGCGAACCCACTCCTCGGCGACACTGTGGTCCTCGCTCAATTGACGAAGCGCGCCATCGCGCAGTTGGTACGCCCTCGAGTCGCCCACGTGAACGAGCGTTGGTGAGACGACGCCGTCGTGGTCGCGGGTGAGGCCGACGGCAATGACGGTGGTGCCCATGCCAAAGTGCGCAGGATTCTCTTTCGCGTCACTAACGACGGCTGCGTTGGCACGTTGAATGGATTCGATCAGACCTTCGACACTCGGGTTCTCTCGAAATCCATCACGAACGAACTCAATCGACATCTCGGCGGCGACTTCGCCGGCCGCGTGACCGCCCATGCCGTCGGCGATCACTGCCAACGAGTCAGCGGCAAATATGGCGTCCTGATTGGTCTGGCGTACGAGTCCAATGTCCGTCGCCGCGGCGTAGCGCCAGCGTGTCAACGAACCACCTCAAAGAGAACGCCGCCCACCTGCACGACGTCGCCACGTTCGAGGTGCACGCGACCCCTAACGAGCTCTTGATTCACGTAGGTTCCGTTCGTCGATCCGAGGTCCTCAATGGAGAGGTCACCCTCGTCGTTAGCTACGCGCGCGTGACGTGACGATAGATACGTGTCTTGAAGACTCAGGTCACACTCGCCGCTTCGTCCGATCGTGACCCCAGTCTCGACGTCGACGCGCTCGCCACCTCGTTCGACTGGTTCAATGAACTCGAGAGCCAACGTGCCGCGACGTCGACGCCGATTTCTCGCGACATCATCGGCGGGCCGGGCTTGTACCGACGCCACGCGCAGCACTCGCGCGAAAAACAAGATGGCGATGACCATCACGAGAACTTGCAACGGGCGAATGATGGCCGCGTAGTTCGTCGACGCGACGAAGAGACTCAAGCGAGCTCGATACGGAAGTGGAGCGTGCCCACCGTGACGTCGTCACGAGGCGACAGTGAAACCGCCGAGATACGGTGGCCGTTCACGTAGGTTCCGTTGGTTGACTGAAGGTCGCGTATCGCCACGCCCTCACTGGTACGCCATACTTCAGCGTGCTGACGCGAGACGTTGGTGTCGTTTACGACGATCGCCACGTCGGGGCTCCGCCCAATAATCAGGGATTGATCCCCCACGGCAAAGGACCGACCGTCACTGGCGATGATGCGAGGTTGACTCTCACCCCCGACGAAGTCCGTCTTCACTTCTATCGCGCCGGCTTTGAGGTCGTCGTCGATGAAGATCTCCACCGTCACTGGTCCCACAAAGGAGTAGCCCTCGCTAATGGCGTGTTGGCGCACGGTCTCTTCGAGTTCGGTCACGAGCGCTTTTTGGAAACCCTCGAAACGCTGAGCGTCAGCAGGCCCGAGCCACACGCGTACAACGTTGGCAGAGAGGGGACCCTGGGTAGAAAGTCGACGGGTGAGATCGACTTCACGAACAATGCGGGTGCCAATCTCAATTGGCTGCAGCGGGCTCTTAAAGGGTCGCGAAAACGTCTTCTCAAAGATTCGCTCTAGGCGATTTTCCACGCTTTTCAAAACCATGACACTCCTAACTGTATCGGCAGGTCCGGCGGGTTTAGAGGTCGAGTAGAGGTGGAAAGTGGTTGGACTATTGTTGCAAGGTCTCAGGGCGAGTGGCGAAATTGGCAGACGCGCAGGCTTCAGGTGCCTGTATTCGAAAGGATGTGGGGGTTCAAGTCCCCCCTCGCCCACCAAGGAGGGCCTCCCGTGTCCGCCAAGATGCACCTACAACGCCCCGAACCAGTCGCGAAGGCGCACGGCGCTACCAACGCTCGGCGTGAGGGGACTTCCCTAGTCGACACGGTTTGGACGAACTCCGAATCAAGAGTCCGCCCTCGGCCCAACGTTCCTCGAGCCTGAAGACGCCCGAACGATTCCTCGCCGCATCGACGAGACCTCCGGCAGCGGCGCTGGCTTACGGTAGTAACCCGTGGGCGACAGCGTGGCGACCGGGGTGCACCACAGCGTCGAGAGTCGGGGCATAGGTGCTGCAGCAGAACCGGTCGGCCCTCGCCGTGCATCTGTAGTAAATCCGAAGCCCGTCGTTGAACGCGCGTCGCCCTTCACCCCAAAGTGCTGGGAGAAGTCGAGGCCTGAGGGCGCACGGTGGACGAGCGGCTGAGCACGCGACGATACTGGTCGAGCGCCTCGACCGCAAAGTAGGGTCCACCGGTTGGGATCGCGATGACCGTCTCGAAGCCAGTCTTCGGGACATCGATGAGCTCGCTCAAGTGCGCGGAGTCCTTACCTCCAAGAACGCGCCAGTACGCCGTGCGGGTATCGCCATTCCACGAGACGAAGGCCGTGCGCGCGGTGGTGAAGGACTTGACGACGAGATCCGGGGTCGTCGCTGGTAGGCCGCGCCAGTGAGCGCGAAAGGCGCGATACGTCTGATCGTCGGCGGGAAATCGCGCGTCGATGATCATGGTGCCGTCGGCAGTGAACTCCGAGAAATAAGGCTGGTCGCCCCAGCCCACCAACACGCGACCGTCGGGCATGACTTGAACCGAGCCCTGGTTGGCCGCGAGCAGCTTCGCGGGATGGGTGTAAGCACGCTCCAGGCTGCAGTGCATCTTCGACTCGTCGATTTTCAGAATGAGCCCACGCGACTGACTCTCCTCGGCCGGCGACGCGCCGTCGTCGAAGACGGTCAACCGGTTCTTGGTGATCGACCGAACATGATGCTGCCAGTAGAACTGTACGCCCGGTCCGAAAGTGAAATCGGACTTCTTGCCCCCGAGGCGCCAGACGACCTCGCCGGTTCGCCGGTTCACCTTGTAGATCGTCCATGTGTTTCGCGATGATATAAGTAAGTCCCCGTCCTCGGCGAGCGACACCGAGTTGATGTGGAAGTAGTCGTAGGGGGTGGTGGCTCCCGGGGTGTAGGCAGCGTAGGACTCCTCGATCCCCACGTGTTCGAGGCTGTCCCAGGCAAAGAGCATCTTGCCGGTGGCCACGTCGATCTCCTGGGCCTGACAGGCGTAGATAGTCCCTTTGCTCGGCCCCTTGACTGCGCGCAGGTCGGCCTCGGTCGTTCCATACGCCGTGATGAGGGCGGTGCCCGAGGGGGTCAGGTTGAGTTCATGGGCGTCAGACTTGAGGCCGTTGCCCGCCTGGACCGTGGTGATCACGCGGTAAGTCTGGTCGGCGACGTACCCGATGCCTTGACCCACCCCGGTGGGGACCTCCCCCTCCCACCAGGTGAGAACGGGCCGGCCGCGGTAGCGCTGGACCTGCATGTCGGTGCGCGTCAACGTCGAAGCGACCGTCGGCCGGAACCAAACCAGCTCACCGTCAGCGTCGACAATCATCAGCCCCGACTGGCCTGGTCCGTCGGGCACGTAGGCCTTCGGCGTGAGGATGTAGTAAGAGCCCTCGAGCGCCGACGGCGCCGTCCAACCGACCTCGTGGCTCAGGGTGAGCGTCGGCGGCCTCAAGTCGGGTCGCGAGACGAAGGGAATCGCGTCCGCGTCCACGCCCCTGGTCGTCGTGGACCAAACCCTCGGGGGGGCGGCCTTGCCGTTCAGCACCCGAGCGTCGGAGCCGCCCCAGGCGTACCCGGCGTAACCTGCGGCGACCAGCGCCGCCAGCCCTCCTCCGACCCCCGCGCCGCGCCGCAGAACTTGCCTTCTGGTCAGCGAACTCTCCGGCATCGTGTTCCTCTCCTACTTCGAACCGAGGGCCGACAGCAAACCAAAGACACGCAATAGGCCTACCGAAAGGCTACCGAAACCCTTCGCACGACCACGGAGGAACGCGCGCGGCACGCGCGCGCACCACCGTCGTGTCGACCTAAACTTCGCGTGTAGAACAACATCGAAAACGCGTGAATTGCGCACTTTTAGAAGGACCGAGCTCTCTCGCGCGCGAGGGCGCGCGCGAAATTTCTGAGGAAACTTTAAGGAGCGCGCGACGCGTCTTCGTCCTGCGAGACGTCGCCCGCCCGCCGATCGAGCGTCGTGGCGTCGCGACGCCCATCGCCTAAGTTCGACACCGACCGTGATGGGCGGCGCAACGCGGTCGCGAACCCGCACGACGCCGAAGAGGAGGATCCGTGGAAGGCAAACACGTCGGGCGACGACGCTTCCTCGTCGAGGCGCTTCAACTCGGCGGAGGCATAGTCGCACTCGGAGTGAGCGGCTTCGTTGGCTTGCGCTGGATCGACGACCGCGCGACCGCCAGTCCGCCGCCGTCGAAGGTGAGCACAACCACCGACACGACCAGCGTCGTCGACCCGGGTCCGTACGTCTCACGGCCGGACCTCAACCCGCCGACCATAGCGATCTCGCGCCAGAGCGGTTGGACACCGTCGCTCGCGGCGGACGGTGCCTACTTCTTCATCGCACCGAAGGCGTCGCGTCCCGGGGTCCATGGGCAGTACGGGCTGATGATCGTCGATGTGCGAGGCGAGCTCGTCTGGTTCCGCCAGCTCCCCGGCCATCTCCTCACCGACCTTCAGGTTCAGACCTACCGGGGCCAGCCAGTCCTCACCTGGTTTGACGGGCACGGCGCGAACGACCACGGCCTCGGTACTGGCTACGTCGCCGACGCCACCTACCGCGTGATCGCAACCGTTCACGCGGGCAATGGGCTCAAGGTCGACGGCCACGAGTTCAACCTGACCCCCTCGGGTACAGCGCTCATCACGACCTACTACAGCGAGAAGGCCGACCTCTCGTCGCTGGGCGGGCCACGCGACGGCGTGGTCTTTGGTTGCCAAGCCCAGGAGATCGACGTGGCCACCGGCAAACTACTCTTCGCCTGGAACAGCCTCGATCACGTCGGGGTCGAGGAGTCCTATAAGGCGTTCTCCGGTGGAACGTCCGCGGCGCCCTTCGACTACTTCCACATCAACTCCGTGGCCCTCGCCCCCGACGGGGATATCGTGATCTCGGCGCGCAACACGTGGGCGGTCTACAAGGTGAGTCGTCGCACCGGGAACGTCGTCTGGCGTCTCGGCGGTAAGCGATCCGACTTCCACATGGGGCCGGGCACCGACTTCTATTGGCAACACGACGCCCGCGCTCTCTCAACGACACGCCTCAGCCTCTTCGACGACGGTGCGTCACCCTCCGAGGAGCGTCAGTCGCGCGCCCTCATCCTCGACGTGAACGAGACCACCCGGCAATGCCGACTGGTGCGGAGCTACACCCACCCGGGCGATCTTCTCGCCAGCAGCCAAGGAAGCATTCAGGTACTGCCCAGCCAGCGAGTGGTCGTGGGCTGGGGCAACTTGCCCTACTTCTCAGAGTTCCTTGCGGACGGGACAATGATCCTAGAGGGCCGAATCCCTGCCGGGCTCCAGTCCTATCGGGCCTTCCGCTTCCCCTGGGCGGGCGGTCCGAGCGCGCCGCCGGACGTCGCGGTCCGCGCGAGCGACAGTGGCTATACCGTCTACGTTTCGTGGAACGGCGATACTCGAACGACGCAGTGGCGGCTGCTCGTCGGGCCGAGTCCCTCGGCACTCGGCGAAGTCGCTACGGCACCGCGCACCGGCTTCGAGACGACCCTCACCTCCACCGCGGCCGGGCCGTACTTCGCGGTGGCGGCAAACGACACCGACGGCAACCAGCTGGCGGTCTCGGCCACCGTCCGGGCTTAGCGGACGACGCAGTCCGACTCCCGGACATCCTTCGCCCGACCAGTCCAGAGCCCCGGACAATCTTCTCACGCTGACGGACCGCCTTGGCGTGCCCGCATACGCCCGTTGCCGACAGACTCGTACTGCGTTGACCAGTTCGCTATCACGTTCGCGTACGTATTGGCCGCGCTGGTCGTTGGAGCGGCCCTTCACCGAGTGACAACGCAGCGCTCGTCGCCAGTGATGCTCTTCGCGGTCCAGAGGTACAGTGACCGAATGACTACACCGAGCCTAAGAGGGTGCGGCAGTTGTCGGAAAGTGGTGAGGGGGTCCAAAAGAACCTCTGAAGGTGGTGCAGTCCCCCTCGCCCACCCCGGTTCGGGTGGTCGTTGCCTGAGCCGCCACCAACGGTTGGGAACTAACGCAGCGAGGAGAGCGCCGACGCGAAGGACGCGAAGGACGTTGCGGGTCCGTTGAATGCTTCACTAGAGTTGCAGCGCGAGATCACAAGCTTCGGCGTTCGAAAGTCCCGATCCCGAGGCGTAGTCGCGCTCGAAGATTTCGTCTCCTAGTAACGCTCGAACTAGAGCAAAGCTCTCCTCCTCGAGGACGACTTCGGCGACGTCCTTATAGAGTTGACCCGTTTTGTACGCTTCTTCTCTCAGCGCGTCGGCGGCCCCGTGCAAAGTCGCCGCACGGACACCGTCGCCGCGCGCCGACGCGATGCACGCCGCCGCGAAGATCAGGTCACCGATCTCACGTCGGAACCCAGTGCGACGTTCGGCCCTAAGACACGAGCGCATGAGCGGTAACGCTTCGTCGAACGCGCGCAAGTGGCAGCGTGCGAGCAGCAGATTGTCGCGAGGGCTGTGCAGTAGTTCGTGCGCCCCGAGCTCCTCAAGGCTCGCCACCGCCGCCGCCCACAACGTCAACGCCTCCGCGAATCGCTCTTGCGTCACGTAAGACCGTGCCAGGGCACTCTGACGGGTCGCGATGAGCATCGCGTCTTGTAGTTTCGTCGCGACAACGATCATCTCTAGCTCGATGTCCATTCGCTGTTCGAGGGTCATTCCGCGTTGTCGGGCAATTCTGTTGTTGACCGACCACGCCAGGATCTCAACTTTCAGTCGAGCGTTGTCGCTCGTGCTCACCAGCTCGAGGGCCTCCTCGATGTAGACGACCGCCGCCACGAAGTCTTGGTTATAGTTCGCTATCATCGCGTGAAATCCGAGTGCGCGGGCCTCGATGTCGCGCTCGCCAAGTTCGCGAGCCATCTCTAGTCCCCTCGCCGCGCAGTCGCTCGAAATCGCGATCTCGCTCCGGTCCGCGGAGAAGAGCCAGCCAATCAATATGCTCGCGGCCACCCATGCGGAAGCGACCTCGACGTCGCGGGCCTCGCCAACGCCGTTAAGAGCGCTCAACAAGAAAGGAATCACCTCAATGTGACCGCGACTCTGAAAATATCTCTCCAGACTTGTCACCACCCGCATAGTCTCACGAGCTCGCGCAGGATCCGATGCTAGGTGCGTCAACATCGCCCGGTAGTTGTCCATCTCTAGGTCCAACTGCTTGAGCCAGCGGGCCTGGAGAGGACCAATGAATTCGCGTCCGGCCACCGTGGCCATCCCTTCGAAGTAGGTGGCGTGGCGATCTCGCGCTTCGAAGACCTCGCTCTCACCACCGATTTTCAACAACTCCTGCGCCGCGTACTGCCGGATCGTCTCGAGCAGACGGAAGCGTAGGGAGACGCTGTCGTGGTCGGCGACGACCAAGCTCTTCTCGACTAGGGAGTGCAGAAGGTTCGCGACGTCGAACTCGTCCACCGTCTCGCTGGAGACCACGGCCTCGGCCGCCTCCAACTCGAATCCCCCCGAAAAGACCGACAATCGGCGCAGCACCGACTGCTCCATTGGGTTCAACAGTCCGTACGACCAGTCCACCATCGCCTGAAGCGTTTGCTGGCGGGCCATGGCGTTGCGACTTCCACCAGTGAGCAGGCGAAAACGTTGATCGAGGCGGTCGCTGAGTTGCACCAGTGACATCGACGACAGACGGGCCGCCGCCAACTCCAGGGCGAGCGGGATTCCGTCAAGCCGCTTGCAAATTGACGCGACGAGCGGCGCACCCTCGTCGGTGAAGACGAAACCCGAGTCCGCCGCACGCGCAAAAAACAGCGTCACGGCGTCGGACTCCCCGAGGTCCGCAATTGTCTCGACGTCCGCGCCAGGCAGCGTCATCGAGGGCACCCGATAAACGCGCTCACCGTCCACGCCAAGAGGCTCGCGCGACGTCACGAGAAGGTGCACCTTGGGGCAGTTGCGCAACACCGCGTCGGCGAACTTCGCGCAGGCGTCGATCACGTGCTCGCAGTTGTCGAGGATGATCAGCACCGCCTGGGTCGCCAAAGCCCGTAACAGCGTGTCGAGGGGCGAGATCTCAATGCCGTCGAGAATGCCCAACACGCTGGCCACGGCGAGGGGGACCTGCTCCGCGTCGGCGACCGGCGCAAGTTCGATGAGCCAAACGCCTTCACCGGTACCGTCGAGCAACTCAGCCGCCGACTGCATGGCGAGACGGGTCTTGCCCGAACCGCCCGCGCCCGTGAGCGTTACGAGTCGTGAAACCTGTACGAGGTCGCGGACGTCGTTGAGCTCGTGCTCACGTCCGATGAAAGACGACAGCAACGCGGGCAGGTTGTTGGGGAGGTCAGGGTTGTCCAGCGAGCGCAGCGGCGGGAACTCATCGATCACGCCCTTAGGCGTCAACTGCCACACGTGTTCGGGCCGCCCGAGGTCCTTCAGTCGGTGCTGACCGAGGTCCTCGAGGGTCCCCCATTCGCCGAGCAGGTCGCTCAGGAGCTCCGCGGTCGCTCCCGACACCACGCTCTGACCACCGTGGCCAATCGCGAGGAGTCGCGCGGCGCGGTTCACGGTGGGACCGAAATAGTCTCCGTCGCGCTCCTGGCACACCCCGGTGTGCAACGCCACTCGCACCCGGATCTCCGCGCCCGTCGGCCACGACTCACCTCGCAGCGCGCGTTGCAGGGTGTCTGTCGCACGCGCCGCGGCGTCGCTCGTCGTGAAGACGGCACAGAACGCGTCGCCGAAAGTCTTAAAAACGTAGCCACTCTCCGCGTCAATGGCGCCGCGCACAATCGCATCGTGGCGACGCAGCGCCTCGTTCATCGCAGATGACGCACGCTCCCACAACTTGGTCGAGCCCTCGATATCACTGAAGAGGAGCGTGATAGTCCCCGAGGGTATGGTCATCTCGATATTCTGCACCATCGCTCAAGAGTCCGTCAGCGTCGGCGACCGAGGAGTCGGTAGACCACACCTTGGGCAGCGCACGAACGAACTTCATCTCGCTCTCGAAAGACGACTCGCCGCGGGGGGCGTCCAACGGGACCCTACGAGACCTCCCGCGCGATGTCATCGCCGCATGAAAGATGTAACGTCGCACCCATTAATAAACCCACACCCCAAAAGGGTGCGGCAGTTGTCAGAAAGTGATGAGGGGTCCAAAAGGACCTCTGGAGGTGGTGCGGTCCCCCCTCGCCCACCATTTGATGTTGCAGATTTTTCGGGACAGTTGAAACCTCACAATTTAGACAGTCCCAATACCCCGACTACTTCGCCGACATTGTGACGAAATCGCGATTTTCCGCAGCTTCAAAAAACCGCCCGGGGGGTTGAACCATCGTGGCAAGTAGATCCTTTCCATTGGTCGGGGACGCCAGCCCGTTCGCGTTTCGTGGCGTGTACGTGGCGAAGACCGGCCAATAGGGATTCATGTCGAGCGTCATCGCGCGAATGGCGCCAGCGCGGACCAGTATCTGTGCAAGATCAACGATGTTCATTGGCCCATCTACATAAATCAAGGCACCATTCGCGGTGACGCCGAGCCCCGAGCGTGGCGTATTCACCACTCCGCCGAGGGCACTGCCCCAGGTTGAGGTGTCGGCGGGATTGAGACCGCGAACCGGCCGCCCCTTATCAACGAGCAGGGTCAGGTTCTGGCGGACCGCGACCACGTTTGGAGTCATTCCGACGTCGCGCCCCCACTCGCCCACGGTCGCCGAACCGTTGCGATAGATGACCAGCGACGCGCCGCCCACGCGCAGGAGTGCTACCAAATGGCCCTCGCTAAGGTACCCGCCATTCGAATCCTTCACCAAATAGCCACCGTTAAACGCCGCGACCAGGGTTCTCGACGCGCTGGGTGATATTGGCGCCGTGTATTTCCAAAACAGTCCACCGGGACTGAGACTGCCGGAGTAGAGCTTGGCTCGAAGAAGTTTCGTGTCCATCCAGGCAATCCCAGCTTCAACGTTTGAAGTCCCCGGTAGCCGAACCGATGTGGTGTAGACCGCAGACCGACCCTGCACGAGTCGGCCCGCTGGACGCCACACGCCTTCTCCTGCCAACGCAGTGCCCCGAAAGGGCACTGCGGCCTTTGGCGTTGGCAACGACGCGAATGATACGCGGCTCGGCCGGCCCGTCACCGGCTTGGCGTCAGTGGCAGGCTGGACCGTTGATCGTGCAGCGCCCGCCGAGTTAACGATGACCGCCGCACAGATGCTCAACCCTGTGGCCGCAATGAGCGCAGCCATTCGACGTTTCATCGCTCCACTTGATTCAGACATTTTGAAAAAGAGAAACCCGGAACCCCGCCCGGGTCACTGACACTCACCTCTGCAAGATCTGGATTATCGGGCAGCGGGGTACCGTCTTTCACATTTACGAAGTGGTCGACAAGTCATCCGCAAGAAGTCGAACGGTACGCGTCAAAAACTATTACTTCTCGTCAAGTAAATTGCTGGCCGCGTTTTAAGAACGAGGTAATAATTGGAACGGCTTCGAACTTTTTGGGGCAGGCAACGAATACTCAGGGCTGATTGGCGGCAAGACTCTCCAGACGCTCGAGCGACTTCGTCATGTCCTGGCGAAACCGCGAAGCGTACACGTGTCGTAGGAAAAAGCGGAGCCTCTCGCTGGAGATATCCCAAGTCTCACGCACACGCGTCCCCTCGTCAACGGGTTCGAGTTCGTAGCGCCAAATACGGCCGAAGAACCGAGCACCGAGCCCATTAGCCGGTTTCGGGGACCAGGCGATACGCCTGCCTTCGTCGAACTCCGTGACGGTGTTGACCATGCTGTAACGCAAACCTCGTCGCATGTTCATAGCGAAAGTTGCCCCCATCGAGAGCCGGTCTGGCGCGTCGGGTTGAGCCTGCTCCACCGTACCGGAACCATCGATCTCGGGATGTCGACGGGGGTCGGCGAGCACGTCGAAGATTACCGCGGCTGGTGCTCGCATCACTCGTTGAACGGAGACGATGTCGCGATGATTGGTCATGACTTTAAAGTATCCCAGGTCCAACGCGAGGAAGGTTGAGTCCTCCGACGCGCTCGAGACGGTCGTACCCGAAAAGTTCAACCAGGGTGAAAGATTGAATGCTGACGTGCGCTAGAACCCGGGCCGCGATCTATTCCTTCCGCGCATGTACAGAACCGATACTGCGTTGGTAGGGCATGATTCACGCGATGCGACGTGCACCTTGTGCTCTCTTCTTCGGCGACAGGTCAAACGGACTCTGGCGAGAGTGGTCGCCTCATCCGCGACTGACGGAACCGGCTTCACGTGTGAACTGTTGTTGCGCCAAGATCGCGTTGGCTATCCGTACACCAACAGTCGGGCGAGACTGATCTTTTAGGTAAGACAACGAAAAACTCTGGACCGCGCCGAGCTGATATCAGCGAACCCCACGTCAAGATAATCGCTACACTAGAAAAGTGAATTTGGCCCTCTCGAAGCGGGGTGACTACGTCGTGCGTTCGGCCATCTGCCTCGCGAGATGCTTCGATTCGGGCGCACCGAAAAAGTTACGTCAGGTCTCCTCTGAGATGGGGGTACCGCGCACCTACGTCTCCCAGATCCTCGGGGATCTCGTGCGAGCTGGTCTCGCGCAATCCTTCTTTGGCACCCAAGGTGGCTACAGCCTCGCCCGACCACCCAGCGACGTGAGCCTGCTAGAAGTCGTCGAAGCCGCTGAGGGACCACTCGCGCCCGTAACGTGCGTGCTCGGGGACGCCCCGTGTCGTTGGGAGTCGGTCTGCCCATTGCACGAGACGTGGGGCACGGCGGCGGCGGCGCTTCGAACAGTGCTCGCCGCGACGAGCCTTGCTGACCTAGTCGAGCGGGACCGAGCGATCGAAGCGGGGACGTATTCCGTGTCCGGCGAGGGCCACCGTCACCACCCACCCGCCGTGGCCGTGACTGACACGGTGCAGATTGAACTCGTAGCGTCAACTGTCGCGGAGAGAATTCGAGCGGGAAACTCGTGGCTCGTTCCGCACCTGGAGGCGGCACACGCCGAGAGCGAGGCGACCCTCATACGGATTGGACCGGGTGGACCGGCCTGGTTGGGCAAGGTCGTAGCAGTTCACCTCGGGACGCCCGAACGATCCAACGAGGATCTGGTTATCCCGGTGACGTGGGAAGCCACCGGTCCCTCGGGGCTCTTTCCACGCTTCGAAGGAGAGTTGCGCGTGTCGGCCCTCGATCCCGACCGGTCCGAGTTGAACCTCACGGGTCACTATCGCCCACCTCTGGGCCGCACTGGCCAGGCGCTCGACGACGCGTTGCTCGCGCGCGTCGCGCACGCCACTGTCCGTTCGCTGCTTCGTCGACTGGCCCGTGTCCTCGAAGAAGAGTCAACTCATCAACCCACTGGACGGGTTGGCGATGCGCTGCCGAGCGTCCCGCGACGATCGGCAAACAAACCGCTCAAGTTATCGAGCGAGGATCCTCCGTCACCACCGTCGTGATCCCTTCCCACGTCCAATATCGGTCGTGTACACGAAGCTTCACAAGCCCCTAACTGACGACTGAGGGCCGACCCCGCATTTACGACAGCTCAGGCGATTCGCTGTGAGCCCGAAGACCCCCGACTCGCTCCCACCATCACTGGTGCAGGCTTCGCCGCTGAATCGTCGTGGTGGGCGCTCGGTGATTCGAGTCGCACGACCGGGAATGAGCGGTTCGTATGCGCGAGGTAGAGCCGAACGTGGGGGAAAGTAGAGCGCACCACCTCGAAGATCCGATCACGCTCCTCGCCTTCGAGGACCACCGGGACGAGCTCCTCGCGACGTCCCTTCCGCTCAATCTCGACCGATTCGCCCCGGCGGAGATTCCCGTACCAGGCCGGAGCTCGATCCGAGCCGCCATTAGCGGCACAGATGAAGGGAACTTCGTCAATCTCCACGTAGGCGACGAGCACCTCTCGCACCTGACCGCTATAGCGCCCCCGGGTACGAAGCAATAAGACATCGTTTACTCCGAGCGCCTTAACGCCGAGGCTGACGCCGAGGTGTCGAAAAGCAATCACGTCAATGCGGGTCCACCAACGCGCCGCCATCTGGTCGAACTTGGACCGCCGGGGCCCCTGAGGCGCGAGTGGCCGAAACAGTCGCATGTAAACGCGCGCGAGTTTGCGCCGGTAACCAGAGATTTCTTCCATCTACTCCACCCCCTCAAAATCACGTACTGCGGTACTGCTAGACCGGCACTTTGATGGCTTCTTTGATCGTGGCCAGACGAACTAGCCCTTCACCGAATGCTCTCGGTCCGAAAATTCCCACTTTGGCTTCGAGTTCCTTAGGTCCGAACGCAGCTTGTGCGACGACGACGGCGCCCTTCTTTTCTAAGACGCGACGCATCGCACCAAGGGTGCCCTTGGGCGAAACCCCAAACGTGCAGAAGACGGCGACGGTCTTGCCCCCGAGCCGAGGCAGTCCGTCCAACCACGTCTTCATTGCTTTCGCAGGACCGACTCCAGCAACGACGAATCCTTCGACCCAAGTCCCCACCACCACCGTGTCGGTCATCGCCAGTTCGGCGGGACCAACCTTGGCGATCGGAAGCACCTTGGTCACCAGACCTTGCGCCGAGTAGCCGTCCGCAATGGCTTGCGCCGCGCGCGCGGTCTTGCCGCCAATACTCGCGTAGCAGACGAGTACTCGTCCCGGGCCGTTCGACTGAACACGTTCCGCGCGGCTGGGGCCTTGCGGTCGCGCATCGAGCACCGCGGCGGCGGCACGGCGACCCTGTGCCATAGCCTCAACGACCGTGGCCGGTCCGGTCAACGCGTCCCCGACAACCCAAAGTCGTTCGCTCACCGCCAGGGTGGCGCCCCACAGCCCGACCTCGCGCCCGAGCGCCAACTCTCCGACCGCGTTGTGATTAGCGAAAGCGGACGCGCGGTTGGCGAGAATGCCACTCGCCATCCAGCGCCGATCGGGTACGCCGGAGGCCACCTTTCGAAGTGGGGTGCCCGGCAACACGTCGGCGAACGCCGGATCGGTGCGATAGCCCATGGCCATGACCACGAGGTCGACTTCGAGTTCCTCGGTCTTCTCCGCGAGGACCTTGGGGCGACGGTCGGCACGGTTCTGGGTAGTGCAGGCGAGCTCGGCGCGAGCCACTCGTCCTGTGCCGCGTAGCGCCGTCAGCGTGCGCGAGAAACGAACCTCGACGCCCTCGTGACGGGCCTCTTCAAGCTCGTCGGGTCGCGCGAGGGCGAACTGCTCGTCGAGCCAGTCGACGCACGTAGCTCGCATGCCCAGGCGCCTCGCGGTACGCGCCACGTCCATGGCGGTGTTGCCTGCACCGAGGACCAGAACGTGTGGAACAGCACCCCTCGTGGCACTCGACTCGAGACCGTGTGTCGCGAAAAAAGCTTCCGGATCGGTTCCGAGCTCGAGCGCCGTTTTGCCCTCTTTCAAGAAGGAAGTGGCTTCGATGACTCCGTCAAGATCCGCCCCGGGCACCGGCAGACGCAACGGCAGGCCGGCGCCAATGGCCACAATGACCGCGTCGTGCGTGACGAGAAGTCTGCTGAGGTCCTCCGGGCGAACCTCGGTGTCACAGCGCAGATCCAATCCCGCTCGGCTGAGCTGATCCCATGGTCGCAGCGCGAGCGCCTCGCTTAAAGTGAAGTCGGGGATTCCCCAGGCGCAGAGCCCGCCGGGCGTAGCGTCTTTCTCGTAGACCGTGACTGACACTCCGGCCTCGAAGAGATCCCACGCCGCCGCCGCGCCGGCGGGGCCTGAACCGATGATCCCTACCGACATCTCGTTGGCCGACGAGGATTTCGTGGGTGGCGCGACGTCCATGTTGTCAGCGATAAATCGTTCCAAGCGACCGATGGCGACGGGGACGCCGCCCGCGAGCGACCAGCTGCACGCCCCTTCGCACTGAGCAGCTTGGTTGCACACGCGCGAGCAAATGTCGGGAAGTAGTGAAGTGCGCCGCAAAACCTCGTGCGCGCCCTTTAGATCTTGGTCTCTCAGGGACGCAATGAAACCAGGAATGTCGTTGTGCGCGGGACAGCCCCGAACGCAGGTCGGGTCGAGACACTGCAAACAGCGCTCAGCTTCGGCGAGCACCTCGGTCCAACCGGCGTAGCCCGAACGAATCTCGCTGATATCACCCAGCAGGCGAACGGGGTGGACCGATTCGGGATCAATACGAGGCTCGACGAGCATCGGCCCTTCGACGACAATGGCCGAGAAGGGGCAGGTGCGCTCACACTGGCGACACCCGACGCAGAGATCGTCGTCGGCGAGCGCCACCCAACGCTTGGGGTCCATCGTCAGCGCATTGGTCGGACAGCGAATGATGCACTCCTGGCACCCGGCGCATCGGTCGGTCAGGACTTGCACAGTAGGTCGATCGCTGCCGAGGGCAACCTCCCTCGAAATGGTCTGAGTCATCGTGACTCCTTCGTGTCTAGTCGGACGGGGACTATCGGTGCTGGGCCGTTCAACATGGCCGCTCAGTTCGCTGCCTGCATGGCCACGTAAAGCAGCGCGGCGAGCGTGCCGCACACGGCCACCAGTCCGAGGGTGGTGGCCCGAACGAGGAACGCGTTGCGACTCACGCCAACGAGCTCGCGGTTCGTGATTCGCAGTGTCGCCCACAACGCGGCGAGCGTGCCGAGGACGATCACGCCCACCTGGACGTTGATGATGCGCGGGTCCGACAGGATTCGCGCGTTGTAAAACGGAGAGTTGGTCCCCGAGAAGCCGAACACGTGCTGCACGGCGGGAATCACTCTCGGCGCACTCTTGAAGAACTTGGGTAACTGGCGAGCGAAGTAGTCCGCACCAACCACCGGGATAAGTCCGTACATGATCGGAAGGAAGTAAGCGCGAAAGCGCGAACCCTTGTCCATGAAGTTGCCCGACTTTTCGAAGCCGATGTCACGCCGGGCGTTGAGCTCTCCGATGCCTTTGGCCGCACCGGCGGTGACGACCGAAAAGAGCACGATTAGTCCTAAGTAGGCGACCGGGTCGGGATAGTGCGGGAAGTGCAGGTGACTATTCAACCAGTTGTCGAAGGTGCTGTACGCACTTAGGGCGTTCAGTTGCTGGTACAGCACGAGCCCCCACAAGAGCGCTACCGCCCACGCCACGTCGGCGCGACGACGCATGGGCGCGACGACCGAAGTGAGTGGCTTTTGGAGGAACAGTCCGATGTTGTCCTCCGGACAAGACTTGTAGCACTCGGTGCATAGCCCGCAATAGAGATTTGAGTCAGAACTCGCTGGCCACGTGTACCACGAGCAACCGTAACCTTCCGTTCCGCCACGCATACAGTCCTTCGTCTTGCAGCTGACGCACACGTCGCGATCGCGCGTGCGAAACCCAGCGACCGAGCCCATCGAACCAATCGTGCCAATGACCGAGGTCAGGGGACAGATGTAGCGGCAGAAGGTCCGGCGCTCAAAGACCATGAAGAAGATGAGCGCGGTTGCAACGATGCCGATCACCATGAAACTGGTCGAGGCTGGGTTCCCTGGTCCGGCGATGTTGTAGTACTCCTCAATCCAGGTGAGGACGAGAAACGACGCGACCGGCAGCACGAAACCGAGGCGAGCCAGGGGCTCGGGAAATTTTCGACCAAGACCCAAGGTCTTTTGAGTGCGCTGAAAGAAGGTCCGGCGTTGGATCCACTCGGCGAAGCCGCCGAAGGGGCACATCGCGCACCACGCCCGACCCACCACGACCATCATCACGAACACCAAGCAGAACCATACGTACCAAGTAATTGCCGCGCCGAAGTTCAGGCCCGGAATAGCCGTGCCCAAAAGACCCACAAAAATCACGGTCCAGAAGATGATCTGGTTGGGCAGAATCAAAAAGAATTGAAACTTGCGGTTGCGTAGGATACGCGCGACGCGCGGGCTACGAGCGATATCCAAGCCCGGCGCTAGGTCCGAGGGACCAAAGCGCTCCGCGATGCCTTCGCGCTCTGGCGCGCGCAGACGGACCGCCACCGCCACCGGGTCCGTCAAATGCGCTTCTTGACTGTCGAACTTGATTGTCATGCGTACCCCCGAGTCTCCATGTATAGCAAACTACTTGACCTAGTACCGTAATACTACGCGTTTAGGTAAGTACTATCACTTGGACGGCATCCTGTCAACAACACCCTGGCTTTTGGCCACGCCAGAACCCCTTGGTGGAGCGCTCGATGCGCGATAACGGGCTTACCGGCATGAAGAAACACGGACTTGGAGTGGGCCGTCGCGACGCCCTCGACGTCTCGATCAACTAGCGATGAAGAGCCCGTTGACTCGAAAACTCGACCAGAAAAGCGAGGGTGCGGGGTGAACGTGCCCACCAACGTCGCTCCGGGTCCAACCGGCGCGTAAGCCCTTTACTCCTTCGCGCGGCCGCGACCCATTCGCCGCTCGAAGGAACCGAATTGGCTCGCTAGTGACCTGGACCGTACGCCACCGTTACCCGGCGGGGGGTGACATCAGAACCAAAGGAGATCGACCCCTCGAGTGTTCTAGTGGCGTCGAACTGGCGGCGGCGTGGCGCGCGTCGAGGAAATCTCTAGCGTTCGCCGGCCGAGGACTTGCTCGAGGACTTGGTCGAGCTCGTCGGCCATCTGGCGCTCTCGTTGAGCGCGCAGCATCGTCGAAACCGCAACTGTCATGCCCACGATCAGATACAAACCAATCGCGACGAAGGAAAACAAAATTAACGCGGCGAGCACGACGCCGAACATTTCAACCATGGTTACATCTTGTAACCCACCGCCGTGAAATGGAACCCGGATATCACGGATCGAAAGTCCCCGATCTCACGGGTACGCGCGTGGAACTACGTGAAGTCACGCGAGGCCGAAACTGGCGTTCAGCCCGTTCGAGGAGCAGACTGGCTCACATGGACGAGCCCACGCCAGCGGAAGGGAATCAATCGGGACCTTCTTTGCGAACTCCTCTCGAAGAGACATGTCGTCCGGCGACGCCGGTGCGCGTCGTCATCGTGGACGATCACGCGCTGGTACGTGAAGGCACAATCCAACTCCTCCAGCAAGCACCTGACCTCGAAGTAGTTGGTCAGGCCGGCTCTGGCGAGGAGGCCTTAATCGTCCTTGAACTGCTTCGCCCCGACGTGGCGCTCGTCGACGTCAACCTGCCGGGGATGGGTGGGCTTGAGTTGGCACGTCTAGCCGCCGCATCACTTCCCGAGATGCGGATCCTCGTTCTGAGTGCGTACGACGATTACGCGTACGTCACCGAGGCCCTTGAGATTGGAGTCAGCGGTTACCTCTTGAAAACTGTATCCGCGAGAGAACTCGTCGACGCGGTGAGGGCCGTGGCGGACGGGGTGTTCGTGCTGGATTGGGCGGTCTCGGATCGACTCACTCGTCGAAAACGAAATGATTCAGTGAACGTTGGTGAGCTCACCCGACGAGAGACGGACGTGCTCGAGCTGCTCGCCCGAGGTCGGTCGAATAAACAGATCGCCAATGAACTCGGGCTTAGTTTGCGTACGGTCGAGGGCCACGTCTCGAATGTGCTCGCCAAGCTCGGCGTTCAATCGAGGACCGAAGCGGTGGCCTACGCGCTCGGTCGTCGACTCGTTGTGCCGGACAGTCATGGCAGTTCTAACAACGCGATCTGATTCCCGGGCTGTGTTGCACTTGGCGGTGCATCCGCCGGTGCGTGAGGCGCGCTTTTGGGTCATCCAGTCGATGGTGGTGCTTATCGCAGGGCTTCATCTATTTCTCGATTTACACTTCTCTTTCGAGACGGGACCGTTCCCCGCTGGTCTTCCCGTCGCACTGCTGATCCTCCCGGTGGGCTACGCGGCGCTGCGCTACGGATTGGCAGGCGCGACAGCCACCGCAATATGGGCGGTCCTGTTGTGGTTGCCCGACTTGCTACTGCCCCGCGACCAAGGACACGTCGGCGGCGATTTGATCAACTTGATACTCATTGTCGTCGTGGCCATAGTCTTCGGCCGACACATTGACGCCGAGCGCTACGGGCATGAAAGAGTCAAGCGAGCGATGGCAAAGTCACTGGACATCGAGACCCGCTATCACCGCCTCTTCGAAACCAACCGTTCACCAATACTCGTGCTCGACCGCCAAAACGCCGTCGCAGACGCCAATCCCGCCGCAAGGTTGCTACTCGGTGAGGAGGTGGTCGGGAAGTCGGGGGCGTCGCTCTTTGACGGAGGCGTTTCCATTGAGGAGCACGTTGGGCGAGTTCTCTTGTTGCCCAACGGTCACGACTATCGTCTTGACGTCGTGTCGTTACCAGCCGACCTGAACAATACATTCGCCCAGGTGATCTTCGAAGACGTCACCGAGGAGCGGAGCGAGAGCCGTCGCGCCATGCGCTACGCGCATCTCGTCGTCCAGGCAGAAGAGAATCAGCGTCGGCGATTGGCTCGCGAGTTGCACGACGAACCACTCCAACTCTTCCTGCTCCTGGCTCGACGTCTCGAGAGTCTCGGGGAGGTCGAAGGAGTCCCGGGAACCGTGGCGGAGGGACTTAGGGAAGCCCACCACCAGTCACTGGACGCCGCCGCCCGATTACGGACCCTCGCGCGAGACCTGCGCCCGCCGACCCTTGACCAACTTGGACTCGTCGCCGCAGTTGCGAGTCTCATCGCCGATATCGAAGACGAAGCCGAGCCGAACGTCGAACTTAGGGTCGTTGGGACCGAGACTCGTCTCGCCTCTGAAGTTGAACTCTGCGCCTTTCGTATCACTCAAGAGGCCGTGCGAAACACGCTTCGCCACGCCGGCGCAAGCCACCTGTTGGTGACGATTGCCTTCGGACACGAAGAACTCGCACTTACCATCACCGACAATGGGCAGGGCTTTAACCCCAGGAGTCTCGGCGAACAGGACCCCCAACACCTTGGTCTGGTCGGGATGCGCGAGCGGGCGAGGCTACTCGGGGGACACCTTGAGGTGCGCTCGACCCCCGGACAAGGCGCGATCATCGAGGCGACTATTCCGCTCGACGGACCTCAGATCGCTCGTGGCTCTGTCGCTTCCTAAGCGTTAACGCGATCGTATCGCTTGGCTAAAAGCGCACTGTCCAAGGAAGTCCAGCAATCACTCGTTCGGCTCGAAATCTTTCACGCGCACGTAACGTTCGCCATCGCCTAGAACATCTAGAGATTCGCGCGAAGCGAGATCAGCAGGTCTCTACGCTGCAACAAGTTCGAAAGAGCCGTCGTGGGCGAGTACTCGCTTCGAGGTAGCCCCTTCGACAATACTGAGGCTGGCAGTCCCGCGAGCGACGAGAACCAGGTCGTCCCTCAAGGTTTCATGAAGGGGAGGAGCTATGGGTGGTCCGCGTTAAGACTGTTCACGCAACCGTCAAAGGAACGACCCAACCAGGCTACGAGCGATTTCTAGGGACTCCCTACGCCGAGCCACACCCACGTCGCTCGGTGTACCACCACCACCGGCGCCTTCGTGAGCACCAGTGGCGACCCTGCACCTTTCGCGCACCGCGAACGCACCAACAACTCGTACGTTTCCCTTGACGACAGCAGGGTCATAGCGGATGGAGTGTTCTGACCACTCGACAATCGAAGTATCGAACCTCCGTGTCGTACGCAACGGTAACGAAATCTTGAAATCGATTTCATTTCACGCAACTTCGGGTGAACTCATTGGCCTGCTCGGGCCAAGTGGCAGCGGCAAAAGCACTCTGATGCGTTCACTCTTAGGCGTCCAAGCGATCACCGGCGGAGCGGTGCGGATCTTGGAGTCGCACGCAGGATCACCGTCATTGCGCGGCCGACTCGGATACATGGCCCAAAGCTCGGCCGTCTACCTCGACCTCACCGTCGAGGAGAACATCCGCTACTTCGCCGGCGTGCTCTCGCAGCCCATCTCTGAGGTGGCGCGCGTGACCGACGTCGTTGCTCTCGCTTCCTTCTCCCGCCGGCTCGTTTCATCACTCTCCGGTGGCGAGCGCGCGCGCGTGTCACTGGGCGTCGCCCTATTGGGATCGCCCCCCGTTCTGGTCCTGGACGAACCGACCGTCGGACTGGATCCGATCCTGCGACGCGACCTTTGGCGCACGTTCGGCGACCTTGCGAGGACCGGTGCCACCGTCATCGTGTCGAGCCACGTGATGGATGAAGCAGCTCGTTGCGCCCGATTACTGCTGCTACGCGATGGGACACTCCTGTTCGACGGATCGCCAGCATCACTGTTGGCCGCATCGAGCGCACCCGGCTACGACGAAGCGTTCGAGCGCCTCATCGAAGGCGATCAATGAGCCTACGGCGCACGCTGCTCACCACTAAACGCATTCTCGAACAGTTGCGCCATGATCCGCGGACCCTCGCACTGTTGTTGCTCGTCCCAGCAGCATTGGTGGGACTCCTGTCGTGGTCCCTGACCAACCAGCCCGGTGCCTTCGACTCGGTTGGCCCGAAACTGCTCGGCGTATTTCCACTCATCGTCATGTTTCTCGTCACGTCGGTCATCACTCTGCGAGAGAGGACCGTCGGAACCCTTGAGCGCCTTTTCACGCTGCCCCTGACGAAGGCCGATTTCGTCGCGGGCTACGCGATCGCCTTTGGGGCCCTCGCGCTGGTCCAGAGCGTGCTCGTCTCCGTCCTCTCCTACACCTGGTACGGGCTGGCCCATCAGGGCGTGCCGTGGCGCATCAGCATCGTGGCGCTCTGCGCCGGTCTGCTCGGCACCGCCTTCGGATTGGCGCTGAGCGCCGTGGCCCACACGGAGTTTCAAGCCGTTCAGTTCATGCCGGCGTTCATCCTGCCCCAGCTACTTCTGTGCGGCCTGGTCATTCCGGTCAGTCAGCTACCTTCAGTGCTGCGCGCAATCGCCGACGTGTTGCCGATGACGGCCGCAGTGCACGCCATAACCCCGCAGCAGTCGGACTCCTACTACCTTGGCCAGTTCGCCATCATGCTCGCGTACATTTTCGCCGCGCTCGTTGTTGGAGGGGGCACCCTTCGCCGAGTGAGCAAGTAGCGTCCGTCGCCAGTGACGCCCATCCAAGTTCAGCGTTACGTTGAAGCCATAACTACGCCACGCCCGAACGAAGTGCGACAGCCATCGGAAAGTCATGAGGGGTCCAAAGGGCCTCCAGGCGTGCTGCAGTCTCCCTCGCCCATCGCCGTCACGGCGCCAGTCAAAGGCACGAGAAAGACGGGCTGAAGGACCTTGCCGTCCATGCCCGCCATCACGCGGTCGATGATCGTCGCGTGTTCGAAATCGGCGAAGACCTCGAGCATTCAGGCGCGGAGAGTAGGTACGACGAGCGAGAACACCACTGTCCTGCGTCGGTGCGAAGTTGCGTAACACGGTGCGTTGTCATTCAATTGACGTACGGCGGCTCCCCGCGCAAAGAACCTGCCGGTACAATCAAGAGCGTGATGGATCTGGAAAACTCGCCAGGCCATTTGGAGCGTTTCGTGGAGCGATTACTGCATCTCCGGGGTGCGGGGCGAGAACGTGGACGAAAGACGCTCCTCAGTGAGTTTGAGGCGTCGAGCGTTGAGAACAGCGAGTAGCCGTGTCACGTCGTGTCGGCATCCTCGCGTCGGTGATTCTCCTTTTTTTTGTCGCCGTGGCGGCCCAGTCAGCGAATCTTCAGTTCTTTCGAGCTAAAGCCTTAGACGCCTCAACCATCAATCCCCGAAACTCAGAGATATCGGCAAGCACGCCACGTGGTGAAATCTTCGCGGCCGACCAGACGATCCTCGCGCGCTCAGTGCAAGTAGCACCGGGGCAAAATGTTTACAAACGCGTGTATCCCTTGGGCGCACTCACGGCCGGTGTGGTCGGGTTTTCTTCCCCCACGTACGGAACGTGGGCGCTCGAGGCTGAGTACAACAGCTATCTCACCGCCCACGCCCAGCCGCCCCAAAGCCTCGCACAGGTCTTAGCGCCCACGAGCGCGGCCGACAACATCACGTTGACCCTGGAACCATCGCTCCAACGGATCGCCCAGGTGGGCCTCGCGGGCCGCGACGGTGCGGCCGTGGTGCTTAATCCTCAAAATGGCGACATATTGGCAATGTATTCAAACCCCACTTATGACCCGGCTCCCTTCACGTCGTACGTCTACAAGGTCGACGCGGCCGCCTGGAAAAAGGACACGACGAACAACGCCCACGGGTTTCCCCCGTTGGGGCTTGTCGCCACCCAGCAAACGTTCCCCCCTGGCTCGACCTTCAAGATCGTGACGACGTCCGGCGTCGTGGTCTCCATGCCCCAACTATTGACAAAGTTCTACCCGAAACTGACATTTACTCACTTACCAAATTCGAATAAGACGCTGTCGAACTACGCGTACGAACTTTGCGGTGGCACGATTGCCGAAATGCTCCCTCCGTCGTGCGACACTGGTTTCGCGCTGGTCGGTCTTGACCTGGGTGGCACGAATCTCGCCACCGCCGCCAATAATTATGGTTACAACGAGGTTCCCCCCATCGATTTGCCCGGAGCGGTCGCGAGCTACTTTCCAACGGCGGCGAGTTTCACTTACAACCAGCCACAACTGGCGTACTCGGCTATTGGTCAAGAGAACGTACGTACCTCGGCGTTGATGAACGCCCTCGTAGCCGGTACCGTCGCCAACAAGGGCGTCGAGATGACGCCACACTTATTGAACTACGTGACCAGTCCAGACGGCGCGATCGTCAAGCGCTATAAGCCAACCGTATGGAAGACCCCGCTGACGCCATCTCAGGCCAGTTTTATTAACGGACTAATGGTGCAGGTTGTGAGCAGTGTCGTGGGAACGGCCCACGGCGTGTTTCCCGCAAATCTCGACGTTGGGGCTAAGACTGGAACGTCACAGGTTGGCAACGGCGTTCAAAATACTGACGACTGGATGATCGCGTTCGCTCCCGCGACGAAGCCCACGATTGCGCTCGCGGTGGTCGTGCCCTTTCAGAAGACCTCCGCGACCGGTAATTCAGTGGCGGGTCCGATCATGCAATGTCTCGTGGAGGGCACGCTCGCTCTGCAGTCCGGCTTGCCCGCAACGGGAACGTCGACCACGTGTGCCGGTTGAGTGATGTTCACACTCGCAACGTAGTGTCCGAGGAAAATTATTCAATCTTTACGTATTCATTAGTGACGCGGCGAAGTGCGCGAGGCGAGGTTGCTAGGGTTGCCAGCGAGGTGACGCCTAATAAGCGTCACGAGTATCGCTAGGAGCCGTGCCGCTTTTACGTCTGGAAACTCGACGTTGAGCGTGGCGCGGGTTCTTGAGAGTGTTACGAGTCTAAACAGAGGTCGAGGTTATTTTGAACGTTCCCGGTGACTCCAGTTCGATGCCCAGCGAACGCCCCTCGGAGGAATCATGGCGTAAGCGACAGGGTACGAAAATTTCAATTCGCACCCAGCGACGCAAGTGGACGCGCCGTGCTGACACGTGGGACCGGCACAACGACGCGAGCATGTTGAAAGTAGCGGCCAAGGCCATTGAGATTTCCCGAGTGCGACCTGGAATGGTCTGCGTCGACCTCGGTTGCGGTGGCGGACGCCTCGCGTTGGAGTTAGCGAGGCACGGGGCCACGGTCATTGGTGTCGACGTCAGCGCCGCGATGATCGAGCGCATGGAGTCACAAGCAAAGACGGAGGGCCTCGCTGGGGTGAGCGGCATTGCGTCGCCGATCGAGCACTTGTCACTTCCCGGTGAGTCGGTTGACCTGGTGATTAGCAATTACGCCCTGCACCACTTGCTCGACAAAGACAAGGCGAAGGTGGTGCGAGCGGCGTTCGGCTGGTTGCGACCCGGCGGCCAATTGGTGAACTCGGACATGATGCTCGGACGAGGCGCCACCGCTGGGGACCGGCAGGTCATCGCGAGCAAAATCAAGGTTATGGCTAAAAAGGGAATCCCGGGGTACTGGAGAATTCTGAAGAACGCCGGACGGTACCTCCTGAGAGTGCACGAGCGCCCGATTACCCCAGAGGCGTGGACCCGCCTCTACGAGGCGGCCGGCTTTATCGATGTACAGAGTGTGAACGTCGTCTCCGAGGCGAACGTGGTGAGCGGAGTCAAGCCGGGCGGCTGACCCTTCTGGTTCAACCGGCCGGTGCGTCGGGGCACGAACCCGCCACCGCCGCCAGTGAGGGCTGACTGGTAATAGTGGCCAGCCCCGGTACTGAACCGGCCGTTCTCATCGCCGTCAGTGCCGACGTAGCGTGTCGCAAGTAGCCGTTCAAAAAGTTGATGGTCACGCGCGTCACGACGTTCAGTGCTGGTCCCGGCGGAATGTAGGCGCTGAAGTGTGTCTGGCCAATCATGGATAAGTAGTACTTGGGCTGGGACGCTTGATTGTAGAGGTCGACGCTGCAGGACACGGGGTTGTAGCTAAGGTCATCGGTCCCCTGCACCACCAGCAGTGGCACCGAGGCTGAGGTGAAGTAAGAGCCCTTGAACCAACTCAACTCGGCTCCAGAAAGTATGACGGCCGCCTTCACTCGGGCGTCGCGACAACACGTGTTGGCGACCTCGGCGAGGCTGACGTCACCACCGTCGGAGTGACCAATGACCGCGATCTCGTTTGATTCGATCAGCCCCGTCAACGCGCCGTCATTCAAAAGGGTGGTGATGACGAAACTCAAGTCCGCCGGATGGTGCACAATGTCGCTTCGAACTACTCCGCCGGGAGAGTTCGGCGAGGTGTAGGGATAAGCCGGATCCGCCACCACGTAGCCAGCGGACGCCAGTGAATTGAGCAGTCGCGCGTACGTCTCTGGGGTGACATCGAACCCTTGGGAGAACACGACAAGGGGGTAGGGTCCTTCGCTTCGCAGGGGCGTGGCGCCAGCGACGCTTGGACCTCCGGGCGCGCCCGACGTTGGATAGCGCACGGTCGTCACCAGCGAGCGAGCCGCCGTCGTGGCGGAGGCCGGTTCAGTGATCGTCAAGTTCATCGATCCCACCGCCGTGGCGAAGTGCGTGGGAACCGACGTGGACGTAGTCGACGACGTCGTCGACGTGGTCGTGGTTGTGGTTGTGGTCGTTGGAGAACCGTGGTATCTCGCTAGCGCGACGACAGTAAATGCAACAAGTATGAGGAACGCTGCGATCATTCGGCGTCGGCGCCGAGCGCTACTACGTCGGCCGTGCCTCGCGGGTGACATTTGCAGAAGCGTAGCAGTACGTTGCGCGCGCGTCTCTGGCAGAGCCACGTTGCGCCGACACGAACGTGCGTCAAAGTTACGACGGTAGTGTTGGTTATCACTACCGCCTCATTCCCTCGAGCGACCGCTTTCACATCGTGAGTTATAGATCGACGACATGATCAAGGTACGGCCTCTCGAGGACGCCGATCTTCGCGCCGCGGCGCTACTTCACCGTGACGTGCTCGACATGGAGTTCCTCGCTCGTTTCGGTTTGTCGTTTATGCGCACGTACTATCGCGCGTGGATCCACTCACCGGGATCGATCTCGCTCGCCGCTACTGACGAAAACGAGAAGCTGGTGGGTGTGTTGCTCGGTGCGACCGATCCGGCGACTCACTTTCGAGCAATGGTGCGATTCCACGGACTTCGCATCGGCGCGAAGCTTGTCGCTTACGCGTTGGTACATCCAGCGCTCGCGAAAGACCTCGTCGTGACGAGGGGCAGGCGCTACGCGCGCGGCGTCGCGCGTCTCGTGCGTGCGCGATTCTCGCAAGCGCGAAGCGTCACGGCGTCCCAGAGCGGACCCGCGGTAGGTGAGATCACTCATGTTCTCGTGGATCGTGGCGCCCAAGGAAGCGGGATAGGACGTGCGCTCGTCGAAGCGTCGATAGACGAAGCGAGAGCCGCGGGCGTACACGAACTCGTGCTGGTGACGCCGCCGGACATGGAGGCCAAACGTTTCTACGAGCGCCTCGGTTGGCAACTGGACGGTTCGCTCCAGAGTCGTAGCGGTGAGAATTTCTTGCGTTTTCGCTACGTCGTTCCTCAATAGCGTCGCGATGAACTCGCGCAAAATGGTGCGTCGCGTGGCTCAACGACGCGAAGGGCCGGTTCCCGGGGGTGGTCGACGCGCGGGAGGAGGAGGCGGTCTTGGATAGTTGGCGCGCAGCCTCGCGCGACGATGCGCGGCCCGGCGACGACTGGCCCGACGGCGACCGAGGAGCAGCCCCGTGAGGCTGAGCAGAATAAGAACGATGAGCACCAGCGCGGCGTAGGTGGCGGCGCGGCCCTTCAACAGGCCCGCGGGTCGCGTGGTCGTCGTCGTGGGGATGGTCGTTGTCGTTGTCGTGGGCGTGGTGGTGGTAGCCGTTGGTTGACTACCTGCGGCGAGGACCTGGGACGCGAGTACCGCGCCAGCGCACCCGGGTGTTGGTGTCGCGGTCACGAGTTGAGGGACTTGGGGGGCCTCGGGCATTCCAAAGAGCGTCGTCGAGATTGCGTCGGCCATGACGGTTTCACCCGCGACGTTGGGGTGAAGATGGTCCGGATTGAAATACGCGGCGAAAGGTGTCGTTGGTAGGCACGCTCCGTTGTAGACGTCACCCATCAGCGCGCCAAGATTGATGACGCCATCAAATCCCGAGTTCCCCGCGAGCATCCAATCATTAACGGCACTCATGACGGATTGCTCCGCCGGGGTCCAATTCTCCGGTTCGTCGTGATCGGCCGCAGTCGAGGTGGCCCGAGGCAGCAATGTAACGCCGTAGATGACCAATCCTTTGGCGTGCGTCGCCGCTATGACCTGCCTCATGCCGGCTTCGATACTCGCCACTCCGCCGTAGGGCGGAATCGGTTTGATGCTGCGACCGCCCGCACCAAACCAGATGTCATTGGTACCGAGCAACATGATGACAGCCCGCACCCCGGCTAGTGACAGCGCGTCTTGTTGGAGACGAGTGACGCCGGGAAAGCCTCCCGACAGCGTCGCGTAGGAGTCGCGCGCCGGGAAGACGGTCAACGTGTTGCCCGCGATGCCCTCGTTGACAACGGACATGCGTGACGACGCGGGCAGTTGATTGATACGCGATTGCAAGGCGTTCACCCAACTAAATCCATTATTCGTATAGCCAAAGCCGTCGGTGATCGAGTCGCCAAAGGCGACGACGGCGCCCTGCGCGGGCGAACCCGCCACCGAAATCTCGGAGAGCCAACGCATGTACCAACTAGGGAGCTGCGTGTTAAAGCCAGCGCCAGTCGGGACTGCGCTTAGATTGCCCGCGCCATTATTCGTGGCGTAGGAATCGTCACGGCCGAGACAGCAGTAGTGAGCACTCACGGTTGCCGGACCCGAGACAGCGATCGTGACCGCCAGCGACTCACCAGCGGTGACCCTCATAGTTACCGCGTCGCTCGTTACCTGGGCGCGCGGCCCAATCGTGACGAGGCGTCTACCGCTAAACGTTACCGGGATCAACGATCCCGGAACGACGTTGTCTCCGAACTGTTGAACACCAATGGTGACGTCGGCAAACGTTGTTGCCGTTGAGCTCCAAAGATTCGAGAACGTGAGTCGCAACACGTTCCCCGCGACCGCCACGGTGGCGATATCGCGAACCGTGGAGTTGTAAGCGAGTCCGGTGGCGAAGTCGGTGGGTGAGGTCCACGTCGCTTGCCACCCTATTGAGGTCGAGGGCGCTGAAGTAGCTGACGCCATTGAGGAACTGCCAACCGACAAACTCAACATCACCGTCAACGCGACTGCGTAGCGAGCGAAGCCTCGAATATCGCGTCCCTTACGCGACATTGTGAAGCGACGAAGAACCGAGGAAGAAATACTCTTTCGCTGACGATGAGTGGCATCGAGCAATCGAGCGATCGCAAAGAGAATCACGCGCAACTCTTAGTTAAGGCGCTCGCGCGCAAACCACGGCCACCGGGAATCGCCCGGGCTCGGCGTTGGGCCGAGGGCGTCGTGTAGGCCGAGGGGCGTGAGCCTACCGACCCACTTCGCGGTATCCAATCGGAACAGATTCTGCGAAGAATCGCGATGGACCCGTTGAAGAACTAAATGGGCGTCGCCGTTGACTCCGTAACGTCCCATAGGGTGAAAATCCTACCTTCTCCCCTTTTAAAGGTGCAGTATGTTCGTTGGCGTTGTGGGAGGCACTGCCGGCCTCCAAGTGTTGTCCAAAGGTTGGGAGACGCAACGCTCCTTCCTTGGATTCTGACTACGCCCTGAGCCACCACGAAACAATTAAATGACGTCGTCATGACACGTCGTCCGCAAAGATCATTCCCGACGTCTTGAACATGCCTCCTTTTTGGTCAATAAAGAAGCCCTCGAGGCCGACGATTCCTTCGAGAAGGTACAACACGCTCTTTCCTCCTACGGCGAGGGCCGTCGCCAACGCGTCAGTAAGTGCGAGTCGCCCACCCACAACGGTTGCGGAGATCGCAGCGACGTCACCTCCGAAGGGGTTGATGAGGTGATTCCCCCGCTCGTAAATACCCGACGTGGCGATGGCCGACGTCGTGGGTACTACCGCGCACAGATCGACTGGATTTTGAGGGTGTCGGATTCCCACCTGGTACGTCGTCCCGGGAAGCACACAGACGTCGCCACCCGCGTTGATGAGCGCCGCGCCAATGCCGTGTTGGTCCAAGACTGAGAGTGCCCTTTCCGCCGCCCAACCCTTAACCAACCCCGTTGGGTCGAATCCTCCTGGCATGATCCATGGATCGAAAAATCCTTGCGAAATGGTGCAGGCGCGCGCGCAAAGTTCAAACACCTCATCCATCAAGCTCGACGACTCGGTTACCTCACCTTCACGCAAACGAGATAATTCGCTGTCGCTCTTCCAAAGACTGAATCGATTATCGAGCCGATGAAGTTCTGCGCACGCCTCATCGAGTGCCGCGCTGACGAGTTCGTGAGAGAGATTTTCATCATCGACCAAGAAGGAAACGACCGTTCCCATCACGGTCTCAGCCCTTGTGATCATTTAAAATGAAGCGCGTCGAGTGCGTTCTGAATCGAGTAGGCGTACGCCTCGCTGGTGTACGTGGCGCCCGAGACGGCGTTGACCCTCGTACTCTGCGCCGACAAAATCTCAGACTTTAATATCGGTACCGCGTACTGTTCGAGTTGCTTAGAGTACGACTCGAGAGTTTGCAGTGATGAAATCGAAAGTCCAACGATCTGATTGTTCGTGATGGTCACTTTTACGGACATCTGGCCATAGGAGTAGTTCTCTAACTGTCCGACCGCACTTCCGTTGACGTTCTGTGTTGGCGCGGCGACCGTCGTTGTCGTCGTTCCTGAGGGTGGCTGGGAGGGCGAAGAGCTTGTCGTAGTGTTCGACGTCGGTGAGGTGACCTTCGACACGGCAGCGCTCTGACCCGGGGGGCTGTGGAGAGTGAGGACGCCAACAAACCCGGCGACCGTAGCGCCCATAAGCGAAAAGATTCCCTTCATCATGTCCTCATCTCAGATGCTGTAAGCCTCTTGGTGGAGAGCTTGCGTTTGGACGCCAGCGCGTCGAGCAACTGCCGAGGCGTCGCGAACAAAATCCGCCGAACCACTTATGAAGACGTCTCTCTTCGCAATGTCGGGAACTAGATTCACGATTGAATCCAGAGGCACCTTGTCTCTGTTACCGATTAGTCGATGGACCTGGCCCTTTCGAATACGCACGAGTTCTTCGACTTCGTTGACCAAAATTAAATCCTCTTCGTTCGAAGCGCGCAGCACAACCACGGGTCGTGACTTCAGAGGCAAATCCTCGAGAAGCGAACGTACCGCCGTCACGCCAACACCGCCGGCTATAAAAACCACGTTCCTTCTGCGCCGCGCAAAGGTCGTGAACGATCCGTAGGGTCCTTCGATGGCTACGGCAGTTCCTACTTTGACGTGCCCCACCGCTCGCGTGAAATTACCGACCCCCTGAACGGTGAGGCGAATATAGGGCGGCTGCGGTAAAGCGGACACGGTAAAGGGGTGCGCTTGCCACCACATCTCACGGTTCATGAAACGCCATTCGAAAAACTGACCTCCGGAGATGGCGAGGCGTTCCAGGTGTCGACCCTTAAGAATTACTGAAACAACACCGGGACCTTCTTGCTTGATCTCCGCCACTCTCAATTGGTGTCGAAGGGAGCGATAGAGAGGAAAGCCAATTCGGTAGGTGAGAATAAGCGCCGCGGCCAGTAACCACGCCGACAACCATCCCAGTTGCGTTAAGGGATGACCAACGAAAGACGGCCCCAGCGCTACTTCATGGGCGAATGAAAGTATGAGCGCGGCGTACATCAGCAGGTGAACGAGCCACCAGCTTTCACGCGAGATTCGAGTTCGAATCTGTCGAATGGAAATTACACCGATGCCGACCATGATGCCGAGGGCCACGGTCGCCGTAACCATGCTTGGAAACGTGTTGACGATGACGCCAGCTTCTTTCAGCACGCCCCTCTTGGCAACTTCCGCGTACGAGATCGTCAAAAATACCGCGTGAACTGAAATCAGCGAGATGGGCCAAGGAGCTAGAAGTCGGTGCCAATGGATGACACCGTGTTGTCCCAGTATTCGTTCGAGTGCCGGTACTCGACTCGCGAGAATAACCATGAGCAACGCCAGATACGTGCCCACCATCCCAGAGGTGGAGCCGATAAACATCGCCAACCCTCCTTTGAGATGGAGTTCGCTCAAAGTTCCGTCGACTAGAGGCAGACCGGCGACAAATCCTAAACCGAGACCGCCCGCGATTAAAACTGAGTAGAAGGCGACTGGGCTGGGTCCGCGGGAGACGAGTTTTCGCGAAAGGACTCCACGCTCGTGAGCGCGGTCTTGAAGATGGGATAGGACGAACTCCAAGTGACGCTCCAGTAGGATGCCGCCGAGGCAGCGTGGCCAGGTCAGGCTACCGAGAAATATCGAGCACACGCCCATTTCTTGGCAACTTCTTATCGAGTTTTGCAGGCGTTTCTATGTCGATCGCCCAGACCCTGCCCGTAGCCAAGAAGTCGCCGCGCGAGACTTTGGAAATGGCCGGGTTTTCATTATGAGGGGAGTTTCTCGTGCCATCGAACGACGCGTGGCACGAAGCGAATCTCGCCGACGTCGAACGTGGCGCGATGGTCCAATTCTCGCACTCGCGGAACCTCATAGGCAATACTGAGGCTGACAGCGTTGCGAGCGACGAGATCCCGGTGGACCTCGAAGGCTCTTAAGGGGGAAGAACAATGGGTGGACCGCGCGTGGAGACCGTTCAAGGGACCGTCGAAGGAACAACACAAGCCGGCTACCAACGTTTTCTGGGGATTCCCTACGCGCAGCCACCGATAGGTCGTCTGCGCTTTCGAGCACCCCAAGCTCCCTCACCCCACGCCGAGACGTTCATGGCGAACACGTTCGGTCCTCACGCGCCCCAACCCTTTTCGATGATGGAGCACTTTCTCGGCGACGGCGCACCGATCGTCACCGACGAAGCCGAATGCTTGCGACTCAACGTCTGGACGCCGAGTTGCGACGACGCGCGGCGTCCGGTGATGGTGTGGATTCACGGCGGCGCGTTCGTCTCGGGAACGAGCGCCACGCCCTGGTACGACGGAGCGCGGTTCTGCGTTGACCACGACCTCGTCATGGTGAGTTTCAACTACCGGCTGGGCGTACTGGGTTTCACGTACCTCAGTGACGAGTTCGGTTCCGATCTGGAGGGTTCGGGATCTCTGGGTATCCAAGACGCCGTCGCGGCCTTACGTTGGGTGAGAGAAAACATCGCTCACTTCGGTGGTGATCCAAACAACGTGACGATCTTTGGAGAGTCCGCGGGGGCCATGAGTGTCGGAACACTGCTCGCAATGCCCGGGGCTCAAGGACTGTTCCACAAGGCAATCCTGCAAAGTGGAGCGGCGAGCAGTGTCACGAGTATCGAAACGGCCACTCGTTACACGAACGAACTGATGACCATTCTCGATCTCGATCGCGTGGATATTGACGCGTTGCAAGAACTTCCCGTCACTACCTTGATTGAAGCACACGCGGCCCTCGCCGCGGCGCACGCTCGCCAGGGCCTCGTCTCGGTGCCCGTGATTGACGGTTCGATCATCGATCGCTCCCCACTCGAGGCGATCGAAGAAGGTGCGGCGAGCGACATTCCCCTTCTTATTGGAACCAACCGCGACGAGTGGCGACTGTTCGCTCTCTTTGATCAAAAGTTCATGGCCACCGACGCACAGGGCCTCGCGTCGCGACTGTCAACGCTCCTCTCCGAGAACGCGGCGGCGACGTTGGCCACCTACGCCCAGCGCTTGGGCGACGTTTCGCCCGCCCTCGTCCTGGCGAGTGCGCTCAGCGATTCTGTCTTTCGGGTTCCCGCAATCCGTCTAGCCGAAGCCCAGCATCGTGGCGGCGGGTCCGCGTGGATGTACCTGTTCACCTGGGCCATACCTGAAGCCAAGAACGGGCTCGGCTCTTGTCACGCGGTGGAGTTGCCCTTCGTCTTTAATACGCTCGACAAACCGGCCGCGGAACATTTCTTGGGCAAAGACCCGCCGCGGCAACTGGCGCGCGACGTCAACGCCACGTGGGCCGCGTTCGCTCGATACGGCAACCCCGAGCACGGGGCCTTCGGTGAGTGGCCCCCGTATGACCCAATCGATCGAAGGACGATGATCATTGATCTCGAGTCTCGTGTGCAGAGTGATCCCTTTGGCGACGAGCGCGCGCTCTGGTGGGAGTCACCTAGTCAGGGCCACGAGTCCTCACCCACGCTCGCCGACTGATCTCGTATTATTGGTTCTCGCTCGAAGTAGACCACGAAGTGACGACGACGTTACCAAACCAGTCCGGCCGTTGTAGCGAAAGGGAGAGGGTCAATTCATGAGAAACGTCGCGCCGCGCCGCTCCTCTAGCTTTGCTTCGAGTTCTGCGAGGGAGCGATGACCGGCGACCCAATACTTGAGGCCCGCGACCTCGTCAAACGCTTCGGCGAAATCGAGGCCGTCAAGGGCGTCAGCTTCACCATCGAACGAGGTGAGAGTTTCGGCTTCCTCGGCCCCAACGGTGCGGGCAAGACCAGCACCATGCGCATGATCTCAGCGGTCTCGCGGCCGAGCTCGGGTTCTCTCACGATCTTCGGCCTCGACCCGAACATTAACGGACCCGTAATCCGAGGGCGCCTGGGCGTCGTGCCACAAGAGGACACGCTCGAACTCGAACTTTCCGTTCGCCAGAACCTAGAGATGTTCGGTCGCTACTTCGACCTTCCACGCGACACCCTCCACGAGCGTGCGTCGGAGCTCTTGGACTTCGCCCAACTCTCCGAACGAGCGAACGACAAGGTTGACGACTTATCGGGTGGCATGAAACGCCGCTTGACAATTGCGCGAGCCCTCATCAATCGCCCCGAACTCCTAATCCTGGACGAGCCAACGACGGGCCTCGATCCCCAGGCGCGACATCTACTCTGGGAGCGTCTCTACCGCCTGAAGCGTGAAGGCGTCACGCAGATCATCACCACCCACTACATGGACGAGGCTGAGCAGTTGTGTGACCGCCTCGTTGTAATGGATCACGGCACCATCGTGGCCGCTGGACCACCGCGAGAGCTCATTGCGCACCACTCCACCCGTGAAGTGGTCGAGTTACGCTTCGGCACCGACGACCACGAAGAACACCACGAACGCCTCGCCCCATTCGCGCAACGTATCGAAGTGCTGCCGGACCGTATCTTGCTCTACGTCGACCAAGGTGATGACACGCTGCAAGAAATTCATCGCGTCGGCATCGTGCCGGCGAGCGCCCTGGTACGAAGAAGTTCTCTCGAGGACGTCTTTTTGCGTCTTACCGGACGAACCTTGGTGGACTGAACGTGTCGAGCACTCTTGACGTCTCACTCGGATGGCCCCGTTGGCGAAGAAGCTGGTGGTACCACGCGACCTACTACGCACAGACCTGGCGCGGGTCCGTGGCGAGCACCGTGCTCTTCCCAATTTTCTACCTCACCGCACTCGGCATCGGGGTCGGTCACTTAGTCAACAACCACTCGGGCCTCGTTCAGGGCCAGACCTACCTGCACTTCGTCGCGCCGAGTCTTCTCGCCACTACCGCCATGCAAATGGGCGAGAGTGAATCCCTTTGGCCAGTCCTGGCCGCGGTTAAATGGATTCGCTCCTACCACGCCGCGGCGGCGTCGCCACTTGAACCCGAAGACATCCTCATCGGTAAGTTGGCGTGGGTCGCAACTCGAGCCTTCGCCACCGGCGTTGTCTACACGATCGTCATCGCGGCCTTCGGCGCTCTGGAGTCTTGGTGGAGTTTGACGCTGCCCTTTCTCGGGGCCCTCACTGCCCTGGCCTTCGCCGCGCCCCTGGTCGCCTTCGCCGCGCGCGCCCAGTCCGACGGTCCCTTCACCGTGATTTACCGTTTCGGCTTCGTCCCAATGTTTCTGTTTTCGGCGACGTTCTACCCCGTGTCGGTCTACCCGGGCTACCTACGGCCTCTCGTGCAGATCGTCCCGCTCTATCACGGTGTCGCACTGGCTCGCGCCGCCGCCTTCGGTGAAGGTTCCTTGGGGGCCGTAACGCTGCACCTCGCGTTTCTCCTGGCGATGGTGGTCGTTGGCGTTGCGTGGGGTCGTCACACCATGCGTCGTCGGTTAGTGGACTAATGCTGACGCGCACGCTGCCTCGTTTTGGCTCACGTCGATCGGTGCACATCTTCGAACGAAACTTCATGGTGTACCGCTCGCAGTGGTTGATGCTGGTCTCGGGTTTCTTCGAGCCCCTCTTCTACTTACTGGGTATCGGCATCGGTCTCAACCACCTCGTGGGGCACATGCAGGTCAACGGTCGATACATTAGCTACGCCACCTTCGTCGCACCGGGGATGCTCGCGACGTCGGCGATGAACGGCGCGGTTATCGACTCGATTTACAACACGTTCTTTCGACTGAAGATCTCCCACGCCTACGAAGCGGTGCTTTCGACACCACTCGACGTCACTGACGTCGCGCTCGGCGAGGTCTGGTGGGCGTTGGCGCGCGCCACTGTCTACGCCGCGTCCTTCATTGTGTGCATGGTGCTACTCGGCGACGCGGGCAGCGTGTGGGTCGTGTTGTGTTGGCCCGCGGCCATTCTCACCAGCCTCACCTTTAGCTGCCTCGGGCTCGCGGCGTGCACGTACATCCGCTCGTGGCAGGACTTCGACTTGGTGGCCCTGGCACAACTGCCGTTATTTCTCTTCTCGGCGACATTCTTTCCAATCTCTTTCTACCCTCACTGGCTCGGCGCAATCGTCGCCTTCTCGCCGCTCTATCAGGCCGCGGCGCTCATGCGGAGCCTGTCCCTCGGTCAGTTCGGGTGGATCATGACACTGCGTGTGGCGTACTTAATCGTTCTCGCGCTACTCGGACTCACGATCGCCACTCGACGCTTTCGCCGAATTCTCGTTCCGTAGGCGGCTCTTCGCACGTGTGCGTAGCGATTCATTACCCACGTTAGGAGCTCACCGTGGGTAATCGTCGCTCGTGCCTCGAAACGCTCTCGTACCTTCACCCACCACTACCAAGACGAGGGCAACACGTCGACCATCTCCTTGGCAATAGCTTCGTAGCCCTCGTCGTTCGGATGGTCGTCCGGACCCCACGGGTACGCGCGACACATATACGTATCCGCACACACGACGGCCACGTTTTTTGCCTCGACTACACCGCTCGCCATCTTTGTCGGCGTCGTCGAATCGAGTGAGAAAATTGTCGCGCCCTTCGCGACGGCGACACCCTCCTTGGCGTAGATCGATCCGAGTTCCTGATCCAACTCAGTGATCTCCGAGAGAGTTTGCGCTGCGTAGGCGTGCTCCTTCGAACCCTCCACCTCGCGCGCGAGAAACGGGTCTCCGTACTCGACGCCCACGAAGTGCGTACGCGGCCCCGCCGCACTTTTCAACCTGTTGACAATGCTCGGTAGATCCGCTTCAATGAGTCGTCGCGCCTGGCTGGCGCACCCTTCTTCCACTTGCGCGGTCGCGATGCAGGGCTGCACGTCGTTGAATCCGATGTCGATACTCACGACCCCAATATCGTTGTGATGGGCCCTCAAGATACGCAGAGCGATCGACATCTGCGTCGTTGGCAGTTTGTAACAGTGATCCTTCTCGCCCACGAGCGTCGCCACCGTCTCTCCCGGACAGCCAATCTTGTGGAGGGCGAGCGATATCTTGCCCTCTTCAAGTTCCACCACGTCGTTGGCGTAACCGGTATCGGTGGGTGTATCGAAGAGCGCGCCGTCCTTCGTGAGCGTCCCCGTTGGCTGGTAGCCCAGCGAGCTCGAGCCACCCACGTCAAGGTAAAAGCCCTTCGGCACCGTCGCCGCAGTTCCTCTCTGGCGCGAATAGAAAAACTGCCAGGCCACCACCATTGAGAGCGCCGTGAGTACAGAGAGTACGAGCCGAGTTTTACTACGTCGCCGGACCATCACCGCCCCCAATCTCACGCGAAGAAGTACTGCCCATGAACCGCCGCTACCTCACGCGAAGACGAGAGAACCCCGTGCCACGACGAAAACTGTTCATGGTTTCAATCAAACCTTAGAAGTTAGATCCCTCTTTCTCGTTCAGCGAGAACTCAGCCGTGTCCCGCGCCCTGCAGCGCGAGAACTGCCGCGACCATTGACGCCGGAACGACCCACGCACCGAGTCGGCTCGCCTTCTTCAACGACGGCCGGGCGCCAGCGAGGCGCGCCGCGCGCAACCACAGCAACCACGCGAGTGAACCCGTCACGCAGAGGTTCGGCCCAAGATTGAGCCCGATAAGCAGGGCGAAGGGGTGCGCGGACGATCGCGCGGCGAGCATCGACGCCGCGGGCAGATTGTTAACAAGCACCGAACTCGCTGCGGCGAACCCGGCGGTTCCCCACACGTCGAGGTGCGAGAGCAGTAGTGAAGGCCCTGACCACAGTCGACCCACCGCGCCGAGTGTCACGGCCACACCAAAGAGACCTACCAGCACCGGTACGCCAAGGACCTGAGCGACGTGTCCGAGCGTGTCGCGGCCATTCACTACGCGCAGCCCCGTCGCGACGAGGCCGACGCCCAACACGCCCAGCGCGGGCGAGGGCACCACGGTCACCAACGTCGAGCCCGCCACGACAGCAACAAGTCCGAGACCCCAGACCGGACGCTTCGTCGCGACAACGACGAGTGACTTCACCTTCAGTTCGCGTCGTTCGGCGACGAGGACAACGAGCGCCGTCACGACGAGCGCCGCGAATGCCGGCGCCCACGAGTGAGCGAGGAACTCAGCCCCGGTTAGTCGCAAGTGACCGAGGACGATCAGATTCGTAAGGTTCGATCCCGGCAGGAACAGCGAGCCCGCGTTCGAGAGCAGGAGACAACCGTACAGGAGCGGCGCCTCGGCGCTACCGCGACTCTTCGCGGCGTAGACCAGCACGGGGGTAACGAACGCCACCGACGTGTCGAGATTCAAAAATGCGGTGACGAGAGAGATCATCACGGTCGCTCCAAGAAACAGGACCACGCCGTTAGACGACAACCGGGCCAGTGTGTTGCCCGCGGCGGCGAAGAGTCCGTCGCCGTCAGCAACTAAGCCAATGAGTAAGAGCCCCGACACGAGCACGAAGGGCGACCAGTCTTGGGAGGCCGCGGCGTGCGCGGCGTGCGCGTTCACACTAAAGATAACGATAAGACCAACCACACCAACCACGGCGAGCAGCCACGAGAGGTTGACGGCGTCAGCGAGGCGCCTTCTACTTAGTTGGACTTGCTCCACGCAAGAAAGTATCTCATTGATAAATCAGACGAGTACCCGAAGACGAAGAGTCGAGGCGCTCCTCGATGTATTAGGTGGCGTCGGCGTCGGCGATCTGTCGTGCGAGAATTCCGAGCGTGGCGCGCAACGCTCCCTCAGAGATCACCGGGAAGATTGCGCGCTCACTCCAAGTGGGATCGATCGACGACCAGTCGTAGTACGACGTGACCATCGTTCCGTTCTCAGCGGGTTCGAGCCGGTAGCCGTACACGTGACCAATCGGGGGACGAATCTTACCGAGGACCGTCCAGGCAATCTCTTCGTTGAGCGTGAATGCGGTAATCGACACGGTCACGTCGTAGAGACCTAGAGGGTAATCGTTCAGCGCTTCACGGTCCATGTGCACGACGAAGCTGTCACCGACTGCCGTTACGAGGTTGCCCGTGGCACTCATCAGCATCCCGGAACTGTCGATCGACACGTGTCCTTGTGGGTCGCACAACACCCGAAAAATAGTCGCGGGATCGGCGCCAATAACTCGCTGGACTTCAATTCGTTCGGTGCTCATGTCACCATCTTTTCACGCACAAGATCGGTCCGCCAACGTACCGTGTCGCGCTCTTGGCACCAAGCCCCCGCGCTTACTAACGTAGGCCGCGACAGGTACTGGCTCTTTCGATCTGACGAGGGAGCCCGTTACAAAGAGACGACCGAATAACCGTGAACGAGGGGGGCGAAGTGAACACGTGGGCGAAGAAGGTTGATTGCGTTACGTTGTTCGTCGAGGATCTCGTTAGCGCCAAGAGCTTCTACGAGAGAGTCTTTGGACTCACGTCGGTGTACGAGGACGAAAACTCGGCGGTTTATAACTTCGATAATCTGATGATCAATCTGCTAGAAACTTCCGCCGCGGTTGAGCTCGTCGCTCCCGCCGCCGTCGCTGCTCGCGAAGCAGGCTCCCGATTTCAATTCACGATCTCCGTCGACGACGTGGACGCGGTTTGCGCCGAACTCGCCGAACTAGGTGTACCGCTGCTCAACGGCCCCATGGACCGCCCGTGGGGAATACGCACCGCGAGTTTCCTTGATCCCGGTGGACACGTTTGGGAGATTGCGCACTAAGCGCAACGTTACGACACGCCTCGAACTTAGCTAACACGAGGCGGCCAGTACTGTTGAACGGGTGTCCCTCCTGCATGCTTCTGACGACGTGGAGCACCACGCTCCTAAAAAGGTTCGGTCCCGGCGTCGAACGATCATCGAGTGGTTACTCGTGGTGGCCGTCGCACTCCTCGTCTCGTTCCTCGTACGCACCTACGTCTTTCAGACCTTCTACATTCCTTCGGGATCGATGGAGCCAACGTTGCAGATCGGTGATCGAATTGTGGTCTCCAAACTCAGCGTCGAATTCGGCACTATTCACCGGGGCGACATCCTGGTCTTCAAAGCGCCAGTGGGCGTGCAGAGCGCCTGTGGCGATAACGTCGCCGACCTCGTCAAACGAGTGATCGGGTTGCCGGGCGACCACCTGACCTCGAAGGGCAACACCATCTACGTCAATGGACACGTTCTCAAGCAACCCTGGACGCACGTCGAGCCACTCTCTCGCAGCATTGGCGAGGTCACCGTGCCAGCGAATCACTACTTCATGATGGGTGACAACGAGCCCTATTCGTGCGACAGCCGTTTTTGGGGAACGATTCCTCGATCGAGCATCATCGGCAAGGCGTTCGTTCGAATCTGGCCACTCTCTCGCCTCGGCTTTCTCTAAATCGATCTCGAAGGGTTCGCCGACCTCGTCAACCGAGCGGGTGCGCCCCAAAGAATGCCCACATCAGCTCATTCGCGCTGATGAGGTTGGACTGGGGACCGAGGATCTGGGTGATACCCGAGGGGAGCGTTCGACCCCCGGGCCATTCGTGTCCTTCGCCCTTGATTTCGTACAACTCCACCGCTGCACCATTCGAACAGCCCGAGTACGTCGTAAGATCCACGGTGGGTTCGGGCGTTGACTTCGTCGGCTTCGTTGAACAGCGGTCTTGTTGAGCCCAGTACTTCGCGGCGGTGGTGACTGAGTAGGTCCAATATGCCTGGCCCTGCCCGCCAAACGGGTCGATCCGGCCGGCCGATCCATGAAACGTAATAACTGGCACCGCTCTCTTGGTTGGACACGGCGTCGGCCGGCGAAGTCCACTCACCGGCGCAATCGCCGCGAAGAGACTCGAATCGTCACACGCGAGTTGACTCGCTTCGCGTGCGCCACCCGAAAGTCCGGTCGCGTAGACCTCGGACGAGTTCACGCAGTACTTCTGTTCGAGTATTCCCACCAGTTTCTTGAGGAACGTAAGGTCGTTGGCCGACTTCGCGGGGACCGCCCGCCCGCCAAAGAGAGAAACACCGGGCACGTTCCAATCGAATCCCGAACCGTCGGGGATCAATGCTTGGGGGTAGGCCGCGATGAACTTCGCGGCGTTCGCCGTGGCGTTCATGTCACTCAACTCTTCTTGTTCGAGTGCGGTGCTCCCACTGCCGTGCAGATTCAATACGAGCGCCATCGGTGTCGAGCCGGAGGAGCCACGGGGAACGTGGACAATGACGGTACGAGAAAACCCGTTCACCTCCAGCGACAGTGTCGTCGATTCCGGCGAGACGGCGCTACAGCTCGCCGCCAGCGTGGTGGTGGTCTCTGCGGCACCCGCCGCGCTGGGACGCGAGAGAACAACAACGGGGAGGGCCGCACTCACGACCAGGGCCAGCGCCAACGACGTGAGACGACGCAGAGCGCGCGTTGCAGCTATTCGTTGCGTCGTGGCCATGGAGCCCTCCTTCTCGTCGTCTAAGAGTAACAATTACGCAACTTAGTTGCCTATATGGTAGATTCATCTCGTGTCATGTGGGTCTTCGTCGGTTCCACTCTTTGGCGACGTGCTCGCGCGCGCGCGCCGAGCGTGGGTTCGAGAGATGACGTCTCGCCTCGCCGAGGGTGGTTTCGGCGACTATCGCGTCAGCGACGCGCTCGCGCTTCGTTGGCTCATCCACGGGGCACTTCCCTTCGCCACGTTCACCGCCGCTCTTGGCGTCTCACGTCAGAGCGCTCGAAAGGTGGTCGAAGGCCTCGTCGAGCGCAATTTCGCCACGATGCAATCCGATCGGGACGACGCTCGGCGAAGAGTTGTCGAACTGACGAACCAGGGCCGCGCCTACGCGCAGGCGGTAGTTGACGCGGTCCACACTCTCAACGATGAGTTGGGCGAGAAGATTGACCACGAACAGTTGGGCGCGGCCTTGTCGGTGCTGACGTACGTGAAAGATAACTTCGGCGTCTAAGGGACGACGTCGCCTCGATCGCAGTGCGTCGCGCTCCTTCCCCTATCGTGGGGTTTCGAGTCGAGAGGGTACGTTATGAAAATCTTGATAGTTGGTGGAACGTCATTTGTAGGTCGTGCGATCGCCTGGTCCGCGTGGCACCACGGTCACGACGTCGCGGTCGTCAATCGTGGCATCACGCCGAACGACTTGCCCGAGAAGATAGAACGACTCGTCGGCGATCGAGAGAGTGATCTCTCGGTGCTCGGCGGACGAAGCTTCGACGTCACCATTGACGCGACGGCCTATCGACCGAGCGACGTCGAGCGACTGGCGGCGGCGATCGACGATCGCGGCGGCCACTACGTACAAATCTCCTCCGTCTCCGCTTACAGTGATCCCGGCTTCGAGGGTGCCAGCGAAACGTCACTCTCGCTCCACAGCGACGACGCACTCGACCTCGAAGGCTCCATCACGGGATCGACCTACGGTCCACTCAAAGCGGCCAGCGAACGCGCCGGCACGGAGTACTTTGGCGACAACGTTACGTTCATTCGACCCACCTACGTCATTGGTTCCTACGACGCGACCCTTCGCTTTCCCTATTGGGTAGAACGCGCTCGACGTGGCGGCGTGATCGCGGTAGCGGGACCGAGGTCCAACGCCATCCAGTACCTCGACGCGAGAGACTTAGCGAACTTCGTCGTGCGCGTGGCCGACAAACACGTCGTGGGGGCGTTTCACACGACCGGACCCGAACCGGGTGATCACTACGTTGAGATGGTTGAACAGATCTGTGCGCACGTCGCACCCGAGGGCACCGAAGTGCGCGAAGTGAGCGCGGACAAGGTGCTCGAAGCCAAACTGGGCGCAAAGTTCCCGCTCTGGAGCGGTAAAGAGAACAGCAATATCTCTACGCTCGACAGTTCCCTAGCGCTCGCCCACGGCCTGGATCTTCGCCCGATTGGTGAAAGTATCGACGACGTCACGGCCTGGTGGGGCGATCGCGCGTGGCCCGAACACTGGCTGACCATCGACGACGAGGCACGACTGCTTGGACTTTAAGTCGTCGTCGTGCGTCTCGAAATGTTGCAGGTACCCGACAACTCAGTAATTTTCAGGCACTAACGGACAGAATGAGGGTATGGGCTCTCGGGACGAGGATCGATTCGCTCGACTAGTGCGCGAACATACACCCGCGATAGGCAACTACCTGCGCCGGCGCCTCTACCCACTTACCCCCGACCATCTCGACGACCTGGTTGAGGAGACGATGATCGTGGTGTGGCGTCGATTGAAGGACGTTCCACCCGACGCCGAGCTTCCCTGGATGATCGGCGTAGCGAGAAACGTACTGCGCAACGCGCGCCGGTCGAAGAACCGCCGTTCGGCCTTTGAGGCAACACTCCAGCCCGTCGCCGACGACCGATCGGCCGAAGAGTACGTCATCGCCGACACGAATCTTCGCGACGCCCTCGCCTCTTTGAACGACGATGATCGGGAGTTCCTGCTACTTAACGCGTGGGACGGACTCGACACCCACGCTCTCGGTTCGCTCTACGTGATTAGTACCAACGCGGCGGCCGTTCGGCTCTCGCGCGTTCAAAGCCGATTTCGTGAGTTACTCGGCGCCGCCGATGTTCACTGAAAGTTTCGCGCAACCCGAACAGTAACTAAGAGAGAGAACGAAGGAGGACTCGTGAGTGACTTTGAAGATCGACTGGCCGCACTCGACCCCACTGCCGGACAGCCGTACGAACACCAGAACCTGGAGTCGATGATCTCTCGCGTCACTCGTCAGTCCACCGTGACCAAGAGTCGGGTATGGCGCAACTTTCAACTAAAGATGGCCGGCGCACTCGGCGCGAGTGCGTTGTTAACCGCCGGCGCGTTAACGACGTTTTCTAGTGGACCCGGCCTCGCGGTCCTCGCCATCTCGGGCTCGAACAACACGCCCGCGCCACTCTCCGCCAAACAGACTTATTCCGGCGCTATGGAGATTTACGAAGTGTTCAACTTCAGCGCCGGACCGGGACTCAGTACCGCAACGCCCTCGAGCCCCTCCTATGAACTCCAGATCCCCGCTAATGGATCGAGTGAAGCGGCGCGACTCGCCACAATATTTGGCGTGAGCGGTACGCCCGTCGACACCAACGGTGACGGAAGCGATTGGACGGTCACGGACGCTAGCGGGGGCACCCTCAACTACGTGAACACCAGCGTGCCGGAGTGGTACTTTTCTTCGACTTCGACAGCCGCCGCGGCGAGTTCCGACGCCGCGTCACTCAGTGCGTTGCCAAGTAACTCGTCCGTTGACGCCCTCGCGCAGTCGTACGTCGCGAAGCTGGGCTACGGCTACGGTCTTTCGACGCCCGGCTTTGGTTCGTCCACCTCAAGCACGCTCAACACCGATGGCTCGACTGCCTCAGCGCTGAGCACCAGTGACGTGAGTTACAGCGTTCTCGTTGACGGCATCAGCACCAGTCAGCAACTCAACTTCTCCGTCAATTCGAACGACCACGTCGTCAGTGCTTCCGGCCCTGCCTTCGACGTTGGCGCAGCGCAGAACTACCCACTACAGAGTCTCCAAGCCGGCATCGCGGCCCTCAACGCCGCGCAGCAGAGCCGATTCCCCGTTGCCTCGTCGTTACCAACAACTGGAGCCGGCGCGAACGCGGGCGCTAGTGCCACGACCACGACTACTCCCTCGGGCCCACCGACCGTCAACGTGACGCTGGATTCGTACTCGTTGAGGTATGCGACCTACGATCTCACCGACGGTTCGACGTGGCTGCTTCCCGTCTACCGTTACGCGGGCAACGCTACGAATAGCGACGCCACGACCTACAAAAGTTCGTGGGATGAGCTCGCGATTAATCCCAGCTACGTCTCGGTCAGCGCCACCTCGACGAGTGGTCCAACGAAGGGTGTTGTCAACTACTAGGTCAACGTCTAGCGACGGTAGCGAATAAGTTGCAATTCACCCACGCCGACTTGAAGATTCAAGATCAGGTGCGGCTCGGGCGAGGACGAGGCCGCTACCGGAACCGCCGCGTTGTAGGTAACCGAGTACTGCTGCACGTCACCGATTCCGACGTGCGTGCGAAGATCAACGGTGACGTTGGAGGGTATCTCCACGGTCAGCTGGCCCACGCCCTGGGTCGCCGTGATCGAATATGTCTTGCTTGCAAAGGGGACATTGATTAAGTCCAAAGTAGATTTCCCGATGGCGCCGTGGTAGTCACGCTGCACTTCGCTCGCGGTGGCGGGATGCCACAGGTGCACACCACTTCCCCCCTTCAGTTGGACGCCAATGACCTCAAGTGTGATGAGTGACGCGCCCATGAGAAAGATGGCGAAGCTCAAGAGTGCTAGAAAACCCAACGCGAAGAGGCGTCGAAGGGTGAGGCGTCGCGCCGGTGTTCGCAAGGCAAAGAGAGCCAGAACGGTGACGAACAGTAACCAGAAAAGGCTGAATCCCGCACCAATCTTTGTATGTCCTCGGAACGTCGCGAAGAAAATTATCGCGAGCACGAGCACGCCAAGCGGCAGAGCGTAGCGAAGCCAATGGAATCGATTCTCGCTCTCGAGTTCGGCGACATCGATCCCGTCGCCTTCAACGATCGGCGAACGAGGGATGAGCACCCACATAGCGAGGTAGACAGCAACGCCGAGTCCGTAGACGAGCGCCAAGACGACAAAGACCACGCGAACGATGTTCGCGTCAACGTCGAATCGTTCACTTATGCCGCCGGCGACGCCACCGAAGACCTTCTTCGAGGTACTGCGGTGCAGCGACGTCGCTTCAACGGGCTCTGCGAGCTCGGGCGGGGTGTTCACTTCGTTGGCGTCAGTGCTGTCGTCCATGCCCTCCAATGTAAGTTCGAACCAACGCGCCGCCAATCAGGGCAAACCCTTTGGGCGTACTGACAACGCGCCGCTTCGTCAGGGTTATCCCTTAGTGCGCGCGTCGCGTGACCCGTGGAAGACTTGACCCGCTAGAGACGCTCTAAGAGAGGAGACCCGTGGCGATTACAACTGCGCCTCGCCCGATTATTGGAACCCCCCAACGGCCCTTTCGTCGTGGTGCCGAGAACGCCATTCTCGGGGGCGTCTGCGGCGGCCTCGCCATTCGACTCGGCATTAGGGAACGAACGGTGCGCGTTGTCTTCTCGCTTCTCGCTCTCGTCTCGGGTCTCGGTCTTTTGCTGTACATGCTGCTCTGGTTCACGCTGGCGCGTTCAGGTGAAGACCGCGTGATCGCCCAAAGGATTCTCGGTCGACGTCGCGAACTTCATCGCACCTTGCTCGGGCTCATCGTCGTTGTCGTGACCATCATCATTCTGTACCATCTCGGTATCCCAAATCTCGGGATCTACACCTGGCCGGTGCTGCTCAGCGCGGTCGGCGTTGTTGGGATATGGCGTGGATCGTCGCCGGACGAACGACGTCATCTAGAGGATCTGGTGAAGTCAGCGCCGCTCATGCGAATTCCCGCGGCCAAGAGTCGAAAGAATCTATGGCTTCGCGTCCTCTTGGGCTCGGTGCTCATTCTCGTGGGTCTGCGATCGCTGTCTCGACTGCACGGAGTTTTTGGCGGAGTGACGCCGCAGCTCTTTGGCACGTTGATCGTCATTGTGGGTGTCCTCATCCTTCTCGCGCCGTGGTGGCTCGAGACTCTCAGTGAGCTCTCGGGCGAGCGACGGGAGCGCGTTCGTATTGAAGAACGCGCCAACGTGGCCGCACACCTCCACGACTCAGTCCTCCAGACCCTCACGTTGATCGAGCGGGCCGCGGGTGACGAGACGGCAGTCATGCGCCTAGCGCGAAATCAGGAGAGAGAACTTCGCCAATGGCTCTTCGAACCCAACCACGGCGCGAACGACGCCGCGACGAGTACCTACTCGTCGCTCTTGCACGGCATTGAGAACGAAATTGAGAACGACTACGGCGTCAAGGTCGAGCTCGTGATCGTCGGCGACGGCGACCTCGACGCGAACGACGCCCTCCTCGCTTTGATCGCCGCGGGGCGCGAGGCCGCCATCAACGCGGCTCAGTGGTCGGGTGCGGGATCGATCTCCATCTTCGCCGAAGTTGAATCTACGTCGATGACCCTCTTCGTTCGTGATCTAGGTAAGGGATTCGATGTCGACGCTGTGCCGACCGACCGACAAGGTATCGCGCTCTCCATTCGCCAACGCATGGCCCAACACGGGGGCAGCGCCTCAATCAAGAGCATCCTCGGCGCCGGCACCGAAGTACAGCTCGCCGTGCCCCGGAGTTCGTAACGGCCATGGGCCAACCTCGGGTCTTTCTCGTCGACGACCACGAGCTCATTCGCTCGGGAATTCGAAGTGAGTTGACCGGTTCGGTGGACATCATTGGCGAGGCCGACGAAGTGGGCGTCGCCATTGAGATAATTCTTGAGCGCACGCCCGACGTGGTACTGCTCGACGTGCACATGCCCGGTGGCGGAGGAGTCGCGGTGCTGCGCGCCGTTATGGAAAAGTCGCCCGCCGTTCGCTTCCTCGCGTTGTCGGTCTCGGACGCCTCCGAAGACGTCATCGGCGTCATTCGCGCTGGGGCGCGGGGCTACGTGACGAAGAACATCTCGGGGCCCGATCTCCCCGACGCCATCTACCGCGTCGCGGCCGGTGACGCCGTCTTCTCACCTCGTCTCGCCGGCTTTGTCCTTGACGCCTTCTCACTCGAAGGTAAGAACCTCGAGGCCGGTGACGTGGACCCCGAACTCGATCAATTAACGCCCCGCGAGCGCCAAGTACTTCAACTCATTGCCCGGGGCTACTCCTATCGCGACATCGCGAGCGAACTCGCCATCTCATCAAAGACCGTCGAGAGCCACGTCTCTTCAGTACTTCGAAAACTGCAACTCTCGAACCGCCACCAACTGACCAACTGGGCTTCCGAGCGGCACCTCTACTAAGTACCTCGAAAGGGGAACTAGCGCTGCTCGATGAGGTCCATGTACTCCTCGTCCCAGAGGTCGAAGTACTCTTCGGGCAACAACACGGCGTGCGTGGGCTCGAGCGCTTCGACGAAGCCCCGTTCGTGACTCACCGCCACGATCGTGCCCTTCCACTGACGCATCATCTCGCCTAACGCCTCAACACTCGCCGGGTCGAGGTTGTTCGTCGGCTCGTCGAGCAGCAAAAGATTGGCCTTCGAAGAAGCGAGAATCGCCAACGCCAACTTGGCCCGCTCGCCACCCGAGAGTGTCGCGGGCATCTGGTGGGCCGCCGAACCTTTGAGACCAAAGGCCCCGAGCATCGAGCGGCGCTGCACGTCGGACTCGACCGTTGAGTTGTCGAGGTTACCCAGTACCGTCTTGGTGAAATCGAGCTGCTCATTCTCCTGGGCGAAGTAGCCAACGATCACGTTGGCCCCAAATTTCACTACGCCGTCTTGGGTCTCTTGGGTGCCCGCGAGACAGCGCAGCAGTGACGACTTGCCCGCGCCATTCTTGCCAACAATGACGATGCGGTCACCCCTTCGGGTGATGAAGTTCACGTCGCGCAGCACCTCGAGGGGCCCATAGCTCACCGCCACGTCCTCCACGGTCATCGGCACGTCACCACTACGCGGCGGCGGCGGAAGTCGGAACGTAACCTTCTTCTCTTTCTTCGTGACTTCAATACGGTTGCCTTCTAGTTTCTCGACCCGACGATCGAGCACTTTGGCGAGTCGGGCCCGCTTCGCGGTCTGACCGCGCATGGAGTCAGCGAGTTTGGTGAACTGATCGATCTTGGCGTCTTGATGAGCGGCGATCTTCTCTTCGCTGAGTCGACGCTCTTCTTCGAGGAAAAGGAACTTGGTGTAGTTGCCGCGATACTCACGGAGCTGTCCGTCGCGTAGCGCCAGGACGCGGTCGATCGAGCGGTCCAGCAAGGGCAGATCGTGACTAATCACCAGTACGGTGCCGCGAAACTGTTCCAACTCATCGAACAGCCAGCGTTTGGCCGCCTTGTCGAGGTGGTTCGTTGGCTCGTCGAGCACCATGGTCTGGGGCTGTTCGTAGAGCACGCGCATCAGGTCCACTCGTCGGCGTTGACCACCCGAGAGCGAACTGAGGTCCTCGAGCAGGAGATCCTCCTTCAAGCCGAGGCCGGCCGCTAAGCGCGCGACCTCGGACTCGGCTTCGTAGCCCCCGAGCTCGCGAAACTTCTCTTCGAGCGAGGTGAAGCGCGAAATGGTCTCTTCGGTGGGATCGGCCGCCAGCGCGTGACGCGCGTGTTGCATGTCGGCGTCGAGGCTGTCGATGCCCCTCGCGGACAAGACGTGCGACAACCCAATCGGTTCCACGCCGAGACCGCCCAGCACCGGCTCTTGGGGCAGGTGCGCGAGGGTGCCCTGCGTGGCAACCGAGCCAGTAATACGAAGGTGCTCGGGGTGATAGCCGAGCAACACCGAGAGCAGCGTTGACTTACCCGCGCCGTTGCGACCAACGAGCCCCACCTTCTCGCCGTTGCCAACGACGAAGGACACCGGCTCCAGGAGCCGACGTGGACCAATCTCGATGCCTAAATCCCGAACGATCAGCATTTAGCGGCCTAACTGATCCGCGGTTGCGCTCAGTTCGTCACGAAAGTCCGGGTGAGCAATCGCCACCATCGCTCGGGCGCGCTCTCGGACGGTCTTGCCCCGAAGATCGGCCGCACCGTACTCGGTGACGATGACGCCAGCTAAGTGACGAGGCGACGACACGGTTGAATGCGGCGTCAAGGATTCGATGACGCGGCTCTTCAGTTCACCCTTCACCACGGCCGTTGACTGAAAACAGACGAGCGAAGTGTGTTCGAGCGAGAGGCTGGTGCCCTCGACGAAGTCCTGATGACCCCCGACCCCCGTGTGCTGGGCCGCGCCAATGGTGTCGGCCACGATCTGTCCGTGCAGGTCCACTTCCAGGGCGGAGTTAATCGAGACCATGCGGTGATTTTGGGCAATGACGTGGGGGTCGTTGGTGTAGGTCACTGGCGCCATGCCAATGGCGGGGTTGTCGTCGATGAAGTCGTACATAGCTTGGGTTCCAGCGGCGAAGGTGATGACGGACGTTCCTTTATGAATGTTCTTCTTGCGGTTGGTTACCTTACCGGCCGTGATCAGTTCATAGAGCCCGTCGGTGAACATCTCTGAGTGAACGCCGTAGTCCCCGCCGTCGCCCGTCGCGAGAGCCCGAGCCACCAGGTTGGGGACGGCCCCAATGCCGGTCTGGAGGGTCGAACCGTCGCTGATATAGGCGGCCGCGTGTTCAGCGATCGTCGCCTCTTCTGGGGTACCGGCCTCGTTGGGAAAGATCGTCGGACACTCGTTGGTGTAGACGACGACGTCCACTTCAGCGAGATCGAGATGATTGACGTGGCCGCTAAGCGCGTGGGTTCGTGGAAAGTGCGGTGAGCACTCCACGATCAAGAGACGATTCGGGTCGCGCGCGCAACGCTCCAACTCTTCTAAGTGCGCACCGTTGTAGAGCGAGAGACTGACGTGTCCTAAGGCGTCGGGCATGGCGGCGGTGGTCATCATGACGCGCGGGCTGAGGTGTTGAATCAAGAGTCCGTAGTGACGAAAGAACGACGGCACGTGCTGGGTGTCGGCGCCCCGAGCGACGTAGGAGCGTTCGGCCCCGCCGTAGAAGCTCGATCGGTAGTGAACGTTGGGATGCAAGAAGACGTCGTAGGAACCAAGGATCAAACCACCGCTAAAGGTCAGGTCTTCCCAGTCGTGACGTTTAGAGAGCGCCTTCATCAGGGCCGTGGGGGTTCCCGTGATCAGTCCAAGACCAATCGCGTCGTTGGCTCGAACCAGCGCCACCGCTTCGTCGGCAGTCATCTCGCGGGCAGCCATTGCACCATTCTGCCTCGTCGTAATCTGTGCGACCATTACGTCATGGCTGAAACCATGTCCGTTGACCTCTGGAGTGACGTCATCTGCCCTTTTTGTTACCTCGGCTCGCGCCAGCTAGGTCGTGCCATAGCGCAATTCGAACACGGCCGCGACGTTGTCGTAATCCACCACGCCTTCGAGCTCGATCCCAACACGCCGCTCGACTTCACCCAGACCCTCGAAGAACTCGTAGCCACTAAGTACGCCATGCCCGTGGAGAAAGCTCGCGAGCTTCACCGACGGCTCGAAGCCCAGGCGCAGGAGTTCGACATGACCTGGTCGTTCGCCAGCGCTAAGCCCACCAACTCTTTTGACGCTCATCGACTCATCGCTCTCAGTGCCACCCAGGGACTCAGTGCCGCGATGAGTCAACGCCTCTTCCAGGCCTACTTCAGCGATGGTCTCTTAATCAGTGACCGGGGCCAGTTGAACGAACTCGCGCGCGCCGTGGGCGTCGTCAACGCGTCGTCGCTGTGGGAGAGCGACGCCTTTAGCGCTGAGGTTCGTGCCGACGAGACGTCGGCGAACGAACTCGGCATCACGGGCGTGCCCGCAATCTTGATTGATGAGAAGTTCATGGTGCTCGGCGCGCAGGGCGTGGACCAAATGGTCGACGTGTTACGCCGAGCGTGGGAACGACGAGCCGCTTAGTCGGTCTCTTCTTCGAACGGCACGGCCGCCACGGCGGCGACCGCGTGGCCCTCGTCGAGACTCATCACGCGTACGCCCGTCGCGTCACGACCCTGTGAAGAGACTTCACGCACGGGCAGGCGAATCAGCACGCCCCCACTCGAGGCGAGGAGTACTTCGTCATCGAGATGAACCATAAACGCGGCTACGACGAAACCGCGTGCGGCCGTCAGCTTGATGGCCCGAACACCCTGACCGCCTCGGCCTTGGCGATTGAAACGATCGGTCTTCACGCGCTTGCCAAAACCGGTATCAGTGACCACGAAGAGATCGGCCTCGTCGCGAACGACGTCGAGTGAGATGGCGCGGTCGTCGGGCTTGAGCTTGATGCCACGTACCCCGGTAGAGTCACGACCCATCTCGCGAACCTCTTCTTCTTTGAAGCGAATGGCCATGCCGCGGTACGTGACCATCATGAGATCATCGTCGCCCCCGGTCGCCACGACGCGAACTACTTCGTCACCGGCTCGCAGATTGATCGCGATCCAACCTTCTCGACGCGACTTGTCGTACTCGCTAAAGGCCGTCTTCTTCACGGTGCCGTTCGCCGTCGCGAAGACCAAGAACTTGTCTTTGGGAAAGTCCTCGGTCGTGACGATGGCCTGGATCGACTCGTTGGGCTGCAAGTTCAAGAGATTCACGACGGCCGTGCCCTTGGCGGTGCGCTCTTTCATGGGGATCTCGTGACCCCGCAGGCGAAAGACTCGTCCGCGATTGGAGAACAACAACAGGTGCGCCAGGGTCGTGGTGTGGATGATCTGATCGACGAAGTCTTCGTCCTTCAACGTCGCGCCACGCACGCCGCGACCACCTCGGCCCTGGGTGCGAAAGGCGTCAGCCGCGACCGACTTCACGTACCCGGCGCGCGTCATCGTGAGAACGATCTCCTCGTCTTGAATGAGGTCTTCGACACCAAGCTCACCCGGGTCGTTCACGATCTGGGTGACGCGCTCGTCAGCGAACTTGTTGCGCAGCGTGGTGAGCTCCTCACCGATCACGGCGCGCAGCTTGGTCTCGTCGGCCAAGATGGACTGCAGTTCGGCAATGGTCTCGCGAAGTTTCTTCATCTCCTCTTCGAGCTCAGTGCGTCCGAGACGCGTCAAGCGTCCGAGCGTCATGTCCAAGATGTGATTGGCCTGCTCTTCACTAAAGCTAAAGGGAGCGGCCATGAGGGCCACGCGAGCGGCTGGGCGGTCGTCTGATCCACGAATCGTCGCGATCACCTGGTCCAGCATGTCGATGGCCTTTAAGAGACCTTCAACGATGTGCGCGCGAGCTTCGGCCTTGCGCAGACGGAACTCGGTGCGACGAGTGACGACGTCGACCTGGTGGGCGATGTAGTGGGTAAGAGCCTGCACCAAGTTCAGCGTGCGCGGCACGCCGTCGACCAGGGCCAGCATGTTCACGGCGAAGCTCGTCTGCAACGACGTGTTCTTGTAGAGCTTGTTCAACACCACGTTGGCGTTGGCGTCGCGCTTGAGACGAATCACGAGGCGAGCCTGGCGTCCCGCCGAGTCGTTCTGCACCGCGGCGATGCCCTCGAGGTCACCGTTCTTTACGAGGTCGTAGATCTTCTCCTCAATCGACTCCACCGAAACTTCGTAGGGAAACTCGGTAACGATAATCCGAGTGTCCTTGCCGGTCTCTTCAATTTCGGCAACCGCGCGCAGCTTGATCGAGCCTCGACCCGTGCGGTACGCGTCCAAGATGCCCTGGCGCCCGAGAATCTGCGCTCGGGTGGGAAAGTCGGGACCCTTGACGAACTTCATCAGATCGTCGGGCGTCGCCTCGGGGTTGGCGAGCAGGTGCAGGGTGGCGTCGATGACTTCGCCCAGGTTGTGGGGCGGAATCTTGGTCGCCATGCCCACGGCGATGCCCTGGGAGCCGTTCACGAGAAGGTTGGGGAACCTCGAGGGCAACACCAGGGGTTGCTGGGTCGAGTTGTCGTAGTTCGCGTAGAAGTCGACCGTCTCTTCGTCGATGGAGTCGAGCATCTCGAGCGCCAGGGGCGCCAAACGACACTCCGTGTAGCGCATCGCGGCGGCGCCCTCGTCGGGACCCGTGCCACCAAAGTTGCCGTGACCACTGATGAGGGGGTGGCGCATCGAAAAGTCCACCACCATTCGCACCATCGCGTCGTAGATGGCTGAGTCACCGTGGGGGTGGTACGTACCCATGACGTCGCCGACGACCTTGGCGCACTTGGCGAAGGGTCGGTCGGGGCGAAGCCCTTGGTCAAACATCGAGTAGAGAATGCGACGGTGCACGGGCTTGAGCCCGTCACGCACGTCAGGTAGCGCCCGCGAGACGATGACCGACATCGAGTACTCGAGGAACGAGCGCTCCATCTCCAAGTTGATCTCTATGGGTTCGACGTAGCCAATGACTTCGTCACCGGGTGGCGTCGGTGGTGGCGTGGTGGCGCCGGAGCCTTTCGTCGTGCGTGCCATAACTCTCCCGTTCCTAGATATCTAGGAAGCGAATGTCTTTCGCGTTGGTTTGTATGAAGTGACGACGTTGCGGAACGTCGTCGCCCATGAGAATTGAACACACTTCGTCGGCGAGCGCCGCTTGCTCGACGGTGATCTGGAGCAATGCTCTCTTGGTGGCGTCCATGGTCGTGTCGCGTAACTCGTCGAAGTCCATCTCACCAAGACCCTTCAGTCGTTGGAAGTCGTTCTTGTGATCTGGGTGATCGACCAAAAAGGCGTCTTTTGCGGCGTCGTCTCGCAAGTAGACCTTCTCTTTTCCCACCAACGTCGAGTAGAGCGGTGGCTGGGCGACGTAGACGTGTCCACTGTTTACGAGTTCGGTCATCTGACGGAAAAAGAACGTCAACAACAGGGTCCGGATGTGACTGCCGTCCACGTCCGCGTCGGCGAGCAAGATGATCTTGTCGTAGCGAATCTTCGTGAGATCGAAATCAGCCTCAACGCCGGCACCGATCGCTGAGACGAGCGCCTGGATCTCGGTGTTCCTCAGAATCTTGTCCGAGCGGGCCTTTTCGACGTTGAGAATCTTTCCGCGAATCGGCAGAATCGCCTGGTTGCGAGGATTTCGCGCGTCCTTGGCTGAACCACCGGCCGAGTTGCCCTCAACGATGAAGAGCTCGCACTCGCGCGGTTCGTTCGACGAACAGTCCACCAACTTTCCGGGTAGTCCGGCGCCGTCGAGTGCGCTCTTGCGACGGGTGAGATCGCGCGCTCCCTGTGCGGCCATCCGCGCCCTCGAGGCGGAAATCGACTTAGCGACGATTTGGCTACCCTCGCGGGGATTCTCTTCGAGCCACTCGGCGAGCTTCTCATTTGTCGCGCGCTCGACGAGCGAGCGAATGGCGACGTTGCCGAGTTTGCTCTTGGTCTGACCTTCAAACTGGGGGTCGCGCAGACGCACCGAAACGATGGCCGTCAAACCCTCTCGAATGTCCTCGCCCTTTAGATTCTCTTCCTTCTCCTTAAGAAGGTTCCGTTTTCGCGCGTAGCGGTTGACCACGTTGGTGAGTGCCTTGCGGAACCCTTCCTCGTGCATACCGCCCTCGATCGTGGAGATGCCGTTCGCGAAGGAGTAGATACTTTCGTAGTACCCGGTGTTCCACTGGAAGGCGATTTCGACTTCTTGGATCTCTTCCACCTGCTCGAACGAGCCGACTTTTCGAAAGAGGGACTCTTTGGTGTTGTTGAGATGGCGAACATAGTCGACGATGCCGCCGTTGTACTTATACGTCTCTTTGGCTTCACGATTTTTACGTTCATCGACGAAACGAATCTCCAGTCCGCGATTCAAGAAGGCCATTATCTGCAGTCGCTCCGTGACCGTCTGCGCGCGAAACTCGACGTCCTCGAAGATCGTTGGGTCGGGCTTGAAGGTCACCGTCGTACCGGTACGACCACGAGGGGCCGGACCCGTAACCTTGAGTTTGCCTTGTGGCTTGCCGCCGTCTTTGAATCTCAGTTCGTAGTGGTTGTTGTTAAGGTCGACTTCGAGTAACAGATCGGTCGAGAGCGCGTTCACGACCGAAACGCCCACGCCGTGCAGACCGCCGGAGACTTTGTAGCCATTACCGCCGAACTTGCCGCCCGCGTGCAGCATCGTCAGGGCTACCTCCGCGGCCGATTTCCCCTTGTACTGGGGGTGTTCATCGACGGGGATCCCTCGTCCATCGTCCACCACGCGACAGCTCCCGTCGGCCAGCAACGTCACGTCAATACGGGTGCAGTAGCCGGCCATGGCCTCGTCGACGGCGTTGTCCACGACCTCAATAATGAGGTGGTGCAGGCCCGCGGGGCCGGTAGAACCGATGTACATTCCAGGGCGAACACGTACCGGTTCAAGGCCTTCGAGAACGGTGATGTCACTAGCGCCGTAACTAGGAGATCCTTTGGTCTTTTCGGCCACTAAGGAGTCCTTTCAAAACAATTATTTGGGCGCTCTTCGCACCGCCGTCGTCAATAAATTGACTGCTCTATCCTACCCGACACGCTGTGACTTTCGACCCAAAACGGACGTCGCGAGCGCGAGTTTCGACGTCTTTTTTTGCCTACTTCAACACCGTTTTTAGTGACGTCGGCGCGCTCGATCCGAGCGCTACAAATCCTTCCAAAATTGAAGGGCTTTGTGATAGCACGCGTTGCGCGAACGCACCCGAAGGAACGCTCACGATGAGCACGCCGTCCTTGACGAGTTCCACTCGACAGTGCTCGGCGATCACCGGATCCACAACGGTCGGCCACAGTGCGCGCGCTTCGTCGATGAGGCGAAGGTCAACTCGTTTAAGTCGACCGGCGAGCGTGTTGAGCAGTTCGCCGAGTGCTGCGGGCTCTTCGTCGCGACGTTTCACGACAGCACGCGCGTAAGGTCGATAACGACCGCCGGCGAGAGGCCGCTCGGTAGCGGCGACGCGGTCGTCACCAGCGTTTGCCCTGTTGGCAAGAGGTCTAAGAGCCGATGGCTACGCACGGGATCGAGTTCTGAGAACACGTCGTCCAAGAGCAGTAGAGGGTCGACACCGCGTTGCTGGCGAACCAGGTCGTGACCCGCGAGGCGAAGCGCCAGCGCGAGCGAGCGTTGCTCGCCCTGAGAAGCTTGACGTCGCGCGTCGCGACCGTCAAGGGCCAACGAAACATCGTCGCGGTGTGGTCCAACCGTCGTGTAACCGCGAAAGCGTTCGTCGTTGACGGCCGCGGCGAGTGCGCCACTCAGCTGATCCGACCACGAGCGCTCGTACGTGACGGCGACTTCGTTCGTGTTCTGCGCGAGCTCTTGATAGAACTGGGTAACGAGCGGCGCGAGTTGAGTCAACAGCGCAACTCGATGCGAAAGTAGTTCTTCGCTGACGTCACAAAAATCACTCGTCCACAGTTCGAGTTCAGACTGTTGAGTTGACGAAGGCCGGCTTCCTTCGAGCGCGCGCAGCAGGGCGTTTCGTTGACTCAACACCCGGTGAAAACGCTCGACGATCTCACTCGTGGTGGGCTCGACGTCGGTGAGCAAGTTCGTTAGATACGTACGGCGATGTTCTGGCCCGCCGCGCACGACGTCGACGCCCTCGGGGGTAAAAACGGTCAGTGGCAACGCCTCTGAGAGCTCCGCCCTCGAGCGAGGGCGTTGCCCGTTAACGAGCATCTTCTTCGTGGTGTTGCGCACTCCCCTCGTTAGAGTCAGGTCAACTTGGACCCGGCGTTCGCGTTGGAATATGACACCGTGTACTTCAGCCGTGGACTCCTTGTTCCTGATCATGTCGCTCGCCGCGTTCGTTCGAAACGACGAGGCGGTCGCGAGCGCGTTCACCGCTTCGAGAACCGACGTCTTACCGGTCCCGTTGGGCGAAAGAAAGACCGTGACGGCGTCGGGATCGGGGACGAAGGAGAACTCGCCAAAGAGTCGAAAGTTTCGCAGCGTGAGTTCGTGGAGACCCACGAGGGACCTCGTTACTGGACTCGAACGGGCATGAGCAGGTAGCGAAATCGAATGTCTTCGACACCGTGGACCATGGCCGGACGAACGGAGTCCGACATCTCCAGTACCACTTCGTCACCAGGGACCGCCTCGACGCCGTCGATTAAAAACCCGGGATTGAAGGCGATGGTCATCTCTTCGCCGTTGTAGTCCGCGTCAACGTTGTCCTCAACGTCACCGGCGTCGTGACTCTGGGTACGAATCTCGACGTTTCGGTCCTTCATCGTGAGGCGCACCGACGAGGTTGAGTCCTTCGCGAGCAACTTGGCGCGTTTCAGAGAAGTGAGCAGAGTGTCTTTGGCGATACGGAGCTGATTCGGGTAGCTGGTGGGGATGAGTTGAAGCACGGAGGGGTAGTTCCCGTCAATGAGTCGTGACGCGATGCTCGTATTGCCCACTACGAAGCAGATCTCAGCGTCGCTCAGCGTGACGCCAATTTCGGCGTCGGCGGCCAGTGTCGAGGCCGCTCGTTGTAGTTCTTGGAGGGCTCGAGCTGGGACTAGAAGGTCTTGGGTGCCACTGAGTCCCTGAACACCGGGGACGTCACGTACCGCGAGGCGATACGAGTCCGTCGCGATAAGTCGCAGCGTGCCGTCCTCGGTCGTAAAGAGAATGCCCGTAAGGAGCGGGCGGGCGTCGTCGTTCGCCGCGGCTCGCACCACCTGGTTAAGTCCCTGAATGAGATCGAGAGCCGCGATGAACGTAACCGGTCCGGTAACCGGTGGCAGTTTTGGGTAGTCGGCAACCGCAAAGGTACGTAGAGAAAACTTGGCGCGGCTGAGCGAGATTTCTACATTCTCTTCCCCGCTCGATACGGTGACCGCGCCCGCTTCAAGTGAACGCACAGCGTCGACGATGAGTCGTGCAGGAACCACGGTCGATCCATCTTCTAAACCAATGACGTCAACGGTGGTGCGGGCCGTTATGTCGAGATCGGTACCGGTAACGACGAGTTGGTTTCCGGTGAGTGTTAAGAGGATGCCCGACGACGCCCCGATGAGTCGGGTGGCCACAACACGGCTCGCGGCCGTAAGGGCTTCGACGAGAATGTCACGTTCCGATTTGAACTTCATGGGTCTGCCTTTCTTTGCTACTGAGGTTACGGTGTCTTTTCAATGTGTAGAAGTCTTAGTAGTAGTAGGGGTGTGCGTATGTGTGTGGTGTTTCAATCCCCCTGATAAAAAGGATGTTTGAGGGTTTTGATCTACCCACAGCGTTGTGAGTAACTCCTTCAACTCTCATGGTTCAACCCTGAGGTGATGTGGAGTACTCGTTAGTTGTCAACTTGTAATCCACAAACTGACCCCAACGTTGCGCACAAAGTAACGTTCCTAACCCTCTCCTTGAAGACGACGTTTTAACTGATTAATCTGCGAGAGCATTTCGGGGTTCGAGGTGAGCTGTTCTTTGATTTTTTCTACGCCGCTAATTACCGTCGTGTGATTACGACCGTCAAAAATACGCGCGATCATGGGGTAGGAGTAGTTGTTCAACATGTCACGAATGAGGTACATAGCAACGTGACGGGCGTGTACCAATGGTCGTAGTCGCTTAGATCCCCGGACCTCTTCAACGGTGAGGCCGTAAAAGTCCGAGACCACCATCAAGATGGTCTCCGGTTTCAGTATCACCTGCTCTTGACCGAGGTTCGTTAGGTGAGCCTTCGCGAGTTCGAGGGTGATGGGTTCTTGGCGCAAATTGGCGAAGGCGCGCAACATCGTGATTGACCCTTCGAGCTCTCGAATGTTGTCACGGACCCTTTGGGCGATCCACTCGGCTACTTCGTCGGGCAGCGCGATGCCTTCGCGCTCGGACTTTGATCGAAGAATCGCGATACGGGTCTCGAGATCGGGTTGATCGATCTCGGTGACGAGTCCTTGGAGGAGACGCGAGCGGAATCGCTCTTGTAGCCCAGCGAGGTCTCGCGGTGAACGATCCGACGTCAACACGATCTGTTTTCCTTCACCGTGTAGGGCGTTGTAGGTGTGAAAAATCTCCTCGTGGAACGTTTCGCCTCGGGTCTCCATGAACTGAATGTCGTCGATGAGCAACACGTCGTTCTCGCGGTAGCGCTCGTGCAGTGAGAGTTGCGTGCGCGTTTGAATCGCGCGAATGAAGTCGTTCAGGAACGTCTCCGTTGAAACGTAGAGGACTTTGCGACCCGGGTAGTTCTCCTGCACGTAGTTGCCTATGGCGTGTAACAAGTGTGTCTTACCTAAGCCGGAGTTTCCGTAGATCATCAACGGGTTATAGGCCCGACCAGGAGTTTCGGCCACCGATTGGGCGGCGGCGAACGCTAGGCGATTGGACGGTCCTGGCACGAAAGAGTCGAAAGTCATCCGCGGATCGAGTCGTGCGGGTTGATCGACACTCGCGGCGTAGGTCACCACCGGTGGTGACTCGATAGTCTCGGCGACGGGCTCGACGAGCGCGGACGGGTTCGTCGAGTCGCTAATCGTGAGCGAAACCTGGAGCTGATGACCGACGAGTTGCTCGGCCTGCTCGGTGATAAAGGGCAAGTAGCGCTGTTGCACGCGAAGAAGTTGGATTTGATTCGGCGCGCCAATAACGAGCTCGTTGTCGTGATAATCCACAAGGCGAAGCGTGCTGAGGCCCGCGGCCCACACCGCCTCAGAAGCGTTGCCACGTAAGGAGTCGCGAAGGGCGGTCCAGATCTCCTCACCACTTTGCACTAGGTTCCTCCACAGCTCATCTCTGACATTATCCACAAGTGCCTTTGAAGGAAAACCCTTGATTTTCTGACAGGGAGAGTCACCCTACACCTATTCATTGGCTTCCGCCGAGGCCATCTGGTTCGTGGGGTAAGATTGCACGCTGTGGCGCGCCAGCGACCCCCCGGGGGTACCGCGAAGCGCAGAACATATTTTGAGAAGAGGTTTTTGTGAAGCGTACTTATCAGCCCAACCAGAGGAAAAGAGCCAAAACACACGGTTTTCGCGCGCGTATGCGCACCCGTGCTGGTCGTGCCGTCCTCAAGGCCCGTCGCAATAAGGGCCGTCACCAATTGACGGTCTAGCTAGGGTGCCCGGTCGGGTCCGTACCCGCCGGCAGTTCGCGCTCTTCGCGACACCTACTGGACGAGGTCAGAGCGGCCCGCTACGAATAAGTTTCGTGGTCGGTTCGCCTGACGAGAGTTCAGTGAACGTGGCGTACGCGATCAGTCGAAAGGTCGGTAATGCGGTTGTCCGCAATCGAATCCGTCGGCGACTCAGGGCACTTATTGACGACCTCGACCCCCAACCACTGTCTGGTTCTTACCTGATCAGATGTGGTTTTGAGACAGGAAACCTCTCCTATGATGAACTCCACCACCACCTCCAACAAGCCCTCGGCCGAGCCAACGCTGGCTAAGCCCACGCCAGCGTCGCGCGTACTCTTAGCCCTCATCCACACCTACCAACACTTGAGCGCGGGGCGTCAGTCGCCGTGTCGTTTTTACCCTTCCTGTTCTCACTACGCCGCTGAAGCCATCGCCACGCACGGAGCCTCGAGGGGCACGCTGCTCGCCGCCCGGCGCCTACTTCGTTGCCGCCCCTTTGGGCCCCACGGCATCGATCTCGTTCCTGAAGCCAAGCCAGCTAGGAGTTCTCACTCATGAAGTCAATCTCCCACGCCGTTGGCAGCGTCTTCCAACCGCTGTTCCACCTCATCGGGTGGATCATGGCCGAGCTCTACAGCTTCATACCGAACTACGCGGTCGCCATTGCCCTATTGACCGTGATCATCATGGGTATCTTGACGCCCTTCACGGTCAAGAGCACGCGCTCGATGAAGGCAATGCAGAAGCTGCAGCCAGAGATCAAGAAGCTCCAGCAGAAGTACAAGGGCCCAGAGAACCGTCAACTCATGAACGACGAGTTGATGAAGCTCTACAAGGAAGCGGGGGTTAACCCCCTCGGTGGATGCCTCCCCCTCTTACTCCAAGCTCCGTTCCTCTTCATTCTTTACAGTGTTATTAAGGGTTTAACGTTTACGACGACTTCGACCGCGGGCAAGATAACTGCACAGCCGCGCTACATTCCCTCCACCTCGACGATGTACCACAACCTCGTCCACTCGGTGGGACAGCTCAACACGTGGGGCATGGACCTCAGCTCGAAGCCGTTCTCGAGCCACGGTTCAGTGCTGGCGGCGATTCCCTTCTTCGTCTTCGTCGTGATCGCGGTTGGTTTGCAGTACTTCCAGATGGCCACGATGAACTCTCGCAACAAGCGCCAAGGGCAGGTCGTCCCGAGCCAACAGCAGACCATGCAGCGAATTCTTCCGATTGTTTTTGCATATTTTTATCTGGTCATTCCAGCGGCTGTAGTGATTTACATGATTATTTCAACATGTATTCGTATATTAACTCAATACGTGATCAACCGTTCGGACGAATTGAAAGAAGCGGGAAACTCGAAAGAGGTCTGGGACGGACCCCGAGAGATTCCTGCGGCCCCGGAGTCGGAGACTGAGACACTGCCCGTCGAAGACAAGACTCCCAAACCCTCAACCCCCGCTAAGCGCCCGACTCAATCGAACGGAAACACTCGACCAAAGAGTCAGCCTCGGCCGGCTCCTAAACCTCCAAGTCAGCCTCGCTCAAAAGCGAAGCGCAAGCGAAAGGCGCGTTAACCCATGGAATGGGTAGAAACCACAGGAAAAACAGTCGATGAAGCGATGGATCGAGCCCTGGCGCATCTCGGCGTCCATCGAGACGACGCAGAAGTCGAAGTCGTCGAAGAACCTAAGGCCGGCATGTTTGGACGAGTTCGAGGAGAGGCGCGCGTGCGTGCGCGCGTGCGCCCGAGCGGTCCTCGACCGAAGCGCTCACGACGTTCGGGCGATCGCCCCGAGCGCGCGCGTAGCGCGAACCCTCGAAATGACAAGCCACGTTCGGAAGGCCGGCCTGATGGTGAGCCCCGCCGTGAGCGCGAAAAGAGTTCCACGCGTCAACCCTCAACTACGAGGAATCAACAGTCTGTGAAGAGTCCAATCAAGGAGGACAGTATGGCGGAGGGTATTTCACTTGCCGAACAAGGAGCAATCGCGAAGGAGTTCCTGGTGGGACTCTTGGCGTCGATGGATGTTACGGCCGAGGTGACGGTCAAGGAGCTCGACGAAGAGACCGTCGAGATTTCGGTTAACGCCAATCCCCCGACCGAGCTTGGTGTTCTGGTCGGTCCTCGTGGCACCACCCTGCAGGCACTTCAAGAAGTGACGCGAACCGTGGTGCAATCGAAGAGTCCTAGTCGGACCGATCGAATTCTCGTTGACGTCGCTCAGTACCGTGAACGTCGGGTAGCGGCGCTTGGTCGTTTCGCCGAGCAGGTAGCTCAAGAAGTCGTGGAGACCGGTGAGGAAAGGGCCTTAGAGCCGATGTCCGCCGCGGACCGTAAGGCCATTCACGACGCGCTCACCGACAGCGAGAGCGTGGTTACTCGCTCCGAAGGCGAAGATCCTCGACGTTTCGTGGTGGTCGCTCCGGCATAATTGCATTATGAACTCAGATTGGTTGCCCCGCGTTCTCGAGGAATCGAGGGCGCGGGGTTTTTTAGGCCCACAGCCGATAGGGCCCCAGATCGCCCACGCCGAAGGTTTCGCACTGTGCTGGGAGACGATACGGTCCTCTCCCCCAGGCACTCTTCTTGATTTGGGCAGTGGAGGGGGCTTGCCCGGACTCGTACTCTTGGATCGATGGGGTTGCCACGAAGTATTCCTGGACTCCATGGAGAAGCGGAGTAATTTCCTCAAAGGGGCCCTGGCGCTGCCGGGAGCTCCAGGAGACGGCCAGGTGATTACCGCCCGAGCAGAGGATGCCGCCCGCTGGCCCGAATTTGACGAGACCTTTGACTTGGTCACGTCGCGATCCTTTGGTCCTCCGGCGGTAACGGCCGAGTGTGCCGTTCGGTTTTTAAGGGTCGGGGGAGTGCTGATTGTATCTGAACCCCCAACGGAGCGAACGGACGAACGCTGGAACTCCGCCGGGTTGGCCCTTCTCGGACTGGTAGCCCAGGGCCGCTCGCGCTACGGCACGGCTTACGAGGTGCTGGTAAAGGAGAGTTCGACTCCCCGGGAGTACCCGAGAGCATCGGGAGTACCTAAGAAGAAGCCCCTTTTCTGATGTTTCACGTGAAACAATTTCGGACACCTCTTGGAGGTGGAGTCCAAAGTTTCAAGTAAAACACTCGTAATTCAATGGCGCTCGTGCGGGGCGATGTTTCACGTGAAACACTTTAAGGTGCCTGGCTCAATTGTTTCACGTGAAACATTGGTACTTGACGAACCGGCCAAAACCGAGTTGAATGGCAGTGGTTCGACGCAGTGTCGGTAGGTACTTAGCTCGGGAAGAGGCTCATGGCGGACGCCAGCACGATGAGGATTTTTGCTGTAGCCAACCAAAAAGGTGGAGTGGGCAAGACCACTACCACCGTTTCCCTCGGTGCCGCACTCGCAGAGCGGGGCAAAAGGGTCTTGGTCGTCGATCTTGACCCCCAAGGTAACGCCACAACTGGCCTGGGTGTTGATGGTCGCCAGTTCGAGCATTCGATCTACGACGTCCTCTTAAACGACGTTCCCCTGGTCGATATCATAGAACCTGCAGGAATTAACAACCTCTTCGTTGCGCCCGCCACGCTGGACTTGGCGGGCGTGGAGCAAGAACTCACTTCGATGATCTCGCGCGAACTTCGCTTAAAGCGAGCGATTACTTCGATTGACGGTGACTACGACTACATCTTCATCGACTGCCCCCCGTCGTTGGGACTAATTACGATCAACGCCTTTGCTGCCGCCACCGACATTCTCGTACCCGTACAGACTGAGTTTTACGCTCTCGAGGGTCTTACGCAACTCCAGCGCATCGTGAATTTAGTGCAGAAGGAGCTCAATCCGCGTCTGCGCATCACCAAGGTCGTCTTGACCATGTACGACTCTCGCAATACTCTTTCGACGGACGTCGCGAAGGAAGTCAAGAAGCACTTCGAAGAAGAGCTGTGCAAGACAGTGATTCCGCGTACCGTCCGCTTGGCTGAGGCTCCGTCGTTCGGGCAACCCATCACTGTCTTTGATCCATCATCCAAGGGCGCCAAAGCGTACCGAGCGTTAGCAGAGGAGATCTTAAATGGCTAGAAAACCAGGTTTGGGTAAGGGGCTCGGGGCACTGATTCCCGACACCGGCACGGCGTCTACGGAACCGCCAAGTGAAGTGCAGTCATCGGGTCCCCTACGCATGGTGCCCGTGGATTCGATTCGACCGAATCCGTTTCAACCTCGTAAGGTCTTCAATGACGACAGTCTTAAGACCCTGGCCGCTTCGGTACAAGAGCTCGGCGTCCTCCAGCCCATCATCGTTCGTCCCGTAGAAGGCGAACCCGACAAGTACGAACTTATCGCCGGTGAGCGTCGCTGGCGGGCTGCGATTATTGCCAAGCTAGAACTCGTGCCGGTACTTCTTCAAGACGACGTCAACGACCGGCTTTCCCTCGAACAAGCCGTGGTCGAGAACTTGCACCGCGTTGATCTGCACGCGCTGGAAGAGGCCGCCGCCTACCAGCAGCTCGTCGACGACTTTGATCTCACGCACGATCAAGTTGCGCAGCGCGTTGGCAAGAGTCGAGCAAATGTTACGAATACGTTACGACTCCTTCAGCTAGGTGACACGGCCCAAAGTGCTCTCGTGTCCTCACAGATAACGGCCGGACACGCGCGAGCGTTGCTCGCCGTCAGTGACCCTGACGCTCAATCGACTCTGGTCGCGAGGGTGGTGAAGAACGAACTGTCGGTGCGAGCAACGGAGGAGGCCGTTAAGGCCTTCCTCGAGCCCAAGGTGGCGCCGGCCGTCGAAGCGACGGCCAAGGCTCCCGACGGAGCGCCTCGACTTCGCCCGGTGCCTGACGCGAGCGTCGCCGAACTGGAGGAGCTCCTTGAGAACTACCTCGATACCCGGGTGCACGTTGATCTCAAGGGTCGAAACGGCCGCATAATCATTGACTTTGCGGACCTCGATGACCTCGAACGGCTCTACAGCGCAATTTCTAAACCGAAATAAGACTCAACCCTCAACCTAACCCTCTCGTTGAAGTTTTCCCCAAGTTGTGCATGAAGTTGTGGGTTACTTCGATTTTCGCCAAAAGTAAGGGTATTTACCCTCTAAATACCCGTCTTTGAAAAGGTATTTTTACTCTGATCTGTGGATAACTTGCTCCACGAGACCCTCGAGAGCCGTGATGACTTGGTGAAGCACCTGTTCAGCGACGTTTCCGTGCTCCACGTGGACCGTCGTCATCTTGGTTTCTCGCAGTATGGGCAGGGCCATGCCGGTTACTTCGACGCGCGGTCCATCCTCAAGTTGCGCCAGCCTCGAGGCGAGAGAGCTCGCGAGGCGCTCGCCTCGCCTGGAGTGAGTCAAGTAACTGGCCCAGTAGTGAAGGTGGATACCTTCAACCTGGTGAAGAGGTTGAAATGATAAGACCAAGGCCACGTCGTGGGCGTTGGCGAAGTCGGCCGACTCTTCATGCGAGTGGTCCAGCAGCGCGTGAATGGAGGGTGAGTCGACGAGCGACGCCGCGAGGGCGACCGCGAGGGGTCCTTCACCACAGAGCAACACTGTTCCAGTCGCTTGAGGATTGAACCCCGCGAGGTCTCGGGCGTCAGTGACGAGACTGCGACCAGCGTTAGTGGCGCGAACGCGAATCAGTTCTTGCAACGTGGCCTTGGTAAGGGCGCCACTCGTCTCTAAGTCACGGTTGCTTTGAAACTCGCACAGCGCGGTATTGGTCAACGGTCCAAAGATGCCGTCGATGCGTCCCGGGTTGAAACCGAGTTGGGCGAGGAGCACTTGAAGTTCGGCTACGTCGTCACCGCGTAGATGTGGGCGAGTGTCAAACAAGAGTCGCTGTCCGAGTTGCCAACGGGCTTCGCCGAGACGCTCCCACGTCGTCAGATCGACCACACCAGTGAGGGGGAGCCCCCGAGAACGTTGAAACGATTCAACGAGCGCGACGATTTCCGCGTCGTAGACGTCTCCGGGTTCATTCGTTACGACGAGAGCGAGTTCCGCTAATCGATCGTTCAGTTCACGCACACGTTGGCCCGTGTCGCCAGGGCGAAGTGGTTCGAAACTCAGGCGAACTACAAGCTCGAAGTAATCTCTTGCAAGAGCGCACCCTTGGGCTTCGCGCCCACGAGGCGAGCCACGACTTCGCCATCTTTGAAGAGCAGCAACGTCGGGATGCTCATCACCGAGAACTTGGTGGCGGTGGCGACGTTGACGTCAACGTCCAATTTGCCGATGACGAACTTGTCGGACTGCTCGGTGGCGAACTCTTCGAGGATGGGGGCGATCATTTTGCACGGCCCGCACCATTCGGCCCAAAAGTCAACCAAAATGGGTTTTTCCGATGAGCCAATGGCCTCGTCGAACGTGGCGTCGGTCAGGGTTGTGATGTTCTCGCTCATTACTGCCTCCTCAAACACCGTGGCCGGTGTCGCGCCAATCACCTTAGCGAGCGGACGCTAAATCCCTTGCGCTTCGAGCCATCGTTCGGCGTCGATCGCTGCGATACAGCCGGATCCGGCCGAGGTGACGGCCTGGCGGTACACGTGATCCTGCACGTCCCCGGCGGCGAAGAGTCCGTCGATATTGGTGAAGGATCCGAGGCTCGTGCGCACGTAGCCGTTGTCCTCAAGTTCGACCGAATCGGTCACGAGGGTGGTGTTAGGAACGTGGCCAATCGCTACGAAGACACCGGTCACCAATAGCACTCGCTCCTCGTTGGTCATGGTGTCACGGACTTTCAATCCCATGACCTTGCTCTCACCCAAGACCTCGGTGACCTGGGTATTCCACGCGAAGCGAATCTTCTCGTGGTTCAAGGCGCGCTCTTGCATGATCTTGGACGCGCGAAGTGAGTCGCGTCGATGGACGACCGTCACGCTCGACGCGAAGCGAGTGAGGAACAGAGCCTCTTCAAGTGCGGAGTCGCCGCCACCCACGACGGCGATGTCTTGGCCGCGAAAGAAGAAGCCGTCACAGGTGGCGCACGTGGAGAGTCCGTGGCTTAGGAACTCCTCTTCGCCGGGCACGTTCAGCATCAAGGACTTCGCGCCCGTGGCGAGGATGACCGCGTCGGCGGTGATCGTAGGTTCAACGTCACCGCTCAACCAAGCGCGAAAGGGGCGCGTCGTCGTGTCGAGTTTGTGCACCTTGTCCACGCGAAGGTCAGCGCCAAAGCGAGCGGCCTGATCACGCATCTTCATCATGAGATCGGGACCGGTGATGGACTCAGGAAAGCCCGGGTAGTTCTCGACGTCGGTGGTGAGCATGAGTTGTCCGCCGGGTTGATCGGTGGTGGAAGAGGGCTCGCCCTCAATGACGATGGGTTTGAGTTGGGCGCGCGCCGAGTAGATCGCCGCGGTCAGCCCGGCCGGACCAGATCCGATGATGAGGACACGAGTGTGCTCGGTCATTACTTCCTTAGATTGAGGGGACGACGGCGACGCCAGATGATGAGACCCGTCAAGAGCGAAGCCGCGCCCACGACCGCGTACGTCAGCCACTCGTGTCCCGAGAAGGCGTAAACGTTGAGCAGTCGAATGAGACCGATGATCAAGACAATGACGAAGACGAAAGCGGCGAGCACGATGATGAAGCCGAAGGCGATAATCCGCGCCGCCATGATGATTGGGCGAAGGATCTTGTCGTGGACAAGGTCGAGCGCGTGGTCAATCGCCGCTAAAAGGCGGTCTACCAGGTCCGGCTCGACTTTCTTATCTTCATCAGTCACGTAAAGAACTTAGTGGCGCTGACCGCTTACGCCTCGATCCACGTGAGACCGATGATGCCCGGACCGCCGTGGGCGCCCACGACCGGACCGATGTCGGTCAAGACGACGGGAAATTCGGTGGGAATGTCCTTGATGAGTTTTTGGAGGGTCGCCACGTCGTTACAGGCGCCGTGGATGAGCGCGAGACGGCGAAGGGGTGCGTGTGACGCGGCGACGTTGGCGACCGCGCTCAGCGCCTTCGCGCGCGTGCGTTGACGCCCGGCCTCGGCGACGACACCACCCTTTAACTCAACGAGCGGCTTGATGGAGAGCACCTGTCCGAGGAGCGCCTTCGCCCCGCCGATTCGCCCGCCCTTAATTAGGTGTTCGAGGGTGTCGAGCGCCGCCACGACACCGCTCTTTTTCATCAACTCCTCGGCGCGCGCGGCCAGTTGGTCGAGCTCGGCGCCCCCTTTGGCCGACTCGGCGAGGTCGATGGCGATGAGTCCTTGACTCATGGAGACACTTAGCGTGTCGATCACGCGAACGTCGATTGTCGCAGCCACGGCTTCGGCGGCCAGTGAGGCCGACTGGTGGGTCGCCGAAAGAAGCGAGGAGAGCGTGAGCACGAGTACGCCGTCACAGCCGTCGTCCTTGGCGCGTTCGTACGCTGCTTGAAAGGCGCCCGGTGAGGGCGCCGCCGTCTCGGGCAGCGTCTTGGAGCTCTTGCACTTGGCCCAGAACTCCTCGGGCGTGAGGTCGACGCGGTCGGTGAACTCCTCGTCGCCAAAGCGAATCGTCAACGACACGACGTCGATGTCGAGAGAGTTCGCGTACTCCTGGGGTAGGTCGCTCGCGCTGTCGGTCACTACACGAATTCGAGCCATGGATCCCCCTAGAACTGACCAAGCCTTACATCTTTTGGGGAACGCCGTCTCACGCGAGCGCGCAACGCCACGACGACCAGGCCGTAAACCAGTACGCCGACGATAATCGCCGCGCCGAAGCGCGCGATCAGGCCAAGCCCCCGTGACCAGGTAGGTCCGGCGTAGACGAGCGCCATGACGAGCGAGGCAACGAGGGAAGCCCAGAGGCTTCGACGCACGTGCACGCTCCATACGCCGGTGATGATGTTGACGCGGTGACGAGCGAGAACCACGAGGGCCAACAACGCCGTGGCGCTGTAGCCAATCGACACGCTCGCCATGAGTCCGCTCAAGGAGTGACGGCCGAGCAACACGCAGAGCACAATCGTCAGCGCGTTCTCAACGAGGTAGAGGACAAAGACTTGGCGCGCGCGTTGCATGGCCTGGAGTCCTCGCACGCAGAGTATGAAGATCGTGAATCCCGGGAGACCGGCCGAGAGAATGGCGAGCACCGTGCCGGCCGAGATTTTGTGCACCGCGTTGGCGTGATTCAACAGAATCGCCGCGATGGGTTGGGAGAGAATGATGAGTACCAAGGTGCAGGGGATAATGATGACGAGTGACTGGCGCAGTCCAAAGCGCAGCCGTTCGCTAAGCCCCGCGAAGTCCTGGTCCGTGGCAAAGCGCGCGAGCTGTGGGGTGAGCGCCGCGAGCACGGAGACAACGACGACGGCGTAGGGCATCAGCATGATTGCCCAGCCGTAGGTGTAGGCACTCACGGGGCCCGAACCGCCAATACCAAAGGCGTAAGCGAGTATCACGAAGAGGGAAAGTTGATTAGCGAATACGACCATGAGTGTCCAACTGCCGAGACGACTCACGGCTCGGACGGCGGGGTCCTTCAGGTCGAGGCGAAAGCTGAGTCGCCCGAGATCACTGCGCGCCAGTGAGGGCACGAGACAGAGGAACTGTAACGCGACGCCGAACGTCGTGCCGATGCCGAGCCAGAGTAGATCACGCGATCCACTAAGGGCCGCTAACAACGGCGTCGGATCGACGAGGTGAAACCACAAGAGCACGCCGATGCACACGACGTTGTTCGCCAGCGGCACCCACGTCGCCACACCAAAGCGGTGTCGAATGTTCAAGAGCGCCGTCGCGATGCCGATAACGCCGTAAAAGAAGATCTGGGGTACGAACCAGCGCAAGAGTTCGGTCGCGACCGAGCGTTGCTGGGCGAGGACCGTTGGCGTACGAGCCGCCGACGGGCTTTGGAGCACGGTGAAGGCGTGAATAATCTCGGGCGCCAAGAACCACGACGCGACGGACGCGACGAACAGCACGAGCAACGAGCCAGTGACGACACTCGAGATGGACTTCCACGCGCGGCGCTCGCCGTCGAGCGCGAGACGTTCCACGAAGACGGGAATGAACGTCGCGGTCGCGATGCCGCCGAGCACGAGGTCGAACAACATATTGGGCACCGTGTTGGCCAAGTTGAAGGCGTCTGAGATCGACGTGAGACCAAGGACCCAGGCCAGTATGACGACGCGCAGCAGACCCGTGAGGCGCGAGACCAACGTGCCGCTGGCCATCGAAAGAACTCGCGAGGAGTGGGTCGACGTGACACTCACTTCGCGTGGCGACCCTTCGGGCGTCGCTTGTTGGTGCGCCACCACCACAGTCCGAGGACGAGAAGTGAAGCGAACGTTAAGAGATAGCCAATCACTGAGGTGCCCGCCACACGAACTTGAATGGCGCTGCGAGCGAGCACGATTTGGCCGTTTGGCGTGGTGAGGACGACCTGGAGAGTTAGTGAACTACCACGCGCGTTGGCGGTCGGTACCCGAATGAAGTGGGTGGGCGAGTTCATCGTGATGGCTACGGCGTCACCCTTGGGAAACGACAGACGGTCCGTGATGAGATGCACCACCGCGTCGACGGTGTAGTGCGCGTGCGAAATTACCGTGACGGGAAAGGACGTGCCCGATCCCGCCAGCGTGACCGCGCTCGCGTCAATGGAGTACAGCGAGAGTTGCGAGCGCAACAGGGCGTTGGCGGCGCCGATGGCGCTTTGGCGCCGGTTAGGCCCACCAGTGATTTCCGTGCGAGCGACCGCCGCGTGCAGTTCGTAGGCTTCGTTGCCGGATTTGATGCCCTGGGTGTAGGAGTTCACGGCGCCAATCAACGTCAGCAGTGAACTCACGTTGTGCACCGACCACACCGAAGTACTTGGCGACGTCGTGAGAGAGCGGACCCGGGGCGACCCGTTCGTGCCAATGAGTGACGCGTTGAACGACGGCGTCAGCGAGGTCAGTGCACTTGCGGGATCGCGGTGCAGGCCCTTGAGAAAGTCCTCAACGAAGACACTTGACGTCGAGGCGACCGGTGACTCGATCACGACGGTGCGCGGCGACGACGTGGTACGCGGCTCGAAGTCCAAGAACGCGAGCGTCGCCAATACCATGGCGGCGCGACGACCGGGCTCGATGGCGCCATTGGCGACGAGAGACGAAAGAGGATCGTCCACGCTCAGGGCGGTGATTGACGACGCGCTCTTGACAGCGAACGGCGCACCCCAATCCAGCGTGGACGAGGAGCCCTGGGTGAGGTCACTCTCGGGTAACACGACGTCGCGAACACCCGCGCCGGCGAGAGCGAGCAGACTCGCTGGCGACTGCGCACCACTGAGGAGGACCGATCCGTCGACGTAGCGACCAGTAAGTGTCCTCAAGAGGTTCGCGGAGAGTGAAAGTTGTTGAGGAACTTGGGTCGTCAGTTGGTTCGCCGCGAGTCCCGCGAAGTCGATGTTGCCCGGTGGCGCGTCGACGACGTGGTGCAGCGGACTCGAGACGGCCTTGGCGAGGGCGGCGTGCCAAGCCGTGCTCTCAGTAGGACTCGCCTGCATCGCGGCCAGGGTCTCGTAGTCGGCGCTGAGAGTGAGCGGTAAGGAGGAGAAGGTACCGAGAGTGTTTAAGACGTTGATTGATCGTTTTGGATTACGTAGGGAAGCCGTGGTGAGCGTGGCGACATAGGCAACTTGGAGCGGCGATGTAGCGCCGAGGGTTCGAACCGAGAGCAAGGACCATTTCGTCAACGACGTGCCGTTGACGTTGACGACGTAGCGCAACGGGTACACACCATCACAACCCTTAGCGGCACAGGTGAGGCGCAGTCGAGGTGCCACGTGGTCACACGAGCGCTTGGGCGCGTCGAGTTTGTTGTTGTAGAGCGACACGTCAAAGGTCACCGTGCCGCGTCGGGCGCAGTTGAGCGCGAACGATCCCGTCGAAGAGACTGGCGTCGCGGTGGTTCCGGTGCCGCTCAGGAAGGGGGCGAGTTCGCTGCGGGCTTTGACCGCTGGATAGATCGAGACGTCGGCGTGGGTGGTGCCCTTGGCCGGTGTGACGTGAAGGGTGGTGGAGAAATGCGCGATTCCCTGCGTCGAAAGGGTGGTGAGCGCGTTTTGGTGAACCACCAAGAACTGTGGCGTCGTGCCAGCCTGCGCGGCCGAGGGCCACGTCAGCGCTGCGAGGCTGAGTAGTACGACGCTGAGCGCCCGCCACCAGGGCGAAAATCGGTGGAACATTGCCACCACAGGCTACCTTCGAAGCACCTCTTCGCCAGGCCCCACTACCGTTATTCGCAGTGACTTCCATCGCCTACGCCCACGATCGTCTGAGTGAACTGGCTCTACTGTCACGTCCGCTCGCCGACGCCTTCGCCGAGGCGGGCTTCTCGCTCTACGCCGTGGGCGGCTCGGTGCGCGACGCGCTGCTCGTGGAAGATCGCCGCGACGACTTCGAGATTGACTTCACGACCAACGCTCGCCCCGACGACATTGAGCGCCTGATGAAGCCCCTTTGTAGCGCGTTATGGCAGCAGGGAAGGGCTTTTGGGACCATCGGTGGGTTGCTGCGCGGTAGCGAGATCAAGGTTGAAGTCACGACGTTTCGCTCTGAGTCCTACGTAGATCACTCGCGCAAACCGGCCGTGGAGTGGGGAGACTCACTGCAGTCTGATCTCAGTCGACGTGACTTCACCATGAACGCGTTAGCGCTCGACGTCATTGCGCTCAACAAGGAGACGCCCGGTGTCCAAACACTCTTTGACTTTTTTAACGGCTTTCACGATCTCTCGGACCGCGTGTTGCGCTCGCCCATCGACCCAGAGATTCTCTTTCGTGACGATCCGTTGCGAATGTTGCGCGCCGCGCGCTTCGCCGCGCGCTTTGATATGAGTATCGACCCCGCGCTCGAAGTGGCCGCCGCGAAGATGGCCGAGAAACTCGCCATCGTCTCGCCAGAACGTATTCGCGGCGAACTCGATCTCTTGATGATGACGCGCCAGCCCTCGATTGGTCTTGACTTCATCGTGCGAACGGGTCTCGCCGACTACTTCTTTCCCGAGTTACCTAAGTTGCAACTCGAACAGGACCCGGTGCACCAACACAAGGACGTCCTCAAACACACTTGGGCTGTCGTGGACAAGACCTCGCCGTCGCTCGTGCTTCGACTTGGCGCACTCTTTCACGACATCGCTAAACCCAACACGCGGGCGATCAGCGACGAAGGCGTGACGTTTCGATTCCACGACGTCGTGGGCGCCAAGATGACGCGTAAGCGCATGACGGCACTCAAGTACCCCCAAGAGATCATCGACGACGTTTCGATGCTGGTGGAGTTGCACTTACGTTTTCATACCTACAAATTGGGGTGGAGCGACAAGGCCGTGCGCCGCTACGTGCGCGACGCCGGCCCGCTACTCGATGAACTCAACGAGCTCACTCGTTGTGACTGCACGACGCGCAACGCGCGCAAGGCCGCCCTACTCGCGCAACGCATGGACGAGCTCGAAGCACGCGTCGCCGAGCTCCGTGAACTCGAAGACTTAAGTCGTCTTCGCCCGGCCTTAGACGGCGTCGCGGTAATGGAACTGCTCGACATTCCACCCAGTCGCGCGGTGGGCCGCGCCCTCGATTTTCTCATGGAGATTCGCCTCGACGAAGGTGAGATCACGGAAGCCGAGGCCGCGACGCGCCTGCGCGCGTGGTGGGAGAGCGAGCTCCACTAAGAAAAAGTCCCCGCCGAAACGGGGACTTCAACTTCGTTCGCGTGGCTTACGGCCAAACGGGGTTCTCGGCGCCCTCGTCGGCGAAGGCGTTGACCATGTCGTGCGCCTCGTCGTCGTGGAACTGCACGGGAGGCGACTTCATGAAGTAGGCCGACGGTCCAACGAGTGGGCCGCCAATGCCGCGATCGAGTGCGACCTTGGCGCAACGAACGGCGTCGATGATCACGCCCGCGGAGTTGGGGGAGTCCCATACTTCGAGCTTCAGTTCGATGTTGAGTGGGGCGTCGCCGAAGTTGCGACCCTCCATGCGGATGTAGGCCCATTTGCGATCAAGTAACCACGGCACGTGGTCACTTGGCCCAATGTGCACGTCGTCGGGGTCCATGTCGCTGAGTTCGATCTGACTGGTGACGGCCTGGGTCTTGGAGACCTTCTTTGATTCGAGACGCTCACGGTCGAGCATGTTCTTGAAGTCCATGTTGCCGCCTACGTTGAGTTGGTAGGTGTGGTCGAGGGTGAGACCGCGGTCTTCGAAGAGACGAGTCAACACGCGGTGCACGATCGTGGCGCCAACTTGGCTCTTAATGTCGTCACCAATAATCGGCACGTTGGCGTCGGTGAACTTCTTGGCCCAGACGGGATCCGACGCAATGAAGACGGGAATCGCGTTCACGAAGGCCACGCCGGCGTCAATCGCGGCCTGGGCGTAGAAACGCTGCGCCTCTTCTGATCCGACGGGTAAGTAGGAGACCAGTACCTCGGCGCCGGCATCACGCAGGGTCTGGGTGACGTCGACGGCTTCGAGGGGCGACTCTTCAATCGCGGCCCGGTAGTACTTGTTGAGGCCGTCAAGGGTTGGACCACGCTGCACGGTCACCCCCAGGGAGGGGACGTCGGCGAACTTAAGGGTGTTGTTCTGACCTCCGTCGATGGCCTTGCCGAGATCGTTGCCGACCTTGGAGGCGTCAACGTCAAAGGCCGCGACGAACTCGAGGTCGCTGACGTGATAACCGCCGAGCACGACGTGCATGAGTCCCGGGACGTTGTCGCCGGGCTTGGCGTCGCGGTAGTAGGTGACTCCTTGAATCAGTGAACTGGCGCAGTTACCGACGCCCGCAATAGCCACACGAATCTTCTTCATGGCGTTCCTTTCCTACTTCGCGTCATTCGCGAAGGTCTGCTGATTACTACGTTCGGTGGATAACAGGGTGTCAATCCACGCGAGGTCTAACTCGACACCGTGGGCCGCGTGTTCCATCACGCCGCGGGCGTACGCGTCGAGTTCCACGTTGGCCGAGCCGGCGCGAACTTCCGCTAGGCGTCCAACCAGATCGTTGCGTCGGCGCTCTAAGAGGCTGACGCGAAGCGTTGGCGTCAGGTACTTGGCGAGCGCCATGCGTAGCGAGAAGTTTTTGGCGTCGTCGAGGGTGGCGGGGTCGCCGAGGAGCGTGATGAACTCTTGGCGACCGCGATCGGTGATGCGGTACACCTTGCGGCCGCGTCGTCCAAGACCAGAGCCGGCGCGCAGTGAGCGAAGCGAGGCGCGTTCACCCGAGAGTGAACCCGTTGAGAGTGAACTGACCCGAGGCGCGACGGGTAGAACGGCTTCGACCATTCCGTGACGTTCGAGGCGGGCGAGCGCGGGGTAGATCGAGCCAAAGGAAACGTTGGCCCACACGCCGAGGCGCTCACGTAGTTGGGTGCGAATCTCATAGCCGTGGTGGTCTCGGTCCATGAGCAGTCCCAGAATGGCGATATCTAACACGCGAACGAGCATATCACATCGATATATCGAACGAGACAGTGTGTACACTCCGTTTGATTTAAAGGAAGGTAATGTCCTCCCTAATGGATAAGCGCTTCCGTACCAGCACCGCCGACGGGGCGGTGGTCGAGTTCGGACTCGTGCGCCACGCGCTGCTCGCCAAAATCGCTACCGGTCAACTGCGCCACGAGGACGTCTGTGACGCGCACCCCGAACTCCTTCGCGCCGCGCGCAACATTGGTCGTAAGTCCGGCGAGACCTGTCCGGTCTGTGGGGACGCCGAACTCGTCGAGGTGACCTACGTCTTTGGCGCGCGACTTCCTTCGGGCGGGACGTGCCCGACGTCGCGCGCCGAACTACTCAAACTCGAACGACGTGAAGACGCGGTGCAGTGCTACGCCGTCGAGGTCTGCGTGGAGTGTTCGTTTCACCACCTCGCACGCAAGTGGACCGCCGGTGGACGTCGAGTGAGAAGGAGCATCCCTCTCATCAAAAAGGTGGGCGAGTGAAGCTCAGCGCGCCCGCCATTCGTTCGCGCAAGCGCCGAAACGGGGCACTACCGCTGGTGATGGTGACGGCCTACGACGAGCCCGGCGCGCGCTACGCGAGCGCCGCGGGCGTCGACGTGATCTTGGTTGGCGACTCACTCGCCAACGTCGTGCTCGGCCACGACGACACGTTGCACGTGAGCGTCGAAGAGATGTGTCACCACGTGCGCGCCGTCGCCGCCGCCAAGCCCGACGTGCACGTCGTGGCCGACATGCCCTGGTTGAGCTATCACCTCAGTGTCGCCGACAGCGTGCGCAACGCCGCCATGCTTATTCGCAGTGGCGCGGACAGCGTGAAGCTCGAGGGAGGTCGTGTCCGGCGCGAAGTCGTGCGCGCGATTCTTGACGCGGAGATTCCCGTGATGGGTCACCTCGGCCTCACGCCCCAGAGCGTGATGACCTTCGGTGGTTTTAAAGTCCAGGCGAAGACCCGCGAAGCCGCCCAGCAACTGAGTCTCGACGCCAAGGTCCTTCAAGACGAGGGCGTCTTTGCCGTCGTCGTCGAAGGCGTGCCGAGCGTGGTCGGTACCCGACTCACCGAGGCGCTCGACATTCCGACTATTGGCATCGGGGCAGGACCCGACACGGACGGGCAAGTCCTCGTGTTTCACGATCTTTTGGGCATGACCCGAGGCACCCCCGCGAAGTTCGTGCGTCGCTACGCCAATCTGGGACCGGTGATCACCGAGGCGCTCGGCCACTTCGCCAGTGACGTGCGAAACGGGGAGTTTCCAGGGCCCAGTGAGGTCTACGCCAACCCTGACGATCTCTTGAACTAGCCATTTTTCAGTCCCTGGAGTAGCATTGACTTCCCACATCCGTGGGGAAGTACTAACAAACCCTGCTCTGTTTTCCGCAGAGCCCGGCTCGCCCGGACCAGAGGGAAAGGAAACCGGCCATGAGGCCTTATGAAACGATGATCGTGTTCGACACCGCAGTCGACGCGCAAGCCATCCAGATCGCTCTCGATAGAGCGTTAGAGACTATTCGTACCAATGGTGGAACCCCAGGAACCATCGACCGTTGGGGCAAGCGTCCCTTGGCGTACGAAATTAACAAGCGTAAAGAGGGTTACTACGTCTTGGTGGAGTTCAGCGGCGAGTCGATCACGGTCGACGAGCTTGACCGTATTTTGACTCTCTCGGACGAAGTCCTGCGTTTCAAGATTCTTCGTCGCCACGTGCGAACCAACGCCAGCCGTGTAACGGCCCAGGCGTAAGTTCTAGCGCTTAACTCAAGGAGAAAGAAATGGCTGACAACACCATCACCGTCGTAGGGAACATCACCCGCGACCCCGAACTCAAGTTTCTGAACAGTGGCCAGGCCGCCGTGCGACTGTCCGTCGCGGTCAATCGTCGCTGGCAGAATCGCCAGACCCAGGAGTGGGAAGAGCGCGTGTCGTACTTTGAGGTCACGGGCTACGGCTCGATGGCCGAAAACGCGGCAAACTCGCTCACCAAGGGCACCCGCGTCGTCGTCTCGGGACGTCTCGAGCAGCGCTCGTGGGAGACCGAGAACGGCGACAAGCGTTCCATCGTCGAGATCAACGCCGACGAGATCGCGCCGTCGCTTCGCTACGCGACCGCGGTCGTCACCAAGACCCCTAGGGCCGAGGGATCGAACTTTCAGTCGAACGATCGCCCCGCACCAGCACCACGAACCAATGAACCCAGCACGTACGCCTTCGATGAGGAGCCCTTCTAATGCCACGTATTAATAACCCCAAACCGCCTAAGCGCGCGCCGAAGATTGATATTCGTCGCGGCGCGAAGAAGAAGCCCTGCTCGTTCTGTCAGCACGGTGTCGACCGCGTGGACTACAAGGACTTGGCGCAGTTGCGCAAGTACATCTCGGACCGCGGGAAGATTCGCGGCCGCAAGGTCTCGGGTAACTGCCAACAGCACCAGCGTGACGTGGGCGACGCCATCAAGACCGCTCGAGAGCTGGCGCTACTTCCCTACACGCAGCGCACCGTCACCGAACGCCGTGGTGGACGCGGCCGTGACGGTCGAGACGGACGAGAGGGTCGTGACGACCGTGGTCCTCGTACGCCGCGCCCGAGTCGTGACGGCGAGACCCCGACTGTGAGCCCCGTCGCTGAGGCCGTGTTGCTTGAGGACGCCAGCGAAGCCGCCGAAGTCTTCGAGACTCAGTTGGTTGAGGAGGTCGCGGAATGAAAGTCCTTCTACGTAGCGACATTCGCGGCCTCGGTCGGCGCGGCGACATCGTGACCGTGAAGTCCGGTTACGCCCGCAACTTTCTGTTTCCCTCGGGTGCCGCTTTGGTAGCGAGCACGAACACTGAGGAGCAGGCCATCCTCATGCGCAAGGCTCGCACGGTACTTGACGCGAAGAGCATCGCGGCCGCTCAGGAGCAAAAGAAACTCATTGAGCAGACGACGCTGAGCATTGGCGCGCGCGCCGCCGCGAACGGCCGACTCTTCGGCTCGATCGGTGAAACCGACATCGTCAACGCGATTCGTACCGCGACGGGCATCTCGCTCGATCGTCACGCGATCTCCCTCGCCGAGCACCTGAAAGAAGTGGGCAGCGCCACCGCTGAGGTCACGCTCTTTGACGGCGTGGTAGCGACCGTGAACGTGGAGGTGGTGGCGAAGTAGTTCCACCACTCAAAGATTTTCTACGCGCCGGGGCCTCGTGCCCCGGCGCGTTGCACGTAACACCCCCCTGGGACAATGAAATCTGTGAAGTTACCCACAGGATTACCCCAAAAGGTTGTTGAGACCACCCAAGGACCCACAGGATTACCTCATGTTGTTGTTATTGCGTCACACAACCATTTGCGACAACCGTTGAGGTCTTATGACGCAACTTGAAACAGACCGCTCCCGACAAGTCCCGGGAGGGCGAATTCCCCCCAGCGTCATCGAAGCGGAAGAGTCACTGATTGGCGCGATGCTCCTCTCCCAAGAAGCGGTGAGCGTCGCCTACGAGAACGTGCAGGCCGAGGATTTCTATCGTCCACTGCACGGACAAATCTTCAGCGCGATCATCGCACTCGCCCACGCGGGTGAGCCGGTTGACTACGTCACGGTCCAGGCCAAACTCCAAGAGCGCGGTGCCGTCGCCGTGGAACTGGCGGTTCTCTCGTCGCTGCAACTGAACACCCCTTCGGCGGCCAACGCGGTGCACTACGCCGAGTTAGTTCGTGAGAAAGCCCAACAACGTCGACTGATCTCGGTTGCGGGCGAGATCGTCGACGACGCGTACGTCGCGACCGACGACGTGGTCGGTCTGATCGACGAAGCGGAGCGAAAGATCAACGCTATCGGTGACGACCGAAAGATCGACTCGGTTTCGCCGCTGCAGCGCCTCCTGCTCAGTGAGGCCGACATCCTCGAGCAGCGTGGCGAAACGAGGGGACAGCTCAATGGCCTCGAGACGGGTTACCGCTCGCTCGACGCCATTCTTCAAGGTCTCCAGGCGAGTTCCATGACCATCGTCGGGGCTCGTCCCGCGACCGGTAAGACGGCCTTCGCGCTGGGCATCTTGATTCACGTGGGCGCGGTGGTGAATCGTCCCGCACTCTTTTTCTCCCTGGAGATGAGTCGCCAGGAGCTGGCCGAAAGAATTCTTGCGTCAACGGCGCGCATCGACTCGTCGAAACTACGTACCGGCGACCTCAGCGAGGCTGACTGGAACCGCGCGCACGAGGCGTTCGGTTACTTGCAATCGGCAAAGGTCTTTATTGACGACAACCCGAGTCTGACGATTATGGACGTGCGAGCGCGCGCTCGGCGCATCAAGCAGCAAAATGGCGACCTCGGTATCGTGATCATCGACTATTTGCAGTTGATGAGTTCGCGCGGTCGCGCGGAGAACCGTCAGGTCGAAGTTTCCGAGATGAGTCGTTCGCTCAAGATTCTCGCGCGCGAGCTCGAGTGTCCCGTCCTTGCGCTGTCGCAGCTCTCGAGGAAGCTCGAAGAGCGCGCGGACAAGCGACCGATGATGTCAGACCTTCGTGAGTCGGGTTCTTTGGAGCAAGACGCCGACGTCGTGTTGTTCCTGTACCGTCCCGAGATCTACGGCGACGTGTCGAACGACATGAAGGCCGACGCCGAGATCATTGTCGGAAAGAACCGCAACGGACCAACGCGCACGGCGCACCTAACGTGGCGCGGCGAGTTCGCGCGCTTCGACAATGTCGCTGACGCACGCGAGATCTAATCGTCGTCGTTTGATGTAGGTCCGCCAGTCTGAAACTGCACGGATTTCGCCTCCCTTCGTTTCATTTGTAAGAAGTAGCTCACCAGAGGGTGTAAACGGGTTACAACTATGAGCGACGACGAAGCGACAGTAGGAACTAGTTCGCGCACGAGCGCCGGGCGTTTCGAGCCGTTCTACCGCGACCACTACAGCGCCGTGTCACGCTACGTGACTCGCCGACTGCCAGCCGACGCACACGACGACGTCGTGGCGGCCACGTTTGTTGTCGCGTGGCGAAAGTTCGATAGTGTGGCGAATCCCTCGCTGGCGTGGCTGTACCGAATCGCGAGTTTTGAAGTGTCACACGAACGTCGGCGTCTCGGCCGTCTGCCGGCGCAGACGGAACTGAACGATCTGGATTTGACGGACACGCATTCACTCGAGGACGTGTTGGACGTCTCGGCCGCGTTTAGTCAGTTGTCGGAGAGCGACGCCGAGTTGCTACGTCTGGTGCACTGGGAGCGTCTAAGCCTGGATCCACCGCGCGAGTGAAGCAGTCGGCGAATTCGAATCAAAACCCTCAGGCTCAGTCGTGATTTTCTGATGCGCGGGCGTTTATCCGTCGGCCGGACGTGACGAGTCACGATCTTGGTCAAGTTTGTAAC
>DATLSR010000022.1:0-29649 GCA_035533995.1 Acidimicrobiales bacterium | reverse complement strand
TCTCATTAAGGTCACCGCGACCTACCCTGTCGGATAACTCCGCGCGACCAATGACGTGGGGCGCCAGGGTGAAGTACCCGACCACCACAGTTTCCTCCGCACACCAGACGTATGTTCGGCTATTGCGCTTCGCGTCGGTGTTCCGAGCAGATTGTCTGAGCCACCGATCAAGTGATTCGACACCCGAATCAAAATGCTCGAGAACGTGATGCTCCCCGAGGGGCTCGGAAACGAACACCAGTTAGCGCTGAGTGAAGCGAAGTTCGCGCTTGGCCACCACCGCCAGAGAATGAATCGCTACGGGTGGCTCATCCAGGGCCAAAAGGAGATGGTCAAAGTAGTCGCTCGGCACCGGCGTCCGAGTGGCGAGGACATCGTCAGCACGTCGCGACGCGGCACTCAACACAAAGTCAGTGAGCGATTCGTTCGACGCTTGGGCGGCCGCAAACAACTTGGCTTCGACCGTTTCAGTCGTCCGAAAATTGAGTCGCTTTTCCTTCGTCGTCACTGCAATATCCTTCGCTTGGTATGTACATTGTACATACACCCCAGCCAATTGGCAATACCCCGTTTGGGTGCCGCGACTAGGGAACCGTGTTGAAATCTAGGGTCCCTCTGTCCCTCCATCGGGAATGTCAGTCTCTGCCGAGCCAATAAACAAAAACTGCTCCAACGAATCAGCAGGCCGACCTCACTCGTTTCGTTGGCTTTTCAGGGGTACTCCACTCGTGGAGATAGATCATCCCTCAAAGAAAACCTCACTCGTGAGGGTTCTTTTGAGGAAAAGTGCAAATCCAGAATGTTGTCCTTTGGAGAAAGATCCAACAAACACTTGGCCTCTGCTTGTGGGCGCTGAGGGACTCGAACCCCCGACCTGCTGAGTGTAAATCAGCTGCTCTAACCAACTGAGCTAAGCGCCCGAGGACCTCAATCCTAGATGGTGCCCGCTCGTTGCATAAATGTGAGCAGTTCGCTCGTGGCCGCGAAGACGGGACGGCGGCGGACACGTTCTGTCGTGACGAGTTCTTCATTCTCGTACTCCGCAACCACGGCGCCGGCCTCTTGAAGAATCAGTAGTCCGCCGAGATAGTCCCATGGATTCAGCGTGGACTTTTGCGCCACGCTGTACACGTCGAGTGAACCGTCGGCAACGAGACAGATCTCCAAACTCGCCGAACCCAACGCGCGATACTGGGCCCAACCGAGGTGACGTGACGGCAGTCCCGAAAAAGCCACGATGGCCTTGTCGAAGTTGGTCTCGCCACTGGGCGCGATGGCGGCGCCGTCGCGCGTCGCGCCACCTCCTCTTTCCGCCTCAAAGATGGTGCCCGTCGCTTGATTCATCACGAGCGCCGCGACAAGTTCATTGCCCTGAAGTACGGCGAGACTGGTGGCGAAAAATGGAATGCCTTGATCACAGTTCGTTGATCCATCAATCGGATCGATGACCACGGTAACGTCGCCACTGCCCGTGAGGCCCGATTCTTCACTCACCACCTGAAAGCCCGCGCCGTGCAACACGCGCAGCGCCACGTCATCGGCCGCGACGTCCAGGTGATACTGCGTCGCGCGAAGACCCGAGTAACCCTCGTGTTGGCCCGAGCGCACGACCTCACCGATCTCGTGCGCGCACGCACGAAGTGTCGTTAGGAAAGATTCAGTCACGAAGTAACGGTAGTGGGGCTGGAGGCTATCCTGAGTAGTAATGGCCGCTATTGACGTTGCAGGTTTCGTTGCTGACCTCAAAGACCATGCGGTGACGCACGGCTTTCACGTGCACGACGAACGGCACTTCGTCGAGACCTACTCACTGCGCCAAGCCTGGGAGGTCGATCTTCATCCCGAGGACGGTTGCGGCGGACCAGTGGACCTGCACATTGAACTCGACGTCGATCCGAGAACGCTCCTCGCCTTTGAAGACGCCGTGTTGGGCCTGCCCGACGAGGTCGACCCGCCCGATGAGTTTCACTTTCCCCTCGTCCTTACCTGGGGACTGCCGCCCATGCCCCACAGTCCCGATCTCTTGCGACTCGCGATTGACTTAGCGCCCATTGGTGGACTCGAGATGCCCCTTGAGGTCACCGCGACGGACGTTTTCGCGTCGCCCACCGAGAGCTCCGAGCGACGCATCTCCATCATCGCTCGACGCGCAATTTCTCTTAGCCAAGTTGCCAAGGGTGAAGACCCGCTGTGCGACATCTTTGAGCGTGGACGCAGCGTGAGCGATTTCTTGCTGCAGTCCGCTGACTCGTGGCTCGGCTAACTCGGACCCTCGGCGTCCTCTCCGCACTCACGTTGGCCAGCGTCATTCTTTCTTCGTGTGGCACCGGAGGTGCCGTGGCTGACGTGCGCAAAAGTTGCGTGTACGTCAAACACGCCCTCGCGCTGCAAAAAGAGAGCGAACAAACTGATGTGAGCCAATCGCGGCGCTCGAAACTGCAATCCCGCGCGCTGTCTCAGCTGTTGAAGGGCACACCTTCGGCCGCCGCCGCTACGTCGATTGACGGTAGCTGGAACCCTCTCATGACCGAGATCAACGAAGCGGAACGGGTGCCAATACCCAACCTCGTCGCGTCGCTGACGCGCATGTGCAAAATCGCCGACTCGTCGACGCCGTACCTTTAGGGGTAGACGGGCAGACGTTCGTGAAGCCACGCCAACGAGTTCGGTTCGAGCATCGCCTCTTCCCAACCGTCGATGAGGTCTTCGAGCGCGGCGAGTGAGGGTACTTTGCCGATCACCACGACGGTCAGATCGTTGACGACCTCTCCCGATACCGAAAAGTCTCCGAACATGTCTTCGGTGATCTGGGCCTCGGGCTCGACCATGAGATAGAGCTCACCAGTCGCCTCAACCCACGAAAGTTCGTACTCGTTGTCGACGGCGTCGGTCCACTCGTTGCCAAACTCAAACTCGGCACTTTCTCGGCGCGCTTCGTTCTCTTCGTAGAAAGCTTCGATGTCCATAGCCGTAGCCTACGTCGCGTCTATGTGCGCGGCGGAGTGCGCGCGGTGCTTCACGCTGGTGGGAATGAAAAGTGCACTAACGAGTGGCGTTCGGTGGGTAGAGGCGACGTGCGCGCAGAGCTCTCTACTAGGCGCCATGACGACAAAAATTGACCTCCTAGGAAATCTGCGACTCGAATGGCGACGAGTTGGACGAAGTTCGAGCGCGCGCGAGTCGTGTGAACGCCTCGCTGTTCGCTACCCCGAACTCGAACTCGAAGCGCAGATCGATCTCTACGACGTGGTCCTTCTGCTCGAGACGAAGAGTGGACGCAACGTCCTCGAGCGAGCACAGATCGTGCGAGCGCTGCTCGTCGAAGCCAGTGACCCCGACGTACATCGGGCGCTGCTCCAGACGCTGCTTCCCGGCGTCGTGAGCGTCTGTCGACAGTTACGATTCGGTGAGGGCATCATCGAGGAACCCAGCGAAACGCTGTCCATGGCGGTATCACTGTTGAGCGAACTCCTCGTCGACTGGGCGGGACAGTCTCGCCAGTACGCCGCACCCGATCTCCTTTCGGCCCTTCGTGGCCGGCTTCGTCGATGGCTCTTGAAGGAGAAGGCGGCTCTTCGCGCTATCTCACGTTTCGACCAGGTTGACGAACCGGCCCAGGAGGCCTCGCCACTCTTGACGCGTCTCGAAAGTCTTCGCGGCGGCGAACACGACCGGTTGGCTCGCCTCACCTACGCCCGAGTCTTCGAAGGGCGTTCAATTCGCGAGCTCGCGACCAACGATCACAGCGCTCCGGTCTCGCTTCAGTCAGAGCTTCAACACTTTGCAATTCGATACTTAATTTAGAAAACGTGTACGGCGCTAATGGAAAAAAATCAACCTCATCCACTTGCGTTACGTTGGGAGGACGCGCATGAAACTGTCACGTTCCCTCAAAAGCACACATTGGGTGATGTGGTCGAGTCCTCTTTTGCTGTTGGTCTTGGTCTTCACGCTCACCGCGACGTCGAAAGCGGCGCCACCCTTGGCGCCGGGGTCTACGACGGTCACGACATCATCGACGACGACCACGCTGGCGACACAGACTCCTCCAACGACGACGACTCCTCGTCGGGTCACGAAGAACGCGTCGACGCCCTCGATTCCAACGACGACCTCGACGCTGATCAAGAGTCTCGCTACAACGCTCACGCCGCACGCCAGCAGCTCCTCGCACAAGACCAACTCGAACGTCAAGGCCGTCGCCGTCGCCTCCGGCGAGAGCGTGACGAGCGGCGAACTCTCGGGTCAACTCACGCCATCATTCAACGTGGCCGACGTGCCCCTCGTTGGACCAGGAACCTGGACGCTCGCCACGAGCGCGCCCGCCACGGCGACGCTGCAGTGCGCGAGCGCGTCGACAAGCGTACAAAGCGAGATCGTCATCGCCGCCAGAAGCAGCTGCCAGTTCATCATCACGCCCGTCACTCGCTCGAACTCCCTCACGTGGCAGTTAACACCCGTCAACTAAAACGTCCTTTCGCGACGCGAGTGCAGGGCGCCGCAATAGTCCTCTACTTTGCGTTGTTGCCCTACGTCGTGGTCTCAAAGTGGCGCCTCACTCAGACCGAGAGCCACGGCACGCTGATTCGCTTCCTGCTAGTCATCCTCGCCGTCTTCTGGGTGGGTTTCCTTTTCCAGGTGGCCATGAACGTGTGGCGGCTTCGAAAGGGGCGCCGGACCCACGGGGGCGGCAGCGTCTGGTTGGCCGGTCTGGTACTCGCGCTCTTCGCGCTCATGGTTCCCACGTCGAGCGTCACCTTGAAACAGGCCACGACGCTCAGCGTTCCCTATCTAGACGCGTTGGCGACGTCGCCCACCACGCGCCACCACCTGCCCACGCCACTCACGGGTGTTGGCGCGGTACCCGTCGCGCTCATGGCCAAGCGCCGCAGTGATCTGCTTCGCCAACAAGAGGACGATGATGACTTTGACGTTGATGAGTCAATTGGCTTGTTGCGCGCGCTCAACCCCAATCTGATCGGTCGTCTCGTCCAATTGACTGGTGACGCGCTCGAAGGCGTTCTCGACGTTCGAAACGGCGACGTCACCCCCGCGGCGACCACTACCTCGTCGCCAGTGGTGGCTTGTGCGTTGGGGCCCTCGGCCACTGGAACTTTCGTCGCCTTCGCCCGCGAAGGCGGCCAGCTCGCGATTCTTCCGACGTGGTCGAGCGACGACGTCGTGAACAACGTCGTTGCGTTACACGATGGGAAGTTACTCTTCGCGCACAGCGAGGCGGAACTGCTTCGAAGCCTGGCGACCCGCTCGCTACGCCAGAACGTCGTGATCTACCTAGGTGCGCTATCCGATCTCGACGATGAACTCGCGGCCTGCACGATTACGCTCAAGCCCTTCGTCGACCCTGCGCGCGCCAGCGATCGATACGCTCATCTCGCGCCCCAGGACGCACCCGCCTCGAGTGATCTGCGCGTCGATCTCTTGCGCGCGGATCCTCAAGTGGTGGGTCTCGTCGAACCCTTTGTTCCGACGCTTCGTCGTCGCTGCGTCGAGATGGTGGCCTACCTTGCGCTACATCGTCACGAACCAGTGACCGGGGAGCGACTTCGTACTCGCGTGCTCACGCGCGCCGACGTTGACGCCTCTCGTCGCACGCTGGCCAATACCGCGAGCGCCGTACGGCGAAGCCTGGGCCTCGACGCGCGGGGGCCCCGACTTCACCCAGTCACCTCCTCGGGCCTCTACGTCACACACGGTCTCTCGAGTGACGTCGAGGTCTTTTCGACGTTGATCGCACGCGCCCGCCAGCTCCCCGTCGACGACGCGGCACCACTGACTCACCAGGCGCTCCTTCTAATAAAAGGTGAGCCAATGGCCAGCACGCTGCGCGGTTTTGAGTGGTTCTTGGCTGAGGGCCACGGCGCGCGCCTCGCTCGTGACGGCGAGTGGGCGGCGCTCGCACTACACCACAGTTCCTTGCATCGACGCAACTACGAGTTGGCCTTTTGGGCTCTGCAACAAGGTCTGCTGATCGATCCCTACAGCGACGCACTCACCGAGGCGCTCGCTCGAGTACCTCGACTACGCGAGTTTGGCGGCGATGGACCCCGCCGAACGCAAGACGAGCCCGTCCGCGCCAGCAGCGCTGTAGCGATGAGCTGGGCGTTCGCGCGCTTCACTCAACAGGTCACGAAGTAGCGTCGCGAACAACAAGGGCGGATCGATGAAGAGGTGTTTGGCGAGCGAACCCGGGATGGTGTTGATCTCATTGACGAAAAGTTCGCTCTCGCTCGCCAAAAAGTCGACCCGCGCCACGCCGCGCACGGCCGCTAGATCAGCAATGACGGTGGCGTAACGAACAATGTCGTCGTGTTGTTGCGCTGGTAGCACGGCGGGAAGTTCACGAGGTGCCGAGACCATACCCTCTCCCCCGACGTACTTGTCGCGGTAGTCGAGAATTTCCATGTCCTTCGATCGTCGCAGCGGTCGCTCGATTTGCGAAAGCTCGAGTGACGGATAGGTCCGCAGCGCGATCTGCAGATCAGCGAGATCACGACGAAAAGGTTCGACGACGCACCCGCTCGCCAAGTGCGGGTTCGACGTCAGTCGGGCTCTCGCCGTGGCGAAGTCCGCCACCACGTCGATGCCAATTGATGAGCCCCCAAAACGTGGCTTCAAAATGTACGGTCCCCCAAAAGGTAGCGACGCCGTGTCACTCGTGAGGAGTGCACGCGGCAGCGTCGGCAGTCCCGCGGCGCCTACGAGCGCTCCGAAGGCCCACTTGTCCATCCCGAGCGCCGCGCCAGCCAGGCTCGGACCGCTGTAGCAAAGGCCCGCTAAGTCCAACGCGCCCTGGAGAGTGCCGTCTTCTCCCGGTCCGCCGTGGGTAGCGAGCACGACGGCGTCAATGTTGAGGCGACGTTCACGCCGCCCGCTTGCGTAGAAACCACCCTCCTCGCCGAGGCGTAGCGCCAACGCACTCGAGCCCTTGGGGACACCGTCGAGAAAAACCTCGGCTTCGACGTCACCGTCGAGGGCGAAGAACGTTCCCGTTTTCGTCCAGTAGATGCCCGTCGCGTCGTGTTCGCTTCGACGAAGTTCGCGCAGTGCCTGTAGCCCAGTCAGAATCGAAATGTCGTGTTCGGGTGAGGGACCCCCAAAGAGCACACCACTAGTCACCAATCACCTCGTAACGACTTCATTTAGACATTAAGGGTAGTGGTCGGGCAGGTCGTTGAGGTACAACACGCCGTCGCCCGCCACCAGTGAGGAACGAACCCACGCCACGGCTTCCTCGCGAGTATCAAAACGCGTCACCGGTTTTCCGTAAGCGCCTTCAAGGGCTACGACGTTCGTTCGTGCCACCACGACGAGCTCGGCCGGCACTGCGAGAACCCGAGACGCCAGTCGGACGTTTTCACTGTGTTGCTCATCGCCGAGCTCGACGAGACCCGGGGTCACGACGACGCGACGGCCACTGAGAGGAAGTGACATTAATGCACATAAGGCGACAACGGCACTCGCTGGATTCGCGTTGAACGTGTCGTCAATCACCACCACGCCCGACTCCGCGGTCACGACGTTCAACCGATGGGCGACCGGCTGTACGCGAATGAGTCGCTGCAACAACTCTCTGGTCTCCACGCCCAACGCCATGGCCGCCCCGAGCGCGCAGGCCACGTTGGTCGGTTGTACGCCAACAATCTCATCGATCGTGCCTACGTTGAGACCGCCAACGATCACCGTCCAGCGTTGCGCTTCGCTCACGACACGGACGTCGGCCTCAGCGTTGACCGAGCCCGCGCCAATAACGCGCTTTCCCTCACCGATAAGCGAGGCGGTCCACGTGGAAAGCCGTGCGTCGTCGACGTTCACCACGACGATCTGCGCGCGTTCGGTAATCTCACGTTTTGCGGCCTCGACGGTATCCAAAGATTTCATACGCTCTAGGTGAACGGGACCGATCGCGGTAACGACCGCAATCTCCGGCACGCACCACGACGTCAGCTCGCGGATCTCGCCTGGACCGTACGTCCCCATTTCGGCAATGAAGACGCGTGTGTCATCGGCCAAACCCTCATTAATCGCGCGCGAAAGGCCGGCTTGATTGTTGTAACTGCGCGGCGACGCCACGACACCGCCGTCCACGCTCAAGAGGTCCGCGAGGTGGTTCTTGGTCGAGGTCTTGCCGTACGAGCCAGTAATCGCGACCACGCGCGGGTGCACCTGCTCGAGGCGACGCTGGGCCCGATGCACGAACGTTTGCGCTTGGCGATGCTCCGCCGGCCGCAGAGCCCGCGTGACGAGGTCGAGCATCGGAGGTACCGCGATGACCATGATGATGGCGCCAATGAAGTGCTCTGGCGTCAGGGCGCCGAGGACCGTTATGACCGCGGCCAGCAGGAATGCCACAACCGCGACGGTGCGCAGTCGACGCGTCCACTCGAGGGGACTCGTTCTTCCGCGGATGGAGAGTCCTTGGGGGCAGAGCAGTCCGTAAAGCCCGCTCGCGACGGCGAGCCACGCGTACGCGCGCAGTACAAGCGTCCCCACTATCACCACCATGAGCACGTGGCTGAGCGTAAAGGGACGCCGCTGGTGCGCTTTGGTACCGAGTTTGGCACCGGCCTTCGCGCTCGCTCGCGTGGGCGCCGACCAGCGACCGAGAAATCGCAGCATCGCTGAGGGGTCGTAGTGTTCGCGCTGGAGTACACGTAGCCAGCGCGACATCTGCGCGGCGTAAGCCAACGCGAGCAGTACCGCGAGGAGCGAGGCGCCCACCACGCTCACGAGTGAAGAACCTTCTCCACCGCGCTCACTAGATCTTCCGGTGCTTCGAGTGGGAGAAGGTGACCAACGCCGGCCACCACGCGTAACGTGTGATCGCTCTTCAGTAACGACGCGGCGCGCGTGGCCACTTCGAGAGGAACGACGTTGTCGTTCTCTCCCCACACGAAGTCAACTGGTGCGACGATATTGGCGAGTTCGTCCTCGTAGCTCTCGTTCACGTTGGCTACCAGTACCTGGCGCATCACGCCCTGGGCCCTTCGATAATCATTCGAACCGTGCTTTTGTCGAGCGGTCTCCATTCGTTTCTCGCTCACGAGTCCCTTGGCGTAGAGCCAACGAACGATTCGATAGCTCAGACGCGGCGCCGAGGGGGACTCGAGGCGAAGAAGCGGCACACCCGAGAGCACTAGGGCGCGCACTACTTCAGGGTGGGTGCTCGCGACCACCACCGCCACGCGACCGCCAAAAGAGTGCCCTACGAGAACGAGTGGCTCGCTCGATATCTCACGCAGCGCTGGGGTGATCAACTCCGCGTAGTGCCGTGCGCCTCCGGCCACGTCGGGCAAGGGCGAAGCGCCACATCCAGGAAGATCCAGCGTCACCGAGGCCACTCCCCGATCAGCCAGTGCGCTTGCCGCGAGAATGAAGTCATCACCTCGGCGCGCCCAGCCGTGGAGCCACACCACTCGAACAGGCCCTTCACCGTAGGACTCTCCAAGCAGTTTCGAGTCGCCGTAGCTACGAAGCACGTCTTTCAGGTTAGTGAGGACATCCACTGGCCAGAAACCACGTCACTCCCTACCGGTAGCGTCGTAGGCACCATGAGTGACGAGACGACATTCTCTAACGAGCTCCTCGTTGGCCTTACGCCCGAGCAGCGTGAAGCCGTGATGTCACCTGCTCGTCGACACCTCGTTCGGGCCACCGCCGGGTCGGGTAAAACCCACGTGTTGACGTTACGAATTCAGCGTCGCGTCCAGGACCAGGAGATCGCGTCCGATCAGGTGCTCGCGATGACCTTCACGAGAAAAGCCGGTGACGAACTGCGCCGACGACTCTTTCGCGCCGGCGTGGGCGAGGTACGAGCCGGCACGTTCCACCGTGCCGCGTTGAATCTCGTGACGCAGTACCGTGAGGATCACCACTTGCGTCCCCTCACGCTCGAACCCAATCGACGAAAGCTCGTCAGCGCTTTAGCCAAGCAACTTCGCGAGTCGGGTGAGCTGAAACTCGAGGACTGGCAACTGCCGCGACTCGAACAAGAGATCGGTTGGGCGCTGAGTCAGGGTTACAACGGTGCGCTCTACGCCAAAAACGCTCGCCGATTGCGCCGAGACGCGCCGCTCGCGCCCGCGCAGTTGGCCGACGTCCTCGATCGCTACGTGGGACTTTGCAAGAGTCGCGGCGTCGTGGACTTCGACCTTTTACTCAGCGAAGCCATCACCTTGTTGCGCGACGAGCCCGACGTCCTCGCCTCGTTTCGCTACCGCAACCGTTCGCTCTACGTTGATGAGACCCAAGATATGAACCCGTTGCAGTTCATGCTGCTTCGCCAAATGGCCGGCGACGACCCCGACCTGTTCTGCGTGGGAGACCCCAACCAGTCCATCTACGGCTTTAATGGCGCGACCCCGACGTTGATCAACGAGATTCTCCTCACCTGGCCCGATACCGTGGTGCTCGATCTCACCCGCAATCACCGTTCGACGGCCAACATCATCGCGGTGGCGAACACCTTGCTCGAAGAGGGCGCGCGCGGCATCATGCCCGCGAAGGATGAAGGTGACGTGCCACTCGTACGCAGTTACAACACCGACGACGAAGAGGCCGAGCACGTCGCGATCTGGCTCGCCGCGAAACATCAGCCCGGTAGTTCATGGAAGTCCATGGCGGTCCTCGCGCGTACCAACGCGCAGCTCGAACTCGTCGCGAGTTACCTCGACGCCGCCGACGTCCCCAGCGAACGACGTGGCCCCGAACACTCGCCAGCATCTGATCTTTCGGCACCGGAGTTGACATCGCGACGACTCGACGAGGCCGAAGGCGACGCCGTCGCCCTTTCGACGATTCACCGAGCGAAGGGTCTCGAGTTTCAACACGTCGCGACGATTGGCTGGGCCGAAGGACAGTTGCCGAACTACAACGCCACAACGCCAGCCCAGTTCGCCGAAGAACAGCGACTCGCCTACGTCGCCCTGAGTCGCGCCGAGCGATCACTACTTATTACGTGGAGCAAGGGGCGAAACGATCCTCGCTACCCCGACCGGTCGCCATCGCGATTCTTAGCGCCCATCGAAAAAGTTGTCGGCGACCTCGAGGAAAAGAACGCTCCACTACGCGGCGACGCACGCCGTGCGCGCCTCGCGGCCATTCGTGCCTCGCTGGCCAAGAGCGTCGAAGAACTCGAACACGATCCCTCCACGTCAAAGTAGAAACGGACCGCAGGTATAGTTCGCTGCGAGTGACGTAAGAGATCAACAGAGGAGTACACGACAATGAACGGTGCGCACGCGCTGCTAGCCACGCTGGACGCGAACGACGTCAACGTCTGCTTCTCCAATCCCGGTACTTCGGAAATGCACTTCGTCGCCGCCCTCGATGACGCATCGAACATGCGCGCGATCCTCTGCCTCTTCGAAGGTGTCGCCACGGGCGCCGCCGACGGGTACGCCCGCGTGAAGGGAACTCCGGCCGCCACGCTGCTCCACCTGGGACCAGGACTGGCGAACGGGTGGGCCAACCTGCACAACGCGCGCCGTGCTCACGTGCCCTTGATCAACGTCGTGGGCGACCACGCTACGTACCACTCCATCTTCGACGCACCGCTGCAGAGCAATATCGAAGCACTGGCCAGTGGTCTCGAGGGTTGGTACCGACGAACGATGTCGTGCGACGATCTCGCGCGCGACGCGGCCGACGCAATTAGTGCGGCCTGCGGGCAGCCAGCGCGCGTCGCGACGCTGGTCCTTCCGGCGGACGTGTCGTGGAGCGAGTTGAAGACCGCGCCGTCGTCGTGGCCGCGCGCTGCGAAAACCGCGCCACACGCCATTGACGACGCGACGTTCGATCGAGCTCTCCACGCTCTTACGTCGAAGCGTTGCACGATCTTCCTTGGCAGCAGCGCCATGGGCAAAGTAGAGATGAACCTCGCCCAACGAGTGGCCGCGTCGACGTCGTCACGATTGATGATGGAGACCTTCGCGACCATGATGGACCGCGGCGAGGGGGTCGCGAGTCCGGAACGGCTGATCTATCTCAGTGAATTCGCGGCCGATCAGTTGAAAGAATCTGAAGCCATCATCTTGCTCGGCTCACGCGAACCCGTGGGCTTCTTCGCCTATCCGAACGTGCCGAGTCGCCTCGTGCCCGAAGGCTGTGACGTTATTGATCTCGCCCCACCGGGCAGCGACACGCTCAGCGCCCTGAACGCTCTCGTCGAAGCCCTCAAAGCTCCCCAGGTAGAAATCGAGCGCGGCGATTGCGCGAGCCCACCAACGGGCGAGCTCACGACCCACTCCTTCGCCCAGGCCGTTGGGGCCACACTCAAAGAGGGCGTCATCGTTGCGGACGAGTCCAACACCAGTGGAGTTCACCTCTTTGGCGCCACGCGTCACTCACCCGAACATCAGTGGATGACGTTAACCGGCGGAGCCATTGGATACGGACTGCCCGTGGCGTTGGGCGCGGCCGTCGCGAGCGGTCGCCGGGTCCTCGCGCTCGAGTCCGACGGTTCCATGATGTACACGTTGCAAGCACTCTGGACCATGGCGCGCGAAGGACTCGACGTCACCGTGGTGGGCTTGTCGAATCGAAGCTACGCCATACTCAACATGGAGTTAACCCGCGTGGGTGCGGTGCGCGAAGGCGCGACGAGCGCGCGCATGCTCAACCTCGAAGACCCCACCCTCGATCTCGCGGGCCTCGCGAGCGCCCAGGGCGTGCCGAGCACGCGCGTTGACTCGGCCGATGAACTCGTCACGGCGCTCGAGCGTTCCTACGCGACGCCCGGACCCGTGTTTATTGAAGCCACGCTGCCAAGCGGCCGGCACTAAAGCAGCGAACGCGTCCCTAGGTCGCGTCAGCGAGTATGAAAAACAGTTCAGTCTCGACGGCGACTTTCCCCTCGAGCGTGGCGCGACCGTAGCCTTTTCCTCCACGCGCGGAGAGTTGGGTCATCTCGCACTCCACCAGCACCGTGTCGCCGGGCTCGACCTGACGGCGAAATCGCGCCTTCTCGACACCGCCAAAGAGTGGTAGCCGCGTGGCGTAGCGAGGGTCGCTGAGCACCGCGACCGCGCCACACTGGGCGATCGACTCGAGTAACAACACACCCGGCGTCGTGGGACGTCCGGGAAAGTGCCCAGGGAAGAACCACTCATCACCGCGAAGGGTCCAGCGACCACTCGCGCGTACTCCCGGCTCGATACTCACCAGTGTGTCGAGGAGTAAGAAAGGGGGGCGGTGCGGTAACCAGTCCAGTGGGTCGAGCGAGAGTTCGCTCACAGCAGGGCCAGTTCCGCGATTCGTCGTTCACTGTCCACGGTAACGAGGCGAAACGAGCGCTGGTCGCCGCGATTGAGCACGTCTCTGGCGCGCGCGGGCGCCGGAGAGCCGAGCGACGTCGTTGGGGCGTAACACTCCACTTGCTTCGCGCCCTTTAGTTGCACCTTGATGACGGCGCCGTGCGAGGTAAAGGCCGTCACTTCTCCTTGAAGGTGGGCGCCCACGCGGTACGTGTTGGTAAAGAGAGTGAAGTCGGCCTCAGGGTTGACGGGTTGGCGTCCACGGCGCAGCGCCACCGCCGGCGGCGTCGCCAACGGCACAGTCTTGGCGGCCTTCTTCGCGACTTTGGTCGCGGTTGCCTTCGAGGCTTTTTTCTTGGTCGTCTTCTTCGCCGCGTCCGTTTCCTTCACCGACTTCTTTATGGGCTTCGTCGGCGCTTTGGGCGCGACTCGCTCGAGTACCTTCTCCGGTTTCGCCGCCGCCTTCTTCGTCGGCGCGGCCCTCTTGGCAGCTTTCAGGGGTGTCAACGTCGTGCCAATGGTGGGCTTAGCGCCACTCGCCAACGTGAGCGCCAACTTCTTCGCGGCTCGGGTCACCTTGACACTTCGAACGGGCAGTCGCGAAGTGAAGACCCAACCCACACCGCGAACGGGCTTGCCACCAATGAGGCGACCAACTTCGAAGAGCCACGGGTACTCGTCTTGAAACTCTTGAAACGAGTCGTTACTCAGCACCACGCCGTCGATGCGGTCGGCAATCTTCAAGATGAACGCGTCACCACGTCCAACCGCTCCCGCGGGCGGCGTAACAATCTCACCGGCGAGTACCGCCTCGTTGAAGCGACTTCGCTCATTCGACGCGGCGCGATGTTCAAACGTCGCGTCCGCCACGACAATGATCTCGGCGGTCGGGTTCTCCTCGTGAAAGGCCGCGACGGCTTCATCGAGTTGGTGAAGGCTGGGCGTCACGCGACCTTCGGTGGCGAGATTTGAACCATCAACCACGACGCGAAGTCGAGGACCCTTGCTCGGACTCACCCGATTGCTCGAACCAAGAGGTCAGCCTGTTCGGCGGCGTGTACGAGTCCACTACCCGTGGCCGGACTCGCCGACTCCGCGCGCGCGACGTGCGAAACACTCACGTGTCGTAGGTGATCGTGCATTCGAAGGTGCACGAAGGGCCAAGACCCCATGTTCTCCGGCTCCTCTTGCACCCAGACGACTTCTTTGAGGTTGGGGTAGCTGGCCAGTACCCGTTCAATCTCTTCGGCCGGCCAAGGGTAGAGCTGCTCGACGCGCACGACGGCAACCTGGTTGGCCGCGAGGGCGTCACGCTGAGCGAGCACCTCGTGGGCCACCTTGCCCGACGCGAGCACGACGCGCGTTATCGCGTCGGCGTTCTCAACGCGATCGTCGAGCACGGTTTGAAACGAACCGTGCTCGAAATCGACCAATGGCGAGCGAGTCTGTACCGCGCGCAACATTGACTTTGGCGTAAAGACAATCAAGGGCGTGGGGCGCTGTCGAAGAACTTGGCTTCGCAGTAAGTGGAAGTACTGTGCGGCCGTGGTGGGTTGGGCGACACGAATGTTGTTGCGAGCGCTCAACGAGAGGAACCGCTCGATGCGACCGCTGGAGTGCTCCGGGCCCTGGCCCTCGTAGCCGTGGGGTAACAACATCACCAACGACGCTCGTTGACCCCATTTGTCCTCGGCGGCGACCAAGAAGTTGTCAATGATGATCTCGGCGCCGTTGACGAAGTCGCCGAACTGTGCTTCCCAGGCCACCAACGTGTTGGTGGCCTCAACGGAGTACCCGTACTCAAAACCGAGCGCCGCGTACTCAGAGAGGAACGAGTCGCGCACCGTAAAGAAACCCGGCGCGCCCATACTCGCCAACGGCACGTACTGCGCTCCGGTGTCGTAGTCGATCAACGCGGCGTGACGGTGGGAGAAAGTACCGCGACGAGTGTCTTGGCCGGTGAGTCGAACGTTCGAACCGGCCAGGACGAGTGAACCGATCGCCAGCGCCTCGCCAAAGGCCCAGTCCACTTCACCACCCTCGAGGAGCACGAGGCGCTGGGAGAACTGGCGTTCGAGTTTGGGGTGAATGGTGAACCCCTCGGGCGCGGTGATGGTAGCTTTCGCGATCGCCACCAGGGTGTCGCGATCGACACCCGTTTCTGGGGCGAGCGCGTCGAGGGGAGCGCTCAGGGCTCCGACACCCTTGAGCTTGGGCACGGGAACCGTTCGCACTTCGTCGAGAACGCTCTGGAGCCGGGCGTTGAACTCATTGAGCGCGGTCTCGGCTTCGTCGATGGAAATGTCGCCCCGTCGTATCAACGTCTCGGTGTACACCTTGCGCACCGAGCGCATCTGATCGATGATCTTGTACATCTGGGGCTGGGTGTAGCTCGGATCATCGCCCTCGTTGTGGCCAAAACGGCGATAACAGACAATGTCCAACACGACGTCGCGTTCGAAAGTCTCGCGGTACTCAAAGGCCAGTCGCGCCGCGCGAGCGCAGGCCTCGGGATCGTCACCGTTCACGTGGAAGATCGGCGCTTGAATCATCTTGGCAACGTCAGTGGGGTAGAAACTCGAACGCGCCGACTCAGGCGCTGTCGTAAAGCCCAACTGATTGTTGATCACGATGTGAATAGCGCCGCCCACGTGGTATCCCGAAAGTTGGGAAAGGTTCAACGTCTCCGCGACGACACCTTGACCGGCGAAAGCGGCGTCGCCGTGAATCAAGACCGCCAAGTACGGGTGCTCGATGAACGTCGTCTCACGATTCGTGCCGTCACTGGGACGAAGGACGAGGTCTTGCTTCGCGCGAACGATTCCTTCGACGACGGGACTCACCGCTTCGAGGTGCGAAGGGTTCGAGGCCATTGACACGTCCATCGTCTGGCCGCTCGCGCTCTTAAAGACGCCGCGGGCGCCCTTGTGGTACTTCACGTCACCGCTGCCCTGGACGCTCTCGGGGTCGAGATTGCCCTCGAACTCTGAAAAGATGTCGCTGTAGGACTTGCCCACGATGTTCGCGAGTACGTTCAAACGTCCCCGGTGCGCCATACCAATGACGGCTTCTTTGACGCCACGATCGGCGGCGAGGTCGAGAATGGTCTGCAAGGCGACGATGGTTGACTCCGCACCCTCAAGGCCGAATCGCTTCTGACCCACGTAACGAGAGTGCAAGAAGCGCTCGAAGACTTCGGCTTCGCTCAACACGTTCAAGATTCGAAGCTGCTCTTCGAGGGTGGTGTGGGAGTTGACGCCTTCGACCCGTTCTTGAATCCATCGCTTTTGGGTCGGGTCCATAATGTGGCCGTACTCAATGCCCGTCGTGCGACAGTACGCGTCACGAAGAACTGCCAGAATCGTCTCGAGCGACGCTTCGCGCAGACCCGCGAGTCCGTCAACCACGAAGGAACGTTGGAGATCCCATATGGTGAGTCCGTAGTTGGCTAAGTCCAACTCCGCGTGCAGGGGCGGCGCCTCACTGCTCAAGGGGTCGAGATGGGCGTTCAGGTGACCGCGAACCCGGTACATGTTTATAAGTGCCTGCACGCGAATCTGCTTCAAGATTCGTTCGGCTTCGCCTTCGCTCGTCGAGGCGTTGGAGTCCTTGGCCCAACGAGCTGGCTCGTAGGGAACCCCGAGCGAGGCGAAGACCTCGTCGTAGAAGTCGTGGCCACCGGTCAAGCACTCCGCGACGTACTTCAAGAACAGACCCGACTCCGCTCCCTGGATAATGCGATGGTCGTAGGTCGACGTGAGGGTCATGATTTTTCCAACGCCCAGTTCGGCCAGCGCCCGTGGATCAGCGGCTTCGAAGCCTGCGGGCCACGCCAACGCACCGACGCCAAAGATGGCGCCCTGACCGGGCATGAGACGCGGCACCGACTGAACGGTGCCGAGCGTGCCGGGGTTCGTGAGGGACACCGTGGCGCCCGCGAGATCGTCCGCGCCGTACGCGCCGCCGTGCACCTTTCGCACGAGATCTTCATAGGCCAGGAGAAACGCACGAAAGTCCATCGTGTCCGCGTTTTGAATTACTGGCACGAGGAGTGTGCGTGTTCCGTCCTTCTTTTCAACGTCGACCGCCAGGCCGAGGCCCACGTGCTCGTGGCGACGCACGCCTGGCGTCCCCTTGTCGTCAACAGCGTCGACGAAAGACGAGTTCATTGTACGGATTTCTTTGAGGCCCCTCAAAATCGCGAAGGCGATGACGTGGGTGAAGGAGACTTTCGCGCCACTCGAACGCGCCAATGACTCATTCAGCGCCGCTCGATTGATCTCCAAAAGTCGCGCGGCAACGGTGCGCACGCTCGTTGCGGTCGGCACGGCAAGGCTCGCGTTCATGTTGGACACAATGCGCGCGGCCGCTCCGCGTAGTGGCGTCGCCTCCGCGTCGATGGCCACCGTGGGCTTGAGTGATACCCCTGGCGCGGGCACCACCGGGGTTGCCACCGTCGGCAGTGCCGAACGCTGGTAGTCGGCAAAGAACTCGCGCCAACTTTCCGCCACCGACGTTGGGTCGGCCAAAAATCGGTCGTACATGTCATCCACGAGCCAGGCGTTGGGCCCAAATGAGCCCTTCGCCGAGCGAGACGACGAGGAATCTGGGGGCGTAGTCACCCCTCCAGCCTAGGGGCCCTTGCCCAGTATTCGTTGAGTCGGGGACTCGGTGATCCCCGGTAGGTTTTCTTCGTGACCTCTCCCCCGACGCCACTCGAGCGCCTTCACTTCATCTCAAACTCTCCCGTCAAGGGGCTCGCCGTCGCCGAGCGCCGCGTCCTCGACCCCGAGGCCTGCGTCATCTGTGTCCACGGGGGCCTCGACCGAGGTGGCTCGTTCGCCCGTCTGGTTCGACGGCTCGAGACCTTTGACGTCGTCGCGTACGACCGTCGGGGCTATCAGGGATCGCGCGACGTGAGACCTCTCGACCTCGCGCACCACGTCGACGATCTCACGACGCTCGTGGCGCACGAGTCAACGCGTGCGCCCGTAGTGGTCTTTGGTCATAGCTTCGGAGGCGTCATCACGCTGAGTGCCGCCATGCGCGACGCGTCGCCCATTCGTCTCATCGTCAACTACGAATCGCCCATGCCGTGGATACTTCACCGCCCCGACGCTCGCAGCGATCTCACGACCGACGCCACGCTCGAAGCCGAAAACTTCTTCAAGCGTATGGTCTCAGAAAACGCGTGGGCGCGTCTGAGTGAGCAGGAGCGAACGTCACGTCGCCTCGATGGGCCGGCACTCTTAAGCGATCTACACGCGCTTCGAGGTCATGAGGCGCCTTTCGATTTGAGTGAACTAAAGACTCCCTTCACCTACGTCTATGGTGACAACCTTGATCGTCTGGAGCACTACCGCGCGCTCAGCGAAGGTCTCGTGCTCATCAATCCCTCAATTACCACGATCGAGATGGTGCACGCGCCTCACGCCGCTCACTTAAAGAACCCCGACCAACTCGCCGCCCTCATCCGCCAACGGTGGCAACTCGCGTGCGCGTCGCTCTAACTGGGGCGTCGGGCCTTATCGGTCGCTCGCTCGTCGCGGCCCTGCAGGAGCGTGGTGACACCACGGTGACTTTCGTACGCCCTGCGACGAAGGAGTTCGCCGGCAGCACCGTGCGCTGGGATCCTTCGCGTGATCTCATCGATGAAGGAGACCTCAAAAGAGTTGGCGACCTGGACGCGGTCGTCAATCTCGCGGGTGTGGGCATTGGCGATCGGCGCTGGTCCGCTTCGCGCAAAAACGAGATCCTTCGCTCGCGCGTGAGGGCCACGACGCTCTTGGTGAAGACCCTCGGCGAACTTCGCAACGGCGGAGGCTTTCTGGCGAACGCCTCCGCGATTGGCTGGTATGGATCGCGCGGAGACGAGAGCCTCGACGAGTCGTCATCGCGTGGCGCGGGCTTTCTCTCGGACGTGTGCGTGGCCTGGGAGCTGGCGACGGCGTCACTCGAGGATCGGGGAGCGGACGTTGCTCACCTGCGCAGTGGCATCGTCCTCAGCTCGAGGGGTGGCGCGCTCAAAAAGCAACTGCTTCTCTTTCGAAGTGGACTGGGCGGGTACCTCGGCACCGGCGAACAGTGGATGAGCCCTATCTCTCTCTTCGACGAAGTCCGCGCGATCTTGTGGACTATCGACCACCGTCTCACGGGGGCCGTGAACCTCGTAGCACCCCAGGCGCTCACGAATAGAGAGTTCACCCGCTCTCTCGCGCGAGCACTCCACCGACCCGCTGCGCTCAAGGTTCCCAAGGCGATCATCAAAGTAGTGCTCGGCGCGGAGATGGCCGACGAGCTCGTCCTGGCGAGTCAAAAGGTGAAGCCGGAGAAACTCTGCTCCTCGGACTTTACGTTCGAACATCCCGACACCCCCTCAGCGTTGCAATGGGCGTTGAATAAAAGGGATTAGATGAAATCGTCGCGATGATCTGCGTGGTTGTGACACCCCAGAGCGTACCGAGCGCCACTACAGTTTGAACTAAACCGTAAGGGGCCGACCTCTGATCGTTGCCACCCGGGTGGCGCTGGGGCTTATATTCACAATGCACTTTCAAGGCAGATTTCGACTTCACCTCACTATTGCGGTTGTGATCAGCGCGCTGGCGCTGACGATGTCGGTGCCCGCGATAAGTCAGGCCGCCACGACGAGGACGCTTACCTTCGCCGAGGCGCCCGGAGCGAGCCCTGACTATATATTTCCTTACGCCAGCTGCCTTTACGACGCACCCAACAACATCGGTCAGTTTCAACAGCTGATGTTTCGCCCGTTGTACTGGTTTGGCTTGGGGTCGGCGGCGGGCGAAAGTACGGCCCTTTCATTGGCCAAGCAACCCGTTTATAACAAGACCAAGACCACGGCGACCATCTCGCTGAAGGGTTGGAAGTTTGCGGACGGTCAGATCGTCAACGCGAAGTCGGTGAAGTTCTTTCTCAATATGTACGCTGCCAATCCTCTCGGGTTTTGTGGTTACGAGCAAGGCATGGGAATACCCGACCAAGTTCGCTCCGTAACCACAAATGGCAACACGGTGCACATTCGTTTCACCAAGGCGGTCAACCCAACGTGGATGACGGACAACTTCCTTTCACAGATAACTCCCATGCCCACCCGCTGGGATCGAGTCTCCGCGAGTCAACAAGGACACTGCTCCACCGGCGTCTATAAAGCCACGACGACGATTGCCTCGTGCAAATCAGTTGAGACCTACCTCGATAGTCTCGCCACCAATCTCAAAACCTTCACCACGGCGCTGTGGCAGGGAGGCGACGATGGCCCGTGGAAGCTCACGGCCATTGACAGCACCGGAAATGCCACCTTCGAAGCGAATCCGCACTACTCCGGCCCTCAAAAGGCTCAAGTCAAATACGTGAAGGAGATCGCCTTCACGTCGACTGATCAAGAAGTGGTCGACCTTGACAAGGGAACGATTGACGTGGGCTACGTCAATCCATTGACGTTGCCCGCGAGATCGACACCAAAGAAGCCTGGTCCGAACATCGCGGCACTAAGTTCGACGTACGACCTCGCGGTTGGCTCCTCGTGGGGCTTCAACGACGCGGTCTTCAACTTCAACGAGTCCAACACCAAAGCTGCCGCTATCGGCGAACTCTATATTCGTCAAGCTCTCCAAGAGGCGGTCGATCAGTCCTCGATAGTGAAGAACGCGATCAACGGTTACGGCTACGCCACCGACAGTCCCCTGCCTCTCGCGACGCCTAAGAAACTCGCCAAAACTGTCGCCGACCCCTACCCCTTTAGCCTCGTCAAGGCCCGGGCACTTCTGACGAGCCACGGTTGGACCGAGGTCAGCGGCGTTATGACGTGCACGTCACCCGGCACCGCCTCTACCGAGTGCGGTGCCAACATCAGCGCGGGCTACACCCTTAACTTCAACGTCGCTTTACCCGGTGATTCGCCAGAGCTGAACGTCGCGTTCAATGAAGAAATAGCCAACTGGGCCCAAATTGGTGTTGTCGTGACGCAGTACTACGACACGGCCAACAACGTCGTCAGCGACTGTTCGCCGACGTCGATCTATCAGCTCTGCGTGCTCAATACGGGGTGGAACTACGCGCAAAGCTACTTTCCTTCTGGTGAAGCGCTCTTTACGCCCACCGGCATGGCCAATTTTGGCGCGTTCAGCGATTCGCACATGACGGCACTGATTGGCGCCACGACGTCGGGAGTCGCGAATTTGACGACGTACGCCGCTTACGCTTCGCGCGAGTTGCCCGTCCTCTACCAGCCACAGGTCGAACAGACGGTTGAGGTGAAAAAGACGCTCAAGAGCTCCATCGGCTTCTCGCCGAGCCCTCTCGGGAACTTCACGCCCGAGTACTACCACTTCTAGTAAAACCCACCGAGTCGACTCCACGCGTTTCGCCGTTGGTGGCGTGGTGAGTTGAAGAAAATTTTTCAGAAATACGGCAACACTTATCAACACTGATTGGTTCGACGAGTGAGTGGTCGACTCGAACCGTTGGACGCCAACAGCGCACCTTCGTCGTTTTTCAAAGTTCTCGATGTCGCAACGTCGCGGCCAATCGGCGCACGGCCCACGGCTCGAACGTCAATGGGGAACCACCAAAGACCCGGACCTATGAACTGAGCGAAAGCCAAAGCTACCCGGAGAGGCGAAATGTGGCCCCGGCCACTGAAAAATTCGCTCGCGGATGAACTGAGCTCCACGATCGAGAATGCCCGTAAACATCAATCAAAATATGGCTTCTAGGTATGAAAATGTCGTTTGGAACCAAACTCTCGATTATTTCAGTAGTGTTATTTCCTTCTTAGGTGAACTTGTCTGCCCTCTTACCCTCCGGTACAGTGTGGCCAGACCGCTGACAGGGGCGGGTGTGTGATTATTGTGACCACTTCGGTGGCACTGGGAGGCATTATGTTTCGAAAAGGCAAATTACGCCTTGCACTAACCATTGGGTTGGTTACGGCGGCGGCATCGCTGGGGCTTATCGTCCCGACACTAAGTGGCGCCGCAGCGCCGCATGGGACGATCACTATCGCTGAAGGCCCGGGCGCTAATCCGAACTATATCTTCCCCTACTACTCGGGTCAGTACTGTTCCGTCGCGAATATCAACTTGATGGAGCCGGTCTTCCGCCCGCTCTACTGGTTCGGTCTCGGTAATAGCGCGGCGCTCCAGCCCAAAATTTCCACCGGTTTTCTTCCGAGGTACTCCAACGGGAACAAGACCGTGACGATCAAGATGAAGGGCTGGAAGTTCGCTGACGGTCAAACCGTCAACGCCGAATCGGTGATGTTCTTCTTGAACATGGCCAAGGCCGTTCCCTCAGACTTCTGTACGTACAGCCCGGGTCTAGGCATTCCTGACCAGATTGCCAACGCGACAGGACACGGCAACATCGTGACCCTCCACATGAAGACCGCCGTGAGCCCACGGTGGTTCACTGACAACGAGTTGGCAATAATCACGCCGATGGCGAACGCGTGGGACCGCACCAGCGGGTCCCAGACTGCTAAGTGCGCGTCAGGCAAATTTAATGCCGCTTCGACGAAAGTGGCCTGTACGAACGTCTACAACTTCTTGAACAAACAAGGCGCTAACATCTCGACCTTCACGAAGAAAATGTGGACGAGCGGTACCGACGGCCCGTGGCGTTTGACCAAGATGGACGACCTGGGTAACGCAACCTTCGTGCCCAACAAGCACTACTCAGGGCCACAGAAGGCTCAAACCGCGAACTTCAAGTTGGTGGCCTTTACTTCAGCGACCGCCGAAGAGAACCAGTTGCAGGCCGGTGCTATTGACGTCGGCTTCGTTGACCCCTCAATTCTGACGTCGGACGCGCCCTCACCGGGTAAGGCCGGAGCGAACTGGGGCCAGCTCGCCTCGCGTTACAACCTGGTTACTGGTCAGACGTTCTCAGAGAACGACATGGACCTCAACTTCGGTAAGAACCCTGGCAGCGTCTTCATAAACCAGCTGTACGTTCGACAGGCGCTGCAGTCGTCAATCGACCAGGCCGCGATCGTTAAGAACGCGTTTAAAAACTACGCCGAACCTTCGTTCAGCGCCCTACCGCTGTCCACTCCGGCCTCGGAAGTCGGCAAGATTACGGCCCCGTACGCGTTCAACTTGGCCACCGCCGAGACTGACTTGACGAGCAATGGTTGGACGAAGAAGAGCGGCTCACTCGTGTGCACGAGCCCGGGAACCGGTAGCGGTGACTGCGGCGCGGGCATCACCAACGGCGAAGCACTAACCCTGGCCGTTCAATGGAGTTCTGGATCTCCGTCAGAGGACACCGAGATGGCCGCCATCGTCGCCGACTGGCAGAGTTTGGGAATCACGGTGAATCAGTCCCAGGCGACGTTTGACAACGTCATCTTTAACTGCACCTCGGAGTACAACCCTTCAACCACCCAAGACATCTGCAACTGGGGTGGCGGTTGGTTGTACGCTCCGGACTACTACCCGTCGGGCGAGCCGTTGTACCTAACTGGTGCCAGCTCGAACTACGGTAACTACTCCAGTCCCACCATGGACTCGTTGATCAAGGCAACACTGACGACCAACATCAATTTGAACGCGTACGCCAAGTACACCGCGTCAAACCTTCCGGACCTTTGGGACCCGGTGAACCTTGGAACGTCAGAAATTATCAAGACACTGCACAGCAGTATCGGCTTCAAGGACGTTCTCGAAACGTTGACGCCGGAGTATTTCCACTACTAAGCCTGTTCAGAAGTTGGCAACCCTCTAACGAGTTGCAATAAGAAAAGGGGCCCGCGAGGGCCCCTTTTCTTATTGGCGAAATCTTTCCCGAGACCTCGAGATGGTAGCGTTACGGGGTGTTCTCGTATATTTTGCGGCGCCTCGGTCAGTCGATCATCGTTTTGTTTATCGTCATCGTCATAACGTTTTCGTTGCCCTACTTTCAAACACACGGAATACTCGCGCCGGCGTTCGCGGCACTTGGGAGTCGAAGTAGCAACTACAACGTTCACGTCTGGGCTGTGCAACACGGACTGACCCAGCCATATTTCGTTCGACTCTTCAAGTACATAGGCCAATTGGTTTTGCACTTGAACCTCGGCTATTCCTATAAAGAGGGACTCTCCGTTCGATCAGTTATTGCGTTGTACGTGCCTCGAACCATATGGCTCGCCATGAGTGCCTTATTCTTTACGATCGTTATCGCAATCCCGCTCGGGATCTTCCAGGCTTCTCGGCGCAACACGGTGGCTGACTACGCTGCCACGGGCACGGCGTTCGTGCTCTACGCAATGCCGGCGTTTCTGCTCTGCCTACTGGCCATTGACGCGTTCGGGTTCCACTTTCCGCACTTGCCAATTTCGCCACCCGCGGGCGTCGCTCCTTGGGCGATCTTCACCGATCCCAAATCTTTCATACTCCCCGTCGGATGCCTGACGCTTCTGTCCGTTGCAGGTCTTAGTCGTTTCATGCGCGGCACGGTACTCGAGGTCCTGGTCCAAGATTACGTTCGAACCGCTCGAGCGAAGGGTTGTGGCTCCCTACGAGTGTTGGCTCGCCACGCCTTTCGAAACGCGTTGGGGCCGATTGTCACGATACTTGGACTAGCGATTCCGGGCCTCTTCGGCGGAGCCCTCATTATCGAATACGTCTTTAACTACTCTGGTCTGGGTCTCCAAACTTACAGCGCTGCCCTCAACGTTGACGTGCCGGTCGTGCTCGGTATCACGATACTCGTGTCAATCTTCACACTCATTGGAAATCTCGCCGCGGACGTGGCCCTCGGACTCATCGACCCACGAATTCGAATTGAAGGTTCCGCTAAATGACCTCCGTCGTAGACCCTCGCGTAGAGGTCGACGCTGATGAACAACCTCCGGTTCCGATGTGGCGACAACGCCTCAAGATTTTCATGTCCAACAGACTGGCGATTGTCTCATGCGTGTACGTCATCGTTCTCGCGATGGCCTGTTATCTAATTCCTCATATTCACCCAACGAATCAGACCAATCAAGCCATCGCGTTCAGCACCCCACAAAACGAAACTCCATCGGCCGCCCACTGGCTCGGCACCGACAGCAACGGTTTTGATGAACTGGGTCGCATCTTTTTTGCGGGTGAGTATTCACTGACGCTTGGTTTCCTGGCGGGCTTCATCACGATTCTCGTGGGTACGTTGTACGGCATGATTTCAGGATTCCTCGGCGGCATCGTCGACGTCGTGATGATGCGCGTTATCGACGCCTTCCTCTCCATTCCCTATATTTTCTTGCTCATCTCGCTCATTACCATCTTTGGCCGGTCAACCGTCTTTCTCATCATGGTTATCGGATTGACCGGCTGGTGGGGCAACGCACGAATCATCCGTGGTGACGCACTACTTATCCGACATCTGGACTACGCCAACGCCTCAACGTCTATGGGGGCGAGTAAGTGGCACGTCATCCGCCGCCACGTCTTTCCAAACTCGATTAGCAACATCGTCACTGTCGCCACCTTCTCCGTCGCCGACGCCATCTTGTTTCTTTCCGCCCTCGGGTTTCTTGGCTTGGGAATTCAGACGCCGCAAACCGATTGGGGAACGATGCTCCAGTCAGGAACTGAACAACTCCAAAATGGCTTCTGGTGGGAAGTCTTTCCCGTCGCCATCGTGTTCATTCTCGTGGTCGTCGCCATCAACTACATTGGCGACGCGTTGCGTGACGCGTTCGAAGTCCGACTTCTCGAGCGCTAGTCAAGGCGTTCTACTCGTAATCCGGCTCTGGAGACGACGAGCTTGTCACGTCAAGGTGAACGCGTCTGCTTCCTCGCGATGTTCCCTCGTTCAAGAGGAAATTGAGACAGGCGTTCTTAGCGGATAGTGACACGCCGCTTGATGACGGTCGCCGTAGTCCAGCATCGGAGGCTCCACGTTCGCGCACAGTTCTTGCGCTCGCGGGCACCGGGTTCGAAAACGACAGCCGGAGGGTGGATTGATCGGCGACGGCAGTTCGCCTCGTACCTGTTCGCCCCGTTTATTACGGGCTTCACGCGGATCAGGTATTGGCACCGAATCGAGGAGACCTTGGGTATAGGGATGCGCGGGACGGCGAAAGACGGACTCTGCGTCGCCAATCTCCACGATCTTGCCAAGGTACATGACCGCGATTGAATCGGCCATGTAGTAAACCACCGCCAGATCGTGGCTGATAAAGACATAGGAGAGGGTATGGAGTTCTTGCAGACCCTTCATCAAATTCAAAATCTGCGCCTGAACGGAAACGTCGAGTGCGGACACGGGTTCATCGGCGACGATGAGTCGAGGATTGAGAGCGAGGGCTCGCGCCAGACCAATTCGTTGACGTTGGCCGCCCGAAAATTCATGCGGATAACGATCAGCAGCGAGATGATTCAGCCCGACAATGTCAAGTAATTCATAAACTCGACGCTGCCGGTCGACCTTGGAACCTTGTCGCTGAACGAGGAGTGGTTCACCAATAATGTCGTTGACCTTCATACGCGGATTCAACGATGAGTAGGGGTCTTGAAACATCATCTGACGCTGGCGATGGTCTTCCCGAGTGGTTTTGTGATTCTTCCCGGACACCAATATGTCGTCAAAGAAAATTTGCCCTGAAGTGAGCTGTTCAATACCAACCAACATGCGCCCCACCGTGGTCTTGCCACAGCCTGATTCACCGACCAGCCCGAACGTCTCGCCTTCGGAGATTGAAAAACTCACGTTCGAGACGGCGTGGACCGCACCAACCTTATGACGGATTATTCCGGCCTTGATTGGAAACTCCTTGACTAATTCGTCTACCCGAATGATCTCTTTTTTTGATCGCAGTGCCGTCACGTGCGCGTCGCTGCGAATAACAATTGGTTCGGGACCATTAACAGGATAGAAACACGCGTAGGAATGGCTGCCCTCAGTCGTGAGAGCGGGGTCTTCGATTCGACAGCGGTCCTGGGCGTGGGCGCAACGTGGTGCAAAGGGGCAGCCAATAATGGTCTTCGTGAGGTCCGGTGGCATTCCGGCGATCGAAGCGAGTTCGTGCTTCGTCGTGTTCTCCAAATTGGGCATGGACGCCAGGAGGGCTTGCGTGTACGGGTGGCGCATCGAATCGAAGAGTTCAGTGGTCGACGCCGCTTCGGCCTTCTCGCCACCGTACATTACGACGACTCGGTCGGTGCGTCCCGCGATCACGCCCATGTCGTGGGTAATAAGCAGCAGACCCATGTTGAGTTCAGATCGCAAACGGTCAATGATGTCCAAGATCTGCGCCTGAATGGTCACGTCCAGCGCCGTCGTCGGCTCGTCGGCGATCAGGAGTTTCGGCTTACAGACCAACCCCATGGCGATGATGACGCGTTGGCGAAGGCCACCGGAGAGTTCGAAGGGGTATTGATTGAGACGTTCCTCCGGTCGGGGCATCTCGACCATGTCGAGAACTTCGAGCGCGCGCTTTCTCGCTTCGGCGTCCGAGGCCCCATCGTGAATACGCAGTCCCTCGCCAATCTGACGACCAATCTTCGTCGTTGGATTGAGCGAACTCATGGGGTCTTGGGGAATTAGGGCGATACTCTTACCCCGGTACTGCTGCATTTCCTTTTCGGGCAGGGTTGCCAAGTCGACACCATCGAGCACCACATTGCCACCGACGATCTTGCCATTACCCGGCAACAAACGCATGATCGCCAGGCCCGTCGTGGTCTTGCCACACCCAGACTCCCCGACCAATCCAACGCTCTCGCCGGCTTCTATCGACAGAGAGAAATCGTTGACCGCCGTAGCAAAAGTATTTCTTGTTGCGAACTGAACCTTCAGATTATTAACTGTAAGCAGCGGAGCCATAACCTGACAATCCTAGTCTTTTGGCCAGATTCGTCCGAATCATTGAGCCCAATCCTGGAAGATTTTCGCGGCTTTTACGGCGAAGTCTTCACCGGCAGATTCCACGAGGTGCGGTGATAGGCGTGGGGACCGTGACGACGAATCGCCTCTAAATGCTCGGCGGCGCCGTAGCCCTTATTCGAGGCCCACTGGTACTGGCCACACTCCTCATGGAGCGCTACCATGACCGCGTCGCGGGCGACCTTCGCCAAGACCGCGGCGGCCGCAATAGTGGCGCTTCGCTGGTCGCCCTTGACGATCGTCGTCGCCGGCAACGAGGCGTAGCTCAGTTCTGGGGGCCCGACCACACCGAAACCCACGTCAAGTGGGCTACGCAAGAGATTAAAGGACCCGTCGATAAGCGCGTACGTGGGCACGAGCGTCAAGGCGTTGAGGGCGCGCGTCGCGGCCACCGCGAGGGCCAGACGCAGTCCCCACGCGTCAATTTCACTCGCGCTGACTGATCCGAGCGACCACGCTGCCGCCCATTGGCACAGGGGCTCGACGAGCGACTCTCTTCGCGCCGCGGTGAGGAGTTTGGAGTCGTTCAGTCCCTTCGGCGGCGCCTCTTCGCTACAGATCACGACGGCGCCTACCGTCATCGGGCCCGCGAGGGCGCCGCGTCCAACTTCGTCGATCCCAACAACAATCTCACCCCGCGCCAGTAACGTCCGCTCGAATTCAAGGAGATCGAGGGACGTAACGCTCACCCCTCTAAGGGTACCCAGGTGAGCGCGACGTAGCATTCACCTTTATGACCGAGGCCATTGTCATTCCACTCAAGCGCTTCGACGTCGCCAAAGATCGACTCCGACGAGACGACGACCTCGACGTCACCGGCATGGTTCGCCAACTGGCCAGAGGCGTCATCGAAGCCAGTGCCCCGCGCCAGATCATTGTGCTGTGTGAAGACGAAGGGGTCTCTGACTTCGCGACGTCGTTGGGCGCTGAAGTGTGGCAATCCAGCGCCACGAGCCTCAACGAGGCGGTCCAGGGCGCCTACCGGGGGCTTAGAGAGCGCTTTGAACGCCTCATTGTCGTCCACGGCGACTTGCGACGACCCGAGGGGCTCGGTGTCGTCGACTTCGAGCCCGGTATCACGCTGTTCGCCGATCATCACCTAAAGGGCACCAACGTTCTGGTCCTGCCCACCGGACTGGACTTTCGTTTCGCCTACGGAGCGAACTCGCTCGCACTTCACCTCGAGCAAGCTGAGCGACTCGGCGTGTCCCATCGCGTGATCACTGACAGTACGTGGCGCTTTGACGTCGATGAACGAAGCGACCTAGCCAGTCCCTAGACAGCACTCGAGGGGGCCGTAGGGCCCCCTCGAGAACAAACTCTCCGAAGAGAAATGACTACTTCTTTTTAGCGGCAGCCTTCTTTGCAGGCGCGCGCTTCTTAGCAGCCTTCTTCGCAGCAGGACGCTTCTTCGCGGCCTTCTTCGCAGCAGGACGCTTCTTCGCGGCCTTCTTCGCAGCAGGACGCTTCTTCGCGGCCTTCTTCGCAGCAGGACGCTTCTTCG
>DATLSR010000021.1:0-7230 GCA_035533995.1 Acidimicrobiales bacterium | reverse complement strand
TTTTGCGCCCACCGACACCGCCGGTCGCGTTGAGATGACTGACGTAAATCTTGGCTGCCTGCAGCGCTGGGAGGTCGAAGGGCTTCATCGTGTTGGTCTCGTCAATTACCGCGCCGATAATGATCGGCTTCTTGGCGACCGGACGGCTTGCCCCCGAAGTCGCCACGGCGAAGCCCGACGAAAGGAGGGCCAGACTCAGCGCGACCGCGAGCCCGAACTTTGCACCATGCTGACGACTACGTCCCATTTCACCCTCCCAAAAATTGATTACGGGTACTATTGCTCATAAATTATCAAATGTCAAGTCCCAGTTCCCCAGTTCGAGATAACCCCCAGCGGCGTCACACCTCGTTTATTACTACAGATACTGACGCGCCGGCTCGCTCTGTGGAAACTCGGATCAGTGTATCCCATGTTAAAATTCAATTTCCGTCAGGACTCGAGGAAATAACGTCGGGAACCGCCAGTGATGCGATAACGCATCTGCGACGCGAGCACGAGAAGATCTCTTTGGACGAGGACTCACCGCCGTTACGCCGAATCGACGTCACGCCGAGGTCGTGCCACCCGGGCTAACCGGTCGATCTCTTCGTAAGGAAGCAGTTGGGACCTGAGTAGGCACGTCATTGCCTTTTCGGGTATCCAGTACCCACGTCGCACGTCGCACGTCGCAGGTCGCCGGTCGCCGGTCGCCGGTCGCCGGTCGCAACAGTCAACGAGTAATCTATCCGGGCCATAGCCGAATTCAGAAGTCAGCGGTCCCATGTTGCAAGACTGGGAGCCCAACCCGCTTTAACCGTAATTAATCCCGCTTTAACCGTATTAATACGGTCGCGCACCGACTGAGGTCCCTACCGCGCTTGCCGTCCGTTGGGCATCTGGCGTTTAATGCAGCAAGGCGGAGGTATCGGTGCTCAGCTCCACCGGGCCAGGTCCTCCACGGTGTCGATATCCAGGGACTCGCCGTCGCACGCAATCTCAATCACCAGGTCCGGACGGGCCAACATCAGCTCACGAGCTCCGACGTCCCCCTCACTCGGGAGCATGGACCAGACGTCACGAGCGAGCCGGACCGGTGGAGTGCGCTGACCGGCGAAACTGGCCACGACAATAGGGCTGTCGGTGTTGGCAACCGCCGACCACGCTGACGGAGGCACGAACGGCTGGTCACCCAGTCCCACCACCACCACCTCATGGCCCCGCTGCTCGGCTGCGGCAATGCCGACGTGCAGTGAGGACGCCTGACCCGACGCCCACTCAGGGTTGTTGACGACGACGACCGTCCCGAGCACCCTTGAGAGGTCAACCGCCCCGAGCACCACGATGACTTCGTCGAAAGCAGCGGCGCTGACATGCTCGAGCGCCCATGCGACCAACGGCCGACCTCGAAACGGTGCCAGAAGTTTGTGCTGGTCTCCAGTGAAGCGGGTCGACCCTCCAGCGCAGAGCAGTATCGCGGCGGTCACTCGATCACCTGGTGAAGTCGACCCGACCCGACCCGTCGCGCAGCGAGGAGACGAGAATGTCCGCCTGATCCAGATCAGGCTCGCCGAACACCGAGCCGGCGCCGCCGCCTTCCTCACTCACTGGCATCATCGCACCCACCTCACGTGGTTCGAACCACGCAGTGCCGACAACGGCGGGCGAATGCGACCTGATGACCCTGGGCCTGCCGACGTTCGAGACCATCGAGAACGTCCCGCATGGCCACCACCTCACGTGGTTCGCGAGCGACCACCGAGCGCCATTCACAACGCGCAGCCTACCCGCCAACATTGCGCTGTTTTACGGAGATTGCGGTGCCGAATACGGCACCTAGTCACGTCGGGCTCAGTGCAGCCCATCAACGGGAATCGTTTCCTTGACACCCATGACCGTCGGGCGCTGCGGACTCGCCGGTTGGCGCGGCGAAGAGCACCGAAGCGTTCCAGGTGCACGGGGACTTTCGACCCTTACCGCCCTCGTTACCTCGCGCGTCCGACGCAAGCAGATCCACGTTGTTCGTGCAGAACCAAAGGACGCCGTGCCGACCACCGATATTCGCTCGCCCTTGCGCGCCCGAGGCCTCTCAAAGGTGAGAAGCGAATCTAGGCTGACCGTTACTAGTCTTGATGGTTCACCGACTTGACAACCCATCGAGAAGACTGACGGCAAAGGCGAGGATTCAGGCAGATGAAAGACCTCATCGCAGACATCGAGGGTTGGCAGGCCGCCGGCCAGCGAGTGGCACTGGCGCGCGTCGTCGCGGTCGTGGGCTCTGGACCTCGAGGCCCGGGCGCCGCCATGGTGATCAGTGAAGCAAGTGAAGTTGCTGGCTCGGTCTCTGGTGGCTGCGTCGAAGGCGCGGTGGTCGCTGAGGCACTCGGCGTCATCGAGTCGGGCGAACCACGCCTATGTACCTTCGGTTATTCCGACGACGAAGGCTTTGCGGTTGGCTTGACCTGTGGTGGCACCATTCGGATCTTCATCCAGCCAGTCAACTAATGGACGAGATCTTCACCACACTGGCCCAGTGCATAAGGGATGAAGATCCAGTGGCCCTCGCCACGGTGATCGAACGCACCGACGTCGTCCAAGGCCGGAACACGCTCCTCCCACAACTTGGTGCGACATTACTGGTGAGCCAAGCCGTTGGCATTCGGGGATCACTGGGTCACGACAAGCTGGATGCCGTGGTAGCCGGCGACGTCACTGGGGCGCTTTCGAGTGGACAGAGCGTGGCTCGCCACTACGGCTCAGCGGGCGAATCTCGTCTCAACGATGTCACGGTGTTCATCGACGTCTTCGCCCCGCCACCGCGCATGATCATATTTGGCGCCGTCGATTTCACTGCGGCACTGGTCAAAGTGGCAAAAGTCCTCGGTTACCACGTCACGGTCTGTGACGCGCGCAAGGTCTTTGCCACAAAGAAACGCTTCCCCGAAGCGGACGAGGTCATCGTGGGGTGGCCGGATACCTATATGAAGATGGTGGCCGATCGCCTCAGCGCACGTGATGCAGTCTGCGTTCTCACCCACGATAACAAATTCGACATTCCCGCGATCATCGCGGCGTTGTCGACCAAGGTTGGGTACCTTGGCGCGATGGGATCGCGTACAACTCATTCGGAGCGCGTCAAGCGCCTCACCGAAGCTGGCGTCGCTCCTGCTCGGCTGAACGAGATCATGGCGCCGATCGGTCTGGCGATTGGCGCTCGCACACCGGAAGAGACTGCGGTGGCAATTTGTGCCGAGATCATCGCCATGCGTGCCAACGCCGAGGTTCGTTCGCTGCGCGACGACACCGGACCTATCCATAGGGTTGCCTCATGACGCTTCTGCCCATCGCCGCGCCAGAGGTCGGCGACTGGATTGGCGTGTCAGACGAGACACTACCGGTGGACGCCGCGTGGAGATGGGCCGACCTGGCGCAGTGCGGAGGCGTCGTCACGTTCTGTGGCACAGTACGCGACCACTCCGAAGATCGCCCCGGCGTGACCTCCCTTGAGTACGAGGCGTACGTTGAACAGATCGTGCCACGTCTGGGTGAGGTGGCCGCTCAGGCACGCAAACGTTGGAGCGAGATCGGACGACTCGTGCTGTTACATCGCGTGGGCACGCTCGCCGTGGGTGATGTCGCGGTCGTGGTCGTCGCGTCAACGCCGCACCGCGCTGAAGCATTCGACGCGGCGAGGTTCTGTATCGACACGTTGAAGCACACGGTGCCGATCTGGAAACACGAGACGTGGGAAGGGGGGTCGGACTGGAGCGCGTGCGCCCACGACGCGTCGCCCTTGGGTGACGCTTCAGCGTCGCGACCCCTACGTCATCGTTAGGCCCTCGCAATGATCGCCTTGGACGAGGCGCAGACCTTCGTACTCGATAACGTCGCCCCCTTACCCATTGTCGTCATGCCGCTCGACGAGGCGCTGGGTTGCGTACTCGGACGCACGGTAAACGCCGTCACGAACGTCCCATCGTTTCCCAACTCGTCGATGGACGGCTACGCCCTGCGAGCAGCCGACACCGTCGGCGCCCCGGTGACCCTTCGCGTCGTTGGTTCGCTCAGTGCGGGACACGTCTTCCCCGCCATACTCGCTCCGGGCGAAGGGGTCCGCATCATGACGGGTGCTCCGGTACCCCAAGGCGCGGATGCCATTTGCATGGTGGAACTGTGCGAGGCGAACAATGACGAAGGCACCGTGATCGTGACGAGTGAGGTCGCCACGGGAAACTTCATTCGCGACCCCGGCTACGACGTGACCGTCGACCAGGTCATCGGCGAGTTCGGCACCACCCTTCGGCCCACTCATCTCGGTGTATTGGCGGCCCAAGGCATGACAATGGTGCCCGTGCACCGCCGACCACGACTCGGCGTACTCTCGACGGGCGACGAACTCTTCGCCGGGAAGGGGCGACTACCCCTAGGAAAGATCCGCGACGCCAACCGACACTCACTCTTGGGTCTGATCCAAGACGAAGGTTGGGTGCCAGTGGACCTGGGGAGCGTTCCCGATAACCAAGACACCCTGGCCGACACCATGCGACGCGGCGCGACGTCGTGTGACGCACTGATCACGAGCGGCGGGGTCAGCGTCGGCGACTTTGACGTCGTGCGTCTGGTCTTGAGCGACGTCTGCGCAGGGTCGGCACGCTGGATGCAGATCGCCATTCGCCCGGCCAAACCATTCGTCTTCGGCGTAGTGGCCGAGACAAAGATGGCCGTCTTTGGACTGCCAGGAAATCCCGTGTCGGCGATGGTGAGTTTCGAACTGCTAGTGCGTCCGGCCGTACGACGTATGGCGGGAAACGCCGGGGTCTTTCGAGCCCCGGTGCTCGCCACGGCCCTCGTCGACATAACGAGAGTCCCCGACGGCAAGGTCCACTACGTAAGGGGCCGGCTCTCGCTCGATGATCAAGGTCGCTACCTCGCCCACCCGCTCGAGGGCCAAGAGTCCCATCAACTAAGCGCCATGGCGAACGCCAACGCGCTCTTGATCTTGCCCGATGGCGAGGGCGTGCGTCACGGTAGCGCAACTCGAGCACTACTGTTTTCCCAACTGACGTCACCTCATTGAGTGCTGGCCTACTAACTCGAAAGGCGAAGCGATGACGACTTCGGTAGCCGTGGGCATAACGCCCAAGTCGCTGCGCGCCATGGAGCCCGACAAGTTGGTGGCGGCAACCATGCCCACGAGCGGGCCTCTCGTGGACCGCTACGGCCGCGTCCACAGCGATCTACGGATCTCGGTGACGGACCGATGTAATCTGCGCTGCGTCTACTGCATGCCCGAAGAGGGCATGACGTTCTTGCCCCACGGCGAACTCCTGAGCTTCGCCGAGATTCTCCGATTTGCCGGCGTCGCCCGGGCCCTTGGCATCGACGCAATCCGCCTTACCGGTGGCGAACCACTCGTTCGAAAAGGACTGGCGTCATTGGTGAAGGGTCTAAGCGACCTAGGTTTCGAGGACCTCTCACTCACCACGAACGGCACCGAGTTGGCCCGCCACGCCAGCGCACTGGCCCAGGCCGGGCTGCGTCGAGTCAATCTCAGTTGCGATTCTCTGATCCCCGAACGCTTCGCGGCCATTCGCCGTCGCGGCTCCCTCGACATCGTGCTCGCGGCCATGGACGCCGCCGAAGAGGCGGGGCTGGTCCCGCTGAAAATCAACGTGGTGTTGTTGCGAGGGCAAAACGACGACGAGATTCTCTCGTTCGCTCAGTTCGCACGCACCACAGGCCGCGTCGTTCGCTTCATCGAATTCATGCCACTCGACGCCCAAGGGCAATGGGATCGTACGAAGTTGGTACCCGGACGCGAGGTCCACGGCATCATCTCGTCGCGCTGGGCGCTCGAGCCGGTTAAGAACGCCGACTCGGCCCCCGCCGAACGTTTTAAATTCGTCGACGGTGCGGGAGAGATCGGTCTCATCTCTAGTGTCAGCGAACCGTTCTGTGGAACCTGCAATCGTCTTCGCCTGACGGCAGACGGCGCGATTCGCAACTGCCTCTTTTCTGACGGTGAGACCACCGTTCGCGACCTCTTGCGCCGTGGCGCGCCCGACGACGCCATAGCCCACAGTCTTCGCTCCGCGGTGTGGGGCAAGTTCCCCGGCCACGGTATCAATGAACCCGGATTCCTCTCGCCCCAACGCTCGATGTCGATGATCGGCGGCTAGGTCGTGGCGAAACTTCGACTCTTTGGACCGGCCCGCGAAGCGGCGGGGGTCGCACAAACGAGCTTACCCGGACACTGCGTCGACGACGTTGTAACGGCCGCGGCGCAACGCTTCGGTGAAGATTTCTCGCGCATACTCGCCGTGTCGCAGTTTTGGGTCAATGGCGACGACGCCGAAGGGACCACACTCGTGGGTGACGACGACGAGATCGCGATCATCCCCCCGGTGTCGGGAGGCTGACGCCACCAACGCGCGCTAGTCCGAGCTCGCCACCTGACGTCCCCACTCACCCGAGCGACCCCGATCGAGTAGCCGTAGAAGAGAAGCTTGGCCATCATCGCCGGGTCAAAGGGCGGGGCTCCGGTGGCGCTCTTGTAGGAGTCGTAGACGAGAGAGAGCGAGCGCGGGCTCGACCGTCTCGGAGATGAACCGAGCGGTGTGACCCCCGGGCAACCAGTCGTCGAGCGAGGGTGGCAGTAGAAGGTTCTGGTGCTGGTCGTAGGGGCGAAGGGCCTTATCTCGACCCTCTAGCTGAAGTGCTTCTCGAGCCGAGGATTCTGAGAACTCCACCTCGAACAGTTGACTGTCAGCACGCACGAGAGTCATAGCCAATTCCCCCAGTTGCGCCCCGTCAGTTAGGGATTCTGACCCACGCACCTTGTCGATTAAACCTCCGGAACTGAACAGAGTTCCAGCGCACGTGGTGGATCGATGCGCTCCAAGCCGGGCAGTTAGCCCCGATAGTTCACGAGTCCGCGTGATCAATTAACCGCAATGCACGAAAGTGCCCTCCGCACAAGGAAAACTGGAGTTATCACTCAACCAGTCACCAAGAACGAAGGGCACCTCTCAGATGCAGAATACTTCAACGAATTACGTCAGCGTGGAATCCGGTGGTCACGGTGTTGCGGCCCACGTCGGACTACACACTCTGGGCGCGTTGGCGGACCAGTTAGGCCTCGGCGCGTCGCTCTCCTCACGCATTGCGCCACGCGGTGAACGAGCACCGTTGCACGACCGAGGCAAGGTGCTCACCCACTTGGCCCTCGTGCTCGCCGGAGGTGGTGAGAGC
>DATLSR010000020.1:0-131571 GCA_035533995.1 Acidimicrobiales bacterium | reverse complement strand
AGTGCGAAGCCCGTTTCAAGATTAAATCTCTCACTGGGTTAACCAGGTAAGGCCCGTGGCCAGACGACCACGTTGATAGGCCGGAAGTGTAAGGACGGTAACGTCTTCAGCTGACCGGTACTAATCGGCCGAGGGCTTGGAATTTGATGTTCGTGCTCGTTCTAGGACGCTCAGGGAGCTGGCTGACGCCGGTTTCTGATCTCGAAAGAGGTCGAGCGCATGATTTCCGGTGGTTATGGCGGTGGAGATATACCTGTTCCCATTTCGAACACAGCAGTCAAGCCCACCTGCGCCGATGGTACTTGGGGGTTCCTCCCTGGGAGAGTAGGTCGCCGCCGGGATTTCTTGAAAGACCCCCACCGAAGGGTGGGGGTCTTTCACATTTCTCCTCCCAAAGGAGAGCCGAGAAGACAGTGCTATAGGCGTGAGTCTCTCGCTTCGTCGCAAGCTGACGATTGGAGTAGCGGCAGCCGTCGTTCGCGTCATAATCATTACGTCTCTTGCGATACGTGCTGAATCGAAGTCACTATTGGTGCGGCGGTTCAACATCTACGGGGATACCAACATCCAGCGGGTCAGACGATTCAATCACGCGTGTTTCGTTAACAGTGCGTGGTTTTCCTGATACGTCGATCGTAGGAGGTCGCGTCGTTGAAGAAGCCCTTTGCTTTTGTCGCGATCATCGCTGTAGGTCGTTTCGATAGTTCGTAACGCAGCCGCAGGTTCCTGCCACATATCAGGTAACCTGATATGTGGCAGTCTTGATAGTGGCGTTCTCACGGATGCCGACGGAGGGCATACGAGTGGGTCTTCAACTTGACCCCGGCGCAGTGATCCCTTCGCCGTGCAGATCGGAGCTGAGCCACTCGGAAATAGAGGAGTTAAAGTGACATCGAATCCAAATGCAAAAGCCGAGAGCCGGTCACTTGGAAAGTGGAGTACGGTTCTCGCTGACATCGACGGTGACGGCATAGCGTGGGTGACGCTGAATCGGCCTGAAAAACGTAATGCGATGAACCCCAAGTTGAACGAGGAGATGCTTGAGATCCTCGACGTCATTGAATGTGACGACAACGCGAGAGTGCTCGTTCTGACCGGAGCAGGTGAGTCCTTTTGCGCAGGAATGGACTTGAAAGAGTATTTCCGTGAGATTGATGCCGGCGGACCGATAGCGCGGATTCGCTCTCGTCGCACTTCGAACGAGTGGCAGTACCGTCGACTCATGTTCTTTGCTAAACCCACCATCGCCATGGTCAATGGCTGGTGTTTCGGCGGCGCATTCACGCCACTCGTCGCGTGCGATCTTGCGATAGCTGCCGACGACGCAATTTTTGGTCTATCCGAAGTTAACTGGGGCATTCCACCGGGGTCTGTCGTGTCGCGGTCGCTGGCGGAAATGATTCCCGCTCGAGACGCGATTTACTACATCATGACGGGAAAGACGTTCAACGGAGCTGAAGCCGCCGCGATGCGACTGGTGAACGAGGCGGTCCCGAGTGAGCAACTGCGAGACCGCACGACGGAACTAGCGAAACACGTTGCGTCAATGAACCGAACAGTTCTCGAGGCGGCAAAGACCGGCTTCAAGCGAGCACGTTCAATGGAGTGGGAGACCTCGGAAGAGTATCTCTACGCCAAACTCGACCAGTCAATCGCGAACGATCCCGAGCATGGGCGCGAGCAGGGAATGAACCAGTTTCTCGACGATAAATCGTTCAGGCCGGGCCTCGGGGCTTACAAGCGTGACTAACGCATCGCCCGACTCGCCCAAAGTCTCTCGTCAAGCGATTGGACGCCTGCTTCACCCGCGATCAGTTGCCATTGTTGGTGCGTCTGATGTGCCAGCGTCGATTGGGGGTGCGCCGATTGCCCTGATGGAGCGCTTTGGCTACGCTGGTGACGTTCATTACGTGAGTCGCACTCGTACCCAGATCAACGGACGGCCGTGTTTCGATTCAATCGACAGTCTCCCTTACGGCGTCGACGCCATCGTCCTCGCGATCCCAAAGGCTGGAGTCGCAGACGCAGTCGCGGCAGCGGGGCGTCGAGGGGTGGGGGGTGCCATTGTCTTCTCGTCCGGTTATGCGGAAGTCGACGCTGACGGCGCCGAGCAACAGTTAGAGCTCGCGTCCGTGGCGACGAAATTTGGCCTGGCCCTCGCGGGACCGAACTGCCTGGGTCTCATAAATTTCGCCGAATCCGCCCCACTGACATTTGGAGACGTCTCGCAGAATCGTCGCGCGGGCGGTCCGAGTCTCGCCATCATTTCGCAGAGCGGTGCGATGTCGTTGGCCCTTACGTACGCAGCAATGGCTCAAGACATCACCATGAGCTACACCATCTCGACGGGCAACGAAGCGGTGCTCGGCATCGAAGACTTTCTGGGCGTGATCCTTGACGATGAATGCGTGCGTGCCGTGGCGCTCCTTATCGAGCAGATCCGAAGACCGGCTGAGTTCATCGCGCTGGCACGAGTCGCGCGCCGGCGCGGCGTCGCACTCTGTGTTCTCCACACCGGTCGTAGTGTCCGTGCGCAGGCTTCGTCGCTCTCGCACACCGGTGCGATTGCCGGTGACCAAGAGGTGATGCGAGCAATTCTCGATCGAGAAGGTGTGTTGTTCATCGATTCGCTCGACGAGCTCATCGATACGGCGTGCGTCTTGGTTAAGTGTCCGACACCAAGTGCCGACGGTGTCGCGTTCTTGACTGACTCGGGAGCTGCCAAGACCTACGCCATTGACGTGAGCGACAACGTCGGCCTCCTGCTTCCAGAACTGTCTCCGTCGACCCTCGTGAAGTTGGCTGAGGAGTTACCGGTGTACGCTATTGCTAGCAATCCAGTGGACATCACTGCCATGGGACTCAACGATCCAAGCCTTTACGGTCGAGTCGCGTCGTCGCTACTAAGTGACGAAGAAGTTGGTTGTCTTGTGGTCTCTGCGATGCCGGGTTCGAACGTGCAGGGCATCCAGCAGGTGGAGGCACTGTTGCCGGTACTCGCTACCGCTGACAAGCCAGTTATCTATACCATCATGGGAGGCGAGTCACCACTGCCTCTGGAGAACACGGCCAAGATTTTCGATGCTGGCCTGCCCTTGTTTCGCTCCCCCGAACGAGCACTTCGCGCCGCACGAAACGTGATGAAACGTTCCCGCACGGTGCGCGAAGCGAAATTTCGAGTCATGCCTGGAGAATATACGGCCCTTGATCTCGATGTGCGCAATCCGCCGAGCGAACTCGGCGCCAAAGCTTTGCTGTCCCGCGCGGGACTGCGAGTTCCTTCGGGAGAATTGGCGACTGACGTTAGCTCCGCCCAGGCAGCTGCGACGAAACTTGGCTATCCCGTGATATTGAAGATTGTCTCGCAGCAGATACCCCACAAGAGCGACGTCGGCGGAGTTGTCGTAGTTGCCAGCAAAGAGGAACTGCGCCGGGCGTTCGCAGAGATGCTCGTTCAGGTTCTTGTAGCTCGACCCGATGCCATAGTTGACGGGGTTCTCGTGGAAGAGCTTATAAGCGGGGGAGTCGAAACTATTGTCGGAGCACGTCGGGACGTTAGCTGGGGGGACACCGTTCTCGTCGGCCTCGGTGGCGTCTGGGCGGAAGTCGTCAACGACGCTGTTGTCATTGCGGCGGATGCGGACCGGGGCGAAATCCTCATCGCGATCAATTCGCTACGCGGCGGCGTCACGTTACGTGGCGCTCGAGGCGGCGAGGTGTCAGACCTTGCCGCTCTCGTGAGCGCGGTTGAACTTATCGGCGGTCTTCTACGCGCGACACCCCAGTGCGCGGAAATTGAGGTGAATCCGCTCCTGGTTTTCCCGAATGGTGGTGGGGTTGTGGCGCTCGACGCTCTCATCGTTCCGCGTTCGTATCCTGCTTTGGCGACGGGGGCCGCGTGAGAAGGCGATTCGCGTAAAACTGTGACATGGAATGTCGAGCGTCGACGCTGATGTCGCCTGGCGCGCCCGTCGAATGGCTCGTACGAACCAGATGGCTACTGTTGGGGCGACAGATTCCGGACACAACGATTCAATTGATGTTGCAGTTTCATCACTTCTGCGGCGGGGAAGCCGTTGAACATCCGTCCTTCGAGTTGATCGACGGCACCATCACAGGACTCGAGAAGATCGCGACCCATAGCGGTGAGATTGATCCGTAGAATCCGGCGATTAAGTTCGTCGGGTTTTCGTTTGATGTAGCCCATATTTTCGAGTTCAGTAACTGTTTGATGCGCGGATTGAGGCTTAATAAATGATCGAACCGCAAGTTGCGCTGACGACATTCCCGGCCGTACTCGTAACACGCTGAGTGCGGTGTACTGAGTCGTCGTGATTCCGTGTTCACGACAAATCCTGTCAAGGTGTGCTCGAATCGCTAATTCCATCTGTTTCACGACGTAAATGGCTCTTGGTGATGGGACGGTGACCATAATATTGTCCGCCTCCCCCCAGGGAACTCCTCGCTTCTCGTAAGTCAGTTTACCTGATAAGTAGAATGTTGAAGCCACGTAGTTGGAGGGAACATCTCGATGCGAGCGGCGGTTAATCACACGGGCTCGTCGCGTTGACGCGACTCCGAAGATCAACTACGCGATGCGCGTCTCGATGTCCGGGTCGACGCCTACGCAGTTTGCGGCGTAAACGTGTTCAAACCGCCGCCAGATTGTTCCGTCGTCAGCGCTGCGTCTGTCGGTCCGCGAAGGCCGGACAGCAGCGTTTACGTTCTGAAGCAATCTCGCGCTGGTCATTTTCGTTACAGTAGTTAGTTGTAACACATTAGATAGTTCACGTTTGAAGGGACGGGCATGGCGATAGATCAGGGTAAGTCGGCCGGTCTTGAGCGGCGCCAACGCGACCCCGAGCGGACGAAGTTGGAGATTCTCGCTGTTGCCACCCAGGAGTTCGCCGATCGAGGTTTCGCTGGCGCGCGCGTGGACGAGATTGCCGCTCAGACGCGAACCACTAAGCGCATGATCTACTACTACTTCGGCTCAAAGGAGTTGCTCTACATCGCCGCTCTCGAAAAGGCTTACGAAGCCATACGCATCACCGAACAGAGCGTGGACATCGACAATCTCAATCCGGTCCAGGCAGTGCGAAAGCTTGCGGAATTGACCTTCGATCGCCATGAAGCGAATCCTAATTTCAGTCGTCTCGTCAGTCATGAGAACATGCAACGCGCTCAGTTCATCACCGCCGGTGGGGGGTTTCCTGGACTGGACCGTCCGGTCATCAAGATGCTCCAGCAGGCGCTCGAACAAGGTCGCCTCGAGGGCGCTTTTCGCCGAGACATCGACGTCTTTGACGTCCACATGCTCATTAGCTCATTCTGCTTCTTTCGGATCAATAACCAGTACACCTTCTCGGCCAACTTTGGCCGGAATCTGGTCGAACCCAGTCGACGCACGATGTACCGTCAGATGATTGGCGACGTGGTGATTCAGTACCTCACCAGTTCACCGACCTAATCGTCGCCTAGCCTGAGCGTCGACGTAGACGCTGGCCGGGTGTTTGTCTAGTCGTCGAGTTGGGTCTGCAACTGGTTGAGTACTCGGTAGCAGTCAAGCACCGAGTCGATCGAAGAGTTTGGTTCGTCGTTTTCGCGAATGGCCCGGAAAAATTCACGATCTTGCAGTTCGATGCCGTCGATCGAAGCCGCGACCTTCGATACGTCTATTGGCTCGTCCCTGCCGGTCGTGAGATCGTCGTATCGCGCGAGATACGTACCATTGTCACAGATATAGCGAAAGAACGTGCCCAGGGGGCCATCGTTGTTGAAACTCAATGAGAGGGTGCAGATTTTCCCAGAGTGCGTTTTGAGTTGAATCGACATGTCCATGGGAATACCCAAGGTGGGGTGTACCGGTCCGGCAACGACGTTGGCTGTTTCGACTTTTTCCCCACATTGGTAGGCGAAGAGATCGACCGTGTGGGCCGCGTGATGCCACAAGAGGTTGTCGGTCCAACTTCGAGGGTTGCCCAGCGCGTTGGTATTAGTGCGGCGAAAGAAGTACGTCTGCACGTCCATCTGCTGGACCGCGAGTTCTCCGTCAAGAATTCGCTGGTGTATCCACTGGTGTGAAGGATTGAAACGTCGCGTGTGCCCCACCATCGTGACGATGCCGCGGGTCTTCGCCTTCGATGCTACGGAAGCGACCGCCAGGACGTCATCCCAACTGTCGGCGAGGGGAATCTCGACGAGAACATGTTTGCCAACTTCTAAGGTCGCGATGGCTTGCTCGGCGTGCATCCGCGTGGGCGTGCAAAGAATGACGGCGTCGACGTCGGGATTGTCCAACGAATCTTGGAGGTCGACCGTGGCCTGGGCCGCGCCGTAGCGAGCCGCGACTTCTTGGGCTTGTTCGATGGTGCGACTCACGATCGAGACCACCTCGACGTCATCGATTCGCGCGAGCGCGTCGAGGTGCTTGATGCCAAAGGCTCCGGCTCCAGCTACAGCGACGCGCACCATCTTCTCGACCTCGTTAGTTGGCTTTGAGCACGAGGTGACCTACCGCCGTGTTGGACGCGGGCACGTGGTAAAAGCGATGAAGCAGTTCTACTGCGTCGCCGAGGGCGCCGCGCATGATAAGCCACATCACCATTTCGATGCCTTCGGAACCGGACTCGCGCAGATACTCAATGTGGGGGATCTTTCTCAGGTCGTCAGGGTTCTTAGTAATCGTGTCGAGGAAGGCGTTATCGAACTCTTGATTAATGAGGCCGGCCCGGGGCCCTTGGAGTTGGTGGCTCATGCCGCCCGTACCCCACACCTGGACGTTGAGGTCTTCGTCAAAGCTCTCGACTGCGCGACGGATTGCTTGTCCCAGCTTGAAACAGCGCTCGCCCGTGGGTGGGGGATACTGAATAACGTTCACGACAATGGGCACGACTCTGACGGGCCACGCGTCGGGTTGTCCGAACATTAAAGAAAGCGGCACGGTGAGACCGTGGTCGACCTTCATCTGATTAATCACCGTCATGTCGAACTCGTCGAGGATGAGTGACTGAGCCATATGACAGGCCAAGTCGGCGTGACCGATGACTTTCGGTACGGGGCGTGGTCCGTAACCTTCGTCGGCGATGAGGAACTCGTCCGCGCAGCCAATGGCGAAAGTCGGAATTACCTCGAGGGAGAAGGCCGACGCGTGGTCGTTGTAGACCAAGACAATGACGTCGGGCTTTTCATTCGCAATCCACTCCTTGGACCATTCGTAACCGGCGAAGAGCGGCGCCCAGTACTCAGTGTTGGCGGTACCAAAATCTAAGGCCGCGCCGATCGCGGGAACGTGACTCGTGGTGACGCCAGCGCTGATGCGGGCCATGGTTAGCGTCCATCCTTGATTGAGCGCACACCTTCGGGAGAGCGACCGCCGTGGAGCATCATCGCGGCGTACTCCTCGGTCGACATGTCGGTCATAGAAGCGGCGGCCGTTTGGAAACTAATACCGTCCGAAGCGAAGATCTTCGCGAGGAAGTAGATGTTGCCTCCGTTGGCGATCATGGCGTTGTAGTCGCGGTCGAGTACGGCTTGTTTCTGTTCTTTAGTGAGTGACCACTCATCAAGATAAGAGCCCTCGTCACCCTTGAATCGTTCACGGTTTTCTTGTTTCATCAAACTCATGCAGAACTGGTTGAGTTGAAATCCTTGGTGAGAGCGCTGGGCGGTGAAGACCGTAGTGCCAGGGATGTCGTCAAACTCTGAGTTATCGACCATGGCTTAATTCTCCTCCCAATAGAGACGAGTCGGGTTGTCGACGAGTAGTTTGTGCTGAAGTTCTGCGGTTTTGGCAATGTGGGGAACAAAATCAACGAGTTTTCCGTCGTCGGGCATGGCGTCTTTCAAGTTGGGGTGAGGCCAATCGGTACCCCAGAGAACCCGGTCCGGAAAACTCTCGACAAGCTTTCGAGCAAACGGAATGGTGTCGCGGTAGTTCGGAGGGCCGGAGAGCGACATTCGCTCGGGGCACGTGACCTTCGACCAGAAGTTCTCGTGCTCTCCCATAAGGCGAAGGAACCGTTCAAAATCGGGGCCGTCAACAGGCTTAGTGACGTCGGGTCTTCCCATGTGATCAACGACGACAGGAGTTTCGAGCGAGGTGAAGAAGTCCCAGTGCTCGACGAGGTCGGCGGCCTCGAAGTAGATGACGACGTGCCATCCCAGGGGGGCGACTTTCTCGACGATGCGGTAGTAGTACTCGTCGGGTTTGGGGTCGACGAGACGACGAACGTAGTTGAATCGCACGGCGCGAACGCCACGTTCGTGCATCTCACGCAACTCGTGCTCACTGATGTCGGGCGCGATTGTCGCCACACCCCGACAGCGATTGTTCGACGAGTCGAGCACGTCGAGCATCGCCGCGTTGTCGGTCCCGTGACAGGTTGCTTGGACGACGACGTTCTTCTCGAAGCCTAGAAAGTCTCTTAGGTGGTAGAGCTGTTCCTTGCTGGCGTCACAGGGCGTGTACTTGCGCTCGGGCGCGAAGGGGAACTGCCGGCCTGGTCCAAAGACGTGACAGTGGGCGTCAACTGATCCACCGGGTAGTTGAAAGGTGGGCTTCGTCGGGTTGGGATCGAAGGATAACCAGTCCGCGTCCATGGTGAAGGTGGTGCTCACGAGAGACCTCGCGCCCTAAGTGAGGCGTCGAGGCGAGGAAAGACACGCCGAGCGTTACCAGAGTAGACCTGTTCGCGTTCTTCGCTGGATAGTGCCACGGCGTCAACGTAGCGCTTGGTGTCGTCGAAGTAGTGACCCGTCTCGGAGTCGATGCCGCGCACCGCGCCCACCATCTCCGAGCCGAAGAGGATGTTGTCGAGATCGATGACGTCAAAGAGGAGATCTATGCCGGGCTGGTGGTAGACGCAGGTGTCGAAGTAGACGTTCTTCATGAGGTGTTCTGAGAGAGGAGGCTTGTCGAGCATGTCGGCCAGACCTCGGTAGCGACCCCAGTGGTACGGAACCGCACCGCCGCCGTGAGGAATGATGAATCGAAGATCGGGAAAGTCGGCGAAGAGATCGCCCTGGAGAAGTTGCATGAAGGCGGCGGTGTCGGCGTTCATGTAGTAGGCGCCAGTCGCGTGGAAGTTAGCGTTACAACTCGCGGAGACGTGAATCATCGCCGGTACGTCGAGTTCCACCATTTTTTCATACATCGGGTACCACGACGGGTCGGTGAGGGGCAACCCATTCCACCATCCACCACTGGGATCTGGATTGAGATTCAGACCAACAAATCCCATTTCAACGACGCATCGCTCGAGTTCTTTAATCGAGTTGTCGATGGGCACACCAGGAGACTGGGGGAGTTGACAGACACCGACGAATGTCTCGGGAAAGAGCGAGACCACTCGACCAATTAAATCGTTGCAGGCTCTCGACCACGCCTCGCTGACACACTCATCGCCGACGTTCTGTTCCATGGCCGACGCCCTGGGCGAGAAGATGGTCATGTCGGCGCCGCGTTCGCGAAGGAGTCGCAACTGATTCCTCTCAATCGTGTCGATGATTTCTTCATCCGAAATGACGGGATAGGAGGGGAAAGATTCTCCCGCCTCAAACGCCGCGACCTGGCTGCGGCGCCAGAGATTGTGGGCTTCGGGAGCGGTGGTGTAGTGCCCGTGGCAGTCAATAATCACTGTCGCTCCCACACCAACGATGGCACGAAGACGTCGCCACACATCAAGAGTCGGGCGGTGCGCAGTAACGCGGCGGAGTGGACGATGATTTCACCGTTGTCAATCGAGACGGCCATCGAGACGCTGAAGTAGCCCGTGGGGTGCTCAATATCGAGCGTCATCTCTGACGACGTTCCGGTGACGCCCGCCACTTCGTTGGCCACCGATCCCGGAATGAGACAGGCTGTTGCGACGGAGACTGCGCCAAAGACACCGATCGCCTCGTGAACCTTTTTGGGAATGAAGGTCCGAGTCGAGACAACGCCACCATTTTTCGCTGGCGCGAGCAGGCTCATCTTGGGCACTGTGGACGACGTGACTTCCCCCAAGTTCATGAGCGGTCCCGCGAGGAGGCGAATCCGTTCTACCTTTTGGCACACGTCAGTATTCGCTTCAATCTCGTGGGGATCTTCGTAGCCCGTCAATCCGAGGTCTTCGGCCTTGATGCAGACGACGGGCATTCCGTTGTCGATGCACGTCACTCGCACGTTATCGATCACGTCAACGACGTTGCCGGTGGGCAAGAGACTGCCACACGTCGAACCCGCCACGTCGAGAAACTCGATGGTAATCGGAGCACTGGTGCCCGGGACACCGTCGATGTGTGCGTCCCCCTCGTAAAGAACCACACCGCCAGGAGTCTGGACCTGTGCGACGGCCAAAGTTTGAGTGTTCTCCATCCAGATGCGAACGTTCGTGACCCCGTCGTTCGCGTCGAGCAGTCCTTCTTCGAGCGCGAAGGGGCCAACTCCCGCGAGCAAGTTGCCGCAGTTTTGGTTGTCGGAGACTTCGGCCCGGTCGGGCCACACCTGAAGAAAGAGATAGTCAACGTCTGCGTCATTTCGCTGGGATCGTTGTACCACGGCCACCTTGGAGGTGAGAGGATGCCCGCCGCCCATGCCGTCAATTTCTCGAACGTCGGGAGATCCCATCGCGGCGAGGAGAACGGCGTCGCGCGTTGGGATGTCGAGGGGCAAGTCGTTGGCGTGAAAGTAGAGACCCTTCGAAGTCCCGCCTCGAATCACCAAACAACGAAGAGCAGTCTGTGAGCTCACGCCGGTGGCTCGTCGACGTAGCGAAGTCCGCGTTCCGCGAGTTTTTCTCGCATTGAGTACATATCCAACCCCAATTCACCAGATGCCAGACGCGCACGCTTCTCTTGCTCGTTCGCTTCGCGCTGTTCACAGGCGCCGCGCACGCTCTCGGCGTCCTCGCGACGTACGACGACGACGCCGTCATCGTCGGCGACGATGACGTCACCGGGACGCACGTAGGCGCCAGCGCACACGATGGGCGTTTGGACGTTGGCGGGAGTCTCTTTGACGGTGCCCTGCGCGCTCACGCACTTTGACCAGACGGGAAACTTCATTGTCGTGAGTTCGGCAATATCGCGTACACCCGCGTCCATCACGAGGCCTCGAACGCCGTGGGCGACGAGACTCGTGGCGAGAAGTTCGCCGAAGTATCCATCGTCGCAGGGACTGGTTGGTGTCACGATAAGTAGATCGCCCGGCCGCGCCTGTTCTACGGCGACGTGGATTGACCAGTTGTCACCAGGGGCGACCTCGCAGGTAAGAGCGTTGCCCGCGACACGAACGGGTCGGTAAATGGGGCGAAGTCGCGAACTAAACAGCCCCACGCGCCCTTGGGCTTCATGAATCGTCGCCACGCCAAACGCCCCGAGAGCGTCAACGAGATCGAGGTCCGTTCGTGGTGTATTGCGAACAACTATCGCCATGAACCCCTCCAGGAAGCGAACCTCGTGCCACTAAGTCTGCCGGGCCTAGCGCACTTGTATAAGTTTTAATTAACTGGTCAGTACACTATACCGGCGACGACACGGGAGTGTTTTACTGACACTGGTTGAGTGAGTCGCTGTGGCGAAGGAGAGGGTTGTGAAGGAACTGCGTACACAGGTCGTCATCATTGGCGCCGGCCCCGCGGGACTTCTCCTCGGCCAGCTGTTGCTTCGTGAGGGCGTCGAGAACATCGTGCTCGAACGTAGGAGTCGCGAGTACGTGGAGAAGCGCACGCGGGCGGGCGTCATCGAGTTTGGTACCGCGAACCTGATCGAAGAGGCCGGAGCGGGCGAGCGAATGCGGCGCGAAGGTCTCGTACACCACGGTGTCGAGTTTCGACTCGAGCGTACTTCGCACCGAATTGCGCTGAGTGAGCTTGCCGACGGCAAGCCAATTACGGTGTATGGACAACAGGAGGTCGTACGAGACCTCATAGCGTTACGTCTCGATGCGGGCGCACCGCTCTTCTTCGACACAGAGGTAAAGGTCCTCGAGGGTCTCAAATCGGACGCACCCTACGTGGAAGCAGACAGCGCCGGTGGTCCGATTCGTATTGCGTGTGACTACGTGGCCGGGTGCGACGGAAGCTTCGGCGTCGCTAATCGCTCGATTCCTTCGTCGCTGCGACGACAGTTCGAGCGAACGTTTCCGTTCTCCTGGCTGGGCATTCTGGCCGAAGCGGCACCGACGACCGAAGAGCTCATCTACTGTCGACACGAGAGTGGCTTCGCTCTGTACTCCATGCGCTCGCCAACGCTGAGCCGTTTGTATCTCGGCGTGCGACCCGAAGACACCTTGGATGAATGGTCCGATGAACGAATCTGGGACGAGCTCAATCTTCGCTTGGCGACAGACGAGATGCCCGAAGTAACTCAAGGACCCATCATTGAGCGAGGCATCACCGCAATGCGCAGCATCGTCATCGAACCCATGCGATACGGCAGGCTCTTTTTGGCGGGTGACGCTGCGCACATTGTGCCGCCGACGGGAGCGAAGGGAATGAACTTGGCGCTCGCCGACGTACGCGTGCTCTCTCGCTCGCTCGTAGAAAAACTAAGGAGTAACAATGACGCCTTGTTGGACGCGTACTCCGACACGTGTCTCGAGCGTGTGTGGCGTGCCGAGGAGTTCTCGAACTACATGACCCAGATGCTGCACCCCAACTACGAAGACGACTTCGAAAATGGCATTCAGATGGCGCGTCTTCGCCAAGCCGTCACCTCGCGCGAAGCGTCGACCGTGCTTGCGCGAAACTACGTCGATCTCAACAGCCTCTAAAAGGGGTAGACCGGCAGTTCGCTCTGTGCGGTGACCCACTGGGTTTCGGTGTAGGCATCTAGGTTTGCCAGACCGCCCATGCGTGATCCGTTACCTGAACTGCCCGTTCCCCCAAAGGGGATGACCGCCTCGTCGCCGACGGTCTGGTCGTTGATGTGAATGGCGCCGGTAGTGATTCGACTGGCGAGTTCGAGTGCACGAAGTCCGTCGTTCGACAAGATGCCGAGTGAGAGACCATAGGGACTCTCTGACGCCAACGAGACGGCTTGGTCGAGCGACGAGTACGACACGATCGGTGCGACGGGGCCAAAGACCTCTTCGCAGTAGGCCCGCGAGGAGGTGTCGACGTTAGTGAGAACTGTCGGGCGGTAGAAGAGTTCTTCGTACGTCCCACCGGCCAACAGCGTGGCGCCAGCCTGGACGGTCTCGGTGACCATAGAGTGCACCCGGTCTCGTTGCTTGGCGTCGATGAGGGGTCCGAGCGCTACTTGACCAGTCTTTGGATCACCAACTGGTAAGTGATTGGCGTGCTCGGCCAGGACTCGCGCGTAGTCGTCCACGATCTTGGCGTCGACGATGTGGCGACCCGTAGTCATGCAGATCTGACCCTGGTGCATGAATGAACCAAAGGCGCCCACCGACACCGCCTTTTCTAGGTCGACGTCGGCCATGACGATGAGCGCCGAATTTCCACCTAATTCAAGGTGCACGCGTTTGAGATGTTGTGCGCCAAGTGAACCAACGCTTCGACCAGCCACGGTAGATCCAGTGAAGGCAATGACGCGAACCTTCGGGTCAATGACGAGGGCCTGACCCACGTCGGCGCCTCCGGGCAACATCGAAAAAACGCCCTGGGGCAGGCCCGCCTCTTCAAAGACTCGGGCCAAGATCACGCCTCCACACACGGCAGTGCGGGGGTCCGGCTTCAAGATGACGGCGTTTCCCAAGGCGAGCGCGGGAGCCACGGAACGGATCGAGAGAATGAGGGGAAAGTTGAACGGCGCAATGACGCCCACGACGCCCGCCGGTACCCGTCGCGAGAAGCTGAGTCGTGGCATCTCACTTCGAAGAATTTCACCGGTGGGGTGAGAGGCCAATCCGGCGGCTTCAAAACACTCTTCGGCGGCGACGTGAATCTCGAGTCCGGCCTTGGGACCAATGCCACCAGACTCGCGAACGATCCACCCAGAGAGTTCGTCGGCGTTCTCTAAGAACAGTTGGCCGGCTTTACGTAGTACCGCACTGCGCTCAGTGAAGGGGAGCGCGGCCCAATCCTTCTGCGCCGCTTCGGCGACGCTGGAGGCCTTGGCGACGTCGTCAACGCTCGCTCGACCGCTTCGAGCCAACTCTTCTCCAGTCGCGGGCTCGAGAACAGCCGCGTCGCCCGCGCCACCGGCGCACCAACCATCGAGCGAAATCTTCCCTTGCCATGACGCGGCGTCGAGAAACGACATAATGTACCCCCTAGTTAAAAGTTCCTTGATTCCTTATCACATATTTGGTAACTTCGCTCATAAGAGCAGTGTTGAGACATTCAACGAAACCAACTAATCAATACTCTCACTAGCGGGGGAACCATGTATTTACGAGATAATTGGTACGTCGCAGCGCTGAGCGGTGAACTTGACACCAAGCCACTGTCAAGACAGATCCTTGGCGAACACGTCGCGATTTTTCGAAGTGAATCGGGCCGCGTCGTGGCTTTCGCCGATCAGTGCCCACATCGGGGCTACCCACTCTCGTTGGGCAAGGTGGTCGGTGAGCAGTTGGTGTGTGGCTATCACGGCTTCACTTTTGACTGCTCGGGCACGTGCGTCGCCGTTCCCGGTCAAGATCGTATTCCGAGTAAAGCGGACGTGCGAAGTTACCCCACTGTTGAGCAAGGAATTTGGGTCTGGATATGGATGGGACACGGTGAAGCGGATCAGTCAAAACTTCCCGTTACCCCGTGGCTCGTCGATAAGGAAAACTGGGCGACGGTCTCGGGCGTGGCTAAAATCAACGCCTCCTTTGACCTACTCGTGGACAATCTGCTCGACCTCTCACACGAGACGTTCTTGCATAATGGATCCATTGGCACGCCCGAAGTCGCCACGACGCCCCTCGAGGTCGAAGTCGATGAGGAGTCCGGCGTCGTTCGGGTCTTTCGCCATATGAACGCCGTGGACTGCCCTCCGTTCTACTCTCGTACAACTGGTCTTGAAGGCAAAGTCGATCGCTGGCAGGACATTGAATACACGCCGCCGGGCTACTACATGTTGCACGCGCGCATCGCGCCCGTTGGTCAACCACCGATGCCGGACGGTACGGACGACCACGCCTTTCATATGAAGATCTTCTATGGACTGACGCCTTCCAGCGAGGGCAAGGTCTACGACTTCTGGGCCTTAGCGCGAGACTTTTGCGTCGATGACAGTGAAATTGACGTCTTCCTCGACAAGATGCAGATGGACGTGGTGCAAGAGGACGTAGACGCGCTCAACATTCTCCAGTCACGGATTGAAGAGCGCCGCGAAATCAGCGAAGTCAGCGTCAAGATCGATCGCGGAGGTCTCGCCGCTCGCCGGATGCTCGCCGCAATGAAGGACCCGGCCACGTTGCGCGAGGAGTGACGTTCGGACGGCTTGTTTTTTAAGGGAAATCAGGAGTGAACACTTATGTACGGAATAGTGTGTTAAGAACTACTCAACATTACTGGGGGGACAACAAATGACAGAAGAAATGAAGCCCGAGAACTCAAGTGGCATTCCCGGTTGGGGTGGTCTTGAGTTCGGCCGTCGTCTAGGACTAAAAGCTGCGGGAGCGATCGCGGCGTCGGGGGCGCTCGTGTCGCTCGCGGACGTCTCGGCCGCTCACGCCGCGTCGAAGTCCTCGACGATCAAGATCGGTTACGTCTCGCCGCGCACTGGTGCGTTGGCTGACTTCGCCGGACCTGACAACTTTGTGTTGAAGGAGATTCGCGCGTCGAGCTACTTCAAGAAGGGGATCACCATTGGCAAGACGAAGTACAAGATCGAAATCACTGAGAAGGACACGCAGTCCCTCGGTAATGTCGCGGTCCAAGTAACCCAAGAGCTCATTAACTCTGGCGTCGACCTGATCTTGGTGAGTTCTGCTCCCGAGACCACGATCCCCGTCGCCACCACCTGTGAGCAGTACAAGATTCCTTGCGTGTCCACGGTGGTGCCGTGGGAGGCGTACTGGGGTGGCTTCGGGGGGGGGATCTCGCCCGAGGGCGGCGCTACCGGTACCGGTCCGATCTATAACTCGATGTTCTTCTTCGGTGTTCCACAGTTTGTGGGCACCTTCGTGCCAATGTGGAAAAGGGTCCAAGCGCAGACCAAGTGCAATACCAACGTCGCCGAGATGTTCCCGAACGACTCGGACGGCAACGCATTCCGTGCCGCGTTCGCCCCAACGGTGGGAGCAATTTATCCAAACGGTGGCTACAACTTTGTTGACGGTGGCGCGTACACCGACTTGTCAACCAGCTACACGTCGATGATTGAAACATTCAAAACGGGTGGCAAAGGTGGAGCAAATTGTGACCTTTTCATCAACTGTCCACTACCCCCGGACTTCCAGACGTTCTGGACCGAGGCGTCACAACAGAACTACAACCCGAAGCTCGCCACGGTCGCCAAGGTGATGCTGTTCCCAACAGACGCGTACGCGCTGGGCGATCTGTCGAACAACATTGCCACCGACGCGTGGTTCACGCCGTACTCACCGTACAGGTCGTCGTTGACGGGTATGACGGCGAGAGAATTCTGTACCAAGTACCAGACCGAAAACCATGGCAAGAACGGGCAATGGGTTCAGTCCATGGGTTCGACGTACTCGCTCTTTGAGATCGCCATCCAAGGTCTGAAGAAGGTAACCAGTCCTCATAACCGACGGGCTCTCGCGAGGGCTCTCCAGAGTGTGAACTATCACGGCATGTGCGGTCCGATCAACATGAACTCCAAAAGCAAGGACCCAATGGTGGCGAGCCCCGCTAAGGGCATTGCCATGATTCAGCCAGTGGGCGTCCAGTGGAAGCCGGGTTCGAGAGACTTGGTCGGTCACCGTAAGTACGCGTGGTCGCAGTGGGTCGTTGACAACTCTCTCAATAAGCATATTGCGCTCAACGGTACTCTCGAGCCTACGAACGCCTAACTGGTTACTAAGTGTCACTGCTTCAACTGAAAGATGTCTCTAAAAAATTCGGCCAAGTCGTAGTCAGTAAAGAGACTTCCTTCCAGTTGGAGCAGGGCGACGCGGTAGGCATCGTTGGTCCTAACGGCGCGGGTAAGACCTCGCTCTTCTCGATGATCTCGGGTGACATTGCGCTCGATTCGGGAGAGATTCTCTTAGATGGCCGCAGTCTCGCGCGCGTCAGTGCCGCGAAGCGTGCGCGGGGGGGAATTGGGCGCACGTACCAGGTACCTCGACCTTTCGAAAACATGACGGTATTCGAAAACGCTCTCTTGGGGGCCCAACAGGGAGCCAGAGTTCGCGGCCAGAAGAGTTACGCGCTGGCGTACGACGCATTGGAGCGAACGGGTTTGAGTGATTTCGCCAATCGACAAGCGGGAACGCTGACGCTGTTGTACAGGAAACGTTTGGAGTTGGCTCGAACTCTTGCGACGTCGCCTCGGGTGTTGCTTCTTGACGAGATTGCCGGTGGTCTCACCGATCTCGAAGTCAACGAACTCACCGGCATCATTCGTGGTCTACGGACCGAGGGCATCGCGGTGGTGTGGATCGAGCACGTGGTGCGCGCGTTGATAAACACCGTGGACCGATTGCTGTGTTTGTCCGGTGGCGTCGTGGTGGCTGACGGGGAGCCCAAGTCGGTTCTCGCTTCGGACGCGGTTCGTGCGGTCTACCTTGGTGGGAGAGCGGTAGGAATCGCGGCAGCGAATGAGTGACGCGCTGCTAGAGGTGAAGGAACTGAGCGTGTATCACGGTCAGCTACGTGCGATCGACGACGTCAGTTTGAGTCTCCGTGAAGGGGAGATACTCGCCATGATTGGGGCGAATGGAGCGGGTAAGTCGACGTTGCTACGCACGATTGCGGGACTCCATAAACCCTCTTCGGGCGCCGTTCTCTTTGATGGCAAGGACATTGCGAAGTTGACGCCCAATCGTCGCGTCGCACTCGGAATCTCACTCGTACCCGAGGGTCGAAGGCTCTTCGCGTCGATGACGCTCGAGGAGAACTTGCAAGTCGGTGCGTACCGCGCCAACAAAGGTTCGTTTTCAATCAAACGCGTCTACGAGCTCTTTGATTGGATGCCGAGTCGACGAAAGCAGTCGACCTGGCAACTTTCGGGCGGCGAACAACAGGCCGTGGCGATCGGGCGAGCCCTCGTGGCGAATCCCAAGGTACTGCTGCTCGATGAACTCTCACTCGGCTTGGCCCCCATCGTGATTGAACGGATCTACGCCCTGGTCCCCGAGATCGTCGCCCATGGTGTGAGTATCTTGCTCGTCGAGCAAGACGTTGCCCAAGGTGTCGCCGTCGCGGATCGCGTGCACTGTTTGCTCGAAGGTCGAACATCACTTGTCGGTACGCCGGCTGATCTCACCTCCGATCAGATAGACCACGCGTACTTTGGCGCGGACATCAGCCATTCGAACGCAACGGGAGACGTTGCCGAATGATTTGGCTCAATATCGTCATCCAGGGAGCCCTCGTTGGCGGCTTCTACGCCCTCTTCGCCTGTGGTCTCTCTTTGATGTTTGGAGTGTTGAAAGTCATCAACTTGGCCCACGGGGACATGGCCGTCGTCGCGGGATACGTTGCGGTCTTTCTCGCGCCACACCTACATATTCCCGGGCTGTGGTCGTTTGTCATAGTGGTGCCGATTTTTGCTCTCGTTGGCTACGTACTGCAGCGAACACTTATTCAAAAGAGCATCGACCGTGATCCCTTTACGACGTTGCTCGTCACGTTCGGCCTCTCGGTGGTCATTGAGAATCTTCTGCTCGAGATCTACAGCGCCAATGGACAGACGGTGAACATTGGCGCACTGATTACTAAGTCATGGCACCCCGCGTCGATCATCTACGTCTCTTACGTATCGCTTGGCGTCTTAGCGGTTGCCGTCGCGGTGCTCGGCGTTCTGCAACTTTTTCTGTCCAAGACTGGTACGGGTCGCCTCATTCGGGCCGTCGCGGACGACCGCGAGGCCGCTCAGCTGAGCGGCGCCAACTATCGCCACATCTTTGGTATCGCCGCCGCCATTGCGTTCGCGACGGTGGCGCTAGCGGGTATCGCCTACGGAATGATGACCCAGTTCGCTCCCACGTCTGGTGGCATTAACTTGCTCTTCGCCTTCGAAGCAGTCGTTATTGGCGGCATCGGTTCACTTTGGGGAACGTTGGTCGGAGGTATTGCGTTGGGCGTGGCGCAACAGTTCGGCGCGCACATCAATCCCCAGTACCAAGTGCTCGCTGGCAACGTTCTGTTCTTGCTCGTATTGGCTGTTCGCCCGCAGGGACTCTTTGGAAAGAAGACGGCACTCTCGTGAGTCTTTTAGAACCTTCTTCTCGCTCGCTCAACGGACCATCTATTCGTCGCTCGACGAAGCCGCCTATCTACACCCTGGTGGGAGTACTAATCCTCGTGGCACTGCTCACCGCGGCGCCGTGGATTTTTCCGGCGGAGTGGTCGGCGGTCTTGTTGAATTTTTTCATCTTGGTAATCATGGCCACCATGTGGAATCTCCTCGCGGGCTACGCGGGCATGATCTCTATTGGACAACAAGCGTTTATCGGCCTTGGTGCCTACGCGACGCTCTTCTTCGCTCTTAAGGGAATGAATCCCTTCTTCACCATTCCTCTCTCGACCGTGGTCTGTGCCCTCATCGCGGTTCCGGTGACGTTCTTGCTCTTTCGACTGCGCGGCGGTTACTTCGCGGTCGCGACGTGGGTGGTGTCGGACACGGCGATGCTCGTGATACTGACTGTTGCGTACTTAGGAGGGGGCACTGGTAAGGCCATGCCGGGGCTCCAGGGCCTCAGTCCTAGCGAGACCGCGCACGACGCGTACCTCGCTACTTGGTTCGTGGCGCTGATCGTCGTCGTTTGTACCTACCTCTTGCTGCGAAGCCGCCTCGGCCTCGTGCTGGCTTCTATACGTGACAACGAAGTAGCCGCTCGTAGTGCTGGCGTCAACGTTCAGTCTGCCCGACGACTGATATTCGTTATCGCGGCCGCCGGATGCGGGGCCGCCGGGGCCGTGCTCGCGATTAGTCAACCCTTCGTGCAAGCGTCGAACGTCTTCAATCTTCAGTGGGCCGCGGAGATGCTCTTCGTGTCGATGATCGGTGGTCTCGGCACGATCGAAGGTCCGATAATTGGATCGATCATCTACTTCACCCTCCAACAGTTCCTCCAGCAGTACGGCGTGTGGTATCTAATCATTTTCGGGTCACTGGCCGTGGTGGTAGCTCTTTGGCAACCTAAAGGCATCTGGGGAGCGTTCCGGGAACGATTTCACTCGGAACTCTTGCCGGTGGGTTACTGGGTCCGAGAGAGTAAAACGAAAGAGTGAGTCGGGCGCTACGGGTGCTTGAGGATGAAGTTCTCAATCGCGTTCGCGAAGCCCTCGTCGTCGTTGCCGGTTGAGACGTAGGTCGCTCGTTGCTTGACGTCGTCGGAGGCGTTGCCCATCGCGATGCTGACACCCGCGACCTCGAACATCAGAAGATCATTTTGCATGTCACCGATGACGGCGATTTCACGGGTGTCGATGGAGAGCACCTCCGCGAGATACTTGACGACGCTGCCCTTATTGGCATCGCGGTGCGTGACGTCGACGTAGTAAGTCTGCGAGCTTGTTGCCGACGCGCCGTCGCCGAAGCGTTCACGCAAAGTCTGGGTCGCGCTCGCCACGACAGCGGGGTCGTCGCTGACGCCCACGATCTTGACGATGTCGCCGCGCACCGCGTCGAAGTTCTCTAGTTGCGAGGGGCCAAACTCGCACACGAGCGCTTCATGCTCGACGTGTGGTCCCTTGAGATCGAGGACAAACCACTCGGTACCCTGATAGACCCACACCGAGAGCCCGTGCTCTTCTAGGACCTCAATAATCGGCCCGACGATGTCGTCGTTGATGATCAACTCTTGGAGAGTCTTAAGTTCGCGGTCGACAATGAGTCCACCATTAAAAGCCGCGAGGGGGGTCGTGAGATCAAGCGGCTCGATGAGCATCGTGAGGCCTCTTGGAGGACGTCCACTGGTGACGGCGAAAAGTACGTCGTTCTCCTTCAGGCGTTGCACGGCGTGAATGGCGTCTTCGGTCAGTCCCTTCTCACGATCAACGAGTGTTCCGTCAACGTCAGAGAGTACGAGTCGAATCAAGAATGTGCCGATTCCGGCAGCGTCCAGTGATCGGGCGCGACCACCAGTTCACTGGACTCCGGTCCCCACGAACCTTTGGAATAGGTAGCGATGGGGGAAGGATGCTCGAGTAACGGCGCGGCGACCTCCCAAAGGCGTTCGATTCCGTCGGATCGGGTGAAGAGCGCCTGGTTGTTCAACATCACTTGCAAGATGAGGTGTTCGTAGGCTTCGAGGTTATTGGATTCGGTGAAGGAGTCGCGGTAGCGAAAGGTCATCGTGGCCGGTCCAAGCGTCATTTCGGGCCCGGGCTGTTTGGCGAGGAAGTGGGCATGAATGGTACCGGGATCGTCGAAGTCGACGACCAGCTTGTTGGCGTCATGATGCGAAGCATGCTCGGACCCGGGGAACATGCGCATTACCGGCTCACGAAGACCAATCGTGATGAGGTGGCGACTTTCGGCCAAGCACTTACCGGTGCGCAGGTAGAACGGAACGCCCATCCAGCGTGGGTTCTCGATGCGAGCGCGCAGGGCGATGAAGGTCTCGGTCGTGGAGTCGGGGGCGACGCCTTCTTCATCGAGGTACCCCTCGTACTGACCGCGAACCACTTGGACGGGGTCGAGCGTTCGAAGTGAGTCAAAGACCTTGCTCACTTCGTCGCGCAGCGGCTTCGCGGTCAGTGACGTGGGTTGTTCCATGGCGAGAAAGCCCAAGACTTGGAAGAGGTGGGTGACGACCATGTCGCGAAAGGCGCCGGTCTTCTCATAGAAGTCACCGCGGCCTTTGATCGAAAGGGTCTCGGGTACGTCGATTTGAACGAAGCGAACGTGATTGCGGTTCCAGAGAGGCTCAAAGAGCTCGTTCGCGAAGCGCAGCGCGAGAATGTTGTCAATCGACTCCTTACCGAGAAAGTGGTCGATTCGAAAGACCTGGGACTCATCGAAGTATTCCGTGATGTCCTCATTGAGTTTGATCGCCGACGCCAAGTCCGTACCAAAGGGCTTCTCACAGATGACGCGCGCTCGCTGGTGTAGGTCCTTTTGACCAAGGAGGTGGATGACCTGGTGCATTGCGTCAGAAGGGATTGCCAGGTGGTACAGGCGGCGCACCTCGCCGCCAATGGCGGCTTCGGCTCGCTCGACGGCCGAGGCGAGACTGTTGGGCCCGTCATCAGGGTCAATCGCGAAGGAGAGATTCTCCGCGAAGGTCGCCCACTCCTCGCCTTTGGGCCTGTCCGACGCGAACTCGCACACGGCGTCGAACGTGTACTTACGAAACTGCTCGTCGGTCATCATCGACTGCGGTCGAGCGCAACCAATGATTCGGTAGCGCTCGGGTAGCAGTCCCGCGACCGCCAGGTGGTACAGACCAGGAAGAATCTTGCGCTTGGCGAGATCGCCCGAGACGCCAAAGATGACGATCACGTGGTTATCGGGACGTGGCCGTTCTTTAAGTGGTTTGGGGGTACTCACTCACTGCCTTCCTCTTTATCGTTGCGTTGTACGACACCATCAATTATGACCCAAGTGCCGCACGGTCGGCCATGATCAGCGAAGCCCTGGCTTCAACGTTGCCCGCAGGAATTGACGTGTCGCCGTCGAGCAGTTTCGCGAGTGCTTCTCGCTTGTCCTCACCACTCACTAACCACATGAGTTGGTCGCTGCGCGCCAGCGCGGGGTAGGTGAGTGTCATGCGACGCGTGCCTTGATAGGGGCCGCTGAGCGCGACGAGGCGGTCCGTGACCTCAAGAACTTGATCGTTGGGGATGAGTGAGGCGCAGTGCCCGTCGGGTCCCAAGCCCAGATGAACAAGATTGAAGCGTGCGGGCAGGATTGAGGCGTAGCGACCGGCCGCGGCGTCGAGATCACTATCGTCCACGTCCATCGCTTCGATCTGCACGGATGTTGACGCCAGGCCTTCACGAAGGTGGGTGAGATTACGAAGGTCGTCGCCTTCGAGCACGACGCGCTCATCGACTTGATAGATGATCGTTCTCTCCCAGTCGACGCTCTCCTTCGCGAGTTCGGCGAGCATCATCCAAGGGCTCTTGCCACCACTGACCGCGAAACTGAACGAACTCGCGCTACTGGTCATGCGTTGGTTTTGCTCCAGTACGTAGGTCGCCGCGCCGCGCGCGAGGGCCGCCGTGTCGTCGAAGACCCGGAGTTCGTGACGCACTAGGACTTTTTCTCCACGTGCCCACCGAACTCTGAGCGCATGGCGGAGAGCACCTTTCCCGTGAACTCACCCAAGCCTCGCGACTCGTATCGTTGCCACAGCGACGCGCTGATGACCGGCGCGGGCACCGACTCGTTGATCGCCGCTTCCAGTGTCCATCGACCTTCACCAGAGTCAGAGACTCGGCCACCAAACTCACTCAGATCAGGGGATTTGGCGAGGGCGTTGGCCGTGAGATCAACCAGCCAAGAACTGATAACTGAGCCGTGTCGCCACACCTCAGCCACCTCGGTCAAGTCAAAATCAAAGTTGTAGTACTCGGGGTTTCTAAGAGGTGCCGTCTCGGCGTCGGCGTCGGCGCTCTTGGCACCAACGTTGGCGTGTTTGAGGATGTTCAATCCTTCGGCGATGGAGGCCATCATTCCGTATTCGATGCCGTTGTGAACCATCTTGACGAAGTGCCCAGCGCCGTTCGGCCCGCAGTGGAGGTAGCCCCTGGTCGCGGTGCCGCTCGGATCACTGCGCCCTGGTGTGGGTGGTTCACTGCCGTCTTCTCCGGGTGCGATAGACGCAAACAGCGGGTCGAGACGCGCGACCACTTCGTCCTCGCCACCAATCATGAGACTGTAGCCACGCTCGCGACCCCAAACGCCGCCGCTAGTTCCGCAGTCCACGTAGTGGATACCCTTGGCGCCAACTTGGTGCGCGCGGTCGATGTCGTCTTGGTAGAACGAATTGCCTCCGTCAATGATCGCGTCATCGGCGTCGAGGAAACCCACTAGCTCGTCGAGTGCTTGTTGCGTGACGGCGGCGGGGAGCATGAGCCACACCGTTCGGGGCGCGGAGAGTTTGCTCACCAGGTCCGCCAGCGAGGACGCTCCGACAATGTTTTCACCGCTCAGCGAGGTCACCGCGTCAGCGTTGACGTCAAAGACCACGCAATTGTGGCCGTCGGCGGTGAGTCGTCGCACGAGGTTCGCGCCCATTCGCCCGAGGCCCACCATTCCCATTTGCGTTGGCTTACTCGTGGTCATAAGTTCTTCCCGTCTTTCTTGAGCGATCGATAGTAGGCAATGAGAGCGTTGGTGGACGAGTCGTGACGCAGCGTCGACGCGTCGACGCTCGTCAGTTCTGGAATGATTTTGACCGACAGTTGCTTGCCGAGTTCGACGCCCCATTGGTCGAAGGAGTCGATGTCCCAGATCGTGCCCTGGACGAAGACCGAGTGTTCATAGAGAGCAATGAGTGTGCCGAGAAGACGGGGCGTCAGTTTGTCAGCGAGAAGGACGTTGGACGGCCGGTTGCCTTCCATCACTCGGTGTTTGATAGCTCGCTCGTCCGCGCCCTCATGGCGCAGCTCTTCTTCGGTCTTGCCAAAGGCCAGGGCCTGAGCCTGGGCAAACACGTTCGACATCAAAATGTCGTGGTGTTCACCAAGAGGATTGAGGCTGTGGGCGAAACCAATGAAGTCCACGGGGACAATGGTCGTTCCTTGATGAATCAGTTGATAAAAACTGTGTTGCCCATTGGTTCCTGGCTCTCCCCAATAGATCGCACCGGTTTCGTACGACACGTGGTCGCCGTTTAGCGTGACGTGCTTACCGTTGGACTCCATGGTGAGTTGCTGCAAGTACGCCGGCAACCGGTGTAAGTACTGGTCATAGGGCATAACACCCACGGTGGGGAATCCAAGAAAGTTTCGGTTCCACACCGCCAACGTGCCCATCAACATAGGCAGGTTCTCTTCGTAGGGCGCGTGAAGAAAGTGTTCGTCCATGGAGCGAAAGCCCTCGAGCATCTCAGCGAAATGTTCGGAGCCAATGGCGAGCATGGTCGAGAGTCCAATGGCACTATCCATGGAGTAGCGACCGCCGACCCAATCCCAGAAACCGAACATGTTCGCTTCGTCTATGCCAAAAGCCGTGACCTTCGCCGTGTTAGTAGAGACGGCCACAAAGTGTTGAGCCACGGCTTTTTCGTCGCCCAGTTTCTCCACGAGCCAGTCACGAGCCGACGTGGCGTTCGTGAGTGTCTCAAGGGTACCGAAGGTTTTGGACGAAACAATGAAAAGTGTCTCGTCAGCCTCAAGGTCGTGCACGGCCTCGACGAAGTCCGTGGCGTCGACGTTCGAAACAAATCGAAACGTGAGGTCACGTTGGGAGTAGTGGCGAAGCGCCTCGTAGGCCATGACCGGACCAAGATCGGATCCACCAATACCAATATTGACGACGTTTTTAATCTTTTTACCCGTGGCACCTCGCCACTGACCACTGCGCACGCGGGTGGAGAAGTCCGCCATTCTCTCGAGTACTTGATGGACTTCGACTACGACATCCACGCCGTCAACGTTCAGCGTTACGTCCTTCGGCATGCGAAGTGCGACGTGCAGGACGGCTCGATCTTCCGAGACGTTCAGATGTTCACCGGCAAACATCGCGTCCCGGCGTGCGGCCACTTGGGACTCTTCGGCTAACGCTTTAAGGAGGGACATGGTCTCTTTACTGACGCGATTCTTTGAATAATCCAGGTAGAGGCCAGCGGCTTCGACGTGAAATCGCGTTCCACGCTGTGAATCTGCGTCGAACAGGTTGCGAAGATGCGTCGACGAGAGGTCGTGACTATGGGTAGCAAGTGCCTTCCACGCCGGTCGTTGGGTTAAGGATTCCGCTGTCATATATATGTTGAACCTCGTGACCAAGTTAGTGGCAGACGGCTCGTTGGCCAACAAGAAGTCAACGAGTGGATTCAGTGGTGCCAACGAGAAAAAAAGTCATGACGGTTCGAGCAAGGATCGGGACTGCTGAAGTTAAAACGCTCGGCGACACGGCGTCGTCGGGCGAACTACGCGTTCTGAGGTCCTCGTTCGTTCAGAAACTCCCACCACGCGTCACCAACGAGACGCGCGGCCTCTCCGACCTCATCGAGAGCAGGCTCGAGCGAGGACAACGCATCGAAAGTCCACGTGGCGTGGTCGGCCTCGACGGAACCGTGTTCAATCCAAAAGGTGATGGCATCGTCCGATGCGCCGTAGTTCTCTTTAAGTCCGGCGGCCTTCGAGTCGGCAATCGCCGCGCCCTGGCTCTCGTAGGCCAACAGCCCCGCGAGCGCGGACACCGCTCCACGGCGTTGGACTTCGCGGTAGGCGTTAAGCAGTGACGTCGTCGCTGGCGACATGGGCGTCGCTTCGGCGTCGCAGAACCGGGCAAATGAATCAAAGAGCGCTAAGTGGCTCGGCGGCCGGACTTCGTCGGCGAGATTAGCCATCACGTAGTCCTTGGCAGAACCGTCCAGGAGTTGGCCACTGAGTTCTTCGAGAAACGTGGGCAACATTGTCTCAAAGTGTCGGTACTGCTCCGCGTAGTGCTTTAACTCGTCGCGCTGTAAATCGCCAGCTTCCCCGCGTCGATAGAAGGGGTGACTGAGCAGTTGGCGATTGCGCAGTGTTTCGTCGAAATGTTGGAGAAGATCAGTGTTCGTAGAGTGAATGTAACACTCGTTGCTGCTAATTGGTGAGTATCTCGTCATTGGCGGAGGCTTGGACGAGCGTTGACACGAACTTCCATCGTCCTTATTTCTCACTTCGATATTAGAGCAACGTTTCGCGCCATCGCTCGATTGAGTCGTCGCGAAACTTCCCGGTTCAGTACTTTTCGCCGAAAGATAGACTGGTTCGTGCCCGCATCGAATCCTCCCTCTCGCAAACCGCCGTCAGGGCGTAAGGCATCGGGCCCACCAAGATCCTCTGCTAGTTCGAAGTCGTCATTGGGACGACCCGTCGGTAGGGCGAAAGGGGCTCAAAGCAAGCCCCGATCTCCTTCGTGGCGAAGTGAAAGTAGCGCGAAAACTGAGCGACGTGACGGGGATCGTCGAGAAGGCACCCGAGCGCCCTACGAGCGCCGCACCAAGAGCTCAGACGCTCGACCCGCCTCGAGGGGCACCGGCGCAAAACGGGCAACTCGCGACGAGGGACCCACGTCGCGCGGTCCCCGCGACAATAAGGATCGCTACCCAAGAGAGCCCCGTCCGTATCGAAAGGAAGGCGACGACGCGACGCCACGTCGCTCGAGCGCGCCTCGTAGTCCTTCGCCTCGAGCCTCGGGACCGCCGCGCGGTCCCCGCGATCCAGATACCCGTTTTTCGAAAGAACCTCGTCCGCGTCGCGGGGAGAACGAAGCGACACCCCATCGATCCAGCGCAACTCGATCTTCGGCGCCGCGCTCGGATCGCTCGTCAAGGTACGGAGCTCCGGCACCACTTTCTCCCGAGCAGCTGAAGCGCCAGCGCGCTGGGGAACGCGCGCGTGATAAAGGGTGGGGCAGCGTTGCGCGAAAGGGTGCGATCAACATCACGAGTACCGGACAGGAACTCGGCGACAAGAAGAGTCAGAGTCGCACTCCCGATCCATTGGGTTCTTGGGAGTCCATCGAGCGACCCGTCCTACGAAGCGCCGAGCCAACAAAAACGAAAACCCGCGCTAAATACGCGCTACCGGGCGACGTCGCAGCCAACGTGCGAAAGGCCTTCATCGGCACGTCCTACATGCGCGAGAAGATGGTCATGACGCTTACGAGAGCGGCTGAGGCGTACGACCGAAATCGTTACGAAGAGGCGCTGCGACTCGGCCGTGTGGTGGCTGACGCGACGCCGGGTGTGGCGGCGGTGCGTGAACTCACGGGGCTCGGCGCGTACCGCGCTGAACGTTGGGCCATGGCGAAGATTCACCTGAGGGCGTACTTCACGATTACTGGTGATCCCGAGCACTTGCCTCTCGTCATGGACGCGGATCGGGCTAATCACCGCTACCGGGCGGTCGAAAAGACCTTCGGTGAACTCGAAGAGAGTGAACCAACGGCCGAAGTTTTGGCTGAGGGACGCATTGTTTTGGCGTCGACCTGGGCGGATCAGCATCGCTACGAAGAGGCCATCGAACTCTTGACGCGCGCGGGCGCAGCTAAGAACTTGCGTAACCCTTCGTATCGTCACGTACGACTTTGGTACGCGTTGGCTGACGTCTACGACCGCGCCGGCGACACGACGTCGGCCCGTGAACTCTTCTCGCGGGTCGTTCTGGCTGAGCCCGACGCCTACGACGCCGCCGATCGACTGGTGGAACTTGGCGCCACCCTGCCGAGGAAGAATCGCAAGCGCCGAACGACGCCGACGTCGAAGAAAAAGGTCGACTAGCTCATAGCCGCGATAGCGGCGATGAAGGCAATCGCGGGCCCTCTGGTGTCACCAACCAATCCGATCTGCATCTTGTTCATCATGTAGGCGACGGTCAAATTGATGTCCTGGTCCATGATGATGATCGATCCGCCAAAACCACCCCAGTAACAGGCCCGTGGTCCCAGAGGCACGGAGCTACTCGCGAGTCCGTAGCCGAGGCCGAAGTTGACGTCGAAGTCGAGCACTTGGTCGACGCCACTGACTTGCACGTCAAAGATCTTGTCGCCGGTCTTCTCACTGAAGAACCGGTGTCCTTGGGCGTGACCATTGTTCGAGATGATCTGTTGAATGGTCGCGACGGAACGAGCGTTGCCGTGACCGTTGGCCGCGGGAATCTCGGCCGCTCGCCACCACCGGTGGTGCGGCACGCTCGCGGACAACGGGGGCGAGGTGAGCGTGCGGCGACCAATCGAATCTCGTTCCTTGGGGAGCGCCTCTGGGGAGGTAGGTGGAATGACGAGACTCACGCGATGTTCTTCTGACTCGGGCAGTCCAATGAAGAAGTCCGCTCCGAGCACGTCAGCGACCTCGCTCTTGAAGAATTGACCAATGGTGGTGCCCGTAATGCGACGCACCACTTCGCCAATGAGATGACCCTGGGTGAGGGCGTGGTAGCCCGATACGGAACGGTCGTCCCACCACGGGGCCTGGGCGGCAAGGTCTTGCACGCAGAGGTCCCAGTTCGCGAGGTCCTCGGACGTGATCGCGTCGCTCCATCCCGAAAGACCCGCGGTGTGGTTCATGAGATGTCGCACTTCGATGCCGGCCTTGCCGTTCGCAGCGAACTCGGGCCAGTAGGTGGACACACGCTCGTTGAAGTCGAGTTCACCTCGATCGAAGAGCATCAACGCCACGAGGAACGTCATGGTCTTCGTCGTTGACCACACGTTGACCAAGGTGTCGCGCTCCCACGGTCGAGTCCTGGCTTCGTCGGCGAAGCCGCCCCAGACGTCGCAGACCAACTCACCTTGATGAAAGACGGCGACCGAAGCGCCCACGTCATCGCCGCTGGCGATGCTCTTCTCTAGTTGGTCACGAAGTCCTTCGAACTTGTCGGTCGTCGTTCCTTGCACGAGTGCCATGGTTCCCCCAGTCGTCATAGTAACGAAACTCTATAACTTATATAGATTAAGACGTCATACCTTGAAGCCCCACGAGCGAACGCGCGTGTTCGATTTCGCCCATGTGGCGAAGCGCGTGCTGGTAGATCCAACACTCCACGGCGTCGCTACGCGTGATGCCCGCTTCTCCACCAACGCGGGCCGAAAACGTGTTCGCGAGGGTTGCGCCGTAGGGCGCGTGAACCACGATCTCGCCAAAAGAACTCGGTTCAATTGACGCAACGAAGTTTTCGGTGGCGTCAAAGACGAGTCGCTGGAAACTCTTTAGTGCCTCGAGGTCGCCCACGCGCTGGTGCATCATCTCCTCGACGCTCTTGGCCTTACCGTCACTGGCGATCGCGAGACCAATGTCGTGAGCCCAGTCGTCGTTGAACTGGGGCGGGGGTCCGCCCACGAAGACCACACTGGCGTCTTCTAGAAGGACTTGGTGGACGAGGGAAAATGCGATGGGCAACGTGGTTGGATGCGTGACGGTATTGACGTGCTCGAGGGTCATCGTGTCGCACGCGTCGTAGTACAGCGAGTGCACCGCCGCGATTCGCCGCACGAGAGAGGATCGATAGTCGGCGTCCATAACGTCACCTTATCTACTGACGAGTAGACGCTTCGGGTGCGAAAACGGCGACCCGAAAGGAAAAGCAACGTGGAGCGAGCTTGTAAGATTCGTTGCATGGATATTGCCGCTCTCTTAGGCGACGAAGCGTCGTCACTCCTTGACCACCGGGCCACGGCCTTTCCAAAGGAGTGGTTGAACCTACCCGGTCCCCAGTTTCTGAGCGACAATTTCACCTGGACTGATCGTTCGCCGACGGTGCTGCGTAACCTCGGCACCCTCTACAACCACGGCCGACTCGCCAAGACGGGCTACGTGTCCATCCTCCCCGTGGATCAGGGGATAGAACACTCCGCCGCGGCGAGTTTCGCGCCCAATCCCGAATACTTTGACCCGGCGCGACTCTGCGATCTCGCGATCGCGGCCGACTGCAACGCCATCGCTTCCACGTTGGGCACGCTCGGCGTGGTCTCACGGCGTTACATTCACCGCATCCCCTTCATCGTGAAGATCAACCATAACGACCTCCTGCGTTATCCCAACAGCTTCGATCAGCAGCTCTTCGCCTCGGTACAACAAGCGGCAGATTTAGGCGCGGTGGGCGTGGGCGCGACGGTCTATTTTGGCTCCGAAGGATCGGTGCACCAAATCGAGGAGATTCGTAAGGCATTCGCCGAAGCGCATCGTCTGGGCCTCTTCACCGTGCTGTGGTGCTACCTACGAAACGACGCCTTCGTCACGGGCGGCGTTGACTATCACCTCAGCGCGGACTTGACGGGTCAGGCGAACCACCTCGGCGTCACCATCGAAGCCGACATCATCAAACAGAAGCAGCCCGTGAACAATGGTGGCTACAACGCGGTCAAGTTTGGCAAGACCGATCCACGGGTGTACTCCGAACTCACGACCGATAATCCGATTGATCTCACTCGTTGGCAGGTCGTGAACTGCTACGCCGGAAGAATCGGGCTCATTAACTCTGGCGGGGAAGCAAAGGGCGCCGATGACTTAGCGGGCGCCGTGCGAACGGCGGTCATTAACAAACGCGCGGGCGGTCAGGGTCTCATTCTTGGACGCAAGGCCTTCCAGCGCCCAATTAATGAGGGCGCGGCCCTCGTGCACGCCGTGCAGGACGTCTACCTCGATCACTCCATCACCATCGCCTAGCTATACGCTCGATTCGTGAGTGAGGACGAGAACGTAGACGCGGGTTGGTGGACGTGGCCCAACGCCATCACGATGGTTCGACTTTTGTTGTTGCCAGTATTCTTTTGGTTGCTCTTTGCTACTGACCACCGAGCGATCGCCGCGTGGTTACTGGCCGCGCTCGGGGCGACGGACTGGATAGACGGCTTCGTCGCTCGTAGGTTCCACCAGGTCTCCAATGTTGGCAAGATTCTTGATCCCACAGCCGACCGTCTGCTGGTGATTGGAGGACTCATTGGCGTCGCGGCGGCGGCCGGTGTTCCATGGTGGTTCGCTATTGCGACCTTGGTTCGAGAACTCATTGTCTCGATCTTGACGTTGGCTCTCGCGGCACTGGGCGCCGCACGCATCAACGTGCTGAGGTGGGGAAAGTTTTCAACGTTTGCCCTGATGACGACATTTCCACTGTTTTTGCTGACCACTAATCCTCACCACGCACCTCTGCTGAGGTGGCAACACGACGCTCGAATCATCTGTTGGATAATAGGAATAATGGGACTGAGCGTGTCGTGGCTCGTGCTCTTTGGCTACGTAAAGCCGGCGCTGGCCGCCCTGCGCTCTGGTCGCCAGGGTCGAAGAAATCTTGTAAGTTGACTCGCATGCACATTCCCAGTGAACTTCGGTATTCGAGCGATCACGAATGGGCCAAGCGGGAGGGCGACGTCGTGCGCGTGGGCATCACCGACTACGCCCAGGACGCGCTCGGTGACGTGGTGTTCGTCGATCTACCCAAGGTCGGATCGACGGTTGTGGCGGGCGGGGTACTCGGTGAGGTTGAGTCAACGAAGTCCGTCTCGGAAATCTACGCACCGGTCGCTGGAACGATCTCGGCGGTGAATGACACGTTAAGTAGTTCACCCGAATTTGTTAATGCCGATCCTTACGGAAGTGGATGGATCTGCGAGATAGAGACGAGTTCAAGTAATGAGTTCGACGCACTTCTTGACGCTTCTGGTTACGAGGCCTTGACGACGACTTAGCCCTGACGGCGAATTCGAAAGTTCACTAGTGTGAGACTCGTGAACTGCCGCCGCTGTGGAGAGATACTCAACGCCAACGCGAATTTTTGCTGGTCCTGTGGTGCTCCGCAACACGAGGCGACGTCACCTGAAACCATCGCGGTTCCGGTAGTCAGTGCGCCCGACGCAATGCATCCCGACGCGAATAGGGGACCGCAAGGTGAGCACCGTGACGAGTTGGTCATTGCTGCGGGACCACAGGCGGGACTTCGCATCGAGCTCGGTGGTGACGTTACGACGGTTGGTCGTCACGAGGCAAGCGAGATTTTGCTCGACGACGTCTCGGTGTCGCGTCACCACGCGGTCTTTACGCGCACGGCGAGTGGACGAATCACGCTTCGCGATTTGAACTCGCTGAACGGTACCTACGTCAATGGGCGCAGGGTCGAAGAGACGACGCTGCACTCGGCTGACGAGGTTCAGGTTGGTAAATTTAAACTTGTCTTTTGGGAGGCGACGCGATGAGCTTGAATATCGGCACAATGCGAATCGGTGAGGTGCACGCGCAACTACGAAAGTTCTACCCCGATATCGAACTTTCCAAGATTCGCTACTACGAAGACAAGGGGCTCGTGGAGCCGAGTCGAAGCCGCAAGGGGTATCGTCTCTACTCCGAGCGTGACGTGGACTGTCTTCGTGAAGCTATTCGCCTCGCCCAAGAGGAGTTCGTACCGCTTCGCGTCGTACGGTTACGACTGCTCGAGCAAGGACTCTTGTCAACACCAAATGTTTCGTCGAGCTCTCGTCAAGCGGCCCGTGAAGCGACCATCAACGTCATCTCCACGCCCGCACCGGTGCCGGCACCGGTCGTGAGTTCGCGAGCGTCGGCCCCAAACGACGCCGACTTCACGCCGATCAAGGAGTACTTCACAGCGAGCGAACTGCTTTCGACGACTGGCCTCGCTCCTGAGGAGTTCAATCAGCTCCAGTCACTCGGCCTCATTATCCCCGTCGTTATCGATAACGTGACGATGTACGGCGCCTTGGAAATTCGCGTGGCCGCCCTGTCGAGGGCGTTGCTTTTTCGAGGCGTGGACGCTCGTCTCCTGGGATCACTGCGGCGCATCGCCGAACGCGAGGTGGGCGTGATTGATGAGCTGACGTTGCCACTTCGCCAGGTCGGGTGTGAACTCTCTCGTAGAGAGATTTTCGAGATCAGCGCCGAGGTCGCGCGCGAGGTCACCGCACTGCGCAGCGTGCTCGTTGAGCGCGAGATCGCTCAGTACTTGCAGGGCTAGACACCACGGCGCGAAGTAGTCGGGTCTAGGCTGGATTCATGATTGAAGTGGTGCTTCGCGCCGTTCGCGTTGACGTGGGTAGTTCAACGCCACTCTTGCTCCTAGAAGAGGTGGGTGGTGAGAGGGTGTTGCCCATCTTCATCGGCGCTCCCGAGGCCGCGGCCATTGCCTACGCCTTGCAAGAAGTTGAGTCACCACGTCCGATGTCGCACGATCTGATGGGCCACATCGTTACCGCACTCGGCTCGAAACTCTTTTCGGTCGAGATTAACGAACTCGTAGAGAGTACCTACTTCGCGAGCCTGCGTCTCGTGCGTGCCAATGAAGAGATTGTGGTAAGCGCTCGACCCAGCGACGCGGTGGCGTTGGCGCTGCGCGTCGGTGCACCGATTCTTGTGAGTGATGCTTTGATGGCGGTTGAGGGCAAGGTGATGCAACTCAACTTCGACGACGATGACGAGGAGTACGTCGAACTAGAAGCGCCGAGCGAGGCCGATCTGGTCGAGCAACTTCGTGAATTCCTCGACCAAGTTCGACCCGAGGATTTTGGTTCGTGAGTCGTGGCGTTAAGTCGTTGGCCATCTTTTTTGGTTTTGTCGTCATCTACGCCATCAGTCGTCACGTCATAGACGCACCCAGTTCGACCACCACGACTATCTCGACAACGACGACGACGCTAACGAGCACCACCCTCGCCTCCAATATCTGTTCGGCCAGTGACTTCACGGGTGTCTACAACGAAGGTGAAGGTGCGGCGGGCACGGTCTACGCCACCGTGACATTGCTGAAGTCGACGGCCGGTTCGTGCACAATTAAGGGCTGGCCGTTGCTTACGCTGCAAGACAAGCTCGGCGCCGTGTTACCAGCGACGCTCGTTGACGTTCCCTCACAGGGCACTGGATTTCAGTTCCTATCGTCGCAGGCGAACGCGGCGCCCTCGACCGTGACGCTGACCAAGAATGAGGCAACGATCTTCGCTCTGGCCTACTCCGACGTGCCAACGGGTACCGCGGTGTGCGAGAGTGCGGTGACGCTCAGCGTTCAGTTCGCGACCCAAGGCGCCGCGATCAGCGTGACGCCGACGTACCCGGCGCAGCCGTGCAATGGCGGTCAAATCTGGCTGAGCCCCTTCTACTAAACGACGACGTTCTCAGTCATTGAGTTGAACGACAACACGACCTCGCGTGGCGCCGCGTCGGACGTCATCGAGGGCTCCGGGGATTTCTTCTAGCGAAATGACCCGGTCGAGGAGCGCCGAGAAATCAATTCGTGTCGCTACCTCGCCCAAGGCGCTCCATACTCTTTCGCGCGTCGCGGCGGTCGCTTCGACGGCGTCAATACCGAGCAGCGCCACGCCACGGGTAATGAAGGGGAAGAGTGACGTCGACAGATCGGCACTGCCGACGAGGCCACTTGCGGCCACGGCGGCGCCGTAGCGCAACGAGCGCAGAATCTGTTGCAACGTCTCTCCGCCAACGCAGTCGATAGCGCCGTCCCAAAGCTCGCTCCCCATAACGCGCCCGATTCGGTCACTGACGTCGGAGCGGCCAATGACTCTCGCCGCGCCACGATTAAGGAGCCACTGTGACTCGGCGGGTGAACCCGTCGACGCTACGGGAGAGAATCCTCGAAGCGACAGGTAGGTTACGGCCTGGGACCCGACGCCGCCGGTCGCACCGGTCACCAAAATCTGCGCGCCCGCTGCGAGACCGCGATCCTCGAGGGCGAGCACGCTGGCCATTGAGGTGAATCCCGCGGTACCGATCACCATGGCGTCGTGCGTGGAAATCGTCGAGGGTAATACTGAGAGATAGCGAGAGGGCGCGTAGACCTTCGAAGCAAAACCACCGTTTCGTCCTACGCCCAGATTGCCGCCGTGCACGGCGACGCGGGTGCCCGGGACAATGATGCCGTGACGTGACTCTTCAATAACACCCGCCGCGTCAACGCCGCCAACGAGTGAATCGAGGCGACGTACACTGCTTGGCGCACTGGCCACCATGGCGTCCTTGAAGTTGACACCCGAGTACTCGACACGGACAAGAATGTCATCGTCGTTGGTGGACGAGGGGACAACGTCGCGCACACCGCACTCAAGTTTCCCGTCAATCTCACTCACTACAAAGGCTTTCATTGACCCAGAATACGCAGTGGCGTCGTCACCCTCCTATAGCCAATACGATTCCAAAGGTGAGCCGAATCTTCTTGGACGATCATCCCACTTGGGCTCTGTTGCCAAAGAAGAAGGGTAGAACCATTGTCCTGTTGCACGGCGGACTTAGTAGTAGCGCGAGCCTGCTGCGCGTACTCGGACCACGACTCTCAAAGCGCTTTGAACTCGCGGCGTTCGACCGACGCGGCCACGGTCGCACCGCCGACACCGAAGAGCCGTTTTCCTATGGGTCGATGGCCGACGAGACGATCGCCTTTCTTGAACTGCTGAAGCGTCGGGTGTACCTGCTCGGGCACAGCGACGGAGCGAACGTGGCGCTGCTCGTCGCCCTTCGACGGCCCGATCTCGTGAAGCGAATGGTGATGGTCGGTGCCAACTACCACCATGAAGGACTAGTCGCCATGGACGACTTCACTCCGACGAGCCCGGGATTTCCTGAGTTCGCCCAACAGTTCGGTGAGCGTTCGCCGGACGGGGCTCAGCACGCCTCGGTGGCCGTGAGCAAATCGCAGTTGTTGATACGAACCCAGCCAACGTTGAAGGTACAAGAGCTGCGCTCGATGTCGGTACCCGTCTTGATAATCAGTGGTGATGACGATGTGGTGAAACTCAGTCACACCGTGTCAATGTACGAGACCTTTCCTGAAGCGCAGTTGGCGATTCTTCCTGGTACCTCCCACGCCGTCTTGAAGGAGAAGACGAAAGAGTGCGTCCGCTTCATCAAAGGATTCTTCCTGGGGCCGATTCCTCCTACTTCACTGAACCCGATTCGCCGTGCTCCACACGACTCGAAGGAGTAGGTCTCATCGCGATAGTTCGTCGCCTCATCGGTAAACTTGGCCCCATGTGGGCGCGTGTGTGGATCGTGCGCGATCGATTGATGACGCGTTGGAACGGGCTCCGCGCACTCACCGCCGACGGCATTCTCTACGCGCTCGCCGCCGGCTTCGCTCTCGTACTCGGCTGGACCTCCACGCAGTCCGCCCAGTGGCAGTGGGGGTACATCACCGTCGGACCCTACGCGGTCGTTGCCGTTGTCGCGCTGGTGCTTGGTCGTCGAATATGGAGATTTGAGAATCTGGTTCGCGTCGTGCTTCTCGGCGTCGTTCTCGTTGGTGCGGTCATCATTCCACTCGGTCTCGAAACGCAGTGGCGTTCTCAAAATGGTGGTCACGGTGACGCGCAACCTGAAGTCGGAGTGATCGAACGTTCGGGTAAGTTACTCGCCAAAGGCCAAGATCCCTATCGCGTCTACGACAAGCAGGGTCATCTGGTCAACCAGATACGCGGCCTTCCGGCGTTCGAGTCCTTCTTTCCCTACTTTCCCCTCATGGGAGTCTTCGGTCTTCCGGCGGCTGACACCCACGAGAGTGAAGGACTCACCGACGCGCGAATCATTATGACCTTGATGACTCTCTTCGCCAGTGGGTGGGCACTGGCGTTGTTGCGTCTATCCAAAAAACAAAAGATTCGGGTGGCGCAAGTTCTGATCGCTCTGCCCACCGGCGCGCTCTTTCTCTCCACGGGCGGCGACGACATGCCCATCCTCGCGCTCCTGCTCCTTGGCGTGGCTGGGTTGCAGCGACGCCAGACAAATTTGGCGGGCATTAGTTTGGGTCTCGCCGCGGCGATGAAACTGACGGCGTGGCCGATGGCCGCCGGTGCGCTCCTCGTCACTCGTAATAAAAGAGAGCGTTCAACGTGGAAACGGTTGTTGCTCTGGATCGGGGCCATCGTGTTAGTGACCACCGTTCCCTTCGTCATTCGAGCACCGGCCGCCTTCATGGCGAACGTCTTCGCCTTTCCACTAGGCCTCGCGGGCGTCTCGTCCCCTGCGGCGAGCGCACTACCGGGTCACATTCTCACTACCTGGATCCCGCTACTGGGCCACGTCTTAGCCCCCGTGTCGTTCTTGATTGGCGGATACTTTGTGACAAAGTACGTTAATCGTCACTGGCCACTTTCCCTCTCGCAGTTGCTCGGTCTCATGAGCGTGATCTTCGCGCTCATGATGTGCGTCGCGTCAGCGACGCGAATTGGTTACATCATCTACCCACTGAACTTTGCTCTTTGGTCCGCCGTGACGCACGAGCAAAAGGTGCCGGCACCCGAACTCGTCTTGACCTAACGACTTAGATCGTCTCTGAGTTCTGGTAGATCCGGAACGTCCAGTCGACGCTCCTTGGGCTTGACTTCGAGACGGTGATACCCACGACCCAGTAGAAGCCGTCGTTGCCGGCCTTTTGAAAGAGCGATTGGGGCTTGCCGTTACTCGCTCCTTTAGAAAAGAGATTCCAGCCCCGAGCTTCCAGTTGGGCGTTGTAAAAGTTGAGCAGTGAAGGACCGTTGGTGTTGGCGGTTGCGAGCGGTTCGTAGCAGTCGAAATCACCCGCGCCGGAGTTCGGCGTACTACCAACGCTCGTTGGTTCGGTGCCCACGGGCAACACGAAGGCGTCGGCGATATTGGAGGGAACCTCCTCGGTCTGAAGGCAGTACTTCAAGGCCAGCGTCGGTGTTGTGTCGCGCTGCAGCCCTCCGACAACTACCGGGATGGTCGTGGTCTCTTTGGAAACGCCTTGGTCGGCGACGAGATTAATCACGAGGAAGACTATGAGCATCACCATTGCCAGACCGAGAACGGCGGCGGCGGGTAAAAGACTGGTGGTGGTCGTTAAAGGGGGCTTTGGATCATCGATCACTCGTTCCATCCTAAATGGTCGATTGGTCCACGCCCCTGGCCCAAACGCCAAGTTGATGCACCCTCGAGAGCCGCGAGAACGAAAGATTTCGCGTCGCGCGTGGCGTCGAGAACACTTCGATTGAGACTTAGTCCCGCGGTGATGGCGGCCGATAGTGAGCAACCAGTGCCGTGATCATTTCGGGTGTCAATTCTTGGAGCGTCAAAGACTACGAGGTCATCGCGATTGAGTAGGAGGTCCGGTGCTCGATGAGTATTGGGATCGTCGACGAAGTGTCCTCCCTTAATCAGAACAAACGTGGGACCCATCGCGAGTATGGTGCGCGCGAGTGCACCGAGATCGTCAAGGCTCTTGACGTCGCGAACATCCGCGCCACAGAGCACGGCCGCCTCGTGCAGGTTCGGCGTGACGATTTCGGCAAAGGGGAAGAGCGCGTACTGGTATGCCTCGACGCCACCCCCAGCCATGAGGACGTGGCCGCTCGTTGAGACGAGAACGGGATCCACCACGAGGTGGGGGAGAAGTCCTTCTTTCGCGAGAGCGCCGACCCGTTCGACGAGGGCGGCCTCCGCCAACATGCCGGTCTTGGTGGCCTTGACGTCAAAGTCGTCCACCACGGCACGAACTTGGGCCTCGACGATCTCGGCGTCGAGAGTTTTGACGGCCATGACACCCAACGTGTTCTGTGCGGTAATTGCGGTGAGCGCGGTCGTGGCGTGGACGCCAAAGGCGTTAAAGGTTTTGATGTCAGCCTGGATCCCCGCGCCACCACCCGAGTCGGAACCAGCAATTGATAAGGCGGTCACGGGTTGCACAGAACAACCTTAGTTATTGATGTTCGTTAGTACGCTGGGTTCGTGGACGAGCTCTTTCAAGTTGGATCATTTAGTTCAACGTCTCGCCTCGTCGTGGGCACGGGCGGTTTTCGATCGATGGACGTACTTGAAGCGTCAATTCGCGTCTCTGCCTCAAGCATTGCGACCGTTGCGCTACGACGGGTCGATCCCAACGTCAAGGGATCGATTTACGATCTCCTAAAAAGCTTGAACGTTACCTTGTTGCCCAATACGGCCGGCTGTTACAGCGCGGATGACGCGTTGAAAGTAGCAGAACTGGCGCGCGAGGCTTTTGAAACGCCGCTGATCAAACTTGAGGTGATTGGTGACGATCTCACGTTGTTGCCCGACACAACCGAAACCCTGCTCGCGGCCGAAGAGCTGGTGCGGAGGGGCTTCGAGGTGTGGGCCTACACTTCCGATGACCTCATTGTCGCCCAACGCCTCGAACAACTCGGCTGCGTTGCCGTGATGCCCCTCGGATCACCCATCGGCTCGGGCCTGGGCATTCGTAACCCTCACGCGATATCACTCATCACCGATCGCTTGGACGTGCCCGTGCTCCTTGACGCCGGGGTCGGAACCGCTTCGGACGCGGCGCTGGCGATGGAGTTGGGTTGTGATGGCGTGTTGGCCGCCTCGGCGATGAATCGGGCTCTCGAGCCCGTCTTGATGGCGGAAGCTCTTCGCGACGCCGTACGGGCCGGGTATCTCGCCCGGCGCGCGGGCCGTATTCCCACTCGTTTGCACGCTGAAGCCTCTTCGCCCTCGCTCGGTCGCCCCGACCTATTTGCCGATTAGCCCTTTCCGAAACTACACTCGTGTAGTCCGTCGAGATAGTCTGGACAAGCCTCGGTCGGGAGGGCCTACGTATGACTGATTCCATAAATTTTGGCTATAGCGGACCGACGGTATGTCGCCTAACGGGCGTTACGTACCGCCAGTTGGACTACTGGGCGCGCACGCAGTTGGTGACGCCCTCAATTACACCCGCGTCGGGGAGTGGTTCAAAGCGTTCCTACTCCTACAGTGACGTGTTGGAAGTAAAGGTCATCAAGTCACTTCTCACCTCAGGCGTCTCGCTCTCGCGTGCCCGCCAAGCAGTTGAGTGTCTTCGCAGTGCTCTTGGTGCCGATCTCGCCGCCAGCAGCCTTGTTCTCTCCGACGCCGGGTCAGTCTTGGCGCACGATGACGGTGAGCTCGTGGACCTCCTTCGCGGGGGCCAGGGAGTCTTCAATATCGTTCCTCTCGCGAACGTGGTCGCCGAGCTTTTGACCACGATTCGTCAAGCGCAGTTCGAGAAGTCGGAGAAGGCGGCCACTTCGGCGTGATCCCTTCGACGTTGAGCGACGACGCGCGTCGTCGCCACCCGTGCGTGGTTCCCAGTTCAGTTCAGTCGTTCGCTCACCCGAGTGAACAACTCTTTTCCAAGTTGCTCACTCTCTACGGTCACCCGTGGATCTACGAGCCTCTCGAATTCCCATTGGAGTGGAACGAACGCGGCGTGCCAGTCCGCGGTTTTCGCCCGGATTTCTATCTCACCGCGCAGCGCCTCTTCATCGAACTGACGGTTCTCGAACAGCGTCTCGTCTCGAAGAAGAATCAAAAAATTCGCCGATTCCGTGATCTCTATCCCGAGATCCCACTCCTCGTGGTCTACCAACGTGACTATCACGATCTGTTACGTCACCACGACCTAAGTGGCTTCGACGATCGAGCGGCGTAGCAGAGACCATGAGCGATCGTCGACCGTTTCTCTACGACTTGCACGTCGAACTTGGCGCCAAAATCGTTCCCTTCGGCGGTTGGGAGATGCCTCTGCAGTACGGCACCGGGACGGTAGTTGAGCATTTGGCGTGTCGCCGCGACGCGGTGGTCTTTGACGTGAGCCACCTCGGCACCGTTCGCTGTGATGGCACCGAGATGTTCGACGCGCTCCAGACAACCTTGACCAACGACTTGACGAAGGTCGCCCCCGGGCGGGCCCAGTACACCCATCTACTGAACGACGGGGGATTCGTTGTCGACGACATCATCGTTTGGTGGGTGAGTGAGACCGAGTTTGACGTCATGCCAAACGCGTCCAACACCTCGGGGGTCACGTCGGCGCTACCGGGGCGTGACGTCACCTCAGAACGCTGCATTCTCGCGGTTCAGGGTCCTAACGCCAGGGCCAAGGTCGCTCTCGTAGATCCTCGCTTTGCCGAGATCGGACGTTTTCGAGTTGGGCGTGTCGACTACGAAGGCGCGGAAGTTCGTGTTGCCGGCACCGGTTACACCGGCGAAGCCGGCCTGGAGATCGCGGCACCCAATGACGTCGCCGAAGGAATCTTTCGCCGTTTGGTCGAGTCGGGGGTGACGCCAGCTGGACTCGGCGCGCGCGACACGTTGCGCCTAGAAGCCGCTTTGCCTCTCTATGGCCACGAGCTCACGTTGTCCTCCACGACCCTAGAGGCGGGACTGGGATGGGTTCTTGGTTGGAATAAGGGGACGTTTCGAGGGCGTGCCGCGGTTGAGCGCGAGCGCGAGCGCGGTGTTGCGCGACTCCTCACCGGTGTTGCCACCGAGGGTCGCCAACCGCTTCGTGACGGTGGCGAGGTCTTCGTCGACGGAGAAAATGTGGGCACGTTGTGTTCGGGAAACTTTTCACCCGTGCTGGGCCACGGCATTGGCCTGGGACTCCTAACGCCTGGTCTCGATGTCGGACGCGACGTGACGGTTGTGCTCCGGGGGCGCGAGATGCCCGCTACCGTCACGGCGCTCCCATTTGTTCGAAAGGAGTCGTAACGTGGCGGACTACTTACCGCACACCGAGGACGACGTCGCTTCGATGCTCGCCTTTCTCGGCATGAACTCACTCGATGATCTTTTCGCTCACATCCCGGCGAGCGTTCGACTCGCCCAAGGACTCGCCCTCGACGATGGCCTAAGTGAGCCCGACGTCGCGGCCATCTTCGCTGGCTACACCGACGCCAATAAAGCCAAGGCGACGGCGATGACGTGCTACGCGGGTGGCGGAGCGTACGACCACGAAGTGCCGGCCGTCGTGAAGGCGCTGGCGAGCCGCTCGGAGTTCGTCACCGCCTACACGCCGTACCAACCAGAGGTCGCTCAGGGTGTCCTCCAAGCACTCTTTGAGTACCAAACTCTGATCTCTCGCCTCAGTGGACTGGCGATCCCCAACGCGTCGCTCTACGACGCCGCGACGGCCCTCGTCGAAGCGCTCAACATGGCCCACGGCGCGACGGGCAGAACCAAGATGGTGATTTCGTCGGGTATTCACCCCCACTGGCGACAGGTGGCGCGGACTTTCGCGAAAGGTACGGGTTACGAGATCGTTGAAGTGGCACTACTCGACGGCGTTACCGACTGGTCAAGTGTCGACGCCAGTGGCGTCGCGGCCGTCGTCGCGGCCTATCCCAACTACCTCGGGGTACTCGAGGATCTTTCGAAGGCCAAGGCGCTCGCGGTAGCGAGTGGCGCTCTCTTCGTCGTGGGGGCCGACCCCGTGGCCGCCGGTGTCCTAAAGACGGCGGGTCAGTGGGGCGCGGACGTCTTCGTTGGCGAGGGACAGGCCTTTGGCACCCCGTTATCATTTGGCGGTCCCTACTTGGGTCTCTTTGCTTGCACGGAAGCTCAGGTGCGTCGTTTACCCGGTCGAATTGTTGGAGAGACCGTCGACTCGAGTGATCGCCGGGCCTTCGTGACGACACTGCGCGCGCGCGAACAAGACATCCGCCGAGAGAAGGCCACGTCCAACGTCTGCACGAACCAGACGTTGATGGCGGTGACCGCGGCGATCCAACTCGGCTGGCTCGGCACGTACGGACTTCGTGAAGTGGCGACACGTTGCGCCCAAGGTGCGCACTATCTCTTTGAAGAGGTGCTACGGATTAACGGCATCGAAGCCGTCAGTAGCCAGCCCTTCTTTCGTGAATTCGCGATTCGACTGCCACGCTCGGCCAACGACGTCATTGCATCAATGGCTGAGAGGCACGTCCTCGCCGGTCTCTCGGTTGGCGCGTTGAGTGAAGGCGATGATCCTTCGATTGAGAGTGGTATCGATCGAGTACTCCTCGTGAGCGTCACCGAACGACGAACGAAGGACGAGCTCGATCACTACGTCAAAGCCTTACGAGAGGTGATTTCGTCATGAGCGACACACCAGCGCCGGGAGGGCGTGCCGCGTCGGCGCCCATTATGGGACACGAGAGTGAACCCACGCTCTTTGAGATGTCGGTGGCGAAGCGTTCGGCCTATCAACTTAGAACCACTGACGTACCCGCGTCGCGCCTCAGTGATCTCGTCCCGAATGAACACCTCAACGCGGACGTTGTTCCAATTGCGGAAGTCTCCGAGCGCGACCTCGTCGCCCACTTCACTCGTCTTTCGCATCGTCAGTTCTCGGTGGACTTGGGCATGTACCCGCTGGGTTCATGCACAATGAAGTACAACCCTAAATTCTGTGACGCGATTGCCAACGACCTCGGACTCAACTCCGTACACCCGGGAACGCCGGCGTCGCTCTGTCAAGGATGGCTCGAGATTCTCGTCACCCTCGAAGAGAAACTGTGCGCGATCACCGGCATGAGAGCTGCCACGCTTCAACCGGCGGCCGGCGCCGCCGGTGAACTTACCGGCCTACTCTTGATGCGCGCCTACCACGAGGCCAACGGCGACGTTCGTCGCCGAGTGCTCATTCCCGACTCGGCGCACGGGACGAATCCCGCATCGGTCACCCTCGGCGGCTACGAAGTCACCACCGTTCCTTCGAACGAACGAGGTCTCGTCGATCTGGAGAAGTTAAAGGCGGCACTAGGTCCCGACGTGGCCGGCATCATGCTGACGAATCCGAACACGGTGGGACTCTTTGAAGAAGAGATCATCGAGATCGCGAAGGCCGTTCACGACGTCGGTGGGCTCTTGTACTACGACGGCGCCAACTTGAACGCGATCCTTGGCGCGGTACGTCCAGGCGACATGGGCTTTGACATCGTGCACATGAACCTGCACAAGACATTCGCCACACCCCACGGGGGCGGGGGACCGGGCGCCGGACCCGTCGCGGTGGCGCCGCGCTTAGTTGAGTTCCTCCCCGGACCGAGGGCGATGAAGCTTGGTGACGGAACGTTCGCTTGGGTGACACCACCGCGTTCGATTGGCCGCGTCCACGGTTGGCACGGTAACGCCGTCGTTCTCGCCAGGGCGCTCGCGTACATTGACGTACACGGTGGCGACGGACTGACGCGCGTCGCCCAACACGCCGTGTTGAACGCCAACTGGTTGCGCCACCGCCTTCGCGAGATCCTGCCGGCCGCCTACGACCGGGTTTGCATGCATGAGTGCACGTTGAGCGCAACGGGACTAAAGGCGAAGTACGGCGTACGAGGTTTGGACGTGGCAAAAGCCCTTCTTGAAGAAGGTTTCCACTCGCCGACGGTCTACTTTCCGTTGATAGTCGAAGAAGCCCTCATGTTCGAGCCGACGGAGACAGAAAGCGTGCAGACGCTTGAGGCGCTCGCCCAGGCACTGGAGCGGATTGCCCAGCGCGCGCAGGACGATCCCGATTCGTTACATCGAGCGCCCCAGAGCACGCCGGTTTCTCGCGTGGACGAGGCGCGCGCGGCGCGCCAGTTAATCGCCACGGCCGACGCCCAACTCGCTCGATAGTTCATCTGCGGTGTCATCGGTATTGATCGCGACGAAGGACATACGCTACACGTAACGCGATTTGGTACGCTCCGGCGCCTCGAACGATTTTCACAACGCCAGGGTTCTCTCCGCTTAGTCTTGGCCCCAGGGCGAATTACGCTGCGAGTCTCAAGAGCGCTAGCGTGCCGGCTTGTTAGTTTTCAAGAATTCGCCAAGTGAAGTGCTGGTGAGTGTCGAGTCGTTGAACGAGGAGTAGTTGATGGAGGTGTTGTTCATTGGCGGCACTGGGCTGATCAGTAGTGCCTGTGTGGAAGTTGCCCTAGAGGCGGGACATAGAGTTTCAACGCTAAATCGTGGACTTTCGAAACTGCCGAGTCTCGTCGGCGTCGAAAGTAGGTTGATTGGCGACGCCTCGAATGAACTGCAGGTCCGCGAAGCTCTCGGCAGTCGCCACTTCGACGTCGTGGTCCAGTGGACGGCTTTTCTTCCGAGTCAAGTTGAGCTGGATGTTCGTCTCTACGCAGACGCGGGCCAATACATTTTTATTAGCTCGGCGTCGGCTTACGAGAAGCCGCCGACGCACTGGCTCAATACCGAGCAGACCCCGCTGAAGAATCCGTTCTGGCAGTACTCCAGAGACAAAATTGCCTGCGAAGAGTTGTTGATTCGGGCATTTGAATCGAACAGATTTCCGATCACCATCGTCCGCCCCTCGCACACCTACGGCCCCTCCCAAATACCAGTAGCTATCGGAAGTTCGGCGAAGCCCTTCACCATCATCGACCGGATGCGTCGCGGCGCCAAAATATTGGTTCCCGGCGACGGCACCAGTCTTTGGACCCTCACGCACAACAGTGACTTCGCGAAGGGGCTCGTTCCACTCTTTGGTAGGTCCGAAGCAATTGGCGAAGATTTTCACATCACGTCAGATGAGGCGCTGACGTGGAACCAGATCTATCTTCTGGTTGGCGAGGCCGCCGGTGTTCAGCCGGATTTGCTGCACGTTCCGACTGATGGACTCATTGCGTCTAATCCCGAACTCTTGGGAAGTTTATGGGGCGACAAGGCTCACTCGGCGGTGTTCGACAATTCGAAGTTGCGGCGTTTAGTTCCTGAATTCAAGGCCGTTGTGCCATTCGAAAGTGGCATTCGCCAAACCGTCGAATGGTTTGACAGTGACGTCAGCCGCCAAGAGATCGACCGGGCCGCGAATCTGGCCTGGGACCGGTTGGCCGGACGATACCTTGAGGCTTTATGGCAGGCTGCGAACTGACTCTTTTCACAGTTAATTGAGGTCCACGAAAACGAACCGTCAACTGATCGACACCGATTGGTCAGACATCGTTGCGCTCCATGACCTACTCCTCGCTCTCTGGCCGTCTCCGGTGGTCGCGTTGAATCGTGGTGTCGCCATTGGATTGGCCGAGGGCCCCGAAGCAGGACTTAACGCGCTCGACGAGATCGCTACGGATCCGTACTCGGCTGGCTACAGCTACTTCGCCAGCGCTCGCGCGGATGTTCTTCGTCGTTTGACTCGAATGGATGAAGCACGGATCGCGTACGAAGTGGCATTGTCGCTAGCGGAAAATCAGGTGGAGCGTACGTTTCTAGAACGTCGGTTGAAGGAACTCGCGGCCTCAGACGGTGACCCAACACCCGCGGTGCTCCTCTAGGCGGTTACGCGGACTCCACTTGGTCAGCCACGTTGATTCGCTGAAGTACAAGTCGCAACAAACGCGCCAACTCGAACTGCTCGTCTTCAGTGAGGGTACTTACCGCGAGGGTCTCTTGCTGATTGAACTTTGGGAATACCTCCTCGATCAGTCGCACGCCAGCTTTGCTAAGGCCAATTGAAACTCGACGACGGTCGTCACGGTGAGGAATGCGTTTAATGAGTTTTCGTGCCTGCAGCGTTTTCATCACGCCCGTGAGCGTGCCCTTGGTCACGCCCGCCTCGGCGGCGACGTGGCCCGTCTCTTGTTCGCCCCAGATCCAGAGAACCCAAAGCACCGTAAAGGCCACCCAACTGAGGTCGTAGTCGGTGAGCAACGCACGTTCCATGTGATTGCGAATGGCTGAGCCCGTGCGGTAGATGTTCGACACGGCACTCATTGCCGTGAAATCGAGTTCGTGTTTCTCTAATCGGGCGCGAATGTCGCGCTCGGCGTTGGAGACCACCGACGATTTTGAACTAGCGATGCGCCGTGACATCTCTATAGCTTGAGTGTGGTACCACCGTTAAAGGTGGTGCCAACCGATCGGAAATAACCGCCGAGAATCTCTCGGGGTGCGATGGAGGTGAGTTCCTCACTTGGCGAATCAAAGACATCGAGCGTGGCCGTTCCACCGTACGCGGGACCCAAGTCGACGTTGGTGCCAGCCATCGTGACAATCTCATGAAGTGAGTCGATTTCGTTGAGTTCGATGCGAGGGAACCATCGGTGGTGCAACATCGCGTGGCCATTGACGAAACCATTGGTGTCGCTCTCTCCCCTCAGTGTGACCGTTGCCTGGGCGAGGCGCCGATCGTTAGCGGCGAGAGTCATACCGAAGCTCCCTCCGGCCGCCAAGCGGGGACCAGCTTTGCCCCTCGTTACGGGGCGCGTCTGATGAATCGAGCCGAGTTTCTTGGGGTAACCCTGGAGGTATCCGCGCACGAGGGCAAAGTCCTTATCGACCCAGATAAAGATGCACCGACTAAAGAGGCGGTCGTCGTAGCGGCATCGCACGACCACGAATGCCTCTTTGTACTGGGAGCGAATCGGATCAAGTAGTTCTTCACCGTTGTCGCCACAGCTCTGCCAGTCGGCCCAGATGAAGGCGACCGCGCCCTGATCCTCATCGTCGTGAGCGAGCGAGACGCCATCGGGGAGCAACGCGGCGATCGCCGAAGGATCCGTCCGGTACTCAACCGTGAGGAGATCGCCGGAGTAGTGCCAGGGAAGAGGCGGCAAGAGCGACGCTCGGCCGCTCGTGGTACGAGGGAAGGGGATCCCGCGAAGTGTCACTCTATGCTCCCGTCCATCCGTTGGTCGGTCGGTCAAACCAAACGTGCACCTGGCCGGTGCCGATGGAGTTCTCGTACTCTGAGAATAAGCGACCCGGCGCGACGCACTCACGTCCACCAAGCGCAGCAATCATCATCTGGTAGTGCGCGAAGCGACCTTCGGGCTTTACCTTGAAGAACTCGGGCAGATTGTCGACGACGCTGGCGTGGTCGCCCTTCAACCACGCGTCAATCACCGCGTGGTCGGCTCGACGTGCCTCTTCAGAGAAGATGTGTTCTTCTCCAGCCGCTTCGTGTTGACGGAGTGTGCGCAACGTGTGGAACGTGTGGCTCAGTGCACCCGAAGCAATGAGCACGACGCGGCGGTCGCTTCGTTCAACTGCTTTGGCGATGACCATGCCCACGTTGGCGAAGTCGCGTGGTTCCGATGTCTGGCACGTGCTTACCGATATCCAGGCTTCATCACTTTGGAGAAACGAGAAAAAGTTGGTTGTCGCGTACATGATTGGCAGATGTTCGTTGTCGATTGGCGTTATCCAACATTCGGGTATCTCGTCGGCAATTTCGCCGACGAGTTTCGCGAATGAAGGATCTCCCTTCACGTCGTAAGGCACGCTGGACATTCCTCTGGGCAACTCTTCGGAAGTGAAGTAGCCCACACGCCGCTCATCTGAAGTGATGACGAACTCTACTGTCGTGAACCAGTGACTATCAAAGACAATGATGAGGTCGGGCTTGAGGACGTCAAAGACTTCACGACGCAGTTGGTGCAGCCCGCTATGAAGCGTGCTTTCGTTGCCGTTGTTGAGGGCCCGCCGAACGTCCTCGGGTAGGACAATGGTGGGTACGTGCGCGAGAAATCCGGCGCCGACTATTTCACCCATTCGTAGTCTCCTCCTTCACTTGGTAGGTCTTGAGATCGCTATAGAAGTCCAGCGCATAGTCGCCGCCTTCGCGCCCTATGCCGCTAATTCCTGTGCCGCCAAAGGGTGCCGTGAGATCGCGCACGAGGAAACAGTTCGCCCAGATCGTTCCCGCCCGTACTTCGGCGCCAAATCGATCGGCTCTCTTTTGATCCGTTGTAAAGACCATTGCCGAGAGTCCATACTTTGTTGAGTTGGCGAGAGCTATGGCCTCGTCTTCGCTCGCGAATGTCTGCAGCGTTAACACGGGGCCAAATACTTCGTTCTGCACGATTTCTGCATCGTTGGAACGCGGCTCAATCAGTGTTGGTTCGAACCAGAGGCCGTCCTCGCTTCGTCGCTTGCCACCAAAGACCAGCGTGTCGCCTTGCTCAATCGAACGCTCAACAAATCCTTCGACGCGCGCGAGGTGTTCTGGATGAATCAGCGGAGAGACGCTCGTCTCTGGATCGCGACTGTCGCCCAGCACGTGTCGTTGGGTGGCCTCTTTGAACCTAGCGAGGAAGTCGTCTCGAATGACCTCATCGACGATGAGGCGCGTGCCAGCGAGGCACACCTGTCCGGCGTCGTCGTACATGAGAGCGGCCTTTTCGGCCGCCAGGTCCAGATCAGCGTCAGCGAGGACGACGAATGGTCCCTTGCCGCCAAGTTCAGCGGTAAAGGGAACGAGATTCTGCGCCGCGGCGACGCCGATGCGGCGCCCCGTGGCCGGTGAACCGGTGAAGGAGATCCGCCGCACTCGAGGATCACTAACGAGCGTCGCGCCCACTTCGCTCCCGATGCCCTGCACCGTATTGAAGACACCTGGTGGCAGTTGCGCTTCGAGCACGAGGTCCATGAGTATCGAGCAACTAAGCGGCGACCACTCTGCTGGTTTCAAAACAACAGTGTTGCCGGCAGCGAGCGCGGGCGCGCACTTCCACGTCGAGAGCATGAAGGGCGCGTTCCACGGCGTGATGACGACGGTGGGACCAGCCGGCATTCGAAGCACCGTGTTATGCGTGCCATTCGAGGCCCAACGCCTTGACTCGTACGACTCGGCGAGATCGGCATATGCGCGAAAGTTGCGAGCCCCCCGGGCGATGACGCGAAGTCGGAGACTGTCTTCCAACATGGCCATGTCGAGGCATTCAATGACGGCAAGTCGCTCGATGTTCTCGTCAATGAGTTCGGCGAGACGGCGCAGGTACTTGCCGCGCTCACGAACGCCAAGGGCCGCCCACGAGGGGAAAGCGTCTACGGCGGCGCTGATGGCGAGATCCGCCTCTACCTCGGTCCCTCGGGAAACGTCCGCGAGCTTCATTGACCAATCGAGCGGCGAACGAACCTCGAAAGTCTCCTTCGACGACACGCGTACGTTGTTGATGAAGTGGCCCGTCGCTACTGCGAAGCCCGCGATGTTGGTCCGTTCCTCGCTCATGACTCGAACTTAGGATGAACGGCCGGGTAGGGGAGGGCCGAGCGATCGGTGGGTTTGGGGCGACGTTGCCCTCGGAACTCCCAGTCGCCTCCGAACGCCGTGGAGAGGACCTCTTCGCTAGCCGTTGGCTGAGCGCCGACTTCGACACTCACTGGCTCTGAGGATCCCACCACGTGATTGGTGAGCGCGCCCAGACCCTCCACTTCAACCGTCACGATGTCGCCGGGTTCAACTGGACGAGAGTTGGCCGGCGTGCCTGAGAGAATGACGTCTCCGGGTTCGAGCGTGATGAGTCGGGCTAGATCGGTAACGAGGTAGTGCATGTCCCAGGCCATCTCGTCGGTGGATCCGTCTTGGACAACTTCACCGTTCACCAACGTGCGCATTGACTTTTCGTGAAAGTCCCAGTCAGAAATGAGTCCAGGACCAATCGGACACAGCGTGTCGGCGCCCTTTACCCGAAGCATGGAACCGGCATCAGTGTCGCGAAAATCGTGCAGACCAAAGTCGTTGGCGATGGTGTAACCCGCGATGTAATGATGTGCGTCGGCCATCTTGATGTTTCGTGCGGTCTGTCCGATCACGATGGCGACCTCACCCTCGTAGTTCAAGTAGTGGCAGTTGGCGGGGCGTACAACGGCACCGCGGTGAGCGTTAAGAGCGGAAATTGGCTTTTGAAACCAGGTCGGTGCCGGCGGAAGCTCAATACCGAACTCTCGCACCCGCGAGACGTGATTGAGGTGGCAACAGAGGATCTTGGTGGGGGAGACCGGAGCTAGATGTGTCGCCTTGGCCGCCTCAATACGCCGCCCGTCGGCGGAAACCAAGACGTCACCGTCGCGCACGACGTCAACAACGTTGCCGTCGAGAAGAATGCGTCGATGCTCCACGCGACCTCCGAAAGTCGTTCGTAATCAAATGATTCTCATACCTTACAAACGAGGTCGTGAATTGCGTGCTACTTTCGCAAAAGTCATCCCAGGAGGCTCCATGACCAGTTCATTCGATCGCGTTCGGGTACTTTGGCCCGACCATCTGGGCCTCGCACGTGGGAAGTACGTCCCGGCCAGCCTGGCTGACAAGGGAGCACGACACTGCACCGGCACGTGGGCCTTGGGCTACGACCGGGGGATGACGCCCGAAACTCCGGGTAGTCACTGGAGCGAGGGGCTCCCGGACTTTGAAGCGACCTTCGACATGGCCGATCTTCGTCCGAGTTGGGAAGCCAACACCAAGGTCGTGGTCGCCGATCTCGAAAGGGAAGGCGCGCCGTTTCCCGTCTCACCTCGAGCCGCTCTTCGCAAGGCCGTCGCGGATTGGCGGGCCCTTGGTTACGAGGCTTACGTCGGAATAGAACTCGAAGCGTTCGTCTACGTAGCCGACGGTGAAGGCGGTTGGAAGCCCATGGACACGCCGGGCGCGTTCGTCTACGGCACCGGGCCAAGCGTTGATCCGTACGGACTTATCGACGCCATCTGGTCGGCGTGCACGGAGGCGGAGATTCCCTTGGAGTCGGTGAACTCCGAGTACGACACGCCCCAGTTCGAGTTCACGTTGCGCTACGCAGACGCGTTGAAAGCCGCCGACGACGCTTTTCTCTTCAAGGTCCTCGCGCGCGAAGTCGCACATCGCCTCGGCCTCATGGTGACCTTTATGGGTAAGCCGCTGAGTGATCGAGGAGGATCGGGACTGCACGTGAACTTCTCCTTTCGAGACGCGAACGGTGAGAACGCGATTAACGACGAGAAGGCCCTGAACGGACTGTCCAAGCTTGCGCTCCATTCCATGGGAGGGTTGCTCGAACATCATCGAGCATTAGCGGGCTTGTGCGCACCAACAGTCAACGCCTACAAGCGACTACGCCCTGCGTCACTGTCGGGCTACTGGGCCAACTGGGGGATTGACCATCGTGGGTCGACCATTCGCGTCCCCGCCGAGCGGGGCGCGGGTGCTCGACTGGAACACCGACTTAGTGACGGCGCCGCGGTCGTGCACACCGCCGTGGCCGCCGTTCTACAGGCCGCACTGCTCGGCGTGAAAGCCAAGACCAGTCCCGGAGAGCCGGAGAGCGGCAACGGTCTGGACACCATCGACGCCACCGTTGGCGTACCCGCGTCGCTCGCCGAAGCTTTGGACGTTCTAGAAGCCGACCACGAACTCTGCGACGCGGTCGGGAGCGATCTCGTCGCTCAACACGTCATGGTGAAACGCGCCGAATGGGATCGCTACACGTCAGCGACCACCGACTGGGAGATGAGGGAGTACTTCCCGTTTCTCTAGCGCCAGGTGACACGAATAGGCAAGTTCTTGATGCCGCTGATGAAGTTCGAGCGCAACCGCTCGGGTTCACCAGCGAGCTCGACGCTCTGCCAGCGCAGAGCGATCTCTTCGAAGAGCACGCGCATCTCCAAACGAGCGAGATGCGCGCCCACGCAGAGATGAGGACTGTGCAGGCCAAACGCCACGTGGTCGTTGGGCGTGCGATCCGCTCGGAACTCTTCGGGGCTCTCAAAGTGATCTTGGTCGTAGTTCGCCGACGCGTACCAGAGGACAACCTTGTCGCCAGCCTTCATACTTTTGCCGTTGAGTTCGACGTCGGCCGTAAGGGTGCGACGAAAGTGCATAGTCACCGTGGTCCAGCGCAACATCTCTTCGATTAGACCCTTTCTCTCTTCGAGGGTCATGGTAGGAATCGCGGCGAATAGTTCCGGGCGCTCAATGAGGGCGAGCAGACCGCCGGTCATGGTGTAGCGCGTGGTGTCGTTGCCCGCGGCCACCATCAAGGTGAAGAAATTCTTCAGTGCTAAATCGTCGAGAGACTCACCGTCGGACGTGGGCTCGAGGAGGGCGGCCAAGATGTCGTGCGTTGGTGTGAGGCGACGATCTTCCAGTGCTTGGGTGGCGTACTCGAAGAGCTCCAGCGCGACGGGACTGCGAAAGGGGAGAAGGCGATAGGCCGACGTGTCGACCTGATCGACCACGTAGTCGGTGAAGTCGGGGTCACTGTTGCCAATGAGGGCGTCTCCGCGCAACACGAGCCAGTCCAAATCCTCATCGGGTAGTCCGAGCAGCCGACCCAGCATGCGCATGGGCAACTCACGGGCTATGCGCTGGACGAAGTTGAATTCGCGTTCACCGTTGAGAGAGTCGAGCACCTCGACGGCCAACTCGCGCACCGCGTCTTCGTACTGGGCAACGGACCGCGGGGCGAAGGGACGACTGACAAGTCGGCGAAGTCGCGTGTGTTCGGGTGCGTCCATTTCCATCATCGTGCGACGGGCCTCCGTCTCTTCGGGGTCCATGTCTTCGAGTCGAATCCCAAGACGGCTAGAAAAAAGCTCAGTGTTACGACTCGCGAAGAGAACGTCGTCGTAGGTTGTCAAACTCCAGAATCCGCGACCACCGTCGGGCTCTTCAGTCCAAAAGACGGGATCGTTCTCGCGCAGGAAGCGGAACGTCTCGCGCGGGACACCGTTGACGTAGGTGTCGTGTGACGTGATGTCAGCTAGTGGCTCGACCATCAACCCTCTCCAATATGTTTGTTACCAAACGAATTTCTATTCAAGCACAGTACGTCGAACGGCCCTAGAATGTTCTTATGGCTCGACCGCTGATTGGCATCTCCGGACGTCGTTGGCCGGCATCAGCGCTCGGCAAGAACGTGCCCGCGGCCATGAACGGTATTCACTTTGACCTTCACTTCAGTGACTATCCACGCTCGATTGCCCTGGCGGGTGGGCTGCCAGTAGAACTCACGCGTGACGCCGACGCCACCGAGATGGTCGATCACCTTGACGGACTGGTCCTAACCGGGGGAGCGGACATTAACCCCGAGAGCTACAACGAACCGCCTCACCCCGACCTCGGGCCCATCGAGCCGGACCGCGATGTGTGGGAGATCGCGTTGCTGGCGGCTGCGCGCAAGAAAGACATACCCGTACTCGCAATCTGTCGAGGACTGCAGTTGGTGAATGTGGTCTTTGGCGGCACACTTCGTCAACACGTGGAACTTGACAACGGTGCTGGGCATCCCCAGTGGGACGTTGACGGTCACGAATTCACGCACACCGTCAACGTGTTCGAAGGCACCGTGGCCTCGCAGCTCTTCTCTGAAGAGATTGGTGTCAATTCGTTGCATCACCAGGTGGTCGAGAAAGTTGGTGAAGGTTTGGTCGTCTCCGCTCGAGCCTTTGACGGCGAAGTTGAGGGGCTCGAGACGCCTGATGGAAGAATCGTCGCCGTGCAGTGGCACCCCGAACTGCTCGCTAAACCCGATCCGACGTTCCTCTGGTTAGTGCGTCAAGCGGGCGATCGTCTCCCCGCCTAACTAAAGAGAATGTCTCGAGGCTCGCGGAGCCCCGGGGACATCAAACGAAGTGGTACTTGACGCCAGTCGTTTGAACCCTTACGGTTTAGCGATTAGCAACGCGGGCAGTGGCTCGCGAGAAATCCGTGGGGGGAACATGGCTAAAGACAGTGCGGCGAAAACGTCGCTTGGTGGTAAGCGAAAGCTCACGTTGATTGACACGATTGCGCAGTCGGTAGGACTGATGGGCCCCGTGTTCTCGATAGCGTTTCTCGTACCACTCGTGGTGGGAATAATCTCGGCGACCGGCAATGGAGCTGGTAATGCGGCGCCACTGGCGGTCGTGATTGCCGCGATTGGTGTTGTTGGGCTGGGTTGGATCGTTGCTGAGTACACGCGAAAGATTCAAGCGGCCGGGTCGCTCTACGACTACGTCACCGACGGTCTCGGTGGGCGCGTCGGCACCGCGGCGGGGTGGCTCTATTACGCCGGCATCCTGGCTTTGGGTGCAGGAATACTGCCAATGATTGGCGGCACCATTCACGACACCATTCAAGCTGAGTTCAACCGAGCTCCCTTTGGCTACTTTGTCTGGGACCTAATTCTCTTTGTCGTAGTGGGGGCGATCATCTACTTGGGTGTCGCACTTTCAACTCGCGTACAACTTGCCTTGGCGATGATCTCAATCACGGTGGTCCTAATCTTTTCCATATTCGTCATCATCAAGAGTGGGGGACTGCACCACCTCTCGTCTGGCTTCTCACCCAGTGGATCGCCCACGCACTGGAAGGGCGTCTTCTTCGGTGTTCTCTACGGCGTTCTTCTCTTCACTGGTTTTGAGACGTCGGCGAACCTCGCTGAAGAAACCGAACGACCCGAGCGCAATATTCCTCGCGCCGTACTCATCTCCGTTGTCGCGATTGCTGGTTTCTACATCATTGGTTCATTCGCTCAGGTTTCGGGCTTTCACTTCAACTTGAGCGCTCTGGGAAAGAACGCGGGTGCTCCACTCTTCACGCTCGCCGGACCAAAATCAGCGGGTGGCTTTGCGGGTGTTGGAATTCGTCGACTCGTTGAACTCGTGGTCATCTTCGACATGATCGCGGTGTTAATCGGATGTGCGGTATCGGCGTCAAGGGGAGTCTTCGCGCTCGCTCGCGATAGCCGCCTGCCCAAGACGTTGACGAGGATCTCTCACCGTGGCACCCCGTCGGGGGCAATAGTCTTCGTGCTCTTCGTCTACGCCGTGATTATCTTGCTGGTGATGTGGACGACGAGTTTTGCACTTTCGGGCTTCCCGAAGTACTTCTCGATGTTCAGTTGGATGTCGACGTTCGGTGGTTTCGCGATTGCGGTGATCTATCTCTTCATTGCGGTCGGTGCCCTTCGAGGGCTCCGTTCCGGTTCCAAGACCTGGCAGCTCTACCTCGCCTGCCTCGTCGGCGGTCTCGTGACGATCGCAGCAATCTACGGGGCGATTTACAAGGTCACCGCGCCGACCGTCTGGGCTCCCTACGCCGGGATTGCGGTACTTGCGATAGGTCTCATTGCGGCGGGACTGATGCCGCGGACACCAAAGGGCACGGCCGACTTCTCTGGTCTAAGCGAGACCGACCAAGGGCCAATCAAGATCTAAGGCACAGTACTGTCTCGTGAGTCATTGATCGGCGACCGTGACCCTGACGATCTAGTGGGCGAGTGACATCCCGAGCACGAACAGGCCACCACAGAGCAGTGGGGTAGTGATAATCAGGGTGAGGGAGTAGCCCCAGTGGTGTTCTCGCTGAAGGATGGCCGGTATCGCGAAGGCTGACGAGAACGTGGTCAGTCCCCCACAGAATCCGGTCAGCACCACGTCGTGTAAGCGAGCGTCGGCTGTGCCGACTAATCGGTACGCCGCGTAGCCCGCGACTCCACAGCCAACTGCGTTCGCCGCCACCGTCGCCCAGGGGCGCTTCGTTGGATGGTGACGCCGAACGGCATACTCGAAGGCGTAACGCACCACACACCCGACGGCTCCGAACAAGCACACGAGCAGCAGTGTCATCGCCGGGGCACCAGCAATCCGAGCCAGCCGCCGAGAACTCCGCTCACGATGGCGCCTAAGCCCACAAAAATGCTTCCCCATACCGAGAGGTGCCAGATTGACGCCAGGTTGACAAAGAGTCCTGAGTAGGACGTAAGGCCGCCAAAGAAACCCGTGATAACGAGGACGCGAGTGAGACTGTTGGGGTCGTGCTGACGCAGGGGCCCCCGCAAAAGACGGGTGGCGAGATAGACGCCAACGAAATTGATAATCAAGAGCGGCCAGGGAATCTGGTTGGGCCACGCCGCCAGGGCCGAAGTAGCTGACGGGATGTGATCGAGTTTCACCAGTTCATCGCGCAAAAAAGTACCCACGATGCCCCCGGCGGCCGCGGATGACAATGCCATGACAAATTGGCGCGGCTTGAGAGTAATGTTCGCGCTCATCGGTACTAAGAAACTATCGAACCGACTCCTTCAAGTGGGGAATAGATGGATAGAGAGGTAATTCGGGACTCTTGCGTGGTTGATCTCGCGTCGTGGTACCGTTCACTTAGGACGTCCAGACCTCGCCTCCTTCTCGCCTGACACTTCGTCAGACGTAGAAGTAGAGGGCATGAAATGGGTCTAGTTGGAATGAGTCTCAGTGTCGCCGCAAACGAGGGGTTGTCCGACTCATCCGTTACCGTCACCATCTCTCGTAAGTCAATGGGACCCGCACAGGGCACGTTGGATGCCGCGAGTAATGAATCGTACCCGAGGACCACTTCTGTCGCGGGGCGTTTCAGAGTTCGAGTGAATCGAAATAGTAAAGGAGATATATGGATAAGGAACAGGAACCATTGAAGCGATCGAGTCGTGATGGTTCGGATGTAATGGGAGGCGCAGACGAGGGCGTTACCAGCACAATGGGCGGAGAAGACCCAGGCGACGAGTACATCGTTGAGGTCGATATTTTGCGCGACGATGGCGTCGTTGGCGGTGTCGTAGAAGCCGACGTGTACATCGTTGAGGTCGACATTCCGAGCGACGCTGACGCCGTTGGCGGCGCCGATGGAGGCGACGCGGAGGCCGTTGGGGGCGTAGATCTGCGCGACGCTGACGCCGTTGGTGGCGCCGATGGAGGCGACACCGAGACTATGGGATAAGAGAGTCAGTGAAGGGCATTACGTTGTTGCCTGGTTTTCCCAATCCTTCGCGGTGATCCGTTAAGGTCTGTAACAAATTCGTGACATTTTCTGTCGGTCTATTGTGCCAAAAGAGTTAGATGCTGACTAAGGCTGAACGCCCGTCGTAAAGAGACTGTTCACTTAAACGTTGTAAAATCAAGGAAAAACATCGTTGGTGCAACGAGGGAGAGCGCTCGCGTACCTCCCGGAAAAGTGTTTCATTACTTTACATAACGAACATTATCGGCGATATGTTGATCATTTCCTGTTATAATCGTCGCATGCGTCGGGTCCTCTTGGCAATGTTATTCGTTGCCGCCAGTGTCGGGATTTTCGTAGTCCCATCAGGAGCTGACCCCTTTATGCCCGATAAGGTCGTTCTTTCTTTTGACTTCAGCGACAACAGCGCACCGGCTTCGCTCAGCAACGGAACGTTCAACATCATCACCGACGTGTGGCCCGAACGCACCGGTGGCGTCGTGCGTATGGTCGCATTCCCTCCCGATAGTTCGAACGTAGACAACCTGATCTGTACTTACCAACCAGTACAGCAGAGCCAAGTCGAGTGCGCCTTCAACTTCTCGACCAATGGCGTGTGGACAATCAAGACCATGTACGCCACGGACACGAAGTCCGACGTCTCTTCGGTCTCGATTACGCGACTGCGCGTAACAAACTAGGCGTGCGCCCTTCTGGGCCCGTTCAGTTCCGCGTCATCTGGGGCGACCCCGCTAAAGGCATGGCGCAGGAAGTCGTCGAGGCATTTGACGTCGACGAAGCTCTGGTGCGAGCGCATGGACGTAGACCCGACCTTCCCCGCCCCCGGGTCGCGTTCTTAATGGGCTCGTTGGTGGCCTACAATTCGCCAGATGAACTCACTCTTTGATGTTTCGGGCAAAGTAGTACTCGTCACCGGCGGCTCTCGAGGCATCGGCGAGATGATCGCGCGCGGCTTCGTTGATGCCGGCGCCACGGTCTACATCTCCTCACGCAAGGCCGAGGTCGGTGACGCTTTGGCGAAGGAGCTGTCCAAAACCGGTTCGTGCACTTCCCTACCGGCCGATCTCTCCAGCGAAGCTGAGTGTCAACGTCTCGCCGGTGAGATCGCTTCGAGGGAGCCGCACCTCGACGTGTTGGTGAACAACGCCGGCGCCACGTGGGGAGCGCCAATGGACGAGTACAACGAGGTCGCCTTCGAGCGGGTGCTCGCGCTCAACGTCAAGGGCGTCTTTCATTTGACCAAGTTTCTTCGCCCGACGCTTGAAGCGAACGCCACGAGCGAGAACCCGTCGCGGGTGATCAACATTGGATCGATTGATGGTCTTCACGTGCCCGCTATGGAGACCTACGCCTACTCCGCCTCGAAGGCGGGTGTTCACCAACTGACCCGCCATCTGGCCAAGTTCTTGGCGCCCAAGATTACGGTGAACGCCATTGCGCCTGGTCCCTTCGAGTCCAAGATGATGCACGCCACGCTCCAAGCCTTTGGCGACGCGATTGCCCAAAGTGCCCCGATGAAGAGAATTGGGCAGCCCTCGGACATGGCGGGCGCGGCAATTTTTCTAGCGTCACCCGCCGCGAGTTACATCACGGGCGTGATACTTCCCGTAGACGGTGGTATCGCCACATTGGCTTAGCTCGCTGGCGTGTGTCCGAGCGTTACCTTGAGTGAGAGGTGCTTGGTCCCGCGCACCACGTGCAGAGTGATCACGTCACCCGGCTTGAGTGACGAGATCACTGCGCTGACGTCTTGAGCGCTGGTTATCGAAGTCTTGTTGATAGCCACGATGATGTCGCCCTGGCGCACGCCCGCGGCGGCCGCGCCCGAACCAGCGATGGTGCTCATCACGACCGCGCCGCTGGTGACCTTGAAGCCGTACTGCTGCTGGAGCGACGGCGTCATCGATTCAATCTCCACGCCAATGAAGGCTCCGTGGTTCACCACGCTCTCGCCAGCCTTGAGGGTCGTGAGTAGTGATTCAATAGTCGCGACGGGAATAGCGAAGCCAATGTTTTGGCTCGTCTCGCCATTGGCCAAGGTGCCCGCAACGGCAGTGTTCATGCCAATGACGTCCCCGCTCGAGTCGAGTAGTGGACCGCCCGAGTTGCCAGGGTTAATGGCGGCGTCGGTCTGGATCATGTTGTTCAGTGTCTCTGAAGCAGTACTCGTACCGGCGGTCACGGTGCGACCGAGAGCGGAGACGATGCCCTGGGTCACCGTGGGCGTACCGGCAGCGAGCCCGAGTGCGTTACCGATCGCTACGACGGCGTCGCCCGCCACGAGGGCGTTGGAGTTGCCAAATGTCACCACGGGCAGGTTCGACGCGCCGTTAATGCGAATGAGCGCCACGTCGTCGACGGGATTGGTTCCAACCAACGTTGCGGGTTCGGCTTTGGTGGAACCGCTGCGCGTCACGGTGATCGTGCCGCCTTGAACGGCGGCGGCGATGACGTGATTATTCGTCACGACGAGTCCAGCGGCGGTAATGATCATGCCAGTTCCCTGATCTTCTACGCCGCTACCCTTGACGTCGATACTGACAATTGAGGGCAGTACCTTGACGACCAGTTTGGGAATACTCATGCCGTTAGGGAGTATGGCCGCGCCGGGCGAGGCGCTCGTCTCGTTGACCGTCACGGAGCCTGGCGCCGATGAGGACGAAGAAGCGAAGTGCCCCGCGAGCCCCCCCACCAGGGCGGCTACGAGCAAGAGAGAGAGTCGATTCGACCAGAGCGTTCGACTCTTTCGAATCTGCGACGAAAGTGGCGCCTCATCGGCGAAGCTCGGACTCGCACCGCGCACGACCTCGTCGGGCGCTTCGTTCGAAAGGGGTGAACTTGCAAAGACCCGCTCCCCCGGCGGCGTCCACGTTGGGGGTGTAGTCGAGTGAGGTGCGTCAGTTTCGCTCACCGTTGGCAACGATGTTTCGTGCGTCTCGGGACTATCGGGTATCGAGTTCGAGACATACTCTTCGGGAACGTCAGTTGGCGTGTCACTCACGAAGCCATGCTAGGCATCGAACTTTAAACTTGGGCTAAATGGTTGAGAAATGTTTGATCATCCCTGAGCGACTAGATTAGAACCCTATGTCTCGTCGCATTGAGATCGAAATAACCAGTCTGAATGGCGAAGTTGCCACGTGGCGCGCCGCGGGCGCGAAGCTCCCTAAGGGCGTCTTGCAGGCGTCGCTGGTCCCTGGCGGCCCAGTGATAGGCAACGTCTACCGGGCTGATATTGAACAGTTCATGGAGGGCATAGAAGTCCTCTCGATCATGGCGCCGAAGACCGCCTCACCACTGGATCCAAAGAACGAACGCCTGGAACTCATTCAAGAACCCAAAAAGGGGCCTGACGTCGTCGTCACCTACGCGCCAAAGGGAAGAGGCGCAAGCCGCGGTGGCGAGCGGCGTGACAGCGATCGACGTGACGGCGAGCGACGTGAGGCAACGAAACGTCCGACGACGCGCCGAGAACCACGTGCGCCACGCGACCCTAAAGACGCCACGACGACGGGTGAGAAGGTTGAACGCGCTCCGCGTAGTGATCGTCCAGCCCGCGGCCCTCGAAATGAAGGCGCACGTCCCGAGAGGACTGAGGGCGCCGCGCGCGGCGAGCGACCGGCGCGAAGTCCTCGAACGGAGCGAACCGGTCGAACGAGTCGTCCCGAACGTTCCACGGGTCCCCAACAACCGCCGCTGACCACGATTCACCGCAACGCATTGCTCGCTACCCTCTCACCAGAACAACTGCCCGTAGCCGAACAACTCCTGCGTGGTGGAATGCCCGCCGTGCGATCCGCCGTTGAGTTGCAGAACAAGAACGCCTCTTCGCAAGGCCGTCCCACCGTCGACGCAACCACGATTGAACGCATTGCTGAAGATCTCCTCAAGAGCACCAACCTCGCTCTTTGGAAGGACCGCGCCGGCGGCGCAGTCGCCGCGGGTCGTGAGCTGCGCCTTCGTGACCTGCGCGCCGTGGTCACGTCCGCGAAGACTGTCTCACTGGACGACGAGTCGAGAACGCAACTCAAAGAGCTTCAAGCCTCACTCAGTGCGCGCGTCGATCACCTTCGTACGCAGTGGAATGAGAAGCTTGAAGCCGCGATTGCCTCAAAGAATGTGAAAGAGGCGCTCAGCCTCGTCGCCCGCCCGCCGGACATTTCGACGCGCGTGAGCGCCGATTCGGCCGTACGAGTAGTGGCCCTCGTCTCAGAAGCGCTGACGGTTGATCAGGACCCTGCTAAGTGGCGGGAGATAGTCGAGCTCGCCGCGGACACTTCAATTCGTCGAAACGTTAAGCCCCTCGGAATCCCCAACGATGAAGCCAGTCGCGCCGTCGCGGTTCACAACGCGGGTGCCATTCCCGAGCTCGCGAAGCTTCTCGGTATGAAGGTGCCTCCACCACCACCGCCCACCCGGATCGTTCGACGTCCGCCTACGCGCCGCGCATCGTGAGTAGTCGCGCTTTCCAACCCAGCGACTCGTAGAGCGATTTCATCGCCCGGTCGCCGGGCAACGCGTACGCGTCGATCGGCGGAGTATCACTCTGCAAGAGCGATTTCATTAGTTTCGTCGCCACCTTCTGGCGACGAAACTCGTGGACAACGTAGATCGCCTCAACGACCCGTTCTCGAACGAGTCCCAGTCCCTTGATCTGACCCTTGTCGCTGACGATCCAAAGCGACGAAGTCGATACGACGTCCACAAGCAGTTGGCCAACGTCCCCTTCGCCACAGAGCGTGTGGAGCAGGGCAACGCCACCTCGCTTCACCAGGACGTCTTTATGCGCGTGATGCCAAAGAGTTTCCACTTGGGGAGTCACTGACGTGACCAGCGAAACGATCACCTTACGTCCCGAAGAGGGGCGCACGAGGTCGTGGCGCCCGACAAGTCTTAGACACAGTCACGACAGAGCATTTTGGGACGGTCGGCGAGCTGGCTCGTCTTCTTCAAAAGTCGGCACGAAGTACAGCGAAACTCATCGTCTTGCTTGGGAAGGATTGCCTCGGCGGCGTCAACGGTCGGATCGACCTCAACCGGAGCCTCATCATCGTCCTCAGGCACCGAGGTGCGCAGAATCGTCTCGGCCAGTACTTCGTCGAGCGCCATCTCGATGTCGGCGTCGTCAACGACGTCGTCTTCATCTTCAACCACCACCGCGGCCGCGGCCACTATCTCTTCTTCATCCGTCAGCTCTGCGACCACGCTCTCGTCGTCCGCGTCGTCCTCTTCGTCGATACCTTCAACGACGTCCTCGAGCTCTTCTTCGGTCACGATCTCTTCGATGAAGCCCTCCGCGAGCTCCTCTTCGTCAAAGACTTCATCATTTTCAACATCATCTGCCATAAGTTCCTCTTCTGTAGCGCTGGCATTGTATGGCCTTTTTGACCAATCGTGCGGCATTTGAACCTAAAGAGTCCGTAAATGTCGCCTTTTCTAGCGATTTCGACGATTCCGCTCCGCGGTTCGCTCTGCTTCGAGGCGCTCAAGGTCTGTTTCGGAGAAGTCGACGTAGTTCATCGCCTGGGCAATGGCCCTGTGACCAGCCTCTTCACCGATTAATCGGGCCATCTCGTGGGCCACGCGACGGTAGCTCGGGTGGCCCTGGGGGCCCGAGCGAAGTTCGATGAGGTGCATGGCTTCTCGGGCGTTCATCTGCATTACGTAACGGATGCGAAAGGCCAGCGCGACGCAGTACTGCGCCTGGCCAGGGAAAACTGACGCTACGTCGTGAAAGAGTTCGGCCGAGCGCAACAGCGACTCCTCGTAACGACCGGCCAGTCCCGACTCTTTGATCACGTCAGGCACGTCAAAGCCGAGGTCGACCGTGAGGGGCTGCCACTCAATGGTGAGCAGCCGGTGTCGCTGAAGATCGCGAAAGGCTCCGTAGTCACTGACGATCTCGAATCGGTAGTCGGTGCGTTCGAACGCTCGTCCCGGACGATGTCGACGGTTCTCTCGCTGACCAACGTAAGTGGAGAAGAGCTCGATGCGTTCGGCTGGATTCAAGGACTTGACGATTTCTGCAACGTGATCGTGCGACATTGTTGAGTCGGCGAAGACGATCGCCTCAAGAACTCGATCCTCACCTTCGGGATCAAAACCGACGAGACGAACGTACTCCCCCGACTCGTCCTCGTCAGCGTTCAAAGAACTCACTAGAGCGTGGGTGGCACTTCGCGTGCTGGTCAAATAGTTTGTCCAAGCAACGCCGCGCTCTGGAACGTCGAGCCGTTTCAAGAATGATGGGATGACTTTCGCGAGCTCCTCGTGCATCATTTTCGCGTAGTCACGAACTTCCGGCAGAGGATGTGCCCTCATGCGCAACAACAGAGCTTCGTAGGCCTGACCCGATGCGTAAATACCAAGATTCGACAGTGCGCTCGCCGGGAGCAGACCACGCAGGCCGTCGAGAGCCTTCGCACGAATGGCCTGACGATAGACAAAGTCCGTGTCGTCGGGCGTCTTGGGGTACCTCGTTCCGAGCCAGTCCGTCAGCACGGGAAGAAGTTCACGATACGTGTCGAACATCCGATCCATCTCGCCGATGTAGCGCGCTCCAAAGCGTGACTCGAGCAGTTCATTGTCGCGGTAGAAGCGATAGAGACCGTTGCTGAGCCGCTTGTCGTAGGCCAAGTAGCGCGTCGACTGTTCCAGGTAGCTCATCAATCGACCACGCTCGAGCACCTTGGTCAGCAGGTTGCTCGCCTGTTCGCAGGCGAGATGCACACCTCCCAACTGAGCCACCGAGTCGTCGCCGTATTCGACGAAGATCTTTTGGTAGAGATCGTCCGCTCGGTCAAGTCCGACGGTTGCGTCGATGCCGGCGTCACCCGTAAGTTCTAGGTCATGGACGAACTCGTCGAGAAAGAGGCGGCGCAGACTCTTCGAGGAGCGCGAATAACGAGCAAACAGTGCGCCCTTGACGACCTCGGGCAAGTTCACTAGAGCAAAGACTGGACCTTCGAGATTCGTGAAGTACCGTCGAAGCACTGCGGCCTCGGCGGCGGTGAACTCTTCGGCAACGTAGGGATGCATGGAGTTATGAGGTTAGAGGTGAATTTAGCTCCGCGGGTGGACGCTGGAGGCACCCGCAACCACACTGCGTAGGACCGCGTCACGAGCTTCGAGCGCCACCTCGGCGACAGCCGTGAGTTGGTGCATTCGGGCCAACTGTTCACAGAGATCGGCCACCTGTTTGGCGTTTCGAACGAAGTCACCCGGCGAGGTCTGGCCAATTTCAGCGTCCGCGAGGTCCAACACCGTTCCGAGTGTCACTCCCCTCGCCCAGGCCGCGATGATTGTCGCGAAGTGACCGTCGGGCTCTTTGCAGTGGGGCACCTTGTAGCGTTCCTCGACCCCGCGAACTGTTGCGGCGATGAGTGAGATCTCGGCGAGGCGTTCGGCAATACTGACGCGCCGTTCTTGACCCAATCGATCGTGGTGCACCCGCTTTTTCTTGGTCGACACCTGCTTGGCTGCGCTGGTTGACCGTGTGGTACGACGTGACTCAAAGACGAAGCACGACAACAGCCCCGCGAGCTGCGCCGCGTCGAGACCCTCGAAGACACCAGCACTAATCGATTCGGCGATGAGTAGGTCGCACTCGTGATAGATCGAACGAAGAAGCAGACCCTGGGGGCTCAGCGTCCAACCATTGGCGTAACCCAACTCCTCGAGTACGTGGTGACGCGCGCTCATTTGGTCCGTGAGGGGACGTTTCGACGCCGAAGGTCGCCGTTCGTTCTCGAACTGCGCGAACGAACGCTGCACGACTTTCAGCGCCGTCTCATACTCGAAGTTGTTCACCAGACTTGCCGTGAAGTTATAGGTAGGGCGAAACGACGAATGCAGATCCGAAGGTGGAGCAAGGGCCACGCGGCCCACGTCGTGCAGCGCCAAGTCGTTGGAGAAACAGACAATGGCGTGGCCCTCATCATCGAGGCCGCGACGACCGGCCCGTCCGGTCATTTGGGCAAACTCCGCGCTGGTGAGAAACTGACGTCCGGCGTCGGAGTATTTGGTGAATCGCTCGAGCGCGACTGAACGTGCTGGCATGTTGACACCGAGGGCGAGGGTCTCAGTAGCAAAGACCACGGCCAGCAGATTTCGTTCGAAACACGCCTCGACGATCTCGCGAAAAGCCGGCACCATGCCCGCGTGGTGACTCGTGATCCCGCGGCGTAGTGCGTCAAAGAAGTCGGCGTACTCGAGCGCTTGGAGATCGTCTTTGGAGAAGTCGGCGAGCCTCGACTCAGCAATTCGTTCAATCTCTCGACGATCTTCGGGTGAGGTGAACAACAGACCGTCGCGACGCAACTGGTGGACGGCTTCGTCACAGGCGGCGCGCGAGAAGATAAAGACGATGACGGGCAACAGGTCCTCTCGCTCGAGTGCCTGCATCAGCTCCGAGCGACGTGGTGAACGAAACGGCGGCGGTGGCGCGCTCGACTTGGGACCCTGCCACTTAGTACCGGGTCGAAAGCGTCGCGATGCCTTCATCAAGTTGTCGATTCGGCGGGCCTCGTCAGAGAGTCGAGGACCATCGAGCAGATCAGAGATCTCGGCAGTCGGCTGTCCCCTTTTCACGACCGCTAAATGATTGTGGAGTTGGATGGGACGCGTTTTCTCGACCACGATGGTGGTCGGGCCGCGAACCTGAGTAAACCACTCGCCGAGAAAATCGGCGTTGCCAATGGTCGCCGACAGCGCCACGAATCGCACCGCCGAGGGCGTGAGAATGAGGACCTCTTCCCACACGCCGCCACGAAAAGGGTCTTGAAGGTAGTGGACTTCGTCAAGGACGACGAGTCCGAGCGTGGTCAACTGATCAGACTCGGTAAGCAACATGTTGCGGAGTACTTCGGTGGTCATAACGACGATGGGGGCGCTTCGATTCATTGAAGTGTCACCCGTGAGAAGTCCGACTCGAGCCTCGCCGTGCAACTCACAGAGTTCGTAATACTTCTGATTCGACAGTGCCTTGAGTGGTGTCGTATAAAAGGTCCGCTGTTCTCGTTCGAGTTCGCGGCCAATCGCGTAGTTAGCAATGAGCGTCTTTCCCGAACCGGTGGGGGCACTCACGAGCACGTTGACTCGTTGATCCACCGCCTCTATGGCCTCGAGTTGAAAACGGTCAAGGCCGAAACCGAGCCGGTCGATAAATCGACTTCGGTACCCGAGGACGCTCACCGGTGCAGCAGCTTGCCAACACCGATTGCGAGAAAGTAGAAGACGATGAGTGGCACCGCCAACGCGCACATCGACAACGGGTCGCCACTCGGCGTGAAGATAGCCGCGGCGATGACGATAGTGATCACCGCGTAACGCCACCCTCGAAGGAGTTGCGATGGCGTAATGACGCGAGCCAACTCCAGAGCGACAAGTACCACCGGGAAGAGGAACATCAGACCAAAGATGAACATCATCAAGAGGAAGAGCGTCAGGTACTGATTGGGGTTGTACTCGGTTATCAATGTCGAGCCACCGATGGACTTTAAGAAGTGAATGGCGTGACCAAAGCTGAAATACGCCAAGACAATTCCCGCGCCAAAGAAAACGAGCGATGCCGCAACGAAGGGAATGATGTAGCGGCGCTCTCTCGCCTTGAGCCCCGGTGTCACGAAGCGCCACACTTGCCAGAGAATGATGGGTGACGAAACGAGGAATCCACCGAAAAACGCAATTTTGACGCGTAAGGTCAGCCCGTCGAGTGGGTTGGTCACCAGGAACTTACAGTGGCCGGGAACTGCCGAACAGTAAGGATTTTGTAGCAACTTCAAAATGTTTGGATAGAAGATGAAACCGAGGACGCCAAAGACCGTGATGGCGATGGCCATTATCAAAAATCTATGGCGAAGTTCCGCCAGATGCTCGGCCAGCGTCATACCAGTTTCGGCGCGACGAAATTTTGCCATGACCGCCTTAGTTCAGTGACGGATCGGGTGGCAGCGCCGACTCGTCGGCGCGTTGGGTTATCGGTCGTGGGGCCACGTAGGGCTGGACGAGGGGGACGGCGTCGCCCTCGGCGGCTTCTGGTGCCACTGGATTCGCCGCGGCGGCCTCTTTGGCGTCGACTCGATCAGCCAGTTGGTTCAACAGATTGACGGGGCTTCGCGCGATGCGCGCAATATCTCCGGTGCTCGGTAGGTCAGGTATCGCTTCGCGGACTTCGGCCTCGACTCGCTCTTGGAGCTTCTTCACCGTTCGCCACGCGGCGCCCAACTTATGCGCAACGTCCGGCAACTTGTCCGGGCCCATGAGCAGCATGATCACGGCGGCAATCACCAAGAGTTTTATTGGGCTCAAACTCAACACGACCCCATTGTAGGTCGCAGGCCTCGGTGATTTTAGAGCGAGCCAATCCGTGAGAGAGGCCAAATTCGGACGAACGCCTTACCGATCATGTCCGTTCGCGGAACCGTACCCCAACTTCGGCTGTCGCAGGAGTCCGAGTGATTGTCACCCATCATGAAGTAGTGATTCGCTGGCACGGTCACGTTACCAATGGGCGGCCCTAGTGGTTCGGTATGAGGCCAATTCTCCTTGAGTGGTTTTCCGTTGACGTAGATGGTGTTGCCTTTTGACGTGAGGTGATCACCCGGAAGTCCAATGACTCGTTTGACGAGGTCGGTGTCCTTGACGCCACAGTTCTCGCTGGGTGGTGCCGTAAAAACCATGATGTCCCCGCGATTGATCGTGCCGAATTCGACACTCAATTTGTCGACGATCAGTCGATCACCAATCTGCAACGTGGGTTCCATCGAAGCCGAAGGAATAAAGAAGGTCTGAAAGCAATAGGTCCGAATCAACAAGGAAGCCGCCACCGCGACAACAACGATGACCAGCCACTCGATCACCCAAGTGGTTCGTGAGCGACGTCGAACGGGACGCGTCGCTGCGTCGTCGCTGACTGCTACGAGTTCGTCAATCTCGGGTGGGGACTCGTCGGACACCTCGCAAGGTTAGTTGAGTCAACCGTGACGTTCTAACGAGGCCAACAGCTTCTGAAATCGATCATCGGTACTCTTGAAGGGATCCTTCAATAAAACCGTCCGCTGCATTTCATCGTTCAACTTAAGGTGCACCCAGTCAACGGTGTAGTCCCGTCGCCACTGTTTCGCCGCCTGAATGAACGTGCCACGCATGTGCGCTCTGGTGGTGGCCGGAGGCGTGGTCGTGGCGCGTTCAATCTGCTCTTCGCTAACTATGCGTTGGTAGTGCCCTCGAGCGGCGCGTCGATAGTAGAGACCACGATCAAAGTTGGTGTCGTGGTAGAGCAGGTCGATCAGAGCAATCTTCGGATCGCTTAGTTCTACACCACTGCGTTCGCGCTCCCTATCGATGATCTGCAATTTCGCGATCCAGTCCACTCGATCGGACAGTCCCATTGGGTCACTGCGGTACTGCTCTATAACCTCGCGCCATAGCTTTACCGCGTGGACCTGGTCAGCGGGCAGGTCGTGCGATTGAAGAAACAGCTCGGCTCGTTCGCAGAGATCTTCTTGGATCTCCAGTGCGGTGAGGTCGCGTCCGTTGAGCAACTTGACCGGCTCTTTGCTCCAGAGATCGTAGGAAATATCTCGGAGTGCGTTTATCGGCGACGCCATCGAGTAGTCGCGCATCACGGTGGTCTTGTCTTCGATCATCGCGAGTACGACCGCGGCCGTGCCGACCTTAAGATACGTGGCGAACTCGCTCATGTTCGAGTCGCCCACGATGACGTGGAGTCGGCGGTATTTTTCGGGGTCGGCGTGAGGTTCGTCGCGCGTGTTAATAATCGGACGGCTTCTCGTCGTGGCCGAAGATATCGCTTCCCAAATGTGCTCGGCGCGCTGACTCATTGAGTACGCGGTCCCCTTAGCGTTGGTGACCACTTTGCCGGCGCCCGTGAAGATCTGTCGGCTGATTAAGAAGGGAATGAACATCTCTTCGAGTCGACTTAGGTCCTCAATCCGCTCGATGCAGTAGTTCTCGTGGCAGCCGTAGGAGTTGCCCGTGGAATCCGTGTTGTTCTTGAAGAGATAGATATCGCCACGTATACCTTCTTCACTCAACTGCGCTTGTGCGTAACCAACGAGTTCACGAAGTATTGATTCGCCGGCCTTGTCCTGGGCTACGAGATCATCGAGGCTGTCGCACTCGGCGGTGGCGTACTCGGGGTGGCTTCCAACGTCTAAATAGAGCCGACTACCGTTTTCGAGAAACACGTTCGACGAACGACCCCACGCCACGACCTTGCGAAAAAGAAACCGGGAGACTTCGTCGGGACTTAATCGTCGCTGACCGCGCAGCGAGAATGTAATACCGTACTCAGTTTCTACGCCGAAGATTCTCCGCAGCATGACGTGGTCTGAGCTGATCTCAGCTCAAGAGCTCGCTTATCTGTTCGTCGCTAAGTCGCACAAAGGTTCTGCGATTACCGCGGTCTTCGAGGATGCCGACTTCTAACTCCGAAGCGCTCAGCGTTCGCTCCGGTCCGGTGAGCGCGCGAGACGCATTTTGCAAGGTGGTCTCGAGTGAGTGGACGGTCTCCTCGGTCAGCGCGAAACGATCTCTGATCGTCTCGGCGTCGCCCCCCAACACCGCGAAGTGGGGCTCATCAGAAATCGTCCCCTCGTAGGCGACGCGGTAGAGCTTGGTGGGGCGAAGGGCGTTGCCCAACTGCGCAACGAGAATTTCGACCTCTAAGGGTTTTTGACCTTCGGTGAACATGTCACCGAGGTGTTGCGCGTAGTAGTTCGCCAACGCTCGAGCGTCGACGTCTTCACGCGAGTAGGTAAAACCCGTCGTATCGGCCCAGCGAATCCCCGCCTCGCGGAGACGGTCAAATTCGTTGTATTTACCAACACCAGCGAAGGCGATTCGATCGTAGATCTCGGAGACTTTGTTCAAGGAGGCTGAAGGGTTCTCCGCGACGAGCACCACGCCCTTGTCGTAGATCGCGGCAACTATGGACCGTCCTCGCGCGATGCCCTTTTGGGCAAACTCGGCTCGGTCCTTGATGAGTTGTTCTGGCGAGACGTAAAAGTAGTTACTCACCGAAGCGCTCCACCCGCGACGCCACCCGATTGGGTTCGACGTTCGTTAATTACTCGGAACCGCTCCCCCACCTCGCTCGCGGGCAGTTCTTGGAAACCCGCTTCGTTGAGCGTGATCATCATCGGAAAGATATTGCGGACAAAATCTGGCCCACCAGTGCTCGGGTCGTTGTCGCCGGCTTCGTAGAGCGCCAGAGCGCCCAACTCCAGCGCGGCCTCAAGGTCCAAGTTCGAACGAAATCCGAGACGAAGCGCACCGTCGGCGAAGGGTGATCCCGAGCCGATGGTCGAGAAATCGAAACGCTCGTAACATCCACCCGCTCCGTCGTATTCAAAGATTCGCCCCACCCGGTGACTCGCGTCCCATCCAGCCAGTAGCGGCAACACCATCAGCGGCGACGAAAGATTGTTTCGTTGAACAATCGGCGAAAGGTAGTTGGCCTTACCTTCGAGGCTCAGTGCGGAGTCGGTCATCTTCTCGTAGTGCTCGAAGGACAACTGCGCAATCTTTAGGAGTTCGATACCCCGCGCGGCGCTGCCCGAAATGGCGAGGGCCGTGTAGCGATCGGCCGGCTCAATCTTACGTACGTCTCGACTCGCGATGTAGTTACCCGTCGCCTGGCGGTCGCCGACCATCACCACGCCCTCGCTGTAGCGAACGGCAATTACCGTCGTGGCGTGAGGAGCGTCGTCTAGGGCGCTCGCTGTCGGAGTTAGGCCCTGCGACTCTGCGAAATGCCAAAACGACGGCCCCGGATCACTGTGGGCACTAAAGAGGGGCAGGCCCACGGTTACTCCCCGCCTTTTTGCACGTAGTTACGTACAAACTCCTCGGCGTTCTCCTCGAGAACTTCGTCGATCTCATCCAGTAAGTCATCGAGGTCGGCCTTTAACCGGTCGCCCTTCGTTGCGTCGACCGACACGTCGCTCGATGATTCATTCGTGCGCTCCGGGCGCTGCTTTTGGATTCGCTCTCGTTCGCTCATACTTCTGTTCTACCTGTCTAGTGCATGAAGAAGTTCAATTGCCGTCGTACTTGTTTCTAGCAACTCAGCAGTGAGTGCGTGGGTACCCCTCAAAGGATCAAGCATTGGCACGCGTTGCAGCGGTCCCTCGCCGAGATCGAACACGACCGAATCCCAATTCGCGGCAACGATTTGGTCGGGATATCTCGAGACACACTGGCCCCGAAAGTACGCCCGTGTACTGCGGGGTGGATTGTGAACGGCTTCACGAACATCGAGGTCGGTGCTGAGAGCGCGAAGTCCGACGCGTTGAGCGAGCGAGTGGCTCGCTCGAAGGTCGTGGTACTGCAAGTCGATAGCTCGAAGTTTCGCGTCGTGATCACCGAGGTCGTGGCGTTGCTTGTAGCCCGTCACGACGCGAAATTTCGCTACCCAGTCGACCCGATCGGCGACGGCGTCGCGATCGTCTCGAACACCGTCAAGCATTTCGCGCCACTGAGTCAAGATCAACTGGACTTCTTCGGGTTCAGCGACCGCTTCGGCTCCGGTTTGACTGACGTACGCATTTGCCACGTGCCACAACTCGTCTTGAAAGTCCCACGCGCTCCTTGACTGACCATCGTCGCACGCCACAGCCTCAGAGAGACTCAAATCCGTCGCGAAGAAACGCACGGCGTGCACGGGCGATTTGGGCATGGCGGGGAAGACCCCAACCCCGGACTCTTCTAGAGCAGCCAGCAACAACGCCGTCGACCCAATCTTGACGAACGTCGCGAACTGGCTCATGTTGGCGTCGCCGATGATGACGTGAAGACGACGGAACCTCTCGGCGTCGCTGTGGGGTTCGTCGCGAGTGTTGATGATGGGGCGCTTCAACGTGGTCTCGAGCCCGACGACCTCTTCGAAGAACTCGGCGCGCTGGGAGAGCTGAAAAGCCGGATTCACGTCGAGGCCGGCGTCGGTTTCCGCGCCCACTTTCCCGGCGCCCACCACGATTTGGCGAGAGACAAAGTGGGGCACCATCGCGCGAATGAGATGAGCGAACTCGACGTCGCGTCGAACGAGGTAGTTCTCGTGCGTGCCATAGGAGTTGCCCTTACCATCGGAGTTGTTCTTGTAGAGCGTGATGGCCTGGTTTGGGTCCAGTCGATTGTTAGCACCGACGAGAGCGCGACGCATGATATCCTCGCCGGCCACGTCGTAGAGCGTCGCCTCGCGAGGGGTTCGACACTCGGGCGAGGAATACTCGGGATGAGCGTGATCGACGTAGAGTCTTGCGCCGTTGGTCAACACGGTGTTGGCTAAATGAGTCTCGACCACAGGCGCGAAGGAAGTGAGATCGACGCGCCCGCGCGCGTCCATCTCGGGTGTCTCGCCATCAAAGTCCCAGTTTGTTCGAGTTCGGCCCTCCTGGGCGTACGCGTTGACGATGATGCTCGAAGAAACGATCGGGTCAGCCTCAGGTCCTCCGGCGATGCCGTACTCCGTCTCGATACCGAGAACCTTGGCAATCGCTCCGGACCTAGAGATACTGTCCCGTGCCCACGTGTTGGATCGAGCGACCACCCTTCTCGTCGTCCTCTTCACGATTAATAAGCGTACGAATGAAAATGATGCGCTCGCCCTTCTTGCCCGAAATCCTTGCCCAGTCGTCGGGATTGGTGGTGTTAGGCAAATCTTCGTTCTCGCGGAACTCCTGGCGAATGGCGTCAAAGAGATCTTCCTTTCGAAGACCGCGACCCTGGTTGGCGATCTCACGCTTGACGGCCATCTTCTTCGCACGCCGCACAATGTTCTCAATCATCGCGCCCGAGGCAAAATCCTTAAAGTAGAGGACTTCCTTGTCGCCACCCTGGTACGTAACTTCCAAAAAGCGATTCTCATCGTCGATTCGGTACATGCTGGTGACGGTGTCTTCGATTATGGACTGCACCGCTTTGGCCCGATCACCTCCGCCAATTTCGCGCACGGTCGCTTCGTCGAGCGGCAGTTCGGTGTGTAAGTAGCGCTGGAATATCTGTGTCGCCGCCTCGGCGTTAGGACGTTCAATCTTGATCTTGACGTCAAGGCGACCGGGGCGAAGAATCGCGGGGTCAATGAGATCCTCACGGTTTGTTGCGCCAATGACGATCACGTCGCGCAACGATTCCACGCCATCAATCTCGGCGAGCAGCTGTGGAACGACCGTTGACTCCATGTCCGAGCTGATACCAGTTCCTCGGGTGCGAAAGAGCGAGTCCATCTCGTCAAAGAAGACAATGACCGGGACGCCCTCTTCGGCCTTTTCGCGAGCGCGCTGAAAGACGACTCGAATTTGGCGCTCGGTCTCACCCACGTACTTGTTCAACAGCTCGGGACCCTTGATATTCAAGAAATAGGAGCGAACGTTGCGATTTCCCGTAAGTTCCGCGACCTTTTGCGAGAGTGAATTGGCGACCGCCTTGGCGATGAGGGTCTTGCCGCATCCCGGAGGCCCGTAGAGCAAGATGCCCTTTGGCGCGGGCAGGTCGTAGTCGTTGAAGAGCGCTCGGTGCAGGTACGGCAACTCTACGGCGTCGGTGATGGCCTCGATCTGGGCGTCCAGACCGCCCACGTCGGCGTAACTGATGTCGGGAACCTCTTCGAGGATCAGCTCTTCGGCCTCTTGACGGGTGAGCTTCTCGGTCAGCATGTTCGATCGAAGGTCGAGCAGGAGCGCATCACCACTGCGTAGTTTCACCGAGCGAAGCGCTTCGGCAAGTTCGACGACGCGCTCCTCGTCGGCTCGGCCGTACACCAGCACTCGGCGTTCGTCCAGCACTTCCTTGACGGTGACGACTTCTCCTTGACCGTCTGAATCGCGCACACCAATAACCGTGAAGGACTCATTGAGGACAACTTCGTCACCGCGGGCAATCTGTGCGGGGTCCAGTCCCGGGTGCAGGGCCACGCGCATCTTGCGGCCAGAGGCAAAAATGTCGACGGAGCCGTCTTCGTTAAAGCCCGTAAAGGTGCCGTAGACGGCCGGCGGTTGTGTGAGTTTTTCAACTTCGTCACGCAGAGCACTGATCTGGTCACGCGTCTGTTGAATGGTGATAGTGAGTTTCTCGTTGTTTGAGCGACTTTGTGAGAGCTGACCTCTCGCCTCAAGGAGCTTCTCTTCGAGGTGCTCTATGCGTCGCAGCGAGTGTTCGAGGTCGCTCAGGGTCAAGTCACCCGGAGAGTTCCCACCGACGGTCTCGTCGGGCTCACCACTCGTAGATTCGCCAAATCCCGGGGAACGGTCCATATCGCCACCCTAGGTGAGTGCGAGCGGGATACGAAGGTCACGAATATCTCGAAACGACCACTAGAGTAATTACACGTAATAGGCCATGGAGGGCACGCAAATGAAGGTTTGGATTGACCAAGACCTCTGCACGGGTGATGGACTCTGTGAAGAAATCTGTCCTTCGGTCTTTACGCTATTGGACGACGGCTTGGCCTACGTAAAGCAGGGCACCGACGTCAAGAGCAGCCCCGGCGGTGCTGAGGGAGTTGCGGAAGTCCCACCCGAGTTCGAAGACGCCGTCATCGAGGCCTCCGAAGAGTGCCCCGGCGAGTGCATCTTCATCGAACGCCACTAGTCGCCTTCGACGCGCCTCACGAGGCGTCTCGCCGACGTCAAGAAGCCGGTGTGCGCGACCATTCGATGATCGGGGCGAACTGATCGGCCATCGATGTGCCAGGTGCGCCTGAGTATCTCCACCGTCTCTTCTAAACCAAAAGAGTGGTGATGCAGTGCTTCACGCACCAACTGTGTCTGATTAATCGTTGGTAGGTACGCCAGAAAGATTCCTCCGGGCCGCAACGCTCCTTCGGCGTGCTTGACGACGTCCCAGGGTTCGGGCATGTCCAGGATGATCCGGTCCAGGTCGATCTCATCGATACCTTCCGTCACGTCGCGAATTTTGACGTCGTAGTCAACGTCTTCTCCTAGCATGTCGTGCACGTTCTTGATGGCGTGTTGGGCGAAGTCCTCTCGAATCTCGTAGGCCTTCACGCTCGCTCCGGCGCGTAGCAGCGTCATCGACAGCGCACCTGATCCAACGCCCGCTTCGAGTACGCGCATGCCGGGGCCGATATCGGCCTGCATCAGAATTGCGCCTAAGTCCTTGGGGTAGATGACCTGTGCACCGCGCGGCATCTTAAGCACGACGTCAGAGAGCGTTGGTCGTAGCACCAGAAACGAGCGCTCGGTGCTGGACTTTATTAACGAACCTTCAAGGGCGCCAATAACGTCGTCGTGTTGAACAATGCCGGCGTGGGTGTGAAAGGCCGAACCTTCCTTGAGCGATACGAGGTAGTGGCGGTCTTTGGCGTCGATGAGCATGACGCGCTCCCCGGCCCTTAAGAGCGCACTCTTCATGTTTTGGCCCTTTTTGCACTCTTCGAGGCCTTGGCCGAGCGGCGGTCCAGGAACCGAAACAGCAAGAGAGTGAGGGCTATGGAGAGCCACTTGGGGGACTTTTGGGCCAGCGCTCGACCAATCGTTGCCGCAGTAGCGATGCGAAAGAGGCGTTTTAACACTTAGCGCTTCTTGTTCTTGCGAGCGCGACGACCACGAAGTTGACCCCACACGTAGCCCGTCATCACGCCACCGAGTCCAACCGCGGCCACCGTGGGTTTGGACCCCGTAAGGGAACTACCCATTTGGGCACGCTCGGGCAAAAAGGAGCGAAGCGAAGCCTCGAGCTCACGACGCGTCGGACTTTGTTCTCTCACTTAGAAGCCTTCAGGCGGCGCTTCGCGGTACCACTCACTATTCGCCACGCCGTCAGACCGATGACCACCAGCGCCAAAACCGCCACAATCAGGTAGGGCAACCAGGAAAGCGACCCGTCGAGCACCGGAAACTGCCACTGCAGGTAGCGCAGACTCGCGAACAGCAACAACACCGATCCAAAGCCCACGAAGATACTGCCGAGAGAACCCCACGCGATGAATCGACCAAGGTCCTTAATGGGCTTGATGGTCTCTTCTTTGAGATAGCGGATGGCGATAGCGCGCAATTCGTCAAAGTCACGTTGCAGTGACGCGCCACGAAGGAACCTGCGCCACGACGAACTCTTCACGAACTAAGCCTACTCAGTGCGCTCTTTTACCAGGTAGGTCGAACTCGCCGTCGCGACGAGTCGATCATTGGCGTCCGAAATCTTGGCCTCGAGAAACGAAATGACTCTGCCGGGCTTGAGGACGGTAGCGACACAGGTCAGCACGTCACCGGCCCTCACCGGTCGAAGAAACGAGATCTTCATCTCGGTGTTGGCCACGATGACCTTTCTCTCGCCGACCACCGTGACGGCCGATGCCCCCATGGCCGAATCGAGCATCGCCGCTAAGAATCCGCCCTGGACGACGCCCGAAGGATTGAGGAATCGTTCGTCAACGCGGGCCCGCCAGACGGTTCGACCGGGTACCGACTTGTCAATGCACGTAAGACCGAGCGTTAAATCGCAGTTCGGGGGAATCTGGAGCGCCACGTGGCGAGGTTAGCCGTGTCACTCCGCACTGGCGAGCAGACCTATTCGGTACTGTCTAAGCATGGTTGACTCCCTCTACCCCGGCGCCAGCGACTTAGAAGGTCGCACAATTCGTGAGGTTGTTGCGGTATCCATGGACGCACCCGCCAAGGCAAAATCAGGTCACAGTGGCACCGCCATGGCCCTCGCGCCACTCGCCGTCATGCTCTGGGCCCGCGTCATGCGACACGATCCGACCGATCCAAAGTGGAGCGACCGCGACCGATTCATTTTGAGTAACGGTCACGCCTCGATACTCCAGTACAGCCTCGCGCACGCCTTTGGTTACGACCTCAGCGTTGATGACTTAAAGAACTTTCGCCAGCCTCACTCGCGCACGCCCGGTCATCCCGAGCGAGGTTGCGCGCCCACTGTTGAAGTCACGACTGGCCCCCTCGGTCAAGGCATCGCTAACGGGGTGGGCATGGCGATCGCCGAACGCATTCTTCGTAGCGACTACGGCGAAGACCTGGTCAATCACCGAACGTGGGTCTTTGCGGGCGACGGTTGTTTCGAAGAAGGAATTAGCCACGAATCGGCGTCATTAGCCGGATCGCTTGGCCTTGACCATTTGACAATCTTTTACGACGATAACCACATAACCATCGACGGACCCACGGAGCTCGCACTCCACGATCATCCGGCTGAACGTTTCGCTGCCTACGGCTGGCACGTCATCGACGTTGGTGAACACGCGAACGAACTCGACGTCCTTGAAGCCGCGGTGCACGAGGCGATTGCGGAGACTACCCGACCCACGCTCATCATCGTACGGTCGCACATTGGTTTTCCTTCACCCGAAATGATGGATCGCCGTGAAGCCCACGGCACACCCTTTAGCGCCGAAGCGATTTCGAAGGTCAAAGAGATACTCGGTGTGCCCGACGAGGCCTTTCACTTCGATCCAGAGCTCCCCCGTGAGATGGTCGAGTTGATCAATCCTCAACGCGCCGAGCGTGTTGCGTGGGACGCTCGTGTGTTGGCGGCCGGAGCCAAGGGCGTACAACTCCTCGAACAGCTCGATACGAACGGCGCCGCGAACATTGCGACCCGACCCGAACCCTTCGCGCCGGGGACAATGGTGGCAACCCGTAAGGCAATGCAGCGGGCGATGGACACGTTCGCTCCCCAAACCCCGGGCCTCACGGCCGGCTCGGCGGACCTGACCGAGAACACTGGCGTCGAACTGAAGAGTTCCCTTCCCCAGGGCCGATCCAATCCTGGTGGGCGCCAGATTCACTACGGCATTCGAGAGTTCGCGATGAGCGGTTCCCTCGTTGGACAAGCTCACCACGGTGGACTTCGCCCGGCCGGTTCGACGTTCTTCGTCTTTAGCGACTACGCACGCGGAGCAATCCGCTTGGCCTCACTCAGTGACGCCGGCGTGCTCTTCGTCTACACGCACGACTCCATTGGCGTGGGTGAGGACGGGCCGACCCACGAACCCGTTGAGCACCTAATGTCTCTTCGAGCGATGCCCCAGCTCCACGTCGTTCGTCCAAGTGACGCGAATGAAACCATCGATTTGGTTGAGCAGTTTCTCAGTGCGAAAGAGCCGAACACCACCGCGCTGGTTCTCTCGCGTCAAGACATGCCGGTCTTTAACGAGGCCGACGGTGCCGCGAGTGCACTGGGAGCTCGTAGAGGTGGCTACGTTGTACGCGAACGCGACGACGCCGTGTTTACTCTGGTCGCTACGGGCTCGGAAGTGGGTGTCGTTCTCAGTGCGGCCGACGAACTTTCGACCAAGGGCGTCGTCACGCGCGTGGTTGCCCTGCCGTGCTGGCGCTGTTTCGACGCGCAGTCCCAGGAGTACCGGGCGCAAGTCCTTCGTCGAACGACACCGTCAGTGGCCATTGAAGCGGGCGCGACACTTGGTTGGGCGAACTACGTCGATGAGTCCATTGGGATCGACTCATTCGGACTCTCGGCGCCGGGTGCCTTTATCTTTGACTACTTCAACATTGTTCCAGCGACGGTGGTTGCCCACGTCGAACGAGTCTTAAGCGAGGGAAAATGACCAATCTGAGCGATCTGTACAACGACTACGGCCAAAGCCCCTGGATCGACAACATCCGTCGTGATTGGTTGAACGACGGCACGCTCAAGAAGTTCGTGAGCGAGGGAGTTCGCGGACTCACGTCGAACCCTTCTATCTTCGCCAAGGCCTTAGCGACGTCGTCGGCCTACGACGCACTTATCGCCGCGTCGTCCGACTCGAACCCCGAAGAGCTCTTCGAAAGTTTGGCCGTTGAAGACGTGCGTGACGCCTGTGACGTCCTCGCCCGGGTTCACCAAAGCTCGCTCGTCGACTTCGCCTCGGGAAGTCGACGCTACTTAGATGGGTTCGTCTCCTTGGAAGTGTCGCCGCGTCTCGCTCGCGACACCGAGGGGACCATCGCGGCGGCCAAGCGACTCGCTGGTCGGGTTGGACGCGACAACTTGTTCATCAAGATTCCAGCGACCAGGGAAGGCTTACCCGCGATTCGCGCCGTGTTGGGTGCGGGCATCAGTGTGAACGTCACGTTGATCTTCTCTCTCGAGCGCTACGACCAAGTGATCACCGCCTGGACCTTGGGACTAAAAGATGCCTACAACGCGGGCCACGAAGTGAGCGCTATCGCAAGCGTGGCGTCGTTCTTCGTCTCGCGCGTGGACGTCGCTGTCGACGCTTTGCTGCCCGAAGGCGATCCTCGCCGTGGCACGACCGCGAACGCCCAGGTGGCCGCGGCGTACGTTCTTTTCAATCAGCGAATGTCGGGTGAGGACGTGACAACGCTCCTGAGCCAGGGCGCACAGATTCAACGTCCCCTGTGGGCTTCCACCTCCACGAAAAATCCAACGTATGACGATCTTCTCTACGTCAACTCGATCGTCGCCAATGAAACCGTCAATACGATGCCCGACGGGACCCTGGCGGACGTACTCGATCACGCAAACTTCTCCGCGTCGAATCTTCTGAGCAAGGAGAAGTGCCACGAGACAGCTGATCTGTTAGATAATCTCGAACCCGACGTGTCGCTCAAGGACGTTACCGATCGACTCGAGATAGAGGGCGTTGACGCTTTTGCTAAGTCCTACGAAGAACTTCTAGCGACCGTGTCGTCAAAGATGCGCGGCGCCCACTAAGTGAAGAGCCAGCCGTCGTCAATCAGTGGCGACTCAAAAATGCCTTCCGCTCGTTTGTTGGAAAGCGCGTCCTAGGATGCTCCCATGACGACGCTACGAGATTCCTACACGTTGAGCGACCTTCTTGACGCGTCCTCGGCGTCACTCGCGCCCGTGGCGTACCAAAGAGCGCGCGACGGTCACGGCTTTGTCGTGACGTACTCACCAAAAGTCTTTATTCCCCTAACGAAGCTCTGTCGCGACCGCTGTGGCTACTGCACGTTTGCCCAAGCTCCCGCTCACGTCGCGTCACCGTACTTGAGTCTCGACGAAGTCATGGACATCGCGAAGGCGGGCCAAGCAGCCGGCTGTAGCGAGGCGCTCTTCACGCTCGGCGAACGGCCAGAGTTGCGTTACGACGAGGCGGCCAGATGGCTCGCGGCGCGGGGCTATCACTCCACGGTTGACTACGTAGCGAGCGCCGCGCAGATGGTCCTCGAAAGCACTGGCCTTCTCCCCCACGCGAACGCTGGCGCCCTTTATCGACACGAACTCGAGCAACTACGAGGCGTCAGTGCGTCCCAAGGCATGATGCTCGAGACACTGTCTGACGTTCCTGCGCACCGACTGGCGCCCGACAAAGAACCCCAACGTCGCCTCGATACGCTGCGCTTCGCGGGTGAGCTCAAAATTCCCTTTACGACGGGTCTCTTGGTGGGAATCGGCGAGTCGCGTCAGGACCGCCTCGACACGCTGCGGGCCATCAGCCTCGCGCACGAAGAGTTTGGTCACGTCCAAGAAGTTATTATTCAAAACTTCTTGCCCAAGCCCCGTACCGCCATGGCGCAACAGCCGCCCGCCAGCGACGAGGAGTTCCACTGGACGATCGCGGTGGCACGGCTTTTGTTGCCTGACGACATCCACCTACAAGCGCCACCTAACCTCAGCGATGATCCGGCGCGTCTCCTCGACTTCGGCATCGACGACTTTGGGGGGATCTCACCAGTCACCGCCGACCACGTCAATCCCGAACGTGCGTGGCCGACCGCGGCGACACTCGTCGAGCAGTGTGGTCTTCGAGGATTTCACCTGACGCCACGACTCACCGTCTACCCAGAGTTTGTCAGCGATCGCCCGGACTTCCTCGATCAGAAGGTACGCCCCTACGTGCTCGCTCAGGCCGATGCACATTCGCTTGCGCGAAACGACACTTGGTACTCCGGGACCGAGAACACTCCACCCGCCGCACCCACGTCGCGCACGCGCACGCGCGAAGTCAGCGCACTGCTGTCGCGCTACGAACCGGGCTACGACTTCGAAGCCAGCGAGTTGGTCGCGCTCTTTAACGCCCGAGGTGGTGACTTCAACGCTGTCGTCGACGCCGCCGACTCCCTTCGCCAAGACCTCGTCGGCGACGCCGTGAGTTTCGTCATCAATCGAAACATCAACTACACCAACGTCTGCACGTTCAAGTGTCGCTTTTGTGCCTTCTCCAAAGGTCCCCTCTCCTTGAATCTTCGCGGCGATCCCTACTTGCTAACCCTTGATGAGATCAGCGAGAGAGTTCGCGAGGCGGAGATTCGTGGCGCCACCGAAGTCTGTCTCCAGGGCGGCATCCACCCTAAATTCGATGGTGACTACTACATCGACGTCGTCGCGGCCGTCAAAGCTGGCTCGCCGACAATACACATTCACGCGTTCAGCGCCCTCGAGGTCTTCGAGGGTGCGCGTCGTTCGGAACAGGACCTCGCGACGTACCTACGACGACTAAAGGACGCTGGTCTAAAGACGCTGCCCGGAACGGCCGCGGAGATTCTCGACGACCCAGTGCGCGCCATTCTCTGTCCCGACAAGATCAATAGTGATCAGTGGCTCGAGGTGCATAAGACGGCTCACGAGGTCGGTCTACGTTCGAACATCACGATTATGTTTGGCGCGGTCGAGGGCCCTGAGAGTTGGGCAACGCATTTGTTGCGCACGCGCGAACTGCAAAAGATAACCGGCGGCTTCACCGAGTTTGTACCACTGCCGTACGTGCACATGGCCACGCCGCTGTTCTTGACGGGTCGTTCGCGCAAGGGTCCCACGTTTCGCGAAGCCATCCTCATGCACGCCGTGGCACGACTGCACTACGCGACCCTAATCGACAACATCCAGGTCAGTTGGGTGAAGATGGGCGTCGAGGGTTCTCGACGAATCCTTCAGGCCGGCGCCAACGACCTGGGTGGAACGTTGATGGACGAAAACATCTCTCGAGCCGCAGGCGCGACTCACGGACAAGAGATGGACGAGCAGTCGCTGCGCGACCTGGTCGAGCCGCTTGGTCGTCCATTGCACCAACGCAGTACGCTCTACCAGACGCTCTAGTCGTGTCGACACTCATTGAGTCTCTGCTCGAGGCGATTGCTCAGGACACGCAGATGTCGCCGGAGCGACGTGAACTCTTGCGTGAACTCTTGACACGCGTCGTTGCCGTCGCGGACCTCGACGCCGACAGCAAGGATCTTCGCGTCGCCGTAACGGCGATCGACGAACTCCTTGGCGCCTTCGTACTTTTTGACAAGTGGCGCGACCGACCCAAACTGACGGTCTTTGGTTCGGCACGTACGAAGCCCGATGATCCCCTCTACGTCATGGCGCGGGAACTCTCCCGCGCCATGACGGAGCGAGGCTGGGTAACGATCACTGGTGCGGGACCGGGCATCATGGAGGCCTCGGCGAAGGGCGCGGGTAAAGAGAACACGCTCGGCGTCAACATTGAACTGCCCTTCGAGCAGATGGCCAATGAATTCATCGACGTCGAGTCCAACCTCGTGACGATGAAGTACTTCTTCACTCGCAAGGTTGCCCTCACGCGACCCTCGATGGCCTTTGTGGTATTGCCCGGTGGTTTTGGCACGATGGATGAACTCTTCGAAGTCATCACCTTGATGCACACCGGCAAGACGACGCCGGCGCCGATCGTCTTGCTCGACACTCCCGAAGGTACGTACTGGAACAAGTGGATGACCTTCGTGGAGGGGGGCATCGTCGCTGACGACTACATCGGTCGCGACGATACGTGCCTCGTTCGACAGGCGACGTCAATCATTGAATCGATCGAAGAGATAGAACGCTTTTATTCGAACTATCAGAGTTTCACCATCGAGGGTGATCGCGCCTCGATACTGCTGCGCCACGCGCCCACCGCTGAGCAAGTGAGTGGACTCGCCTTCGTCGTACCCAAGTTTGGTGAAGAGCGCGGTTTTCTCTTGGAAGACGACCACACCATCTCGTTCAGTTTTGACGGTAGGAACTACGTCAACTTACGTCTCGTCATCGACGAGGTCAACCGCTGGGTCAACTAACCGTCGCTGGCGTCGTCGTCACTTCTACGAAGCAAATGCTCAGCCTTTTGGAGACTTCGCCGCACTCTTGAGAGTTGTCGCTCTCGCTCTTTCGCGCCCTCGGCGCTCTCGGCGCGCAGTTGCGCGCGTACGGAATCAAAAATGGCGTCCGACACGCGTCGTTCAATGGCTGCAACTTCGTCAGCGAGATCCTCGAACGACTCCATTAGTCGACGACCACAACCTCGAGTTCGTCTTCGGCGTACTGGGCTCGAAGCACCTTCTTGTCGAACTTGCCCACACTCGTCTTGGGCACGCTCTCGATGAAGCTCCAGCGTTCTGGCAGCCACCACTTCGCCACGTGCTCAGCGAGAAAGTCCTTGAGCTCTTGCGCGCTCGCGCTCTCGCCCGGACGAAACACCACACAGCACAGGGGCCGTTCTTGCCATTTCTCGTCGGGCACCGCGATGACCGCCGCCTCAAAGACCGCCGGGTGGGACATGACGGTGGATTCGAGTTCCACCGAACTGATCCATTCGCCACCGGACTTGATCACGTCTTTGGTTCGATCGGTCACCACCATGTAGCCCTCCGCGTCGAGGCTGCCAATGTCGCCCGTACGTAACCAACCGTCGCGGAACCTCTCGGGGTCGTCGACACCAAAGTATGAACCAGTAACCCAGGGACCACGAACCTCGAACTCACCAACTGACTTACCGTCGCGTGCCAGCACAGTGCCATCGTCGGAGGTGACGCGAATCTCGATCCCCGCCACCACTCGCCCGGCTTTCACGCGGTACTCAATCTCCATCTCTCGTGACGTACCGGCGGGCGGAATCGACACAGCGGCCAAGGGACTCGTCTCGGTCATGCCCCAACCTTGAATCATGTCCACGCCGTGGACGTCACGAAAGGTCTCGATCATAAAACGCGGGACCGCAGCGCCACCGGCGAGGATCCCGCGCAGACTGGACAGGTCCGTGTCCGGCGTTGTCTCAGCCACGCGCAACACGTCGTTCCAAACCGACGGAATGCCCAGTGCGATCGTCGGACGCAGCTCACGGATCATTTTGATGATCGGAGCACCCTGGAGGAACATCTGGGGCATGATGAGCTCGATACCGCCAAAGAATGCCGTGTAGACGCTACCCCACGCGTTTACGTGAAACATAGGCACTATCAAGAGACAGCGATCTTTTTCAGAGAGCCCAATGGAGTTCGCCGACATCTGCGCCATCGAGTGCAGCCACGTCGAACGGTGCGAGTAGACCACGCCTTTGGGGTTTCCGGTCGTGCCCGAGGTGTAACACATGATGGCGGCGTCACGCTCGTCGAGTTCGGGCCACTCAAATCCTGGACGCTCGGCACCAATGAGCGTCTCGTAGTCGAGCGTCTCACCCAGAGCACCAGTTGGTTCGTCGCCGTTGACGATGATCGTCTTCACCGAAGGAATCTGGTCACGCAGTTTCGCCAGCTGTGGGGCCAGCGCCGCGTCGACAATGATGACTTGATCCTCGGCGTTATTGATGATGTAGGCGAGTTGTTCGGGAAAGAGTCGAATGTTCAAGGTGTGCAGTACCGCACCCATACTCGGGACCGCTAAGTAAGCCTCCATGTGGGTTTGGTTGTTCCACATGAACGTCGCCACGCGCTCGCCCGACTTGATACCTAGTTTCGTTAACGCGGCGGCGAACTGTTCGGCCCGCTTAGAGATCTGAAAGAAGGTCGCCTCTTCTACGCCCTCAGGCGTGACGGTGAAGACCTTCTTGTCCGCGTAAATGAACTCACCGTGACGGATCATGCCGCTAATCAACAGAGGCCCGTCTTGCATTGTGCTCTTCATGATCCCCCTTGGAACACTGTACGAACGATGCTACAAAATTCGGGGGTGCCGCCTGGTTACCAGGAGAGGCTGTACGGCTCGACGGGAGCCGGCAGCGAACTCGGTTGGCCACCGAGATAGGCGTCGATCGACGACGCGGCGCTACGCCCTTCAGCGATGGCCCACACGATCAGACTCTGGCCCCGCACCGCGTCGCCACAGGCGAAGACGGGGCTCGACCCCGCGAACTCGCTCACGCGCCAACTGTCGTCTACCTTGAGGGTGTCTCGCGGCGTCATGAACGCGTCACTCATGAGCCCCAGTGCTTCTAACTCTGGACCAACGAAACCCGCGGCGATCAACACGAGATCGGCGGGCAAGAGGACCACTTCGTCAGTCACGTGATCGCTCAGCGATATCGACGTCACGCGACCCGACCCCTGAAACGCGAGGGTTTCGGTAGAAAAGCGACGATCCCCACCTTCGTCATGGGCGGAGCTGGTTTTAAAGATTCGCGCCATCGTGGGCCACGGTTGATCCGAGGGTCGCTCGTCGGGTGGCCGATCCAAAATCTCTATCTGGGTGACCGAAGCGGCACCGTGACGGTGCACCGTACCAAGACAGTCCGCTCCAGTATCGCCACCACCGAGGATGATGACGTGGCGCCCTTCGGCACTGATCGTCGGCGCGGTGCCCTCGTTGACGGCGCGATTGGCCGCCTCGAGATAGGTCATCGCGGCCATCACGCCCTCGAGGTCGGCACCACTCACGGGAATGAGTCGAGGACGCGTTGAGCCAATGGCGAGTACGACCGCGTCAAAGTCCCCTTGGAGCGTCGAAAGTGGCGTTCCTTCGTCGCCCACCGACGCGTTGGTGAAGAACGCAATCCCCGCTGCACGCATGACCGCCAACCGTCGATCGAGCACGGATTTTTCCATCTTGAATTCCGGAATGCCGTAACGAAGGAGACCGCCGATAGCGTCGCTCCGTTCAAAGACGCTCACCGCGTGGCCGACACTTCTCAGCTGCGCCGCCGCGGCGAGCCCGGCCGGCCCCGAACCAACGACCGCGACGCGCTTTCCAGTCTCGTCGGGCGTAGGGTTCGATACTTCGAGTCCGTTGGCGAAGGCGTGTTCCGCGACTTCGTACTCGAGGCGTTCGATGGTCACCGGGTCGCTGCCGATGCCCAGCACGCACGCTGATTCACAGGGTGCCGGACAGAGTCGCCCCGTGAACTCGGGGAAGTTATTCGTACTAAAGAGTTGGTCCGCGGCCTGAGACCACTGCTGGTGGTACGCGCGGTCGTTGAATTCGGGAATTCGATTACCGAGTGGGCACCCCTGCATACAAAAGGGAATGCCACAGTCCATGCAACGAGCGCCCTGATCGGAAATCTCGGTGTCGCTCTGAGGTTGGTAGACCTCGTGCCAGTCGCGTAGCCGCACGGGAACCGGGCGATAGCTCGGTCCTCGTCGGGGAATGTCGAGAAAGCCCGTGACTTTACCCACCCTTGACCTCGTCACGGATTCGCTGGTACTCAGAGGTCTCGATGCGCACGAAGTTCATTCGCTCACTACGCCAGCCACGAAGAATCCGTTCTGCCTTCTTCGAACCGGTCTCTTCGTGAAAACGCTCGAGCAACGAGAAGAGCTTCTCGTCGTCGTCGCTCTCCAAGAGTTCAATCTCGTACACCCCGGCGCTCAGATGGTCGTGCACGCTGACGAGGGGGTCGTAGAGGTAGAGCGTGCCGCCGGACATGCCCGCGGCCAGATTTCTGCCCACGTCGCCGAGAATCACCACGACGCCCCCGGTCATGTACTCACACGCGTGGTCGCCCGTTCCTTCAACGATGATCGTCGCGCCAGAGTTGCGTACGCCACAGCGCTCCCCCACCACACCGGAGATAAAGATTTCGCCGCTCGTCGCGCCGTAACCAATGACGTTGCCCGCGATGATGTTCTCGTCACTCGCGAAGGTCGCGCGCTCGTCCGGTCGAATAATGATGCGACCGCCCGAGAGGCCCTTGCCGGCGTAGTCGTTAGTGTCGCCACTGAGTCGTACCGTCATGCCCTTTGGCATGAAGGCGCCCAAACTTTGACCAGCGGATCCTTCGAGCTCGATCTGGATCAGATCTTTGTCCAAGGTCCGGCCGCCCAGCGCTCGCGTAATGGCGCTACCCGTCAACGTGCCCACGGTACGGTTCACATTTCGAATTGCGGTGGCGTAATGAAAGGGAACGCCCTTTCGCGCGGCGTCGACGCACTGTGAGAGGAAGGTCCAGTCGAGGGCACCGTCGAGACCGTGATCTTGTTTCACGCTCTGGTGACGTTGCTCGGGCTCGACAAAGGCCAACAGCGCACTGAGATCGAGGTCGTTGGTCGGATCCTCGAGGGCGTTTAGCGTCAATCTCGACGCGTCGCCAATGACTTCGTCGAGCGTGCGCGCGCCGAGGAACGCTAAATACTCACGGACCTCTTGGGCAATGAACTCGAAGAAGTTCTCGACAAACTCCGGCTTACCAGTGAATCGCTCACGAAGTTTTGGATTCTGAGTGGCGATACCGACCGGGCAAGTGTCGAGGTGACAGACCCTCATCATCACGCAACCCGCCACGACGAGCGGAGCGCTAGCGAACCCGAACTCTTCGGCGCCGAGCAGCGCCGCGACGATAACGTCGCGCCCGGTCTTGAGCTGTCCGTCGGTTTGGAGGACCACGCGACTACGTAAGCCGTTCGCGGCGAGGGTTTGATGCGCTTCGGCGAGACCCAACTCCCAGGGCGTACCCGCGTGTTTGAGCGACGTCAACGGCGCGGCTCCGGTGCCGCCATCATGGCCCGAGATCAAAATGACGTCGGCGTGCGCCTTCGCCACACCAGCGGCGATGGTACCCACGCCTTGCTCGCTCACGAGCTTCACGTGCACGCGCGCCTCGTCATTGGCGCATTTGAGGTCGTAGATCAACTGGGCGAGATCTTCAATGGAGTAAATATCGTGGTGCGGAGGCGGCGAGATGAGACCAACACCGGGAGTGGAGTGGCGCGTCTTGGCAATCCATGGCCAGACTTTCGAGCCCGGCAACTGACCACCTTCGCCCGGTTTGGCCCCTTGAGCCATCTTGATTTGGAGGTCGTCGGCGTTAACGAGATAACGACTCGTCACGCCAAAGCGCCCTGACGCCACCTGCTTGATCGCTGAGCGCGAGTTCTCTCGGGGATTCGAGGTGTCGAAGCGCTCCTCATCCTCGCCACCTTCGCCGGTATTCGACTTGGCGCCGAGGCGATTCATGGCCACGGCGAGCGTAGTGTGTGCTTCTTCAGAGATCGAGCCGTAGGACATCGCGCCGGTGCTAAAGCGCTTGACGATCGCGGCGACACTCTCCACCTCGTCAATGTGCAGCGGCGCTCGACTGGGCAGGAGCGAGAGCAATGAACGAAGCGTCAGTTTGCCACTGCTCTGCTCGTCAACGAGCGCGGTGTACTCCTTGAAGAGGTCGAAACGCTTCTCGCGCGTAGCGTGTTGGAGCTTCTGAACGGTGCGAGGATTAAAGAGGTGCAGTTCACCGTCGCGACGCCACTGATACTCACCACGATTGGTGATTTCCACGCGCTCGCCAACCTCGGGCTCGAAGGCGCTCGCGTGCCAGCGCAGTACGTCGTTGGCCAAGTGCTCGAGGGTCACGCCACCGATTCGTGAGCGAAATCCTGGAAAGTATCGTGTCAACACCTCGTCCGACACACCCACGGGCTCGAAGAGTTGCGAGCCCACGTAGCTCGCTACGGTGCTGACGCCCATCTTGGACATGACCTTAACGACACCCTTATTCAACGTCTTGCCGTACTGGTAACGCGCTTCAAAGGCCGTTAGATCGTTGAGTTCGCCCTCGTCAATCAGCGCGTCGATCGACTCATAGGCGAGATAGGGACAGACGGCCGAAGCACCAAAGCCGAGCAACAGCGCGACGTGATGAACTTCGCGCACGTCACCGGCCTCAAGTATTAACGCCGCGTTTGTACGGAGATGTTCTGCAACGAGCCGGTGGTGAACCGCGCTGGCGAGCAACAAACTGGGAATCGGCGCGTGCGACTTCGAAGTCCCGCGGTCGCTCAAGATGACGATGTTGACACCAGAACGTACCTGATCAACCACGGTATCAGTCACTTCGTCGAGGGCGGCGGCCAATCGGTCGGCCGCGCTTTCGGGACCGTGAGCGGCGAAGAGACCGTCGATGGCGACAGTGTGAAAACCATGCACGCCGGGCTGTTCATCGATGTAGCGGATTTTTGCGAGTTCGTTGACACTAAGTACCGGTGAGGGCAACACGATTTGGTGGCAGTGCTCTTCACTCTCTCGAAGAAGATTCTCCTCTCCTCCAATCACCACGCGTGTCGAAGTGACGAGTTCTTCTCGAATCGCGTCCAGTGGCGGGTTCGTAACTTGAGCGAAGAGCTGCGTGAAGTAGTCAAAGATCGATCGCGGCATCTTAGAGAGGAAGGGCAGGGTCGTGTCCGAACCCATTGAACCGATCGGTTCCTCGCCCACTTGGGCCATGTGACGGATAATGAGACGCAGATCCTCTTCGCTGTAGCCAAAACTCTTCTGTTGTTGCAACACCGAGAAGTGTTCGGGCGACAAGGTTGAGGGAGTTTCAATGGCGTCGAGCGAAATCTGGTGACGCTCGAGCCACTCCCCGTAGGGGACCTTGGCGGCCAGCGAGGCTTTTAGTTCCTCGTCCTCAATTATTCGACCCTGCTCGACGTCCACCAAAAAGACTCGGCCGGGCTGCAGTCGTCCCTTTCGTTCGATGTTCGAAGGGTCAATCGCCAAGACGCCAACTTCGCTCGAGAGGATGACGCGTTGGTCCTTGGTCACCCAGAACCGCGCCGGACGCAGACCATTGCGGTCGAGCACCGCACCCACCACTCGCCCATCGCAGAACGTCACGGACGCCGGACCGTCCCAGGGTTCCATGAGACCGGCGTGATAACGATAGAAGGCTCGTCGGTCGGGGCTCATGCCCGGTGCGCGTTCCCACGCCTCAGGAATCATCATGAGAATTGCGTGTGGGAGCGACCGACCCGAGTGAACGAGCAGTTCAACGACCTCGTCGAAGCTCGCCGAGTCACTCATGTTCGGCGTAATTATTGGCGTGAGTTCGCTCATGGGTAGCGGCAGTACGTCGCTCTCGAGCGTCGTTTCACGCGCGGTCATCCAGTTTCGGTTGCCTCGAACGGTGTTGATCTCGCCGTTGTGTGAGATGAATCGAAATGGCTGGGCCAAGTCCCAACGGGGCAGGACGTTGGTGGAGAAGCGACTGTGAACGACCGCGATCGCCGACGTCAGACGAGGGTCAGAGAGGTCGTCAAAGTAGTGTCGGAGTTGGGGTGAGGTGAGCATGCCCTTGTAGATGAGGACCTGTGACGAACACGACGTCGCGTAGATCTCCACGGTGTGCTCTATGACTTTCCGTGCACAGTACAGAGCCCGTTCGAGGTCAAGTTCGCTGTCTCGTTCGAACTTGGCAATCAACTGTTGGAGGAAGAGGGGCTCCGAAGCCTTGGACGTGGGTCCAAGGATTGAAGAGTCCACCGGCACCGCCCGCCAGCCCAGTGAGACCAGTCCCACGCGCGCGAGCACCTCATCAAGGATGCGCTGGACCACCCCCAAGTCCAATAAAGGCGACACCATCCAGTTCGCGACGCCGTACTCACCGGGCGCGGGAACGTCCACGTCAAAGACCTCACGAATGAACGAGTCCGGCATTTGGACGAGAATTCCGGCGCCGTCTCCTGATTCGACGTCAGAACCGGTGGCGCCGCGGTGCTCGAGGTTTTCGAGAATGGTTAACGCGTCGAGAACCGTCGCGTTGGTTGGTCTGGCCGTAAGGTCCGCCACCATACCCACGCCGCATGCGTCGTGTTCAAAAGAAGGGTCGTAGAGGTTCTTAGTCATGGCGTTTTCCAATGGGGCAACGCTGACCCGTGGCAATTATACCGAAAAACAGTCGTACTCTCTACCTCTACGCTGGACGCGTGACCCCAACCGCGCGTGACGCACTGGTAGTAGGCGGTGGCGTCATTGGACTCACCACGGCGTTCACTCTGGCCAGAGCAGGTTGGCGCGTGACGCTGTTCGATCCCGCTCCCGGTAAAGGAGCTACGTGGGCCGCCGCGGGCATGATCGCACCACACGCCGAAGCTGCACCGAACGAGGAAGATAACTACCTCCAACAGCGTGGGGCGCTGGCGGCGTGGCGCAACCTGTCCTCTCAGATTGCCGAAGTCACTGGTGAAGTCGTGAACCTCGTGGAGACTGGAACTCTCATCGTTGGCTACGACGTGAGTGACCGACGCCTGGTGAGCCAATTTGACCTTGTGGCCCGCAGTTTCGGCGCCATTCCCCTAGGTGTGGCGCGAGAAACGCACGAGACACTCTTTGACGGACTCTCGCCTCGAATTCGAGACGGTCTTCTCCTCGAAGATGACGCCTGGCTCGATCCCGACCAAGCCGTAATGCTCCTCACCCACGCGAACGAGGCATTGGGCGTGACAATCGTGGACCAACAAGTTCATCGGGCCATCACGAACAACAACCGCGTCGAGGTGACCACGGAGGCGGGCACGTTCGAAGGTGACGTGGGGATTCTCGCTACGGGCGCGAAGCCACTGCCACAAGGAGTTGGCGACGAAGTAGTGAACTCGGTTCGTCCCGTACGCGGCATGACGGTGCGCGTACAAGGTCCCGATCGTTCATCGTTACCGACAGTTCGCGCGTACGTTCGGGGACGTTCCTTCTATATGGTGAGCCGACCGGGCGGCTACTGCGTACTCGGCGCCTCTTCAGATGAGCACGAGGAACTCTTTGTTGAAGTGGGTGAGTTGCAGCGACTGCTCCGCGATTCCTTGGACGTCGTACCGTCGCTCGAAGTCGCCACGTTCGTCGAAACTCGACTGGGACTCCGTCCCGCGAGTAAGGACCTCTCGCCATTCTTTGAGGTTATAGAAGAACGCTGGGCCTGGTCCTCTGGCCACTACCGTCATGGCGTCACGCTGGCTCCCCTGGCCTCCATAGAAGCATTAGCTTTTGCCCAAGGTCTCTCGTGATTAGGGTCAACGGCACCGACGACAGTTTTCTTGCCGAGACGGTGCAGGCACTCATGGAGCGTCGTCAGATTGAGTCTCGCGGTGTCGCCGTGGCGCTTGACGGTGAGATCGTGCGACGCTCCGAATGGTCCACGACTGTCGTCCACGATGGCAGCAGTATCGAAATAGTCTCGGCCGCGGCCGGAGGATAGATAGGAGTCACCTTGGCAGTCGACGAATTAATTACGGCGTTAGACCAACGCATACTCGAGGCCCTGCAGGCTAAGGCCACGGGAGAGACGATTGCGTATCTCTGTGAGGCACGGGCGTGGCTGACAAATCCGGGCCAAGAGCACGGCGCGCACCGTCCAGAGAGTTAAAACGACCCGAGTAGGATTGTTCCTTCACGGGCTGTGGCTTAGTTTGGTCTAGAGCGCTCGGCTGGGGGCCGAGAGATCGGGAGTTCAAATCTCCCCAGCCCGACCAATTTGGTTACTAACTACTCGTCGTGGTGGATTGGCCACTCGTAACGCCCGGCATTGATGGGTGCTTCACCCTTCTTTTCGAGGTACTGAGAGAAGTTCGCGAGCCACTCCTGGTACCAAGCGCGCAGCGTCTCGTTCATTGAGGCTAACGAGATGTCGCCAATAGCCGGATACTGCTGCAGCTGCGCCTCTAAGACCTGAAGACTCGCTTCGGCGTCTTCTACGGCCGCGTGCGCACTCCCCAAAGTGACGCCGTAGAGCGCACAGAGATCGGTGAGTTTACGCGAGCCTTTACGCCACTTGTCGAAGCGGCGGTCGAGAATCAGCACGTCGAGCACCGGGCCCACGCCGCCGCGTTGTTCGAGGGTCGCCCAGCCGAGCCGCTGGCAGAGCGAATCAACCATCGTCAAGTCATAGGAGACGTTCATGCCCACCACGACGTCTCCGCCGGACCAGATCGTCCTCAGTCGCTCGACCACTGTTTCCACGGCCTCGCCAAGAGGCGTCGCGTCAGCGACCATGTCGTCGGTGATGCCGTGGATGGCGGAGGCGCCCGAGGGAATCGGAACGCCGGGATCGATGTAGCCACCCTCGCGCTTTGAGACGACGCCACTCTCACCGGTGACACGCTCAACAAAGCCGTACGAGACCGGCACGTCTAGGAAAGGACTGACACCTGTCGTCTCTAAGTCAAAACCAATGAAATGGGTCACGTACGTCCTTGGTCCAGTGCTCCTTTTAGGTTAGTGAGGCGCACTGCACACTGCCGTCTCAAACCGCGACGTTCTCGATGCGACCAAGTCTTTCAATCTCCGTGACGACCCGGTCGCCTGGCTTTAAAAACACCGGCGGCGTGTGACCCTGACCCACCCCGTGAGGGCTGCCCGTGAAGATGAGGTCACCGGGTCGAAGCTCAACGATGCTGCTGAGATAGCTGACAACCTCGGCGACGCTAAAGACCATGTCACTCGTCGTCGAATTTTGATACTCCGTGCCACTGACGCTGCACGTAATAGTCAGCGAGTTCGGAAAGGCAAGTTCGTCGGCGGTCGTCAACCAGGGACCTATGGGTGAGAAGTTACGAAACGACTTTCCCAGAGAGAACTGCGCCGATGGACCACCCATCTGTAAAGTGCGCTCGGAGAAGTCTTGACCGACGCAGTAGCCGGCCACGACGCTCAACGCGTCGTCCACGGCGAAGTTGCGTCCCTTGGTGCCCATCACCACGACGAGTTCGGCCTCGAAGTCCGTGGTAGCGCTTGGAATCGGGACCTCGTCGTTTGGCCCACAGAGTGAGGAAACAAACTTAGTGAAGATCATGGGCTGCGTCGGCAGGTCGAGACCCATCTCTTCAGCGTGTTGACGATAGTTAAGACCTACCGCAAAAATCTGTTGCGGGGCGATCACGACGGGGCCCAAACGGGGATCACCGTAAAGCGCGTCGGGCGGTGTGGCGTCACTGGGAGTCGGCTGAGCGGCGTTGAACCACACGCGAAGTTTGTCTATTTGACCAACACACTTATCCACCGAAGCGGAGAAGGCGCCGTTGGAACTCGTCGCTACGTCGATAAGACCTTCGTCGGTGACGATCGTCGATCGTCCCGCCAGATTGGCAAGGCGCATTGAAACACGGTGCTTTCACTTATGAGCAAAACTCTAGGGGTCTGGTCATTTTACGACAACCGCACGTGACCCAGGTCCCCCTGGACGCGACGCACTACCGTAAGCGCATTGAATGGCCAAGAGGTCCGCCGGGAGGCAGTCCCTCGGTAGAATTAGACGTCAGAGGTCGGTGTGAAAGCCGGCGTTCGCGCGGTTGGGACCCGCGAAAGACGTCGCACTAAGAGAGGGTGATTCCAACCATTGGTTGGACACAGTATGGAGAAGAAGGACCCCTTCGTCTTACGCCACCTCGCCGAAGTACAACCAGACCTGTGGTGGTTGGACTCCGATCCCCTCGAGCCCGAGCCCCACGCGGCCCTCATTGGTGACCTCGGCGCCGATCTCTGTGTCGTGGGCGCTGGCTACACGGGACTGTGGACAGCGCTCCTCGCCAAAGAACGCGATCCCCACCGTGACGTCATCGTGCTCGAGCAGTACGAGACCGGCGCGGGCGCCTCGGGTCGAAACGGCGGTTTTTGTAGCGCCTCACTCACTCACGGCTTCGCCAACGGGATGCGCCGCTTTCCCACCGAGATGCCCGTCATCGAACGACTGGCGCGCGAGAACCTCAACGAGATCGAAGCCACGATCGAGCGCTACGCGATTGAGTGCGACTGGGAGAGAACGGGAGAGCTCCGCGTCGCCGTGGCGGAGTGGCAGTTCCAGGGAATGGTCGAAGAGGCGCGGCTGCGTAACGAGATGGGTGATCACGTCGAAGTTCTTGACAAAGCTCAGGTACAAGCTCGTATCCACTCTCCTTCCTACGAGGGCGCGCTGTTCGACCACGACGGCACCGCACTCGTGGACCCCGCACGATTGGTGTGGGGACTCGAACGAGCGTGCACGTCACTGGGCGTCAAGATCTTCGAAAACTCTAAGGTCGAATGGCTCGAACATGTCGATGACGCCGTTCGGGTGCACACGCCCTACGGAGCCGTAACGGCGGCCAAAGTGGCTCTCGCGACCAACGTCTTTCCTTCCCTGATTCGCCAAGCCCGTAAGTACGTCGTGCCGGTCTACGACTACACCCTCGTCACCGAGCCGCTCAATGACGCGCAGATGGAGAGCATTGGGTGGAAGGACCGAGAGGGTGTCGCCGACTCCGGTAATCAGTTCCACTACTACCGACTGACGAAGGACAACTGTATCCTGTGGGGTGGCTACGACGCGATCTACAACTTTCGCGCTAAGGCTCGTCGTGAGTTCGAGTTCAACGCCGAGACCTACGCCAAACTCGCCAAACACTTTCTCAAAACCTTCCCCCAGCTCGTGGGCGTGCGCTTCACGCACGCGTGGGGCGGCTCTATCGACACCTGTACGCGCTTCTCACCATTCTGGGGAACATCATTTGATGGCAAGGCCGCCTACGTCATGGGTTTCACCGGCCTCGGCGTCGCCTCAACGCGCTTTGGTGCTTCAACCATGCTCGATCTCTTGGATCAACACGTCACCGAACGCACGAAGTTGGCGATGGTTCGAAAGAAGCCCACGCCCTTCCCCCCCGAACCCTTCAAGTGGATCTTTATTCGCATCACGCAACGGGCAATTCAACACGCCGATGATCACTTCGGCAAACGAGGACTCTGGTTGAAACTCCTCGATCTTTTTAATCTCGGTTTCGACTCCTAAGAGCAAACTACCGCGGCCACCAGGGCCGGGGTAGTTCACGCGGACTACTCGTCGCCGCCTGGATTCTCGGCCATGAGACCGGAAATCATGTTGACGACCGTGGGGTCCATCAGCGTTGTCACGTCACCCAGCGAACGATTCTCCGCCACGTCACGCAATAGTCGACGCATTATCTTGCCCGAGCGAGTCTTCGGTAACTCTGGCGTGAGGATGATCTGACGGGGTTTCGCAATTGGACCGATGACCTTCGACACGTGCTCGCGCAGTTCGGCAATGAGGACCGTCTGATCCTCCGTCGCGTCATCAGCGGACATCTTGAGCGTAACGAAGGCGACAATGGCCTGGCCGGTCGTGTCGTCCGACGCCCCCACGACCGCGGCTTCCGCGACCGCGGGGTGCCCCACCAACGCGTGTTCGACTTCAGTTGTGGAGAGTCGGTGACCGGAGATATTCATGACGTCGTCTATTCGCCCGAGCAACCAAATGTCGCCGTTCTCATCACGCTTCGCGCCGTCCCCGGCGAAGTACGAGCCGGGGAACCGTGACCAGTACGTCTCCTTGTAGCGCTCGGGGTCACCGTAGATGCCTCGCGTCATCGAAGGCCAAGGCTGGGTGATGACGAGGTAACCGCCCTCACCGTTGCCAACGGACTTACCTTCGTTGTCAACGACGTCCACGGAGATACCGGGTAACGCCGTCATCGCGGCGCCAGGCTTGGTAGCCGTGATGCCCGGCAGTGGCGAGATCATGATCGCGCCGGTTTCAGTCTGCCACCACGTGTCGACGACGGGACAACGATCGCCACCAATGTACTTGCGATACCAGATCCACGCCTCAGGATTGATGGGTTCACCCACGGTGCCCAGTAGTCGCAGACTGGAAAGGTCGTGACCCTCTGGGTGTTGGTGTCCCCACTTCATGAGCGTTCGAATGGTGGTCGGCGCGGTGTAGAGAATCGTCGCCTTGAACTCCTCGATGATCTTCCACCAACGATCCTTACCGCCCGAGTCCGGTAGACCTTCATACATGATCTGGGTGACGCCATTGATCAGCGGTCCGTAGACGATGTAGCTGTGGCCCGTTATCCAACCAATGTCGGCCGCCGTCCAGCAGACGTCCGTATCTTTTTTGACGTCAAAGACGTTGTAGTGCGTCGTGGCGACCTGAGTGAGATAGCCACCCGTCGTGTGAAAGATCCCCTTGGGCTTGGCCGTCGTGCCCGAGGTATACATGATCAACATCGTGTGCTCGGCGTCAAAGGACTCATAAGTGTGTGTGTCACTTTGACGATCCACCACGTCGTGCCACCAGTGGTCACGTCCCTCAACCCAGTTGACGTCACCGCCGGTGCGACGGACGACCAAGACGGCCTTGACGTTCGGGCAACTTTGGAGTGCCTCATCGACGGCGGGCTTTAGGGGACTCGGCGCGCCACGACGGAACGCGCCGTCGGCGGTGACCACGTACTGACAGTCCGAGTCGAGGATTCGACTCGAGAGTGACTCGGCGGAGAATCCACCAAAGACCACCGAGTGCACCGCGCCGAGGCGAACAATGGCGAGCATCGTCACGACCGCTTCAGGGATCATGGGCATGTACACGGCCACTCGGTCACCAGTCTTCACGCCCAACTCGGTCAGAGCGTTCGCGGCCTGGGCAACGAGCTTCTGTAAGTCAGCGTAGGTAATCGTGCGCGATTCTCCTTCCGCGTCGCCTACCCAGTGATACGCGACCTTGTCACCCTTGCCGGCTTCGACGTGGCGATCAACGCAGTTATACGACGCGTTGAGCGTGCCGTCACTAAACCATTTCGCGAAGGGCAGTTCCCACTCGAGCGTCTTCGTGGGCGCCTTCGTCCAACTCAGTCGATCGGCCTCTCTTCGCCAGTAGGCAACTGGATCCTTCGCGTCGGCATAGATCGACACCTGCGCGTTGGCCTGCTTCGCAAACTCCTTCGTCGGCGCGAAGCTACGCGTCTCGTCGAGCCATGCTTCAAGTTTTGCTTCACTCATTTTCTTCCCTCGCTCACAATTCATTAGTAGATCGCTACGACCACGAAGACCAGCAGTCTTCGTTGACTGAAGTTGAGAGTAGTGCCCTGGTCGTCTTAAATGCCAACAGCGCCCGATCCTTTCGGAACGGGCGCTGTTGGCGGTTGGGTCCGGTGGCAAGCCACCAGTGACCCCACGTTAGCTTCTAGGACCTACTGGTAACACGACCTTGCCGTGCGTCTCATTGACGACCCCGGCTGCGGAGGCGTACCAAGCCGCGAACGCAGTCGCAAGACCCGTCCAGCCGCCGATCCTCGTCATGTCCACGTGACCCGCGCCCCAGGCGCCAATGGTCAAGAAAATGAAGGTGATCGAAAGCAACAAGAAGACCGTGAACACTGCGTTGTTGGTCTTCGCAGCCGCCAAAGTCATGTACAAAGTGAAGATCGTCCAAGCAAGCAGGAAGATCGCCACCGTGTCGGTTCCTGGTGAGTGGTTCACCAAGTACCACAACGACAGCCAAAAGGCACCGAATGACGAGAACGCCAATGCCGCAAAGGTGTTCTTACGAACGAACTCCCACATACCCGCAAGGAGCTGGGCAATACCGCCGTAGAAGATAGCCAGTGACAGCGCAGCAGCAACGCCGCCGCCGTGCCAAAGGTTCGCGTTAGCAGAACTTAGGCAGAACGTCGTCATAGCGAACCCTGCCAGCCCTAATGGGCCTGGATCCGCAACTCTGTGTTCCATGTAATTCCCCCCATGAAATGATCACTTCAAACCACCCAGGTGGTGGTTCCTTTTAGATTTAACACCACGGAAGTGATGCAGACGGGGATTGAAGCCTCTTTTATGTGAGCCGATTCACAAACTCACGGTCGCTACTGCTAGGTAACCGTTGGTATTAGGGCGAAATGTTCAAGAAAGTCGGCTTTGAGAAACTTTGGACTCCTGTGCCAAAGTCAGTCAATAGCGATGCGAAACGAGGCAACGAAGCGCTCGACGTCAGTCGTCGTTGCGCCGTCGAGCATCAGTTTCACGAGCGCCGATCCGACGATCACGCCATCGCTGTACGAGGCCGCCTTCGCGGCTTGCTTTGGTGTGGTGATGCCAATACCAACGTAAATGGGCACGTCACTCGCCTCGCGAAGCGTCGCCACCACGCGCGCGCCGTCACCATCGTCGCTCGCGGCACCGGTCACGGCCATGCGCGCCGACGCGTAGGCGAAGCCCTGGGTCCGTTGAACAATCTCGTGAGCCCTCGGCGCTGGCGTTGAGGGCGCGACCAAATAGATGGTCGCGACGTCACTATGATCGCAGGCCGCGCGCCAGTCACTTGACTCTTCGAGCGGTAAATCGGGCACGATCGCGCCGCTGATGCCGGCGTCTCGCAGCCGGCCGGCCGCACGATCAAGTCCGTAGTGCAGAACAATGTTGTAGTAGGTCATGGCAATGAGCGGAACTTCGCTCTTCAGTGATTCCAACTCTTGACAGATTGATTCGAGTGTCGTCCCGTGGTTGAGAGCGTTCAGGGTTGCTTCTTGGATGACGACGCCGTCAATCATTGGATCCGAAAAGGGGATACCGATTTCAATGGCGTCCGCGCCGCCGAGCGCGGCTGCCTCGACGTAGCGTGTCCAATCGGGCGTCGCGCCAGCGACGAAATAGGGTACGAGAGCTTGTCGTCCGCTTTGGCGAACGTCACGTAGAACCACTTCGAGGGACTTCACGACTCACCCCGTAACATCGCGCGAACTTGGGCCACGTCCTTATCGCCGCGACCTGAAAGATTCAGAAGTACTGACGAGCCGGCAGGGAGGAGACCACCCGTCTCTCGCATGATCCAAGCCAGCGCGTGCGCCGTTTCGAGCGCGGGAATGATGCCCTCGGTCTCACTCAACAGCGACAGAGCGCCGAGGACTTCGTCGTCCGCCACGGCGTAGTACTCCGCTCGATTGGTCGCTGCGAGATGCGCGTGTTCGGGTCCGATGCCCGGATAGTCGAGACCGGCCGATATTGAGTAGGCCTCTTCGATCTGACCAAACTCGTCCTGGAGCAACAGCGAACGCATGCCGTGGAGAACACCCGGCGAACCACTGCGCACCGCGGCGCCTCCGAAGGCCTCAACGCCGATGAGGCGCGCGTTGGTGTTGGCGAAGCCTGCAAAGACCCCCGCCGCGTTCGATCCGCCACCAACGCAGGCGACCACCACGTCAGGCGTTCCGACACCGAGATCGTTCAGTTGCTGTGCAGCCTCGGTGCCGATGATGCTTTGAAACTCTCGCACCATCCACGGAAAAGGGTGTGGGCCCATCACCGAACCGATGCAGTAGTGCGTGTCCGCCACGCACGTGACCCACTGGCGCATCGCTTCGTTGACGGCGTCCTTCAGTGTTCGTGAACCCGACGTCACGGGTACGACCTTGGCGCCCAGGAGCTCCATGCGAAAGACGTTGAGCTCTTGGCGAACAGTGTCGACTTCGCCCATGTACACCGTGCACGCGAGTCCGAGGCGAGCCGCCGCGGTGGCGGTAGCGACGCCGTGTTGGCCCGCGCCAGTCTCGGCGATGACGCGCGACTTACCCATTCGTTTGGTGAGCAGCGTCTGACCAACGACGTTGTTGATCTTGTGCGAGCCCGTGTGGGCGAGGTCTTCTCGCTTAGCGTAGAGACGAAGCCCCAGTTGCTCAGAAAGTCTGGGCAGCGGCGTCACTGGCGTCGGCCGTCCGGCGAACTGGTGGACCACCGTTCGATATTCGTCAACGAACCTCGGATCACTCCAGGCGTCACGAAAGGCCTCCTCGAGTTCGAGACAGGCCGGAATCAGAGCTTCGGGAACGAAGCGGCCACCGAAATCGCCGAATCGCCCGTACTCATCGGGGGCGCCCATAACGTCGTGCTCTACCACGTCACTCCTTTTGACCAAACGTCTGGCGAGCGTTGAGAACAAAACTTTGCACCAATTCGTGGTCCTTGTGCCGAGGTGCACTTTCTACGCCGCTCGCGCAGTCCACCCCCCACGCCTTCGTGAGCGCGATCACTTCGGCGACGTTCTCTGAGCTCAGCCCTCCGGCCACGATAACCGGTACCCGAAAGGGACGAGCCAAAAGTCGATCCCACGAATGAGTCTCGCCGGATCCTGGGCGCGGTCCATCGACCAGCACGGCGTCAACGCTCAACTCGTCAAACTCGCCGAGCTCCGTGTCTTCAATGTTCAGCGCCTTGACGACGATGAGGTCCCGCTCGCGAAGTCGATGGAGTAGATCGTCGCTCATCTCGTCGTGCAGTTGTACCATCTCAACGTCCAACGCGGCGAGTGTGCCGAGAATGAAAGCGTCGTCGACGCTACGAAAGACCGCACAGTGCAGAATTTGGCCCTTAGTGGCCTCGAGAACGTCGCGCGCTTGCTCGAGCGTGACACGACGGGGTGAATCAGCAAAGTTCAGCCCGATAGCGCTCGCGCCCGATTTCACGACGCTCGCGGCGTCGTCAACGTTGGTCACGCCGCAAATCTTCACGAACGCGGTGCGAGGAAGTTCAAGCACGCAGACCGCTTGGAACGAGCGAGAAAGACTTCACCATCGCGCCGGGATCGAGTGCCGTGACGAACGCCTCCCCCACCAATACCGCGTCAAAGCCCACCTGGGCGGTGCGTTCGACGTCGGACGTATTAGACACTCCTGACTCACAGACCGTGAGACAGTCTCGTGGCAGCGAGGCAATGAGCGACGCCGCGCGCTCGGGATCGACTTCAAAGGTTCGAAGGTCTCGTTGATTCACTCCGACGATCCGTGCGCCCGCGTTGAGCGCACGCTTCGCTTCAAGTGCGTCGTGCACCTCGACGAGTGCGTCAATGCCACAGCCGTGGGCCAGGTCGATAAACGACGTCAACTCGTCGTCGCTCAAAGCCGCGACAATGAGAAGTACCGCCGCGGCGCCAGCCTCCACTGCGTCGAGGACGTCATTTTCGCTAACGGTGAAGTCTTTTCGAAGCACTGGAAGTGCTACGGCGTTACGAACCGCGAGCAGATCGTCCATCGAACCACCAAAAAACTCCTGGTCCGTCAGGACCGAAATCGCGCTCGCGTCATTGTCACGGTAGAGCTTGGCCGTTTCGGCGATGTCGAGATCGTGAGCGAGCCAACCTTTTGATGGCGAACGGCGTTTCAGTTCCGCGATCACTTTTATGAAGGGTGATGAACCTTGGCGAAGAATCAAAATAAACGATGGTCCGTCGTAGCGAATCTGTTCCACGCGCTCGCGCCAGTCACGCTCATCGAGCGCAGCCCGGCCTCGATGACTCTCCAAAATTGTGTCAAGGTACGTGGTCGCCATTCAGAAATGGTAGTTGTGGCGACGCAGTACTAGGTCGCGACTATCGTGTCGCTATGTCAGCACTCAATTTCACCCGGATCTAGCGATGCAATCGTTTGCTCTTGACGTACTGAATCCTCTCGTGCGCGGCACCGACTTAGAACGCAACGAAGCTCGTCTCGCGCTCTTGGAGATACTCGAAGGTCGCGTCGACGCCGTCTTGATCGCCAGCTTCCTTACTGCACTTACCGCTAAAGGTGAAACCGCGGAGGAGATGACCGGTTTCATCGACGCGATGATCGCTTCGGCGACAACGTTTGCAATCGGCCCCGACGCCATTGACGTCGTGGGCACCGGGGGCGACCAGCTGCATAGCGTGAACGTCTCGACGATGGCCGCCCTGGCGGTCGCCGGCTGTGGCGTGCCGGTCGCCAAACACGGCAATCGCGCCGCGTCCTCGTCGGTCGGTTCAGCCGACGTTCTCGAAGCTCTCGGCGTTCGACTCGAAGCATCCGAAGAGATAGTTCGTGCCTGCGTCGAGGGCGCCAGCATTGGTTTTCTCTTTGCCCCAACGTTCCATCACGCGTTGGGCTACCTAACGCCAATACGACGAGCACTCGGCTTTCGAACGATCTTTAACGTACTGGGACCATTAGCTAATCCCGCCCTGGTTCAACGCTCGCTGATTGGTGTGGCCCAACGTCCACTCCTCGACCACATGGCCGAGGTCTTACAAGCGAGGGGCATTCTCTACGCGATTCTCGTTAACTCTGATGACGGCCTAGACGAACTCTCCCTGGGCGCGCCTTCGAACCTTCGTTTCATTACCCCTGATGAACGCAGCTCACAGCGCGTCGACGCGGGCGCGGAGCTGGGCATGCGACACGGCGCGGAGAGTATCCGCGGCGGGGACACCAGCTACAACGTCCACGCGGTGCACTCGTTTCTCGAGGGGAAACAAGGACCCGTTTTTGACGTCGTGTGCGCCAACGCCGCACTCGCGATGATGGTCGCTGGAAAAGCCACGACGCTTTCTCAAGGTTTCGCGCTCGCCAGCGCCAGCGTCGTCGAAGGTCACGCGGCGCTCGCCCTCGAGCGACTTATCGAAATCTCTAACGCCTAGAGGGGACGCAGTTCCGCTCTGTAACGATGGGCATTCATGACGTAGAGTGCGGCGGCTTCGATGATCGTCGCTTCGTCGCTCGCGTCCCAACGAATGTCGGCCGGTACACCAACGGCCAGTGAGTTGGCGGGAACTTGCATGCGATTGCGCACGACCGCGCCAGCGCCGACGGTCGCGCCACTGTGGACTTCGGCGAGATGAAGCACCACGGAACCACTGCCAATAAGTGCCCGGTCGTGAACGACGCAGCCTTCTAAGTGCGCGAGATGCCCGACGACGCAGTCACTTCCAATGACTGTTGGAAATTCCGCCACGGCGTGGATGATGGCACCGTCTTGGATCGACGTGCGCTCGCCCACGATGATGGTGCCGTAATCGCCGCGCAGTACTGCGCCCGGCCAAATTGAAGATTCGGCACCTATGCGCACGTCACCGATCACCACGGCGTCGGGGTGGATGTACGCGTCGGGGTGGATGTCGGGTTCGCGGTCGCCGAGAACGTAAATGGGCACGAAATTCCTCCTAATGGACTATCCACGAAATTAACTGATAAATCCGCCAACCGAGGTAGATAATCGACGCCACGATGAAAAACCTCCACCGCCAAGGGATGCCTTCGTGGACCGGTTCGACGATCTCGGTGCCACAGACTTCGCACACCTCGCCCTCTTCGGGGCGATCACAGACCTCGCACCAGTTCGCCACTACTCGACTCGTACGCGCACTCGAATCGGGGAGGCGCCTAACTCGAAACGTTCGCGAAGACTTCGCTCCACGTAGCGCAGGTACGTCGAGGGGAGCCGGCCCGCGACGAACAACGTAAAGGTCGGCGGTTCCGTGGCACCCTGGACGGCGTAGCGAATCTTGCCCGTTGGCGCCGGTTGCTTAATCTGTAAGTCACGAATAGCTCTGTTCAACGCGCCCGTCGGCACTCGTTTCGCGTAGTCAATGGCCGCGTTCGACAAGGCTGGCAACAAGCGGTGGACGCCCTTGCCCGTCAGCGCGGTGGTTTTTAAGACAGGCGCGTCGCCAAGAAACGCGAGCTTCTCACCGACCGTGGCGAGCACGGCGTCGCGTTCCTCGCTCGCAACGAGCTCCCACTTGTTAAGAATCACGATGGCTGGGCAACCTGAGGCGGAGATGCGCTCGGCCAGGCGTTGGTCCTGTCCGGTCGCGCCATCGGTGGCGTCGATGACGAGAATTGCGATATCCGCCCGATCCAAAGCGTCGAGGCTCCTCAACACGGAGTAGGTCTCGAGACCGGCCTCGGTGCGCGCGCGCTTTCTCATGCCCGCGGTGTCGATGAAACGGATAAGGCCCGCGCTCGTGTCGACCACCGTGTCGATGGCGTCGCGCGTCGTGCCGGGCATGTCGTGGACGACCGAACGCTCTTCACCGATGAGCTGATTGAACAGCGTGGACTTACCCACGTTGGGTCGCCCGACGATCGCTACTCGAAGGGCGCCATCACTCGCCTCGTCAATCTCGGGTTCGACCGACGTTTCACCTAACTGATCGACGATGCGATCTAAAAGATCACCGGCGCCCCGGCCGTGTTGGGCGCTCACCATAAAGGGGTCGCCGACACCCAGGCTGAGAAACTCCCAGCTATTGGCCTCATGTTGCTGATCGTCGACCTTGTTCACGACCAACATCACCGGGTGGCCACTCCTTCGTACCCAGCGCGCGGCGTGCGAGTCTTCGTCGACGGGACCGGTCGCCGCGTCTACGACCAGGAGCACCAGCGACGCCGAGGCGAGAGCCGCTTCGGCTTGTTGAGAGACTTTGTTTTCTAGGGAGTCGCCCGCTTCGAGCCAACCTCCTGTGTCCACGACGTCAAAGGTCACGCCTCGCCACTCGACCTCAACGGCTTTGCGATCGCGCGTGACGCCGCGTTGTTCTTCAACAACGGCGATTCTCTTGCCCGCCATGCGATTGACCAGTGAACTCTTGCCGACGTTGGGGCGGCCGACGACGACGACTTGAAGATTCTTCACGCGCGACTCAGTCCTCGAATGCGTACTTTTTCGAGCGCGGTGCGCAGGTCGTGACCGGTCGTGGCGACGGTCATGACGGGACGATTGAGATCCTCGAGCGTGAGACCGTCGAGAAAGCGTCCCTCGGAGAGACAGACGTCGGGCAAGAGGCACACGCTGCTCTCGGACACGTCGGCGAGAGCCGTCTGGAGGTCTTGTCCGGTCATGAGGCCCGCGACTTTGATATTGCCGCCGAAGTATCGATTCTTAACGGCTTTCACCTCAACGTCGCCAAAGCCGTGCTCGTCGAAGAGCGTGCGCAGAATTGGTGCCGCGTACTCACCCGTCAGAACCGTCACGTTCTCGCCGAAGTAGTTCTGCGTCTCAAAGGTTCGCGGCGCGCGGTAGCCGAGTGCGGGTGCGCCGTCCACGGACTGAAAGAAACCTGAACCCAGTTTGGCCATGTAGGTACCCTCAGCAAAGCTCTCAATGAAGGCGGCCACGAGTCCGACCCCGTTTTCGGCTTCGTCGAGGCTTTCGAAACTCTCGCTCGAGGGAGGCAGGAGGCCCGCTACGAGATAGAACTCATCACTCGCGAAGACTTTGGCCCTGCCGAAGAGTTCCCTCGTGAGCTTTTGGAAACGTTCGGCGAGTTCCACGACGTCAAGGGCTTCTTCGGCGTTATGTGAGCGCATGGTTTCTTCAACCGTGAAGTCACTCACGCCAACGGGCACGAGCGCTATTGAAGCAAGCTCGGGGTAGAGCGACACTGCGTCATAGAGCGTTCGCTCGAGTTCCGCGCCGTCGTTCACACCGGGACAGACCACCACTTGACCGTGCACTTCAATACCCGCGCGCAGGAGCTCACGCAGCCATCGAAGGCTCGTCGCGCCGCGTGGGTTACGCAGCATTTCGGCGCGCAGTTCAGGGTTCGTCGAGTGAATTGACACGTAGAGAGGGGAAAGCCCCTCGTCGATTACCCTCTCGAGATCAAACTCGGTGAAGCGCGTCAGGGTCGTGTAGTTCCCGTAGAGGAAGGACAGACGAAAGTCGTCGTCCTTGACGTAGAGCGATCGTCGCATGCCCTTGGGCAGTTGGTAGATGAAACAGAAGGTGCAGTGGTTGTCACAGGTGCGGATACGGTCGAACACCGCTGAGTCAATGCTGAGCCCGAGGAGCTGGCCTTCGTCTTTGGCAATTGAGACCTTGTGCGAGAGAGCTCGACCTTCGCGCTGGACGACGAGGACCACTGATTTGCCGTCAATAAGTTGCTGGTACTCAATAATGTCCGTGGGCTCTTGACCGTTCACGCTCAGGAGTTCGTCACCTACCGCAAGGTCCACGCTCGCCGCCGGGGAACCGGGCGATATTGAGGAAATTCGGGCACCCGACACCCCTACAGCCTAGGGACTAGGGAAAACTTCCCTCACTAGGCTTGACAGCGTGAACGTTGACAAGGTCGTGCTCGCGGCCCCCCGAGGATTCTGCGCTGGCGTGGAAAAGGCCATAAAGGCGCTCGACTGGATGACTAGAGTCTTCGAGCCTCCCGTCTTTTGTTATCACGAGATAGTCCACAATCAGTTCGTGGTCGAGTATTTCCGATCCCTCGGGGTTATCTTCATCGACGACGTCACCGTCGTTCCTCCGGGCGCACCGGTGATGCTCAGCGCGCACGGTTCACCCCCCGAAGTCACCGAAGCGGCTCGCCTCTCGGGCGGGACCGTTATAGACGCTGTCTGTCCCCTCGTGACCAAGGTGCACCACGAACTTAAAGTTCGCGCCAAGAAGGGCTACACCGTGCTCTACGTGGGCCACGAAGGTCACGAGGAGGCCGTGGGCACCATGGCGGTCGCGCCCGAATCCGTCCACCTGATTCAGTCGCGAGGAGATATTGACGCGCTCGCTACGCGGCGTGGCCCCTTCGCACTCCTCAGTCAAACCACCCTCAGCCTCGACGAGTGGCAGGATCTACGCGAGTACGCCGAGCTGACCTTCCCCGACATCTGGATGCCCAACCGCAGCGACCTCTGTTTTGCCACCACCAATCGGCAGGCGGCCCTGCGCGAAATCGCCCAGGGCGCTGACGCGGTCATTGTCATTGGTTCGGCGAATTCGTCGAACACCGTGGCGTTGACCAAAGTCGCCGAAGCGTCTGGGTGCCCTCGCGTCCTTCGTGTCAACGGGGCATTTGAGCTTCCCGACGATCTAAAAGGCACGGTCGCCGTGACCGCGGGCGCTTCGGCACCAGAGTCGCTCGTGAACGACGTGTTGAATTTTCTCAACTCCTCCGGTGGCGTCATCGTCAACTCCGTGACCGTCGAGGACGAGTACTTCCCGCCACCGCCCGAACTGCGCGAAGTTTTAAAAGCCATCTCGGCCCTGGTTGATCTCATGCTCCAAACGCCCCGCGCCTCGAGTTTTGATGGACAAGCCGACCGAGAATTCACCGCCGCTCAAGTCCTCTCCGCAATAAGCCGTTAAAGCCGAAAAGCGGCGCTAAGGGTTAGTATTTGCGCGTGACCTCGTTTCCCAGCATGGACGTCTCCACTCGTGAACAGTGGATGGAGATTGTGGAGAAGACGATTGAGGCCCAGCCTCGCGTCGCTCGCCAGATCCTCTCCATGGTGAGGGGGCTGAGTGACATCACTGACGGCTTCTCCGTTGACCAGATGCAACACGCACTGCAAACGGCCACCCGGGCTGAACGCGACGGTGCCGATGAAGAGGTGATCGTGGCCTCGCTCCTTCACGACGTCGGCAAACTGATCTCGGTTCCCAACCACCCCAAGATTGCTGCGGAGATCCTGCGGCCGTACGTTCGCCACGAGGTCTACTGCATGGTGGCCTTTCACCAAGACTTCCAAGGTCGCTACTACTACGAGCACCTCGGCATGAGCACGACCCTCCGCGACCAACACCGCGAGCAGCCTTGGTACGAACTCGCCGAGAAGTTTGCGGACAGTTGGGACCAAAAGGCCTTCGATCCGGCCTACGAGTCAGAGTCGTTTGAACACTTTGAGCCCATGGTGATTAACGTCTTCGCTCGTGCAAAGTCGTTGTAGGGCCGCCAATGTTCAGTGAAGACCTTGAGTCACAGCGATTGACGCGGCTACGCACGTTCACCATCGCCCAGGCCATGGACCGCTTCAACGAGGACTACCCCGGCTACGCGCCCCACGGCATCGTCGCTTCCATCTGCGCCTACGAAGAAGAGGGCAACATCGGCGACGTGCTGGACAAGATGCCGGCCACGATTGACGGAGCGCCCTACACGACCCTCGTTGTCGTTGACGGTGGCAACGACCGCACCGCCGAGATCGCTCGAGCGCACGACGGTGTCAAAGTCATCGAGTTTCCCGTCAATCTCGGTCACGGCGTGGCCCTACAAGTGACGTATCGCTACTGCATCGACCACGACGTCAAGTACGTCGTCACCCTGGACGCCGACGGCCAAAACGATCCCTCAGAGATTCCCCAAATTCTCGCTCCCCTTCTAAGCGACCAAGCCGACTTCGTCGTCGCGAGCCGCGTGCTCGGTGTCGACAAGACCTCCGACATCGTTCGAAAAAGCGGCGTACGTTTCTTCTCCTTCGTCATGAATCGCATGACCGGCGCGAATCTCACCGACACCTCCACGGGGTACCGGGCCCTGCGCGTGACGATGCTCGCGGACGTGGTGGAGCGTCTCACCCAAGAGCAGTACCAAACCGCCGAACTCCTCATTACCTGTCTAAAGCGTGGGTGGCGAGCGAGTGAAGTGCCCACCGTCTGGTACCCGCGGGCGTCGGGCACGACGAAGAAGGGCAAGAACTGGCTCTTTGGATTCCGTTACGCCCGTGTGGTCTTTGGGACCTGGTGGCGCGAACGCTAGTTAGCGCATTCGCTGTCGACTTTTTTCGTACACCGCTTCGAGTTCTCTTCGCAACTCTTCGGTCTTCGCCGATATCGCTGAGCGCGAGACGCGTCCCTCACTCATCGGCGGCGTGATAGGCGTACCCACGACGATGTGAATCCTAGAGAAACGCGGAAACCGAGCGCCCACGGGCATCGCGCGGTCGCTGCCAGCGATGCCAACGGGCACCACCATTGCTCCCGTTCGAGCCGCGAGGAACATCGCGCCGTCGTGGAGAGGCTCGACGTGATCGCCCTCCTTACGAGTGCCTTCTGGAAAAAGCACCAGCGCTTGACCTCGCCGAAGAACTTCCTCGCCCAGGCGCATCGACTCACGATCTGCGCTGTTGCGATTGACCGGAAAAGCACCGAGCTTCGTTAGCAAGGAACCTAGGAGGGGTACGCGAAAGATGCCGTCTTTGGCCATGAAGAATACTTTGCGAGGTGAAATAAAGAGGGAGAAAGCGAAATCGACGTTGGATCGATGGATCGGCGCAATTAAAACCGGACCGCTCAGTGGAATGTTGCCCGCGCCCTCAACCGTCGGGCGAAAGAACACCTGGGCCAGCCCGGCGATCATGATCGCGCAGAACCGATAGGTGAGGGTCTTCTTCGGGTTCAGGACAAGGTCTTCAGCTTCAGCCACTTCACGATCTCCTCGACGGCCCCATCCACGCTACGCCCCGTTGTGTCTAGCACGAGGGCGTCGTCGGCTTGGCGCAACGGCGACGCCTCCCTCGTGGAGTCAGCAACGTCGCGCCTCGCCACGGACGCTTCGCCCTCTTCTCCTCGACGACGAGCCCGCTCTTCCAATGACGCCGTCAGATAGACCTTCAACGTCGCGCTGGGAAAGACCACCGTCGTGATATCACGGCCCTCTACTACCGTGCCCAAGGGCTGCGCGGCGGCGAACTCTCGCTGGCGACGCACCATCCGTTGGCGAACCAGTGCGTTCGCGGCCACGACCGACACCGCAACGTTGACCGCGTCGCTACGAATCTCATCTTCCACGTCACGACCATTGACGCTCACGCGCGGCAGCGTCGTCAACTCGATGCCGTCAGCAAGTTCTGCCATTGCTTTCTCGTCGTAGACGTCAATCCCGCGATCGAGCGCTTCAACCGTGACGGCACGATACATTGCGCCAGTGTCTAAGTACGACCACTGAAGGGCTAACGCCAATGCCCGCGCCACACTGGACTTGCCCGAACCGGCCGGGCCGTCGATGGCTATGACGCGATCACTCACTCAACAGCGCCAGGTCGCGAAAGAAATGGGGGTAGCTCGAAGAGACCGTGGACGCGCCCGCAATAGTGCATCCGTTACCAGCACATCCAGCTACCGCGCCGGCCATCACAATGCGATGGTCGAGACCCGCGTCTATCGTGAAGTCGAGAAACTTCTCCGCGCTGCCTAGGCCTTCGACAAAGAAATCGTCGCCCTCTGACCACACGCGGGCGCCGAGACTCCGCGCGATCGCCAGTGAACCTTCGAAACGGTCCGACTCCTTGAGGCGCAGTTCACCCATGTCACGAAAGGCGCTCACGCCCGCCGCCGCGCAGGCCGCCACCGTGAGGACGGGCACCTCGTCCACCGAAGGAACTTCACGGGCGAAAATCTCCGTCGCCGAAAGCGAAGAACTTCGCGAGTGCAGCACGTGAAATTGTCCGCGCTCCACGAGCGCGACCTCGGCGCCCATCCTCTGCAGTACGCGTACGTAGCCAACGCGTTCGGGCGAAGCTTCGACACTGAGGACTTCGAGCGCGGCGTCACGATGGATCGCGCCCAGTACCGCGAAGAAAGCGGCCTGAGAGGGGTCTCCGGGCACGTGCCAATCGTGTCGACGAGGGCGCCCCGGCGAAAGCGTCACTCGGCGCCCGTCGCCCACGTCGTCGCTCTGTACCGTCACGCCAGCCTTGCGCAGCATGTCTTCGGTTGTCGCGCGCGTGCGAAGGTCCTCCGTGACCGTTGTTGCGCCGTTGGCCGTAAGTCCTGCGAGGAGAATGGCGGACTTCACTTGCGAACTCACGACCGGTACGTGGTACTCAATAGCGCGCAGGCGCTCCGGGCTCAGTATCCTCAGCGGCGGTGTGACTGAAGGTCCGTGACCTTGGACACTGACGCCCATGAGAGCGAGCGGTACCGCGATACGGTCCATGGGTCGCGACGACAACGATGCGTCCCCAACCAGTTCGTGAGTACCGGTAACCGTGCTCAGAAGACCGCTCATCAAGCGCATTGTCGTTCCCGAGTTGCCACAGTCGAGATTGCCGTTCATCGCACGAAGTCCTCCTGCGGGGCCGGTGAAGAGTACGAGGTCCTCATCGCGTTCTTCCTTCGCACCCAACTGTTGGAGTATCGCGCTCGTCGCGCCAACGTCATCACCCGTTGAAAGCCCCGTAATGGTGCTCTGGCCCGAGGCGAGGGCGCTCAACATCAGGGCTCGATGCGACGTGCTCTTGTCCCCGGGCACTCGAATTGATCCTCTGAGCTGGGAGGCGTGGATGACCCGTTCGACGTCACTCATTCGCGACCCACCTCATAGCCGCGACTGGTGAGGGCTTCGCTGAACTCTTCGGCCCGCAAGGCATCGACGGCCAGCAGCAACGTTCCGCTCTTGCCTTCGATACCGTGAGCAATTTCAATGTCGTAGATATTGACGAGCATCTCTGAAGCGGCCACCGTGACGGCCGCCAACACGCCGGGTCGGTCGCTCACGGCGACGCGTAGGTAGGCCAAGTTGTCGGAGTTGAGCGCGCGTCCGGGTAGCCGTCGTCGGGCCGACGCGGCGCTCACCAGATCAGCAGAAACCGACTCATGATCAGCACTATTGATCGCCTTTCGAAGCGTCGACAGTCGTTCTTCGAGTGCCTGCAGTGACTGGCTTATAGCGACCCGATTTTCAAAGAGCACATCGGGCCAGATACTCGGATCGCCCGCCGCCACGCGGGTCATGTCGCGAAAACCGCCCGCCGCCAGTTGAAGAAGGACTGCGTCTTGCTCGGCGACGCGACTCGCTTCGTTCATGAGAGCTCCGGCGAGCAGGTGCGGCACGTGACTCGCCACAGCCACCAGACGGTCATGATCGTCCGCCTCCACCGCCACCACGTTCGCACCAAGTTCGCGTAACACACCGTGCAACGTTCCATAGGTAGTGGGCGTCGTCGCGTCGGTGGGTGTCAATACCCACGTACAACCCTGAAAGAGGTTGGACCTGGCGCCACCGGGACCTCGAAGCTCCGATCCGGCCATGGGATGGCCGGCTAGAAAACGTGCGTCGCGCACGGCGCCCACGATCGCACCCTTCACTCCGGCCACGTCGGTGACGATCAGATCGGTGCTCTGGTACTCAGCGAGAATTGCGTTCGCGATGGCGGCGACGAAGCTCGCCGGCGTCGCGATAACCACGAGACGATGTTCGTCACTTAACGCGGTGTCGTCTATGACGCCGCTACGGAGCGCCAGTGTGGTCGTCGCTTCATCGAGGTCAACACCCGTCACACCCCACCCAGCCTCTTTGAGCGCGAGCGCCACGGACGAGCCGATTAGGCCGAGACCGACGACGTGAGCGCGACGGCTATTCGGGGAGGTCATCGCGTAGAGACTGAGCGTTACGGAGATAGACGTGTCGAAGCTCGCTGCGCGAGCGCGTCGTGTACACGTGCATCATGACTCTCACCGTGAGGGCCTTGGCGCCTGGCACGTCGATTTCGCTCGCGCAGAGCAAGGGCACGTCGCCAAAGCCCACACCCCTCGCCGCCGTCGCTGGAAAGACTGCGGTGAGATCGGGCGTCGTGGTAAAGAGGACGCTAATCACCTCATCGTGATCGACGCCGTTACGTTCGAGCATCGCGAGTAGCAACTCTTGGGTGACCTCGGTCACCTCAACGGCGGTGTTGGTCGCACACGTGGAGGCACCTCGAAGGGCTCGAACGAGGGAAGAACTCATGAAGGCATCGTAGAGGCCAGCTCTTCGGTCATTCCAACCGCTTCCATCAAGCGACGTACTTCGCCTAAGGAAAGTTGTCGGTAAGAACCCGGCGAGAGTGTTGCGTCGTGCAACGGGCCAATGCGCGTACGAACGAGACGCGTAACTTCGTGACCAACGGCCGCACACATGCGGCGCACCTGACGGTTGCGGCCTTCGTGAATGACGATGCGGATTAGCCCCTCACTCACGCGAGAGACCTGCGCCGGGGCCGTCACGCCGTCCTCGAGCTCGACGCCCTCTCTGAGGCGTCGGAGGGCTCCGGGCGAAGGATCGCCCTCGACGCGCGCGAGGTACTCCTTGGCGATGCCCGAACTCGGGTGGGTCAAGAGATGAGCCAAACGACCGTCGTTAGTGAGAACTATCAACCCTTCAGTATTCATGTCGAGGCGCCCGACGGGAAAGATCCGCACGGGTGATTCCACGAGATCGAGCACGGTGGTGCGACCCTGGGGGTCCGAAGCGGTGGTCACGACGTCGTCAGGCTTGTTCAAGAGAAAGTAGACCTTGCTCTGAGAAGTCGGAGCGAGTTTGCCGTCGACGCAGATTAACTGCACCTCTGGATTGACGCGATTGCCTAGTTGTGCCACGCGCCCGTCGATGGTGACGCGCCCGGCATCAATCAAGAGCTCACAGGCACGACGAGATCCGTACCCGGCACGCGCGAGCGTCTTTTGAAGCCGCTCACCCTCGTCCAACTAGGACACCTCGGTAACGTCAAAGCGCGAAGTCATCTCGTCAGCCAAGATCTGGGCGGTCTCGACGGGCGGCATGAACTCCCCAATCGGTGGCAAATCGCTCAACGCGGCTAGTCCCATCCGATCCAGGAAGAGTTCGGTCGTGCCATAAAGGATGGGCTGGCCCGGGCCGGGCGCTCGGCCAATTTCTTCGATGTAGCCACGTTGTTCGAGCAGTCGTACCACACCGTCGACGTTCACGCCTCGCAGGGCCGTGATCTGCGCTCGCGAAACCGGTTGGCGATACGCAATGATCGCGAGCGACTCGAGCGCGGCCGAGCTGAGTCGGTGTGACACGTCGCGATTGGCGAACTTCGCCACCCACAACGCCACCTCTGGCGCGGATTGCATCACCCAACCACTCGCTAACTCGACGACCTGAAAGCCGCGTCGCTCGACCAAGAACTCTTGGCGAATCGAACGAAGTGTCGACGTGACCAGCTCGGCGTCCTCGTCAACCACGTCGGCCAGTTCTTCGGCCGAGATCGGCTCCAGGGCCACGGTGAGCATTGCCTCAAGTTTCTGTTCCAGCGAGAGTTCATCCCTCATAACTGTCAACTCCTCCAATATCGAGCCCCAACGTAGAGTCGATCCATTCGATCTGAACGTCGCCAAAGGTCACACCCTGACCTAACTCCACGTGGCCGAGTTTGCAGAGTTCCAGCAGCGCTAAAAAGTGCACAATAACTTCAATGCGCGTCGAGAAGCCTTCCGTGAGACGTCGAAAAGAGAGACGTCCCATCGTCGGGAGGGTCTGGGCCAGCGCCGCTACGGTCTCGGCGACCGTCACGGCGTCGACGGTAACGTGGTGCAGGCGCACCACCGCGACGGGTTTTTCTTCGATACCGCGCAAGTACGCGAGCGCTAAATGAGCTGTCGTCACCCCGGCCAGCAGGTCCGGGGGCTGGACTTTAAAACCTTCGTCCACGCCGCGAAGACGCGGGTAGGCCCGACTCGCTCGCTCGAAGAGTGAGACGAAGGCGTCGGCCAAGGCGGCGTACGTCCTGAGCTCCAATAGTCGCGCGAGGAGGACATCGCGTTCCTCCCAGCCAACAAACTCCTCGTCGGGTTCACCGCTGTCGCGACCCGGCAGGAGTCGCTGGCTCTTCATCTCCAACAACACCGCGCCAATTAGGAGGAACTCCGAGAGATCGTCCATTTCGAGCGTCGTTGATTCGTCGCGGAGCACCGCGACAAAGGCGTCAACGAGAGGCGCGAGGGGCACGTCCAGAATGTCGACCTCGTGACTGGAGATCAGTTGCAGCAAAAGTTCTACCGGGCCGCTGAAGGACGGCGTCGTCACGACGAAGGTCACCAGCAAACTCTACTTCGTGCTCTCTAGAGCTCCCTCCTCTACGATTGAGCGATGAAGATACTTTCTGGCATGCAACCCTCGGGTCCACTGCATCTGGGTAACTACCTCGGCGCGTTGCGCCAGTGGGTCGAGGCGCAAAATGGCGACGCGTACTACTGCGTGGTTGATCTTCACGCGCTGACACTGCAGATCGCCCCGGAGACGCTTCGCCGCAACACTACGGACCTGCTCGCCACTTACGTGGCCGCTGGGCTCAATCCCGAAGTTTGTACCGTCTTCGTGCAGAGTCACGTCTCCTACCACGCGCAACTCAACTGGCTCTTGGAGTGCGTCGCGACCTACGGCGAGCTCTCTCGGATGGTGGCCTTTAAAGAGAAGTCACAGCGTCAAGAGGGATTTCGCGTGGGCCTCCTGACCTACCCTGTTCTTCAAACGGCCGATATCTTGCTCTACGAACCCGATGAAGTTCCCGTCGGCGACGACCAGCGTCAACACCTCGAACTCGCGCGCGATCTCGCCGAGCGTTTCAATAACCGCTTCGGCGAGACGTTTCGGGTGCCCCTTGGCACCCAACCCAAAGTTGCGGCGCGCGTCATGGACTTTCAAGAGCCGTCGCGAAAGATGAGTAAGTCACTCTCGAGCCCGCTCGGCACGCTCTACATGTTCGATGAGCCCGACGACATTCGAAGGAAGATCAGCAAGGCGGTGACCGACACCGACGGCGACGTTCGCTACGACTGGGAGAAGAAGCCCGGTCTTTCGAACTTGCTCGAGATCTATTCAAGTTTGAGTGGCGCCACGCCCCAAGAAGTGGCTAGTCGCTACACGCGCTACGGCGAAATGAAGACGGACCTCGCCGATCTCGTCGTTGAACACCTCGCGCCAATGAAGGAGCGTTACCGCCAGCTACTAGATACTCCCGACGAGCTCTACAAGATCGCCCAGCAAGGCGCCGAACGGGCGGCTGGCGTGGCGAGCGTGGTCTACCGCCGCGCCGCCCAGGCGATGGGACTCACTTGAAGAGCAGGTTGAACCACCAATTTTCTAAATCCGAGAGATAGTTCGTACCGATGTGCAGAAACGAGTAGTCGACAATGATAAAGACGATGAAGAACGGCATGGCGCGCTGGCGAAAGTGGTAGTAGCGCGGTAAGTGCTTCATCGGAATGAAGCGCTCAATGATTGCTGAACCATCCAAGGGCGGAATGGGAATCAGATTGAACGCGGCCAGTACGAGGTTCACGAGTCCGAGGGCCTCGCCGAAGTTGAAAAGGTCTTGACTATTAGAGACGTGGATCGCGTACTCGCAGATTGCGAAGCCGACGCCCGAGAGCACGACGTTCACGGCCGGTCCAGCGAGAGCCATCCAGAGCACTTGCTTTCGGGGGTTTCTCATGCGCCCGGGGTTAACGGGTACCGGCTTGGCGTAACCGAAGGCCGGGAGTCCGGAAAACACCAACAACGCCGGCATGATGATCGTGCCAAAGGGATCAATGTGACGTAGTGGGTTGAGCGATAGACGATGCTGCTCTTTCGCCGTCGGATCGCCGAAGAAGTTGGCGACGTAGCCGTGGGCGACTTCGTGCAACGTGACCGACGGTATCAAGCAGATGAAGTAAAGCCAAAGAAACATTTAGATCGACCCCTTAGTCGTGTGCTCGAGGGTGAGCGTGGTGATACTCGCGCTGCAGGGTGGTAGCCGACACCGCAGTGTAGAGCTGCGTCGTGGCAATCGAGGCGTGCCCCAACAGTTCTTGCACCACTCTAATGTCCGCGCCGTGCGCGAGCATGTGCGTCGCGCAGCTGTGTCGAAAAACGTGAGGGCTGATACGAGCGCGTTCAATACCCACCGTCAGCGCGCGCTTGTGCACCACGAGGTTGATACCTTGCCGCGATATTGCCCCGGCCCTTGCGTTCAAGAAGACCCGCGTGTTTTTTCTGGCACCCAAGAGGGACGGTCGCCCGCCGGGCCCCAAGTACTCCTCGAGCGCGCGTCGAAGCGTTGCACCCATCGGCACGAGTCGCTGCTTGGCCCCCTTGCCGGTTAAGAGAATCAACTCTTCGTCAAAGTCAAGGTTGGAGAGCTCCAGACCCACGACTTCACTAACGCGCGCACCCGTGCCGTACAAGAGCTCTAAGAGGGCGCGATCTCGCCGGTCAATGGCGGTGGTCGTGGGAACCGAGTCGAGCAACGCGGCGATCTCTTCTTCCCCAAGGGGCTTGGGAAGTGTTCTGCCGCGCCGACCACCCTTAAGGCGTGCGCTCGGGTCGGTCAAGAGATGACCCTCTTCGACGAGATACCCGAACCATCCCCGCGCCGACGCCACGGCGCGCGCGACAGTGCTCGGCGCTCGTTTGGCCCGACGCGCCTCGTTGAAGAACCGTTCGAGATCCTCTTCACTGAGCACGCCAAGGGCAATCCTTCGATCGTCCATCCACAGTTCGAGTGCTTCGATGTCGCGTCGATAGGCCAGAATCGTCGCGCGGCTACGACCCTTCTCAATAGTGAGCCACTGCAGGTACTCCTCGAGGAGTGGGCTAGGCCTCGTCAAGGAAGGTCCCAAAGACCCGGTGGAGCGCGATCGCTGTCGTTGAGTCAATTGCTGATGCGCTTCGTAGGGCCGCTTTCAGTTTCGCCGGCGAGAGCCACGCGACGTTGGAACTGCGTTCTTCGGGTCCGGCCGGCTGACGCTCGCTGAAGGTGAGGTCGCGCGCTTCGTAGATCGTCATGACTTGGCTGGACCATCCCGGTGAGTTCATGAACTTTCCGAGCAACGTCCACTCTTTGGCCTCACAGCCCATCTCTTCTAGAAGCTCGCGCTGGGCCGTCACCAACGTTGACTCGCCCGGCACGTCGCGGGTACCGGCCGGAATCTCCATGAGCACGTCATCGAAGGTCGCGCGGTACTGGCGAATGAAACCCATCTCGCCTTCGTCATTGATGACCAAAACTGCTACCGCACCGGGATGGACCGCAACGTCGCGCTGGAAAGTTTCATCACCGTGGCGAATCGTTCGTCGTTCTACGTTAAAGACGTATGAGTTGAAGACAACGTCGGCTCCTTCAACGTAGAAGGAGCCGCTCACAAGGTGCTGTCGACCGTTGAGGGATCGATGATGTGAGGTTCGCGACCTTCCGCCCTTGAGGCCGCCGCCTTGATGAGACCTAAGAAAAGCGGGTGCGGGCGATCGGGACGAGACTTGAATTCGGGGTGCGCTTGGGTGCCGACGAAAAAGGCGTGGCCGGGCAGTTCCACGAACTCAACGAGACGCCCGTCAGGTGAATTACCTGAACAGCGCATTCCCGCGGCCTCAAACTGATCTCGGTAACGGGCGTTGAACTCATAGCGGTGGCGGTGGCGTTCTGAGACGACGGTGGTGCCGTAGAGCTCGGCCACCTGAGAGCCTTCATCGAGCATCGCGGGCCAGGCCCCGAGGCGCATCGTGCCGCCTAAATCCGTCACGTCCATCTGTTCGGCCAAGAGAGAGATGACGGGCGCTGAGGAACTGTGGGTGAACTCGGTTGACTGCGCGTCACTCAGACCGAGCACGTGACGAGCGAATTCAATCACTTGGATCTGCATTCCGAGGCAGATGCCTAGGTAAGGAATATCGTGTTCACGGGCGATACGCGCGGTGGCGATCATGCCCTCGATGCCGCGTTCACCAAAGCCACCAGGAACGATGATCCCGTCATACTGGCCCAGTCGATCGGCGTCGATTTCCGAAGGTACCCGTTCGGCTTCGAGCCAGTCAATCTTGGTCTTGGCGCCAATGGCGAAGCCCGCGTGACGCACGGATTCGCCAACACTTAGATAGGCGTCGGGCATCGTGACGTACTTACCAACAATGCCAATGCGCAGGGTGCTCGTGGTGTTGTGCACGCGGCGCACCACGCTCTCCCAGGGCTTCAAATCGATGGGATGTGCTTCTAAATCAATGTTCAAGGTGTGACAGACAATCGTGTCAAGTCCACCATTGTGCAACGTAATCGGAATGTCGTAGATGCTTTCCTCGTCAACGGCGGAGATGACGGCGTTGACCGGCACGTCACAGAGCAGCGAGATCTTTCTCTTAAGGCTGTCCGAGATGGGCTGATCGCTACGACAGACAATGATGTCGGGTTGAATGCCGCGCGAACGCAACTCGGTGACCGAGTGCTGCGTGGGCTTGGTCTTTTGCTCCCCCGATGGCGCGAGGTAGGGCACCAAGGTCAAATGGACGTAACAAACGTTGCCACGACCCGCGTCGCGACGAAATTGACGAATTGACTCAATGAAGGGCACGATCTCGATGTCGCCAACCGTGCCGCCAATTTCGACGATCACGACGTCAGCGCCTAAAGAGCCTTGGCGACGAATTCGCTCCTTGATTTCGTCGGTGATGTGCGGAATGACTTGTACGGTTTTACCTAGGTAATCTCCTCGACGCTCCTTCGCGATCACGTTGGAGTAAATCGAGCCCGTCGTGGTGTTGGAGATCTTAGACAGCGACTCATCAATAAACCTCTCGTAGTGGCCCAGGTCGAGGTCGGTCTCTCCTCCGTCGTCAGTAACAAAGACTTCGCCGTGCTCGCCGGGATTCATCGTTCCCGGGTCAACGTTCAAATAGGGGTCGAGCTTGCACATCGTGACTTTGAGGCCACGGGATTTTAGGAGACGGCCCAGAGAGGAGGCGGTAAGTCCCTTACCGAGCGAACTCGACACTCCACCCGTAACAAAGACGTACTTTGTCATTGCATTTCTGCGCTTCTCACGGAACAATATCTTAGTGAGAAAAATCCGCCTCCGCACGAACTTCAGAAGAGTTTTCGAGTAATTGTTGCGCGAGCGCTCTCGATTCGCTGGTTACTTCATCACCGGCGAGCATGCGAGCAATTTCACGTACGCGCTCATCGCCACTCAAAGAACGCACCGTAGTTTTTGTGACACCGCGTTCGACCTTCTTCTCAATGACGAAGTGGTGATCTGCTCGAGCGGCCACCGAGGCCAAGTGCGTCACCGCGAGCACCTGTTGGTATCGCCCCACTTCGTAGAGACACTCGCCGATCTGCTGCGCGACCTGACCGCCAAGGCCCGCGTCGACCTCGTCAAAGACGGCCACGACGTCCTCTCTGGCCGTCTCGAGCGAAAGAGCCAGCAGGACGCGACTCAACTCTCCCCCGCTCGCGAGGGTCGCGAGCGGACCTTCGGGTAGTCCGGGGTTGGGTGTAAAGAAAATCTGCGCGTCAGATCCGTCGTCACCGTCTACGACAAATCTCAACGACGAGTTCGCGAGAGCGACCCGAGCGAGTTGGCCCCGCACGGCATTGGTGAGTTGAGCCGCGGCGAACTCTCGCTCTTGCTTCACACGACGCGCGAGCGTCGTTTCACTTTCTTCGAGCAAACGAATCTCCTGGTCAACTTGGGCGACACGAGCTGACTCGCTGGTGCAGCGCTCGTACCGGGCGCGTAGTTCAACGCCGGTGGCGAGTGCGGCCTCGAGCGTGCCGCCGTACTTTCGCGCGATCTGCTGTAGGACGCTGGTGCGCTCTTCTAGGGTGGCGAGCGTCGCTGGATCAAAGACGTCGGGGTCGCCAAGTGCCGCGAGATCGGACAACGCTTCGCGGGCTTGGACGAGCGAGCCGAGCAAACTCATTCGCACCGCTTCGTACGCCTCACCAACGGGCAGACGCGCCAACGACCGCGCAAATAGGGTTAAGACAGCGTCGTCGCTGTCGCCGTCAAAGAGGGCCAATACCTCGACGAGGGCAGTCTGCCCGTCGCGCAACGAACTGAGTCGGGTCAGTTCTTCGAGCGTCTCGCTCAGTTCAGCGCTGGACTGAATCGCCACGGTGTCGAGCTCGCCAAGCTGAAAATCCAAGAACTCCAACTCGCGTTGACGTGACGTTAGATCGCCGCCGAAGCCGTCTCTGAGCTGTCGCACGTCGCGCAGTTTTGAGCGCACGTCGTCGAGGTCCTTGGTCTCAACTCCACCGCTCTCGTCAATGAGGCGAACCGTCTCGCTCCGGCTTCGCAGAGCGAGCGAATCGTGCTGGCCGTGCACCACGATGAGTTCATCAGCCAACCCGCGAAGCGCTTCAACACTGGAGGGTGCGCCGTTAAGGGAACTTCGAAGGCGGCCCGCGGACGTCGTTTCCCTCGAGAACACGATCTCCTCATTGGCGTCTCGAAGGAAGAGTGCCGCGGTGCGAGTATCGGACGTTAAGGCGTAGCGCGACGCACTCGCGTCGCTTCCCAAACAAATCCCTAAGGCCCCCAGTAGGAGGGTTTTGCCGGCACCGGTCTCTCCCGTGATGACGTTAAAACCAGGACCAAACTCAAGTCGAGCGTCGTCAATAACGCCGAGACCGTGCGCGTACAGTTCAACGAGTTGGACCTTAGGCATGACCTTCTCGAAGGCTGCGACGTAAACGCGTCGCCAAATCAAAGCTCCGTGTCGCAACCACTCGAACTGGCGAGACATTCTGACGGATCTCTACGAACTGACCCGGCTGAAGTGAGGCGATGGTTCGTCCGTCGGCCACCAACAGCGCAGGGTTCTCCTCGGTGACAAAACGTATGACTTTGTCCTCGGGCACCACGATTGAACGATCGATGGTGAAGTGCGGTGCAATCGGCGTCACAATCATCAGCGCCATCGAAGCGTCGACGACCGGCCCACCGGCGGAGAAGTTATAGCCGGTGCTACCCGTAGGCGTGGCCACCATGACGCCGTCCGCTGCGTAGGTCAAGTACTCCTCATCATTGACGTACGTTTTTACCTTGACCATGTGACCAGCGCTGGCTCTCTCAACGACCACTTCATTGAGCGCGAACTCATCAACGTCAGTTCCCGACACAGTAATTTGCAGCGCCAAACGTTCTGAAACGGCGTCACTAGCGAAGGCCCCTCGAATGTTCTCCACGATCTCGGTGGGAGGAACATTTAGGAGAAAGCCCACCCGACCAAGATTGACCGCAACTACCCGAGCGCCGGCGTCGTGGGCTAGCCTCGCGGCCTTTAGGAACGTGCCGTCGCCGCCGAGACTCACGACCAGGGTCGATGCGTTCAAGGTGGGTGGCTCTGACGAATCCAATAGATAAATCGTAGAGACAATGCCCTCATCAGCCAACTGTTCACCGATGTTGTGAGCGAGTTCGACCGCGTCGTGTCGATTACTAAAGGCGGCGAAGAGGAGTTCAGTCACGTGGTACCTCGACTAATGGTAGTTACAAAGGTCGAGCAAACGTGCCGGGGACCAAGGACCGCACGAAGGTCTCAAAATCAGTTGTTCACCTGGTAGTGGGCGTTGCCTTTAACGACGCGCCGGCCCTTCGCAAGGGTGGTAGCGACTGGGGAGGTTGTCGTCGCGCAGGCAGCTCGCCCAGAAGATCTGTCGTCGCTTGCGCGATGAGGCGGACCGCCTTCTCGAACGCCTCTTCAGTAGTCCTTGACGTCGCGGTGACCCCACTGACCTTTCGAACGTACTGTCGCGCGGCGGACTCAATCTCCTCGTCGGTGGCTATTGGTTCGAGTCCACGCAGCGTGGTGATGTTTCGACACATGCCCCGACAGTAGAGCCATTAGAGATTTGCCCGCGTCCAGGTTCTGGTGGCGGATACGGATATTCCCTTTTTCACCCATGAACCGGGCCGACTCTTTTCTCAAAATTCCTAGTGGGCGCTCCTTTCGGCGGTGCACTCTCCCCTGCCGAGTAAGTCGAGATAGCGACCCGTAGGCTAAAGGCTGCAGTTTTGACTGCTTCATCACCCCACGGAGTTGTGGATCAGGTGATCAACCCAGCTGTGCCCCTTGGTCGGGTCTCTCATAACCCACCAAATATGTGACCTACGCCCGCGACACGTCGTGCTTTGCGTTTCGGTCGCTTTGCATAGCCCCAGGAGATAATCGTGCGAAGAAAACTCTTTTCCCTGTTGGCAAGCCTTTTCGTCCCTCTGGTGCTTCTCGGAACGTCGGCCAACTCAGCCGCGAGTAGTAGGCCCGCGCGACACGATATCGATCACGTGGTCATCAGCGCCTCGACGCGCGCTTTCAGGGCCGACGCCGCACGTGTGGGCCTCAGCGAGGCTCAATTGCGCAGTGGATGGCAAAGCGTGGCGACGTGTGAAGTTGGCGGGAACTGGTCGATGATTGGATCCAAGTACTCAGGGATTGGCTTCTTGAACACCACCTGGCACGAGTACGGAGGCGATCGCTTCGCGCCGCTCGCGGGTCACGCCACAGAAACCCAACAGATCGTCATCGCCATGGCGGTGACGGGCGGCTGGATTCCGGATCAATCCGGATGTTCCCCGGGCGGGTGGTAGTGACTCGGCGAGCGCCTTCGTCGCCGTGGGCGAGTCGTGTTGAATGGTGAGTCCCAATTCGGGTCGGGCACCGCATCGCGGAACCGAGACGTACACGTAGAGCTGTGGCTAAGGGCAAAGGCAACGGCCACGAAGGCACTGAGCCCACGCGTCCAATTGTTGTTAGCGACCCATCACGTCATTAGTTTGGCGATAGAGAGACAAGTCGGAGGTAGAGCATCGTGAGCAACGACGACACGAAGAAGGAAGAAGCCGCCAAAGCGGTCAACGCGCGCAACGAAGGAATTATTGAGGAGTTCCACACAAACGAAGGCAGAGTTGGCGGACCATTTGAGGGTTCAACATTGTTATTGCTACACACCAATGGAGCAAAGTCACACGCCCATCGAATTAATCCCGTGGTGTATTTGCCCATCGATGACAAAATCTACGTCTTCGCCACCAAAGCCGGTGCGGACACGAACCCCGACTGGTATCACAATCTCGTCGCTGACCCTAAGGTGAGCGTTGAGATAGGCACGGAAAAGTTCCAGGCCACCGCGAAGCCTTTGTTGAGCGAAGAGCGTGATCGGGTCTACGCCATTCAGGCAAACCGCTTTCCCACTTTTGCTGACTATCAGTCAAAGACCACTCGGATAATTCCAGTGGTGGAGTTAGTCCGCACCTAACGACGCCTCTCTGCGAGCACGGTGCGCATCAACGCATCCTCTAACGACTACACGGTGTGTCAGTGCGCCGGCCCGACTTAGAGCGGCTGTTCGCAACGTTCAATGACTCCGGAACCTCAGCTCACGGGTAGGAAAAGTCGAGCAGCCACCATGACTACGTGAACGGGTTTTCCAAAACTTCGCCACTTGCGTCCACCGACTGCGCATCGAAGTGACCTTCGGGAGACAACACCCGCAGAGATGCATCGAGAATTCGAGCCAGTCCACCCGTCAGTGCTTGCTTATCGGGTGCGCGCCGCCACTCCGACGCCGCGAGTAAGTGATCGCTCACGGTGAAGATTGCGGCAATCTCAACACCGCGCACTTCAGCGATAGTGAAGAGCGCGGCCGCCTCCATTTCAACGCTGACCACTCCCTCTGCTCGATACGCGAGGGCCTCTTCGAGTGTCTCACGGTACACGGCGTCAAGGGTCCAGGAAAGTCCCTCGCTAAAGGGCGTACCTTCACGTACCAGGACCTGACGGAGTTCATCGGTGAGGCTCGTCGCAGGATAGGCGTAGCGAGCAGCGGGCACGTAGTGGTGCGAGACTCCTTCGTCGCGAATGGCCCCGGTACAGAGCACTACGTCCCCGAAGCTCACCTCCTCGGGCAATGCTCCCGCAAGACCTAAATTGATGAAACGACGAACGCCAAGAGTCGCCAGTTCTTCGAGGACGATCGCCGCACCTGGGGCACCGAAGCCAAATCCTTCAACGACGCCAACTCGAGAGACGTCAGGCCCCTCTTGCAGCCACATTGAGCGCCATGGCGCCGAATAGCCCGGAACATTCTTGAACCCGCGGGCTCTTAGCAATGGGTGCAAACGAGTGCTGTAGCCCATGATGACGCTCTGAGGGATGATCACGTCGGGGTTGTCCAAAAGACTCCGAACGACATCCTCGGGACGAATGAGTGGCGTGCCTCCGTGCTTCGAGGGCTCATTAGGGAAAGTGGCGTCAATCAAACTCACCTCTCTAGTATCGCCGTTGACTTGAAGCAACGCGACTGATCTCGGTCCATAACACCGGAGAACGACTGCGATAAATCAGAAGAGTATTCCCTTGGCGAACGGCGTACATCGCTGCCCCTTCGGGCACGATCTAGCTAAAGTTGGGACAGTCCCTCTACTGCTACTGTCTCGAAGATTTTCATGTCTGACTCGAACAGCGAATTGGGCTCGGGCCAATGAAGCACCAACTCGGTGATCCCAAGTTCTTGGTATCGCCCGGCCCAGTCGACGAAGGCGTCAAGTGAGACGAGTGGACGCTCTGTGGAGAGTCCATTCAACAACACCCTTTCAATTGGTTTTGGGCTTCGTTCTGACTCGGCAAGGATCTCGTCGAGTCTGCGTAACTGCGACGCCACAACGTCGAAGCAGAACTCGTCCTCGCGCGTCGTGCGACCTAAAGTGACCCAACCTTGGCCGTACTGAGCGGCCAAACGCAGTCCGCGTTCGCCGTTGGCGGCCACCAAAAATGGTGGCCGTGGTTGCTGCAATGTTCCCGGCAACATCCGGGCTTCATTCGCACTATAGAAGGAGCCTTGGGAAGTGGTTTCAGCGTTTCGTAGTAGTTCATCGAGCAGGCCCACAAACTCAACGAATCGATTTGTTCTCTCGCGGAGTGACCATGCGGGCCCTCCAAGGACCGTGGCGTCACCCCCCACCCCACCTGAACCAACGCCGACAGTGAGTCGTCCACCCGAAATATCATCGATCGAAAGAAGATCTTTCGCGAGAGGCACAGGATGGCGAAAATTTGGTGACGTCACCAAGGTGCCAATTCTGATTCGAGAGGTTTCGAGAGCCGCAGCGGTGAGAGTTGGAATGGCCCCGAACCATGGTCGATCCGCTAATCGAAGCCACGAAAGATGATCGTAGGTATAAGCGGTATCAAAACCCAATTGCTCGGCTCGTCGCCACTTCTCCTTCGATCCTGGCCATCGATCGAGGGGGAGAATCACGGTACTTAGTCGCACCAGGTAAATCTAAGCCCGATCGATACGCAGGCACCCACTTAGATAATGAGTGGAGTTCCAAGCGCGTATCTCATCGACGATACGCCAACTGGGGCACGCGGCTGGCGGTATCCATTTCTGAGAACTTCCACGCCATCGTGGCGCGTTGAAACTCCAGAAATCCCACAAGGGTGGCGTACTCGCCGAACGGAAAGTGGGAAGCCTGATCGTCACCGGGGCGCTGACAGACTTCTGTATCTTGTCCACCCACTTATGAGCGCTTGTCGCCAACACTTAGTACGACCTCAATGGTGTCGCCGAGGTCGAGTCCCTCGGCTTCACGTACCGATACTCTGATCGGTACGAGATAGCTATCGTCCTTTGGGAAGAGAGACGTCTTCCATGTCGTACCACCGACGTGAGCCACTACCGGGATCACTCCCCAACCGTAGGTAACGAGAGCAGAGACCGCGTGCAGTTGCTCACTCTCCTCTGGTGGAACAGTAACGAAATGGAACGGCGACAGCCCTTTCCTGAACCAAATCTCGCCACTGAATTTGAGTCGCATTTCGGCAGTCTATCTACGCGATTTTACGAAGTATCGAGTGTGACATTGCGTCAATCATCCAACGCCGAGTCCACCATTTGAATGCAAGAGCTGTCCGTTCACCCACCCTCCTTGAGCGGAGCAGAGGAACGACACGAGGTTTGCTGCATCCTGCGGCATTCCAACTCTTTGAAGAGGCGTATCGCTGGCTACTTCGGACTTGAGTCGCTGCGTCATCCATCCGGTATCGGTAGGGCCCGGATTGATCACGTTCGCCGTAATTCCCCTACCCGCAAACTCTTGAGCCGCGGCGATGGTGATGCGATCAAGGGCACCCTTACTCGCTCCGTACGGAACATTCCCGACGGTGTGATCGCTCGTAAATGCGACAATGCGCCCCGCGCCAGAAACTGACGTATGTCGAAGGGCGAACTCTCGAATCAAGAGCCACGTCGCTCGGGCGTTCACGGCAAAGTGGCGATCGAAACCTTGAACCGTCGTGTCGAGTATTCCAGTGTCAACGGACTCGCAGTGACACATAATGAGCGCCGCGACCCGACCCAGTGCTGCTTCAACCGAGTCAAATAGTCGGGGCGCGGCCTCGGGCTCTTCTAAATCAGACTCAATTGGCGCGGCGCGAGCGCCTAACCGCTCAAGACAGTTTACGACTTCCGACGCGATATCTTCCTCATGGTCGGGAAAGATGCGCCTCTCGTACGAAGTCCAGTAACTCGTGGCAACGTCGTAGCCATCTCGAGCGAGCTGCGCGGCCACCGCGAAACCGATTCCGTTTGTGCGGCCGACGCCCGTCACGAGCGCCACCGGTCTAACTTCCAGCGAATCTGTCGAACGCGTCACTCTGACAGTATGGACGACATCTTCAGACGACTGTCACACTCCGGTTCACTAAGCGCCGGACTCGCGAGTTCAAAAATGTGACAATGGACGAATGAATCAAGAACAACGTCAACAACCCCGCTACGAATCCGTGCTCAAAGTGCTGGGAGAGTCGGGGTCGCGAAAACTTCTCACTACCCCGGCACTCGTGTGCGATCTGGATCTACTCGACGCCAACATCGCCCGCATGGCCGCCGAAACCTCGTCGGCCGGCGTCGCACTTCGACCCCACGTGAAGTCGCACAAATCGACCTACGTCGCGAAACTCCAACTAAATGCCGGAGCGGCCGGCCTGGCGTTTGCCAAACTCTCTGAAGCCGAAGCCGTCGTTGGACGACTTCGTGGCGACGGTTACGGCGAGCGAATCTCCGTTCTCCTCACCTCACCACTCGTGGGAAAGGCCGCCGCGCAGAGGGCGCTGGCACTTGGGGATCACTGTGACGTCATGGTCGTGGTCGATCACCCTGACGCCGTAGTAGAAACTAGCGACTGCCGCGAACGGGACGAGAAGGAGCATCTCGGTGCTCTGTGACGTCGACGTTGGTCTCGGTCGAACCGGCGTTGCCGGTCCAGCCGAAGCCCTCCACGTCGTGGAGCTAATTGCGTCGATTCCTTCACTCACCTTCGCGGGCGTCCAGGGCTACGGCGGTCATCTCCAACACATTGCAGGACGCGAGGAACGACTCGCGGCAACGAACACGTCGATGGAGCTACTCACGACCGTCGTCGACGCGCTGGAGTCGACTGGATTCTCCGTCGCACTTCGCACCGGCGGCGGCACAGGAACCGCAGCCATTGACAGCCAACTCGGTGTTCTCAGTGAGTTGCAATGTGGAAGTTACGTCTTCATGGACCGCGAGTACCGCGATGCACTGGCCAGTGATCCAGAAGGAGCTTTTCACCAAAGTCTCACCATCGCCACGACAGTGATCTCGACGAATCAACAAGGTTTCGCGACCGTCGATGCCGGACTGAAATCCATGGCTACTGACGCGGGCAATCCCGTCGTTGTTGGTCACGAGCAAGAGTTGATTTACAACTTTTTTGGGGATGAACAGGGATTAATCTCGACAACGCTTGACGCAACGTTGCGTCGAGGTGATCGAATTGACCTTGTGCCACCGCACTGCGACCCCACGGTCGACCGCTACGACGTACTTTGGCTGGTTCGCGGCGACGTCGTTATCGGCGTCGAGGACATCGTTGCTCGAGGCTGTTCGCATTGAATCCTCCCCACGGCTAAAGCTGGGGGATTCCTGGCTCAGGCAGCCTGAGTGTCTGGTTGACACTCAGGTCTAACGCCATCAACGCCAGCCGGGTTGAAACCAGCCCGGACGACCATCACGGCCGCAGAATTCTTGTCCCTTGGACTGACCAACCCGCAAACTTCGCAGGTGTAGGTCCGTTGGGACAGTGGGAGTCGGTGATTGGTTCTCGCACCGCATTTGGAGCAATCCATCGTCGTCCACTTTGGATCAACGAGTCGAAGATCTCGACCGTGTTTCAGGGCCATCGACACCAGTTCGCGCTTGGCCGACCCGACGGCGCCGTCCGCCGCCTTCTTAGCCATGGTTGTCTTGGCGAGGAACTTCGGCTTGAAGTCTTCCACCGCGATCTGGTCGTGGTTCATCACGACTGACTTGGCCCACTTGCGCGAGCCATCTTGTCGTTGCCGAGCGACGGCCCGATAGGTCTCGGCGGCGTCCCTCTTAGCCCGCTGGTAGCCGTTGGAGGCTGGATGTCCTCGCTGGGGTCTGCGTCGAGCCATCTGGCGCTGGTAGCGCGCGAGACGGGCCTGGGCTGACGCGCCGTGTTCGAAGTGGGGGAAGTCGTAGGCGTCGTCGGTCGTGGTGGCGATCTCTTTCACGCCCCAGTCCACGCCGATCACGCGGCCGTTCTCGGGGAGTGACGCGCGCTCCACCTGGACAACGAAGCTCGCCCACCAGTCACCGACGGCGTCTTGGTAGACGCGCACGGACGACGGCACCGAAGGTAGTTCGCGCGACCAGACCGGGTGTACGACGATGTCGCCCGCCAGGTGCAGCCGCAAGAAACTTTGTCGACCCGCCACTTGCATGTTGTTGATCTGGTGGTCGGGTTTGTTTTGTTCGTGGAGAGTGAATCCAGTCGTGACGTAGTTGAGCGTTACCCGCGAGCGGTGACGAGACTTGAACCTCGGCAATCCTCTGTGCTTGCCGATTGGCAGGCGATCTTTGATGTCCTTGAGAGCCTTCGAGCGGGCACGCCCGAAGTCGCGAATGGTCTGTTGTTGAACGACCGAAGAAGCTTCTTTCAACCACTCATTTTCCGATCGCCACCGGGTCAGGTCCTTGCACAGTTTCGCCGGCCCGCACGTGATTTTGTCGGTGGGGGTAGAAGCACGATAGGCCGCTTTGGATTCCTCGACGCAGCGATTCCAGACCCACCGAGAGCTGTCCCCTTCGACTCGCAGCCGCGACTCGGCCTGCGGAGACACACGCAGTCGGTAGTTGTAACGAATGGTGGACGAACACATGTTCGTATTGTAGCAACGGGGTGCTACTTCACGGCGTGGCGATCGAATCGAACAGCAAAGTTGTCGAGCGCGGCAGCTCTCACGTCGGTTGGTGACCTAAATACCGCAAATCGGTCCTCATCGACGACGAAATACGGCACCGTCGACACTCGGCAACCCCCGCTAGAAATCATCAAGTAGTACGTGGCTAATCAGCGCAATGGATGACCTCGGTTCTCAGGGCTCCGCGCCGGTGGGGCTCTACCTCCCCATGGCTAAAGCCAGGGGCACTCCGCCCCAAACCCCATTCCGTTAAATCTCGAGATTTACGCGTCCCTCCTCGACATTCGCCATACACCAAGCGTCGTCCAGACCACGAGCCACGCGACGATGACGCACACCGCCACCGTCGTGCTCTCAGGGACGATCGATGCTACGCCTCCATTTCCGCCACCTCCACCGAATACTTGGGGTAAACCGCCAGGTTCCAAATGAGCCATCGCGAGGCCGACGAGACCTCGTTGCGCGTTTATGAAGTGTCGAATCACCGTATGCGAGAAGATTGGTGTCAGAACGATCTCGAGAACGATCATCAAAACCACTGGGACGGTTCGTTGACCCATCAGTGAGGCCAAGCCGAGCCCCACGATAAAGCCAATAATGGCTTCGAGTTCAATCCACAGTCCCGCCTTAACCTGCATCCACCGTCGGGGTGGCGAGTTAAGGGTCTGACCATGCGCGAAAAAGGTGTCCCCATCAGGTAGAATTGGAGTTACTTAGACCGCAATTCCACCTGAAATGAAGGACACCTTTTCGATGACAACTCTACAC
>DATLSR010000019.1:0-8608 GCA_035533995.1 Acidimicrobiales bacterium | reverse complement strand
ATCGGCTGCAGTGCGCTCTTGAAGGGTCGCGAAAATGTTCGCTCAAAGATACGCTCAAGGCGGTTTTCGACACTCTTAAGAACCATGGCACCTCTAACTGTACCGGTCGGTCCCTCGTAGTTAAGGGCGTCGAAAGAGTCCAGAAACGCCTGGACTATTGTGGCGTGGTCTCAGGGCGAGTGGCGAAATTGGCAGACGCGCAGGCTTCAGGTGCCTGTGTCCGAAAGGATGTGGGGGTTCAAGTCCCCCCTCGCCCACCACAGAATCCATTCAGTCTCAGTGGCTTCAAGCCCACCGCGCGCCACTTTATGACAGGGCACCGCACCAGAATTGACGAACGTTGGGGGTGACCGTCGGGAGTGCAACATGGCCTAGACACCACCGTCGCGTCGCAACCAGAATCCACCGATCGGCGCTTTTGTGGGCCGGAGGAAGCTCGTGGGCGTTTCACGCAGCAGATGAACCTAAGCCCGCATCGAGTCTGCTAGGACTTCGCCTTCGATCGCCCCAATGCCAGGTCCACGAATTGGCTCGTCGTGAGCCTCATTCCCGTAGCGACCGCACGTTCGTACGCCTCTTCGCCGAGACCCTCGATCGACCGGCGTCGCACGTCTTCGCGAATTTCGAAATCTCGTTCAGTCATCCCAGACCAACGATTACGCATGACGAATTCGGGAGTCACCGATTGCAATCTGTCATGCGCGCCCATCAATTGGGCGGACGCAAGGAAGTCCCCCTGGTCGGCAATCAAACACGCCAAGAACCAGGCGTACCCCCACAGCCAGTACTCCGGCCAACCGCCGCGATGGATCATCTGAAGAGAGCGGCGAAGGTACATGGCAGCTTCCGCTTGCTCACCCGAGTAGTAGCAGTAACAGCCGAGGTTTCCAATGAGCATCGTCGTAGTCCTCACGTGTCCGACTTCTTCCGCCAATTGAAGGGCCTCGGCGTTGAGCTCCCGATCCTCTCGGATATCTTCGATGGAACCGAGGGCCGATGCGTTAAGGAGTGCGCTGCACAAGGCCGCCGAGTCGCCAGCGCGCCGAAGCCAACTCGCGGCCTCGAGCATTCGTGACTTGCGGTCATCAAGGGGCTTGACGAGGGCCTCGTGCACTAGCGCCACTCCGATGAGCCCCGGGAGGCCGGCACCACGGGCCACGCTGACCGCCTCTTCGGCGAGCTTTCCCGCCACGTCGACGTCGCCGGCGTCATTCATCCAAAGGCTCATACGACTCAGTACCCAGACGAGGGCGTTGACGTCGCCCGATGAGCGCGCCAATTCGAGGGCCTGGCCGTAAAGAGCCAGGATTTCACGAAGCCTGCCTTCGGCCACGTCGGCCGACTCAATCTCTCGGCCCAACGACTCGGCCCAATACAACATCGCACAGGCCCCCAGGGCGGGCTCGACGTCGCGCGCGGTCTCCAACGCTTCACGGACGAATACCGCGGCTTCCCAGTGCGCTCGGACTTCAAAGAACCGGTAGGCGCTGACTCCGAGTCGAAGCACGCTTTTGGCGCCGTTCGGATCATTCGAGAACTGGTTGAACGCCGCCTGGATGTTGTCCCACTCGTGCTCCAGTCGGTTTAACCACTGCACTTGATCCGGGCCACCCCTGAGGAACGGCTCCGCTGCCTCGCACAGCCCAAGGAAGTACTCGGCGTGGCGCCGGCGCGCCTCACCCATCGCAGACTCACCGTCAACTTCGATGAGCCGTTCCGCCGCGAATTGACGGATTGTCTCAAGCAACCGGTATCGAAGGGAGGCGTCACTTCGTTCAGCTACCACCAAACTCTTGGCGACGAGCGAACCGATGAGTTCGGCCACCTCGTATGGCTCGACAGATTCAGTGGCGCAAACGGACTCCGCGGCTTGGAGATCGAAGCCGTTGACAAACACGCTGAGGCGACGAAGCACCACGCGTTCGAACTCGTTGAGAAGGTCATAGGACCACGCGACCATCGCACTAAGGGTCTGCTGGCGCGGCAGAGCACTACGGCTTCCGCCCGAGAGGAGGCGAAACCGCTGGTCGAGTCGATCGTGGAGATCCTCGACCGACATCGACAAGAGACGAGCGGCGGCCAACTCAATCGCGAGCGGGATCCCGTCCAGGCGCCGACAGATCGACGCGACAAGGGCAGCGTTCGAGTCGGAAAGCTCAAAACTCTTGTCATGTTGACGGGTTCGGGTAACGAACAGTTCCACGGAGTCAGAACCCGATACATCAGAGACGCTCTCCACATCACCCAAGGGAAGTGACAGCGAACGAACTCGGTAGACGTCCTCATCGTCGACGCCCAATGGTTCTCGCGACGTGACGACGAGGTGAACCTTCGGGCACGAGCGCAAGAGCGAGTCCACGAGCTTGGCCACCGAATCGACCAGATGCTCACAGTTGTCCAAGATGATCAGCGATCTTTGCTCGCGCAGGACGCGCAGGAGATTGTCGGTGGGAGCAAGTCCGGGCTCGTGGCGGATCTGAAGAGCCTCGATGATTACTTCAGCGACTCGATCGGGGTCACTGACTGGAGCCAGCTCGACGAGCCAGACTCCCTCCCCGCTACTGTCCAAGAACTCTGCCCCAGCTTGCAGTGCCAAGCGCGTTTTACCTGAGCCACCCGCTCCGGTCAGAGTGACGAGGCGAGACTGCTCGATCAGCGTGCGCACTTCTTGCAGCTCGCTCACTCGACCGATGAACGTTCCGAGGGAAGCCGGCAGATTGTTCGGCAACTCCGGATTGTCCAATGACCGCAGCGGCGGGAAGTCCCCTTGCAACCCGGGCGCTAGGAGCTGGAAGATCGTCTCGGGCCGACCTAGGTCCTTGAGTCGGTGTGAACCCAGACTGCGAAGCGCGGAATCGCTCGGCAGGGAGTCCTCGACGAGCCCCGCGGTCGCCGAAGAGAGCAGAACCTGTCCGCCATGACCCACCGCCGCAATTCGGGCCGCGCGGTGGACCTCGTATCCCACGAGGCCGGTCGACTCCTCTGAGGCCTCGCCGGTATGGATCCCCATCCGGACACGAAGTTGCTCGCCGCTGGGCCACGCGATCTCGCCCAAAGTGCGCTGAATCTCAATGGCACACGCGACACTGGCTCGCGGAGACGTGAAGGTCGCAAAGAACGAGTCACCCTGCGTCCCCTCTTCGTGACCACCATGAGTTTCCAGGCACTGTCGAATGATCCGGTGGTGATCAGCCAGGACCGACGCGTACGCGGCGTCACCGATTCGACGCAGCATGGACGTTGAGCCTTCAATGTCTGTGGAGAGGAAGGTCAGCGTTTCGATAGATGAATCGTACGAGATGTGCCATGGCCCCGTATGGGCCGAAGATCACCCCCGCTGTCCAAAGTTCTAATCCCGATTGGGAGGTGGGGACTTCGTCTAGCCAAGAGATCAGACTTGGGACGACTTCAGAATTCTCCACCCTGGCGCTATTCGGCTCCCAGGTGTACGTTGGCGCCATGACCAACCCACACCCCAAAAGGGTGCGGCGGTTGTCGGAAAGTGGTGAGGGGTCCGAAAGGACCTCTGGGGGTGGTGCAGTCCCTCTTCGCCCACCAACGAATTCCGAGTAAATCGCCGCACGCACCTCGGAGAAATCGAAGAATCAACGCGGTCCTTGCGCCTTGCGCGACTAATTCGCCGGGCTTACCGTACTCATATTGAAATCGTGCACGCGCAGTGGTGGCATGGCCATGCGATTGAACTCTTCTCCGAACGCTCGGCTAAAAGTCCGAACGGTCGCCCCCGCCTCCTGAGCACTAGCGAGCAGGTCCACTGGGCTCTGGTTGAAACGGAAGTTATTCGCCGCACCAACGATCATGCCGTCTTCAATGACGTACACACCGTCGCGAGTCAGCCCGGTGAGCAAGAGCGTCGCTGGATCTACGACTTCGATGTACCAAAGACAGGTCAGCAAAAGACCTCGCTCGGTCGCCGTTACCAAGTCCGAGACGGTACCTTTCGCTCCAGGAAGTTCCAACGCGAGATTGTCAATCGGACCCGCAAAGTCAACGCGCGATCGCGCCGCACCGGCACGGTGATACTGCAACGCGTTCAGCCGACCATCGTCAAGCCACTTCGTCAGCCCGAGGTCAATGCCGTTGTCGAAGACCGACGCCAATGGACTCGACGACGAGACCGCAAGGAACGGGGCGCACTCAATTCCTTGCTCTCGAGGGTCGCTTCGAAGTTGGAAGGGTAGCGTGGCGAGTCGCTCGCCCACTCGAGTTTTGCCTCCCGCCTTGGAAAAAACGGTTTTGCCGTCTTCGGCGTCTTGACCACCGGCGTAGATGTAGAGAAACCCCATGAAGTCGCCGACCGCAGTCGGCGGCAACACGACGTCGTAGCGGCCAGCCTCTACGTCGACGCTGCGTTGGGCCCAGCCGAGGCGTCGCGAGAGCTCTTCTTCAAGTGCGGCGACTGTAACGCCAGAGAAGTCGGGCGTCCCCACTGCGGCCCAGGCGGAGGCTCTTCCCGCGGCGCGGCTCATCATCTCGAACGAGCCCGTGCGCTGAACGAATCGACGACGGAGCCCAGACGACGAGCCGAGGTACGTCGTTCGAAGCGAGTGCGACACAAAGCCCGCGAGCGTCGTACTCGCGTCCTCGGCACGCTCAAACGCCCCACCGAGGTCGTGCACGATGTGGTCAAAGATTGCCAGACTCGTTTCGAGAGCCGGTTCGGCGAAGTCCGACGCGACGGGGCCACCAGCGAGATCCGCGGCGTCACTCGAAGGAGTCGATGAGCCGGCTGAGACTTCGGCTTCGCGTACCAAATCAACAACGTCAAATGCGCCGTCGCGCGACGCGACGCCCGACGCGACGCCACCGGACACGTCGCGCACACTCACCACGGTCACGCGTCGGCTTCGACGCTGACCATTGGTCGTCATGGTGTTGTTCGCAAAACGCACTTCGGCGTCGCTCGTCTCTTCAACGATGACGACACACCCCATCGCTCTCGACGCCTTAAGGGCGACCTCAATGACGTCGTGCGCGGGAGCGAGCCCGTCGTGAGCGGCCATCAGCGACCCCCTTCCGCGCGGGCGTTCAAGACGTTGACGCCACGCATCAGCGCCGACGGCGCACCGTGGCTGACAGAGGCCACTTGACCCGGTTGTGCTTTGCCGCAGTTAAAGGCCCCGTTGAGTAGGTACGTGGCGCGACCCCCGACGGCTTCCATTGACCCCCAAAACTCCGTGGTCGTTGCCTGGTAGGCGACGTCACGAAGTTGGCCCGCGAGTCTTCCGCCCTCAATTCGGTAAAACCTCTGGCCGGTGAACTGAAAGTTGTAGCGCTGCATGTCAATCGACCAACTCTTGTCACCCTCAATGAAGATTCCGTGCTCCACTCCCGCAATGAGATCGGCGGTCGTGGGCCCCTCACCCAGTGCTGGCTGCAGCGAGACGTTGGCCATGCGCTGGATGGGGACGTGCAGCGGCGAATCCGCGAACGCGCATCCGTTCGATCGCTCGTACCCCGCGATCGCCGCGGCGGAGCGATCGAGTTGGTAACCAACGAGCATCCCCTCACGAATGAGATCAAAGGACTGCGCCGCCACGCCCTCGTCGTCGATCGCCACCGTCGCCAGTCCGTGCTCGACGGTGCGGTCGCCCGTCACGTTCATTACCGATGACCCGTATTTCAATCGGCCCAACTGATCGAACGTGGCAAAGGACGTCCCCGCGTACGCGGCCTCGTAGCCCATGGCCCGGTCAAGCTCTGTTGCGTGGCCGATGGATTCATGAATGGTGAGCCACAGATTGGTCGGATCAATGACGAGGTCGTATCGACCAGGTTCAACGCTCGGTGCACGCAGCTTCTCGGTGAGCCGTTCTGGCATCAACGCCAACTCACCTTCCCAGTCCCAGCCCACGCCGTTGAGGTACTCCCAACCTCGCCCCACTGGTGGTGCCAAGGTGCGCATGGTCTCGAAGGCTCCGTCAGCGTCTAGGGACACCGCTTCCACCACGGGTTGAATCCGTACACGGCGCTGTGTCGCCACGGTACCCGACATATCGGCGTAGTACTTGACCTCGGTCACCGAATGCACAAGTGCCGAAACGTGGCTGACGCCAGGCGCACCGAGCAGGCGACCGCTCCAATGTGAAAGATGGGCCACTTTGTCGGCGAGTAAAATCACCGACGGGTCAATTTCGTAGGGCGAACTCCAATCGATCACACCGTGGCTGGGCTCGTTCGACTGCTCGAAGTTTCGCCGACGGGCCGTTGCCGTAAGAATGGCGGCGTCAATGGCTTGATCCACCAATCGAGGAATCCCGCTCAGCTTTAGATCGACCGAGGCCGCGAAGCCCATGGATCCCTCATGGACCACGCGAATACCGACACCGATCTGCGCATCGTCCACTGTGCTCTCAAGGTCGCCGTCGCGCAGCGAGACTTGCTGGGTTCGAATCTCTTCGACTCGTACACTGGCGTCACTGGCGCCACGTCGCCGCGCCGCTTCGAGGGCCGCGTCTTGAATTGACGTGACGACGCCAAGATCTATCGTCTCAGTACTAAAGGCCACAGGGGCAACTTATCGGGTGCCCCGCCGTTGCTCAAGATCTCTTGACGGCGACTGTGGGTGGTCCTTCCAAGCGGTCTGGGCGAAATCGGTGATGCGTGCGCGAGAGGGTGATCGGGGTCCAATGGGATCACCGGTGACTCTCAAATCCCCCCTCGCCGACCCCGGTTCGAGTCGTCGCGGCATGGGCTGCCGCCAACGGTTCAGCACTCGCGCGCTGGCGAGGACAGCGCCGACACGACGGGCTCGAAAGACGCTGCGGGTGCGTTGATTGCTTGGCTAGAGTTGCAGCGCGAGGTCACACGCATCGGCTTTCGAAAGCGCCGAACCCGAGGCGTAGTCACGCTCGAAGGTGTCGTCTCCCAGTAACTTTCGAGCTCGAGCAAAACTCTCCTCCTCGGAGACGACTTCGGCGTCGTTCTTATGGAGTTTGCCCGTTTTGTAGGCTTCTTCCCTCAGCGCGTCGGCGGCCCCGTGTAAGGTCGCCGCCCGCACACCGTCGCCACGCGCCGACGCGATGCACGCCGCCGAGAAAATCAGGTCACCGGTCTCACGGCGGAACCCAGTGCGACGTTCGGCCCTAAGACACGAGCGCATGAGCGGTAACGCTTCGTCGAACGCGCGCGAGTGGCAACGTCCGAGCAGCAGGTTGTTGCGAGGGCTGTGCAGTAGTTCGTGCGCCCCGAGCTCCTCAAGGCTCGCGACCGACACTTCCCACAACGTCAACGCTTCCGCGAGTCGCTGTTGCGCCACGTAGGACTGTGCCAGGGCGCCCTGAAGGGTCGCGATTAGCATCGCGTCTTGTAGTTTCGTCGCGACGGCGATCATCTCCAACTCGATGTTCATTCGCTGTTCGAGGGTCATGCCGCGTTGTCGGGCAATTCGGTGGTTCGCCGACCACGCAAGGATCTCAACCTTCAATCGAGCGTTGTCACTCGTGCTCACAAGGTCGAGGGCCTCCTCGATGTACGCCTCCGCTGCCACGAAGTCTTGGTTATAGTTCGCGATCATCGCGCGGAATCCGAGTGCGCGGGCCTCGATGTCGCGCTCGCCAAGTTCACGGGCCATCGCTAATCCCTGCGCCGCGCAGTCGCTCGAAATCGCAATCTCGGCCCGGTCCGAGGGGAAGAGCCAGCCAATCAATATGCTCGCGGCCACCCACGCGGAGGCGACCTCGACGTCGCGGGCCTCGCCAATGTCCTCAAGAGCGCTCAGCAAGAAAGGGATCACCTCGATGTGACCCCGACTCTGAAAATATCTCTCCAGACTCGTCACCACCCCAATAATCTCACGAGCCCGCGCAGGCTCCGATGCGAGGTGCGTCAACATCGCCCGGTAGTTGTCCATCTCTAGGTCCAGCTGCTTGAGCCAGCGGGCCTGGAGAGGACCGATGAATTCGCGTCCGGCCATCGTGGCCATCGCTTCGAAGTGAGTGGCGTGGCGGTCTCGCGCTTCGAAGACCTCGGTCTCTCCGCCGGCTTTCAACAACTCTTGCGCCGCATACTGACGGATCGTCTCAAGCAGGCGGAAACGTAGCGATACGCTGTCGTGGTCGGCGACGACCAAGCTCTTCTCGACTAAGGAGTGCAGAAGGTTCGCGACATCATATTCGTCGACCGTCTCGCTGGAGGCGACGGCCTCGGCCGCTTCCAACTCGAATCCCCCCGAGAAGACCGACAGTCGGCGCAGCACCGACTGCTCCATGGGGTTCAACAGTCCGTACGACCAGTCCACCATCGCCTGGAGCGTCTGCTGGCGGGCCATTGCGTTGCGACTTCCACCAGTGAGCAAACGGAAGCGTTGGTCGAGGCGGTCGCTGAGTTGCACCAGTGACATCGACGACAGACGGGCCGCCGCCAACTCCAGGGCGAGCGGGATCCCGTCCAGGCGCTTGCAGATCGACGCGACGAGCGGCGCACCCTCGTCGGTCAGGACGAAACCGGAGTCCGCCGCGCGCGCGATGAACAGCGTCACGGCATCGGACTCCCCGAGGTCCTCGACGGTCTCGACGTCCGCGCCAGGCAGTGTCATCGAGGGCACCCGATAGACGCGCTCACCGTCCACGCCGAGGGGCTCGCGCGA